>NZ_OPYI01000021.1 GCF_900343085.1 Aedoeadaptatus coli | reverse complement strand
ACGAGTTTAATGAGAACCACGGGGTCGATGCTGGGTCGGCCGTTGTCTAGACAGTAAAGGTCTTCCACCAGGTCATAGATGAAGTCGAAGTCCACGTAACGGTCAATTTTTCGCAAAAGATGATCTGCCGGCACGAGTTGATCCAGAGCAATCATTTGAATTTGTTCTACTTTTTTCTTGTCTTCTTTGTGTAGCATGGCGGCCTCCTTTTTTCTCTATTTTACTATAATTGAGGCGAATGCTGTTTGATGACACAAAAAAAGGAAGGGTGAATCGGATGATTCTCCCTCCTTTGTCATCACTCTGAAAGCCTCCCGCGGGAGGCTTTTCCAATGATTGATTACAGTTGTTCGCTCAATTCTCTTTCTTTTTTGAGAAGTTCTTCGAGCTTCGGTACGATGGCGTTTAAGTCGCCGACGACGCCGAGATCGGCTACGTCGAAGATCGGTGCGCCTTCGTCTTTATTGACGGCGATGATCAGGTCGGATTCTTCCATACCTGCCAAGTGTTGGATGGCGCCGGAAATACCTAATGCCAGGTACAATTCGGGACGTACGGTTTTACCGGTTTGTCCGACTTGTTGGGATTTTTCGATCCAGCCGGAGTCGACAGCGGCTCTGGAGGAAGAAATTTCAGCACCCAGTTCGTGTGCCAGGCCGTCTAAGGCGTCGAAGCCTTCGGGACCGCCTAAGCCGCGACCGCCGGATACGAGGATGTTGGCTTCGGTGATGTCTTTTTTCTTGTTTTCGATTTTTAAGACTTCTTTTAAGCGAACGATGGGTTCGGCGTGGCTGAATTCGAATTTGTCTTCGATGATTTCACCATCGTCGGTCACGGATTCAACGCTGGGCATAACGCCGGGGCGTACGGTAGCCATTTGGGGACGGAAGTCTTCGCAGACGATGGTAGCCATTAAGTTACCGCCGAATGCGGGACGGGTCATGCGAAGCAATTTGCTTTCCGGGTCGATTTCCAATTTCGTACAGTCGGCGGTTAAACCGGTGTGTACGCGGGCAGCCAAGTTCGGTGCCAGGTCACGGCCGATGGAGGTTGCGCCGAAAAGGACGATTTCGGGTTCATATTTTTCGATGATTCCGTAAACCACGTCGGCATAGTCTTCGCTTAAATATTCTTTTAAGCGGGGATCTTCGACGACGACGGCTTTGTCTGCGCCGTGGCGGAAGAGGATTTCAGCTTCGCTCTTGACGTTTTCGCCGATGAGCATCCCAACAACCTTTTGACCTAAATCGTCGGCTAATTCGCGGGCTTTACCGAGAAGTTCGATACCGACTTTTTCAAGTTTGTTGTCTCTTTGTTCGATAAATACGTATATATCTTTACTCATGTTGTTCTCCCCCTTAAATGATGTATTTTTCTTTAAGTTTCGCGAGAATAGCTTGTGCGGCTTCGTCGGCGGTTAAGTCTGTAAGCAATACACCTGCGGCCTTTCCTTGTTTCGGGAAGGATTGTTTAACGCGGGTCGGAGAACCTTTCAGACCGATGTTGGACAGGTCGAGTTTGTCTTCGATGTCTTTTAAGCCCCAGACGGTAATGGGTTTTTCTTGCGCTTCGTAGATGCCGCGAATGGTCATGTAACGGGGTTGAGCACATTCAGCCAAGGTGGTGATCAATAAGGGCATGTCAGCTTCGAGGATGTGGTAGCGATCTTCGAATTGACGTTTTACGATGACCTTGCCGTCTTCAACTTTTACATCTTCCGCATAGGAAATGGCGGGGATGTTCAGGTGTCTTGCGATTTGGGGACCGACTTGTGCCGTATCGCCGTCGATGGCTTGACGACCTGCGATAACTAAATCGTAGTCGATGTGTTCGATGGCGGCGGTAATGGTGCAGGATGTAGCCCAGGTGTCGGCGCCGCCGAATGCGCGGTCGCTGACTAAGATGGCTTCGTCTGCGCCCATGGCCAAGGCTTCGCGAAGAGCATATTCAGCTTGGTTCGGGCCCATGGAAAGCGCGTAAACTTTGACGTTTTCAGGATCTTGGTCCTTAATGCGAAGAGCAACTTCCAAACCGGATAAGTCGTCCGGGTTGATGATGCTGGGGACGCCTTCACGGATCAAGGTGTTGGTCTTGGGATCCAGACGTACTTCCGTTGTGTCAGGTACTTGTTTAACACATACCACTATATTCATGATAACCTCCTGTATGCTCTTATTTCAAAAGTTGGCTGCCGATAACGAGGAGTTGAACTTCGCTGGTTCCTTCGTAAATCGACGTAATCCGTGCGTCTCTGTAAAGACGTTCGATCTTGTAGTCTTTGATGTAGCCGTAACCGCCGTGTACTTGAAGGGCGTCGTAGACGATTTCGTTGCAGGTTTCGGAGCAGAAGTATTTCGCCATGGAGCAAATCTTCGATGCGTCTTCGCCGCGGTCTTTTGCTGCAGCTGCTTCGTAAACGAGAAGTTTGGCTGCTTCTAATTTTGCGGCCATTCTTGCGATCTTGAAGCTGATGCCTTGGAATTTCGCAATGGGTTGACCGAATTGAACACGTTCTTTGGCGAATTTAACGGCTTCGTCCAAAGCGGCTTGTGCGACACCGATGGCTTGAGCGGCGATACCGATACGGCCGACGTCCAAAGTCTTCATGGCGTTGGTGAAGCCTTTGCCTTCTTGACCCAACATGTTTTCTTTGGGTACGCGGACGTTTTCAAGGACGATGTCCGAGGTGGGGCAACCGATGATACCCATTTTTTCTTCGGGCTTACCGAAGGATACGCCTTCACTCTTTAAGTCGACGATAAATGCGGTGATGCCGGCACTGCCTTTGGCCTTCATGTCGGTCTTGGCATAGATAATGCTGTAATCGGCAATGGGTGCGCCGGTAATAAAGGTCTTACGGCCGTTGATAACCCATTCGTCTCCGTCCAATACGGCGGTGGTCTTGGTGCCGCCTGCGTCGGAACCTGCGCCCGGTTCGGTTAAGCCGAAGCAGAACATGAGCTCGCCCGTGGCGATTTTGCTTAAGTATTTTTCTTTTTGTTCAGGCGTACCGCTTAATTGAATCGGCGCACCGCAAAGGGAGTTGGGGCTCGATACGAATACGGAAGCAACTGCGCTCTTCTTTGCGATTTCTTCCATAACGGTAACATATGCGACGTGGTCGCCGCCGGCGCCGCCTAATTCTCTGGGGACTTTAATGCCGAAGAATCCGGCTTCGCCCATTTTGCGGACGACGTCCATGTCTAAACAGCCGGTTTCTTCAGCTGCATCCAAGACATCATCGGTTAATTCTTGTTCAGCAAATTTAATTGCCAAATCCCGGATGAGTTTGTGCTCTTGCGTAAATTCCATGTTTTCCTCCTAATTGTTCTGCACTGTACAAACTTGTACAGCCTGCGTTTGTCGAAGTGGCAGTGACGTTTTCCCGGCCCTTGGCAGATTCCGTTTTCTGCCGAATGCCGCGTCCTTTACCAACTTAATAAGATTTGGTCACAGGGAAGGAAATGAAAACCTTCTTGTATACCAGTATACCTCATATGCATAAACATCACAAGAAAAAAAAGCAAATTTCCAGGCTTCGTTTCCGAAGCCCGGATTTGCTTTTTTTCAGGTGTGTCGTCACACCATGGTTTTTAGCGATAGTATTTGTCCATCATTTCCTTGAAGATGGGCAGGGATTTTTCGCAGGTTTCCGTATCGACACAGTAGCTCAGGCGCATGAAGGCCTTGGAGCCGAAGCCGGTGCCGGGGACGACGAGCATATCGTATTCTTTTGCGCGATCGGAGAAGGTTTCGCTGTCTCCGTCCGGGGATTTAATGAACAGGTAGAAAGCGCCTGCCGGTTTTGCTACGACATAGCCCATTTCGGTTAAGCCGTCGAATAAGAGGTCTCTGTTTTTCTTATAAACTTCAACATCGGGTTCGACGTCGACGCAGCGTTCGATGACTTTTTGCATTAAGGTCGGTGCACAGACGTAGCCCAATGCACGGCCTGCTCCGCCGATGGCGGGCATAAGGTCTTTGTCTTCAACTTTTCCGGGAACGAGGATGTAGCCGATCCGTTCGCCCGGTAAGGAGAGGGATTTCGACCAGCTGTAGCATACGACGGTGTTGTCGTAAATGCTGGGTACCCAAGCGACTTCTGCGTCGTCGACGAGAACGAGTTCGCGGTAGGGTTCGTCACTTAAGATATAGATCGGGCGACCGAATTCCTTGCTCTTCTTTTCGAGCATGGCTGCCAATTCTTCCAAAGCTTCCTTGGAGTAGATAACGCCTGCCGGGTTGTTCGGCGTGTTGATTAAGACGGCACGGGTGTTTTTCGTAATGGCCTTTTCAACATCTTCAGCGTGAAGTTGCATGTCATCGCGTGCTTCGACGAGTACCATTTTTCCGCCTTGGGATTCGATGAAGACGGTGTATTCGGGGAAGAAGGGAGCGAGAACGACGATTTCGTCGCTGGGTTCTTCGATTAAAGCTGCTAATGCAATGTTCAAGGATGCAGCGGCGCCGCAGGTCATATAAAGGTTGTCTGCGCCGTAGTCGGTGCCGTAGCGTTTGTTCAGGTTGTCAGCGATGGCTTTTCTCGTGGATTCCATCCCGTTACCTGCGGAGTAGCTGTGAACGGCTTGGGGCGTTTCGGTTTGGATGATGTCCAAAATCGCTTCTTTAACTTCCTTCGGTGCGGGAACGCTGGGGTTGCCGATGGAGAAGTTCAATACATTTTCCGGACCGACGACTTTTGCGCGTTCTGCGCCGAAGCCGGCCAATTCACGGATAACGGATTTTTGTTTACCCAAAGCGGTCATTGTTTTATTTGCCATGTAATAGCTCCTTTTCGTGTGATTTAAATAATGGGAACGGTGGATTTACGCGTTTTCAAGCGCTTTGCGTTTTTCTTCGCGGATGGCTTGTTCTCGGTAGGTGTCTTCACGGGTACCGCCGAAGCCGGTGGCTTTGCCGAGGAGGCCGCCGATTACCGCGCAGATGACGGCCGGTACGAGCCATTCGAAGGCGAAGTTGGCCAGCGGGAAGGTGTTGATTTTGTCAACGAGGCCGCCCAAGGCATTGCCGCCTTGCATTTTCGAGAACAGGTTGATGGCCTCGATGATGCCGATCGCGCCTGCACCGATGACGCCGCCGATGAAGACGCCGTTGTATTTGATTTGGAAATCAAAGATCGATGCGAGGATCAGGAAGATGACGATGGGGAAGACAGCCGTGAGTACGGGAACGGCGACGTTGATGATGCCTTCGACGCCGATTAAGGAGATGGCGAAAGCGATAACGGTAGCGACAGCAACGATGTGTTTGTATTGTAATTTGCCGTCGGTAACGTCATTGAAGAAGTTCCCGCAGGTGGAAATCAAACCGGTGGAGGTGGTGAGGCATGCCAATGCAACACCCAAACCTAAGAGGAATTTACCTACGCCGCCCAACAAGGTTTCGACGGTGCCCAGTAAGATGGCGGTACGATCCATATCCGGAGTGAACATGGAGCTGACGGTACTACCTACATAGGTGAGGGAGCCGTAAACGAGAGCCAAGCAGATAAAGGCGATGATACCGATTTGGATGCTCGCTTTAACTTGGGTCTTGTCGTCGGTGTAGCCGCGGCGGATCAAGTCGGTTAAGACGATCCCACTCATAAGGGATGCGCCGAGGGCGTCCATGGTTTGGTAACCTTCTTTAAAACTCATTTTGAAGAGTTCGGGGGTGTCGGTCGCAATGGCTGCTGCCGGCGGATTGACGATAGCCACGGCGGTAATAACCGCGAGGATGATCAACAGAGCCGGTGTAAGGAATTGGCCGATGTAGTCCAATACCTTGCCGGGGTTCAGAACCAAGTACAGGGTCAAGCCGAAGAACACGATGGATGTTACAAACGGGGGGACGCTGGGAAGGTTCGGTGCGATAAACATTTCGTGGGTCGTGGCACCGGTTCTGGGAACGGCGAAGAACGGCCCGATGATTAAGATACAGATGGCCGAGATAACAGCCGAGAATTTCCAACCGACGCGCTTTCCGAGGTCGATGGCACGTCCGCCTAAGCGCGCGGTAACGATAACGCCGAGGACGGGAAGAACCGGGTCGGAGAGAAGGAAGCCGATTGCCGCGGTAAACCAACGGTCACCGGCTTGTACGCCGAGGTACGGCGGGAAGATCATGTTGCCTGCGCCGAAGAAGATGGCGAATAGGGCAAAACCACAGACGATGATGTCTTTTCTTTTAATTTCCATAAGCACTCCTTAGCCCTTTCGGGCTTCTGTGTTTATAGCCTGATCGAATTACAGGCCGTTTACGATGTTAATGGGCTTTTCGCCTTTTTCGATTCTTGCCATGTTTTCGTAGGACCATTGGCTCATACGCATGAAAGAATCGTCCGTGGTACCGGCAATGTGGGGCGTAATGGAGAAACGTGCCATGCCGGTTTCGTTTAAGTGGAACAAGGGATCGTCAGCGGTCGGCGGTTCCGGAGCGATAACGTCCATGGCAACGTAGATCTTGCCTGCGTTTAATGCTTCGGCTACATCGGCGTTGTTCATTAAGTCGCCGCGTGCAACGTTAACGATGATGGCGTCTTGTTTCATCTTGGCGATGGCTTCTTTATTGATCATGCCGCGGGTGGAATCCAGTACGGGTACGTGGTAGGAAATGATGTCGCATTTTTCGTAGATTTCGTCGAGGCTCAGGTATTCAACGCCGTATTCCTTTTCGAAATCTTCTTGACGGAAGACGTCGTAGTAGTACATCTTGCAGCCGAAGGGTTGTAATAATTTTACTGCTTCGTGGCCGATGGCACCGAGGCCGACAAGACCGACGACGCGGGAACCCATTTCGACTTGTCCCTTTTCGGTGTATTCTTTGTAGCTTTCTTTAAAGCCTTCTGCGCCTTTTAATTTGATCTTCATGTCCGCTTCGGGCATTCTGCGAAGGCTGGTCAGCATGTGGGTAACGGCGAGCTCGGCTACGGGGCGCGCGTTGACGCCGCGGTTGTTACATACATAGATGCCTTTGGCTTTTGCAGCTTCCAAGTCGATCTTGTCGAAGCCGACGCCTAAGGATTGGATTAATTTGACGTTTTCCAATTTGTCGATGACTTCTTTTCTGAAGAAGTCGACGGGACCGCAGTGGATGACGTCTGCGTCTTTGCATTGTTCTGCTAATTCTTCGTCGGAGCAGGGAAAGTTAATGTACTTGTAGTCCCAGTCTGCCGGTCTTTCCACGCCGAATTTTTCAACGTAGTTCTTGTTACAGGTACTTCTGATTTTTAACATTGTTTCCTCCTTTAGTAGATGATGAAATAGTTTTCCTACCGTTCAGCCGAAACCCCCGCATCGGGGGTGGCTGAACAAAGTTTATATACACGGGACACCGGTATACAGCTTAGATAATGTCTGCAAATGCTTGAAGGGCCGTCTTGGCTTGTTCGAAGCTGACCATTTGTTGATCCACTTCAATCATGTTCATGGGGATGCCCGCAGCTTGCAGGTCTTTGCGGATGATCGGGAAGTCGAACTCGTCGGTGTCGCTGAACTTGGTCAAGAGGTAAACGACGCCGTTTGCGCCATGTTTCTTCACCTTGTCGGCGATAATGGAGCCTCTGAGTTTCTTTTCGTCGAAGACGAAGGTGTTGCCTTCGATATTGGCAAATACTTCGGCCAGGGCGCGAACCGGCTTGCCGGTCTTTTCTTCGGCCATGGTTTCGTATTGAGTGGATTCGTGGAGCACGTTGTCGTCGACGATGCCGAAGCCGAACTCTTCGAAGATCTTTAAGATGTCTTCCGAGTTGGCGATGATGCCGGTGGTGACGATTTTCTTGCCTTTGAATTCTTCTTCGGGCATGGCGCGAAGTGCTTCGTTAATGGCTTTTACCTTTTCCAGGTGTTCGTCCTTGGCATAGACATAGGCACTGGCGAAGACGCGGTTACGCAACAGGGGCGTCACGGTGTTTAAGTGCTTGGCAGCCAGTTCGTTGAATTCGAGCATGGCTTTTCTGTGTTCGTTGTAAAGAACGATGGCTTCTTCGATTTTTTCGTCGGCAATTTTTTCGCCGCCGATTTCTTCCAGCGCATCTTTGAGGTGCAGGAATTGTTTTTCGTTGAACTCGATGCCCGCTTCGATCTTACGGTTTTGGCCGTAGGGGATGTAGAGCATGGGCACGTCGATGGCGCGTTTCCAGTTTTGGCTGAAGCCCTTTAAACCGTCGCTTAAATTGGTAATGACCATACCGGAAAGTTTGTCCAGCTTGCCTTCCAAGCCTAAGTCCATGGTACGCAGGATCACCGATGCGTAGAATGCAGGGAAGTATTCCTTGCTCGGTCCGACTTCGCCTTTGGCGCCCCAAATGGTAACGGGGACCATGCCTGCGGCGTGGATGATTTCTTCCGGAACGACGCCCGGAGCCGAAATACCGATGACTTTCTTACCTTCGTTTACATAGCGATCGATCCCTTTCAGGGCATCAATTTCTAAGGATTGAATTAAATCTACCGCGCTCATCCTTATGCCTCCTTCGATTTCTTTTGCTTGTTCGCTTCCATAACTTCGATCAGGCCTTGGACACGGGTGTCGTATTGGGCCTCGGAGAAGTTTCTCGGGTCTGCTTGGTCACCGTCGAAGGTTGCCGTGGGAAGACCGGTCTTTTCTCTGAAGTCTCTTTCCATTTGATAGGAAATGGCACTCCATTGTTTGCAGGAGCGGTTAATGTGAACGAGCATGCCGTCGACATTGTTTTGTTCGGCGAGCTTCAGACGCATATCCAGGGAGCGTTCGTAGCTGATGGCGTTGGGGGTGCCGCAGTAAGCTTGCATTAATTCGTTGGTGTTGTCATAGACGTAACCGAATGCATCGGCATAAACCGTACCGACGACGTTAACGCCTTGGCCTTGAAGGCCTTTGTAGGTGTGGCGCAGGTGCGGCCAGCAGGCGATGCCTTCGAAGATGATGCGGTATTTTTCTTCGCCCTTGAAGCCGGAGACGCCGTCTTTGACTTTTTGGTCGAATTCTTCTGCCAAGCGTTCGAAAGCGATGGCGGATTCCAATTTACCTCTTGCACAAACGGCAACGGCCATGTGGTTGAAAATGTCGAAACCGCTGAAGGGCGAGGGGGTGTACTTGGAATAGGACGTGGCGTCGAGCCATCCTCTACCGGTTCTGGCGGAGATTTCCATGACTTCTTCGAATTTTTCTTGGTCCCATTTCTTGCCGGAAATTTCTTCCAGTTGTTTAATGGCGACGTCGAATTGGCCCTTTAAATAAGCGACGCGATCTTCGCCGGCTTCGTATTCGTTGTTGTAGGGTACGTCGATCATGATGAAGGGAATATCCAATTCTCTTGCCAGGTTTTCGTACCATTTGATCATGCAGTTGCAGATGTTGTTGCAGCAAGCGACAAAGTCGGGTTGCGGCATGTTGAGTTCGGGAATGTCCGTTTCTTCGGTGTAGGCCATGGAGATTCTGGCGTAAGCACAGATATCGTTGGAATAACCGTCATCTTCGGCGACATTACACATGCGTTCCCCGCCGCCTTTGGCTGCAACAGCTGCTGCGTGGTTTTCCGGATAAACGACCTTAATGCCTAAGGTTTCCAGAATTTCTTGGGGGAAGTTCGATGCACACCAACCCACCGGTTCGCCGGCGGCCTTGGCTTCTGCCGCTTCCTTGTAGCCGTTGCCGGCGATCATGGCGATCATTTTTGCCGGCGGAACGTCTTTATACTGCTCTCTGATTTGCGCTTCTCTTTCTTTTAACGATTCTTTAGACATACTCCATCCTTCCTTATTTCTGTTGTTGACATGCTTCATAGGCATAGAGGGCGGCGCCGAACGCACCGGCCAGTTGTGAATCCTCTGAAACTTTAATTTCGCAGTCCAATTCGTTTTCCAATGCGCGTACGATGCCGGGATTTCTCGATACGCCGCCGGTCATGACCACGGGTTGTTTTAAACCGACCCGTCGTGCCAAGCCTGCAACTTTCGTCGCCACGGAGGCGTGAATCCCGCGAACGATGTTGGGAATGGGATTGTCTTTTGCCAGGGCGGAAATGACTTCCGATTCCGCAAAAACCGTGCAGGTGGAACTGATCGACGCTTTGCCTGTGGCTTCGGCATCGAGCTTTCCTAAATCGTCGATGTGCACGTCTAAAACCCGGGCCATGACTTCCAAAAAGCGGCCGGTTCCCGCGGCACATTTGTCGTTCATGAGGAAGTTTTGCAACATTCCGTCGCGAACGGCCAGGGCCTTAATGTCTTGGCCGCCGATGTCCACAATGGTGCCTATGTCGCCGAACAGGAAGACGCCGCCTTTGGCGTGGCAAGACAACTCGCTCATGGTCTTGTCCGCGCCCTTAAAGGAATTGCGTCCGTAACCTGTGGCTACGATGTAGTCGATATCTTCTTTTCCGAGGTTTGTCTCGGCGACCAGCTTGTCGATGACTTGTTGCGCCCCGCTGGTGCCTGCGCCTAAACTTACCACTTCTTTTGCCAAGACATCTTTTCCGTTCTTCAAAATAACGGCTTTTGAAGAGGTGGAACCGATGTCGATGCCCATGGTTATAATATCCACTTTCCCATCCTTCTATTTTCTCAGTGTCTTTCGACTAACTTATTTGTCCCATTCGTAAGCAATTTTGCTGTCGATGAGCTCTTTGATCTTGGCGTCGTCGTAACCCAGTTCTTTTAAGACTTCAACGGTGTGTTCGCCGATGAGGGGGCCTTTTTCGTAAGGCGTTTTGCCCATTTCGTGGTAGCGAACCGGTTGGTTAACGAGAATGCGTTCGCCGCTGGGGTATTCCATCTTGCGGAAGCAGTCGTTGGCCCATGCTTGTTCGTCTTCCAGGAGTTCTTCCCAGTTCTTTGCCAATGCGAAGGGAATGTCCGCTTCAACTAAGATTTCATTCCATTCGGCAATGGTCTTGGTTTCGAAGCGTTCCATAATGGCGTCGTAAAGTTTCGGTCCCAAGCCGTTTTCGATTAAGTGTTGTACGGGGAAGTACTTGTCTTTTTCTTCGCCTAAGAATTCCGTGAGGCCCAATGCCGTCATGAAGCGTTCGAAATAGGTATTGTAGTCGGGCATACAGGTTTGTACGAAACGACCTTCTTTACTCTTCCAGCAAGCCAGGAAGGGGTTCGGGGAATTGCGAATGTCGATGGGGTATTTTTCGCCGTAGTCGGTGTATTGTGCTGCTTGAACCATCATACCCATGTTGAAGATGGCGGTTTCGAACAAGCTGGTTTCAACCTTTTCGCCCTTGCCCGTCATTTTTGCGTGATACAGAGCGGCCAGGATACCGGCTGCCAAGTTCATGCCGACGTTGTGGTCGCCGACGCCGGGTACGACGTTCATGGGGACATCGGATTTTTGTCTCAATGTTTCCAAATAACCGCCGCGTGCGAAGAAAGAGGTGAAGTCGAAGCCGGGGAGGTTTTTGTCCGGACCGTATTCGCCGTAGCCGGTGCAGATACCGTAAACGAGCTTCGGATATCTTTCCTTTAAGGTTTCGTAATCCAAACCGGATTTAACCAAAGCTTTGGTACGCCAGTTGGTAATTAAGATATCGGCTTCGTCCAATAACTTGAAGAGGATTTCTTTCCCTTCTTCCGTACGGGTGTCGATGGAGAGGCAGCGTTTGTTGCCGTTTTCCAATTCCCAGGTGGTGTTTTCGTGCATATCTAAGGGTCTGCCTTCAGAAGGGGCAGTGTAGCGAAGGGGGTCGCCGTTTTTTTGTTCGATTTTAACGACGTCTGCGCCTAAGTCTGCTAAGAACCGACCGGTCGTTGCCGCTGCAATAAAGGTTGCCAGTTCAACAACCTTTACACCTTCTAAAAGTTTTCTGCTTTCTGTCATCTGATCCTTCCTTTCAAGTCCTTCGGGACTAACATCCCCATAACCTTGACAAAACTACTACTTAACAATCTTAACGATCCTAAACCTTTTCAAAGTAACTTGAAAATTTCGGATCGCTGAGAACCAATTCGTGGACCGTGTTGATGTGCAGGTCCGTGGCATCCAGCGCATCGTTTAAATCCCGCGCTTCGATGGCCCTTAAAATGCGTTCGTGTTGATCCACCAAGATGGACAAAGACACGCCGCTGTCTACGTAAATATTGCGCCAACGGGCAATATGAAGAAGGTGATCGTCCAGCAAATGCAGCACGTCTTGCGAGTCGTTGGCTGCTAAAATATAGTTGTGAAATTCTTCGTCCAGGAGGCGGAAACGCTCGACGTATTTTGTTTCATTACAAAATTGCCGCTGTTCCTCTAAATTTGCCTCCATTTTCCCGTAGATATTTGACTTATCTATGGGACATTTCATAAACCCGCGCAACACTTCCTTTTCAACTGCCGCCCGTATAAACAGGGCTTTGCGTATGTAAACCGGATTGACCAGGCTTACGTAGGTGCCGCGTTGCGGGTAAACGACTAAAAATTTTAATTGTACCAGGCGCGCAAATGCGCTTCGGACCACCGACCGTGACACATCGAATCTGCGGCTGATAGCGTTTTCGCTAATACCCATACCCGGATAGAGCGTCAAGTCGATAATCTGATGCAAGAGCGCCTGATACAGGGTATCCGAGTTGGTCCTGCTTTCCATATACGTCTCCTTCTTGTCTACTAGTCTACTATGTCATAAAAACAATTGCAAGTTGTTTTTAGAATGCACAATAATCTGATTCCTATATTCGAATCTATTTTAGCACACTTCCCAAAGGCGGTAGTTAAGCTATTTCTCTTTCCCGTATTTTCCCGATGCGATTCCGAAAACGGCGGGCAATTTTTGAAATAGTTTTCCCATTCAAACGGCAAAAAATTCTTTCTAAAGGATTTTTCGCGGCATTTATCTGCTTTTTTCGATTTTTTCTCTTGATAAAAATTTCATTTGTAGTAAAGTAGTTCTTGTATACTAGTATTCATAGCCCGCGAGGCATATAAAGATAACGCTTTCTGTTGCGAAAACGTAGGAGGTCGCCATGGACTATAACAAGACCCTCGGGTACATGCCCTTTTTATGGAATGACATGTATCCCGATCACGTCGCCATTATACATAAGGAGAAGGAGTACACGTACAGGGATTTACACGATATCTCCCTGTCTTTCGCCGCGTACTTCGCCACCTCCGGCGTGAAGCGCGGCGATCACGTGCTTATTATGGGTGAAAATTCGGCGGACTGGATCTTCACTTTTTTCGGTTTGCAAATGCTCGGTGCCGTTGCCGTGCCGGTGAACCCTTCCTTTACGACCTCCGAAATCGCGCAAATTATGGACATCGTCGGTGCCGATACCGTGGTAACCAACGGCCAGCAGGATTACGCCCAACACATTCGCGATCTCTACAAGGTCAACAAGAATTTCCACGTGCTCTACGGTAGCGAAGGCCACCGCTTCTCCCACTTACTGAGCCTGGAACTTGTCGACGATCCCACGGAGGTGGCCTGCATTCTTCTCACCTCCGGCACCACCGGCGTGCCCAAGGGGGTGCAGCTCACCCACAGAAATCTCATTTCCAATGCAGACACCATGGTGAAGGTCGTCGGTTGGGACGAAACGGACCGCTTCTTGCTCTGCGTGCCCATGTTCCACTGCTTCGGCCTCACGGCCACGGCCTTGACCGCCTTTATGTGCGGAGGCACCGCGGTGATCTTGGACAATGTGAAATCCTTCAATCAACTGGCCGCCATCGGTCGCTACAAGATCACGGTCTTTAACGGCGTGCCCACCCTCTTTATCGTCGACATGCGCCACAACAATCTGGAAGACTACGATCTCTCTTCCTTAAAGAGCGGCATTATCGCCGGCGCGCCTTTGACGCCGCGGGAATATGAAATCATTAAATCGGCCTTCGGCTTTGAGCATTTGATTCAGTCCTACGGCCAAACGGAAACCTCCCCGGCGGTGACCCTGGTGCGTCCGGACGAAAGCGAAGCCATTGCATCCTCCAGCGTCGGCACCCCCATCGACGGCGTGGAAGTGGCCATTGTGGACAACAATCGCAAGGAGCTTCCCCCGAATTACCCCGGCAATATTTTCGTTCGCGGCATCAATGTTATGACAGGCTACATTAACGGCAAGCATCGCTACACGGAAAAGGACTGGCTCTGCACCGGCGACGTGGGCTACAAGGACGAAGAGGGACGCCTGTATATCTCCGGCCGGACCAAAGACATTATTATTCGCGGCGGCGAAAATATTTCCGCCATCGAAATCGAAAATGTGGTCAAGGAATTGGACTTCATCGATCAGGCCCGGGTGCTGGCGACGAAGGACGAGTTTATGGGCGAAGAGGCCTGCCTCCACGTGTCCTTCTTGGAAGACATGGACGAAGACAAGGCCAAGGACATGATTCGCAACTACATCCACCACAAGCTCGTGAAGTACAAAGTGCCCAAGTACATTATGGTTCACGATGCCCTACCGGCGAACGGCACGGGAAAAATCGACGACAAAGCCCTCATGGCTTTTATGAAAGAACATCTGAAATAGGATCGACCGCTTCGGCGGTCTTTTTTATTGCGCAAATGGACGAGTTTCGCCCACAAAAAAAGGACGGTTTCCCGTCCTCAGAGTGATGACAAAGGGAGGGAGAATCATCCGATTCACCCTTCCTTTTTTTGTGTCATCAAACAGCATTCGCCTCAATTATAGTAAAATAGAGAAAAAAGGAGGCCGCCATGCTACACAAAGAAGACAAGAAAAAAGTAGAACAAATTCAAATGATTGCTCTGGACCAACTCGTGCCGGCAGATCATCTTTTGCGAAAAATTGACCGTTACGTGGACTTCGACTTCATCTATGACCTGGTGGAAGACCTTTACTGTCTAGACAACGGCCGACCCAGCATCGACCCCGTGGTTCTCATTAAACTCGT
>NZ_OPYI01000003.1 GCF_900343085.1 Aedoeadaptatus coli | reverse complement strand
ATCTGCAAAAACTGTCCTACCCTTCACCGTTGCACCGCCAGCAAAAACCATCAAAAAACCGTTACTCGCCACCTCTGGCAAGACGCCCTGGATGTCGCGGAAGACTACCGCTACACCACCCAAGGAAAAGCAGAATACAAACAACGCAAAGAAACCATCGAACGGCAATTCGGCAGCGCGAAAGAATACCATGGCCTTCGCTACACCAACCAGCGTGGACGAAAGAAAATGGATCTAAAAGCGGTGCTGACCTTTGCGTGCATGAACATGAAAAAACTGGCACTGATGATGGATCGAAGAGAGCGGGAGAGGGGAGACTGCGGCCCTTCTTTTGCTGATTTATGGAAAAAATACATAAAAAAGAGACAAACCCCGAGATTTATTCGGAGTTTGTCTGCAGTCTGAAAGGACCGTTTAGGTCCTTTTTTATTCTTGCTCTTCCTTTTCTTCCTTCTTCCTAATCTCATCCACAAATTTCTTCCCTCTCCACACAAGCAAAACGACCAACGCAGCGGTAATTCCCAACACAGCCGCATTCATCTGTTTCACTTTCTTGGAGACAGTCGTTTTCTTATCCCCGTCAGTAGCCCCGGGGGCATTCGCGGCGGCAGCGCCATCCTCTTTTTCCACCAGCTCGCAGTTCACCAGTAGCCGTTGGCGGCGCGGGGGCCGCTTCGGGTTGCAGGTAAGGAGGGTCAGCAGTTTTCGCCCTTCGATGGGAGCGAGCTTTTCCACTTCCCAAGGCTCGATGATTTCCTGATTATACACCTTGTACTCCAGGGACTTGTCCTTCCACTCCACAAACACGGAATCCCCCTCGGCGAGCTCGTCCAGGTAGATGAAAAACGTGGATTGGTAATAGCCCCGGTGCCCGGCGATGACAGGCCGAAGCCCCGGCGACAGCCCTGGCATGTCCGTGCCCATAATGTGGGCCACGCCCTTGGCCAAATTCTCCTTGGACGCGTCCATAAAAATGGGCTGATAGAGATCCAGCTTCGGGATCCGCAAATAGGCGAAAATCCCCTCCGGATCGTCGATAAAGGACTCCGCCGCCACGTAATCGTCCGTGGCGAAGGGATCCACCGCCGCCACCTCGCCGGCCAGCTCTTCATTGTACTTCTCCATGTCCGCCGCCACATGCTCGTAAGCCGCATTGTCCGACGCCATAAAGGCCCGGTACTTCGCCTTTTCAAGCAAAATCCCCTTGGACAAACTGCCGAAACCGTAAAGCGGCAGCAATATCCCCAACAAAATGAGCACATGGCCCATTATCCGCATGGTCTTTTTACTCATCCTTCTTATCCTTCTTCTTCTTTAAACCGTAAAGCGCATTCACCCGCGCCCGCTTGTTGCGATACTGCTTTAATTGATAGATATAAATCGCGAGAAGCACGCCGAGAACAGGCAGCGCAAAGAGGAGCGCATCCCTGAAACTCATGTCGACAAAAGGCAGGCCGCGATTCGTCTCATCCACAGGCGGCGTGTAGGGAATTCGGTGCCCCCGCACGAGAAGCCGATGGGAATTAATCATGTAGGGCGTACAGGTTAAGAGGGTGGTGTAATCCTTCCCCTCTTCCACCAAAATCGGGTCGAAATTCGACGGCTCCACCGTCATGATCCGGTCCACCTGGTAAGCCAACACCGTTTGAATGTTGTGGACGTAAAACACGTCCCCTTCCTTCAACTTGTCCAGCTCCCGAAACATCTTCGCCTTGGGAAGCCCCCGGTGGGCCGTTAAGACCGCGTGGGTCGAGGGCCCACCCACGGGCAAACTCGTGCCCTCCAAGTGGCCGCAACCCTTGTCCAAAACCTCCATGCTCGTGCCCGCATAAATGGGCAGGTTCACGTCGATCTTGGGAATCTCCACAAAACCGATCTTCTCCGCCACCTCCAGCATCCGCGCGTAGGCGGCGATCCCTTCCTTTTCCTTTTCCGTGTAGGGGTCCCCGAGCTTCGACGGGTCCAGGGTTTGGTTGTAGGCCCGGGCAAGCTCCATGCGCCGCAAGATTTCGACATCATCCAGCTTCTTGGCTCCCTCTTGAAACTCCTCGATCTCCTTATTCGCATCGATGCGGTAATAATAATTCGAGATCATGGGATACATCATCAGGAGAAAACCCAGAATGAAAATCACCGCGAAAGGCCAAGTCTTTCTCTTATTCGTCTTTGCCATCCCCGGCCCCCTCGTCCTTGCCCATTACCTTTTCAAAGGCCTTCAGATCCGCCTCGAGCATCTTCAGCTTCTTTTGATACTTCCACGAGCCGTAGGCCAAGAGCAGAATCAAAAGCACCACGGCGATAAAGGTATACTTATACAACAAATCCTTCCGATTGTCCGCCACAAACTGATCGTCCACGGCCTTGTCGTAGGGCACGCGATGCCCCCGCACCAAGAGCCGGTGGGTGTTAATGCCGATGGGCGTACAGGTCAAAAGGGTGGCGTAATCGTGGCCCGGCACGATCAACAAATCCTTGAAATTCGTCGGCTCGATCACCTTAATCTGATCCACCTCATAAGCCAGCGTCTCGGCAATGTTGTGGATGTAAAAGCGATCGCCTTTCTTGAGCTTGCGAATATCCGTAAAAAGCTTCGCCGTGGGCAGGCCCGAGTGGGCCGTGATGACCGTGTGGGTGGAATTGCCCCCGATGGGAAGGCTCGTGCCCTCCAAATGGCCCGCCGAGGTCTGCAACACCTCCTCCGACGTGCCCGCGCGAATGGGAATGTCCAAGTCGATGGTGGGAATCTGAATGTGGCCCATCTGCTCGTGCACCTCAAGCATCCGGGCATACTCCGCCCGGCCCCGCTCGTGCCGCGCCTTGGAATAGGGATCCTCCATGTTTTGATTCACCAGGGAATCATTGAAATCCCGCGCCAAAGCCATGCGCTTTTTGATTTCTTCGTCGCTTAAAGCCGCCTTGCCCGCTTCGAAGGCCGATACCTCTTGGGTGGACTGCACCCGGTAATAGAGGCGGGAGACCTGGGGATACATTAAAATCAAAAAACCCAAGACGAAAACCATCTTAAAAAACCAATTGCTCTTTTTCTTCTTTGCCATGGACCCGATGTCCTTTCTTTAAAAAACCGCTATGTAAAGAAATCCCCTATCAGAAAGAAGATAGAGGATTTCTTGAAAGGAACATCCCTTCCACTTGTATTTGCTATTCATTGTCCTTTAAGATCTTCACCCCGAGAAGGCCGCTTAAAAGCCCGCTCACACTCATCATGAGCAGCTGCACGTCCCCGGTTTTCGGGATATTCACGTGCTTGTCGTCATAAGGCGGGGTCTTGCCCGGCGGATTCTTCCCCGGCGGGGTCGTGCCCGGCGGGGTCTTCCCCGGAGGCGTCTTGCCCGGCGGGGTTTTATCCGGCGGATTCTGAGGCGTGTTCTTAATGATCAATTCTTTCTTCAATGAATCTGCGCTTACGGTAAACTTCACACTGCCACTTAAAGACGCATAGCCTGCGGGCGCCTTGATCTCCCAGAGGTAATAATCCCCGTCGGGAAGGCCATTGGCCACAAAAGTGCCGTTGGCGCCGGAGGTAAGGACCATGTCCTTGCCATTCTTCTTCATGCGCATGTAGCCCTTTTCGGTCTTCTTCGTGACCAAAAACTGCGCGCCGGAAAGAGGCTTGTTGTCGGCAGAAGACACCTTCTTAAAGGTCTTGCCGCCTTCCTTGTCCTTGTAGTTTTCCACGGTCAGCTTCTTTACCTTCTTGTCCGTGATTTCAAAAGGCACTTCCGGATGCTTGATGCGGTAGCCCTCAGGCGCCTTCGTTTCCACAAAGACATACTTGCCCGGGGCCAAGTCCTTGATCACAATCTTTCCCACCGCGTCGGTGACGAAATCCGCGCCGCCGGAAGGATTCTTCACCGGAATGCGATTATTCTTGTCCAGGAAGAACAATTGGAACACCGCCCCGGGAAGAGGCACGCGATCCGTGGAAATCTTCGTGAGCTCCACGCCGCTTGAGGTGGGCTCCGCCCCCTTCGGGTAAATCACGCCGTTGGAATCGCCGGGATTCGCCACGAAGACAAAGGGGAAAATCGTCGTCGCCCCCTGCTTCTCCGCCACGCGGAGGTAATAGAGGCCCCGCTCCAAAGACAAGCTCAGCTTGCCCTCGGCGTCCGTGTCATAGGACTTGTGGGAAGCGTAGGAAGCATTCAGCTCCTTTTCCGACTTCCCTTCCAAAAGGCGCGCCACGTCCTGAAAACTTTTCGCATCCTTCAGGCCGCTGTCCTCCGGGCGCAGGCCGTCTGAAATCTTCCAGATCGTCACCTTGCGCCCGGCCACCTCGGCCTTTTTTCCGGAGCGGGAAAAGTCGATGGTCAGGCTCTTCGTGCCCGTGGATGCCACCGCCTTGTCAGCATTCTTTTCCCCGGAAGCCTTCTCAGCAGGTGCATTTACCGTACTACCTTCGGCCTTCGCCATGGCCATGGCCGGAGCGAATACGCCAAAAGCAACCATGCTAAACACGAGTGCCGCAAATACAAGCTTACAAAGCTTACTTTGTAGATTTAGCATGGTTCACCTTCTTTCTTAGGCTTGTTCAGCGCTGCGTTTTCTCATGGCGATAAAAGCACCGCCCATTAATGCGAGACCTGCGACCATAAAGATCATCGTACCCATACCACCGGTTTGGGGAATGGTTAACGGCTTATTGTCCACTTCTTGGGGATCAGCCGGTACTGCAGCTGCATCGCCTTGAGCGGGCGTTGCGTTATAAGACTTGTCATCGACTGTAAATCCAATGGGGTCATCTTTCAGAGCGTATTTATCCGGAGCTTTAACTTCCACGAGTTCATACTTCGTTCCATTGGGACGATCGTATTTCAAACCGGTGATTTCGAAAGTACCGTCTTCACCCGAAGTGAGTTTTTTCAGGTCAGTATCTTTAGCTAAATCAGCGGCTTTTGCATTTTCAATTTTTTTCCAGCTATATGCGCCGGCTTTTTCAACTAAATATTCATCTTTGCCGCGTTTAACGACGAATTCTGCTCCCTTAAGGAATTTTTCGTCTCCCGTTTTGGTACTGTCAGTCTTTACAAACTTCTTACCGCCGGTATAAACTCTCGGTTTTTCTCCGGGGTTCGTCTTGCCGGTGGAGTCGGGATTGTGACCATATTCCAAAGTAACATCATTGGGGATGTTAACAGACATTTCGGCATCTTCGTTAATGGTGGTGACGAATGTAGCACGAACCTTCAAGCCTTCTGCTGCAGCAAGTTTTTGGATACCTGCTTTGGTAAATTCGATTATCAAGGTGCCGCCCTTTTCTTCCGTCGGTGCGGTTACATTATAATCCTCACCTGCTTCTAATGTGAGGTCGGCTTTATCAGGTACAGTTACCTTAACTTCTTGTCCTCGTTTGTAGGACAGGCGAGCATCGATCACATCGGTTAATTTAAAGACTTCATAATCTTTAAAGCCGGTGGGAATCGTTGCGGGGATAGCCCAAGTGTGTTCTTCATCTTTATCGAAAGTTGCTTCTTTTACATCTTTACCGTCTTTGTTTACAACAAATTTGTCGACAGTCGGTTTGTCTTCGGTGTTCTTGGGATAAACGTGGATCGCATCGGCAATCCCGTTTTCAGTCCGTGCGTGATCCGGTAAATCGAGTTTTACAGGAACTGCTTTTGTTTCAGCGAGCATTGCCTTATCTTTTTCCGTTGCTCCGGAATAAGTAGATAAAGATTTTACTTCGTAAATCTTGTACTTGCCGGGGCTTTTCAATGTCAATGCCAGTTGACCGTTGGCTCCGGTGAGGCCCTTCATAGTGGCAGCTACACCATCAACAACCGTTTTTTGTTGTTCTTTTGTTAAGGTAGCAAAGTCGTCGTAGTTGGCGTCGCCTTCTTTTAAGGCGACAAAGTATACGCCTTCAATTTCTTTGGCATTAGCGTCGCCGAAGAATTTGGCGATGTCTGCAATGCCTTTACTGGGTGTATAGGTTTTGTTTACATCGTGCGCTTTGAGAGCATCCTTGCTCATCAAAATCTTGTGGACATTAACAGTGATATCTTTCGTTTCTTCCGTTGAAGCTGCCAAAGCACTTAGCGGCGCAAAGACGCCAAGTACCATCACTAGTGCTAATACCAGTGACCATAGGGTATTCTTACGTTTCATTACATTCCTCCTTTTCACTCAATAACCTTCTATTTTAAATGCTGCCCAGGCGGCGCACTTAAAACCATGTTCTCTACGGGGATCCGCCCCTGCGCCTTATTCAATCTTCACGTACACACAATTTTTGTATCGAAGGGATTTTATGCCCAAGGAGCACCACCTCCCTTCGGTTTGGCCGCCTTCTTGCGGCGGATGTATTCTTCCGCCGCAATGGCTACCATGGCCGCACCGATCAACACGATCCATCTGTGAGGACCGAAACCACCGGTGAGGGGATAAACAACTTTTCTGTTCAAGATTTCTACATCCGGGCTAGTTTCACCGTATTGCAGACTGAGCTCTTTGTCGCTGATGTCTTTCATATACTTGGCGACGGCTTTTTGGTAATCCTCGTCGGTTTGGTCTTGTCCTCTTAATGGATAGTATACCACGCTTTCCGACAAGTCGTCGCGCTTCATTTGATAGCTCGACGTGTAGGTGCCGTCTTTGTCGGTGATTTCAAACCGCAGGTTGACTTCCGGTTCCTCCGCCTTCAGCGGCTTAAACATGCCTCGAATAATCAAGGTATCCGTGGACTTCAAGTCTTCGGTGCCGCCGGCTTGGCCGCCAAGGGCTTTGTAGATATTCAGACTGCGTTGGCCATTTTCATCCGCTTCCAAGAGGGTACCCGTATCGATCATGGTTTCATTGCCATCTTTGTCGATCCGCCGCGCCTGTACATTTAAGAAGGCGACTTTTTCCGGATCAAATTTGCAATGGATCAACGAATTGATGTCGTAGGTGCGCTCTTCGTGCCCCGGATTGATGACCAGATAACTGTAGAGCGCGTCGGGATTGTTCGGATTTTGTCTCGCGAACATGAGGGAGCGATCTTTGTCATTTCCTTCGGCGCTTTTCTTGACATTGCCTTCAAGGCCCAATTCCTTGACTTGGAACCGGTGATTGATCAAACTGAATTCCTTCACATGGCCCACGGGTTGCAGATAGCCCTTCGGCGCCATGATTTCTTTCAGGGCGTAGTGGCCTTCCTTCGAAAGATCCAGCGTGATCTCGCCATTCTTATCGGCGGTGACGGTGAGCGGTACTTCCTTTTCGCCCTCCCAAACCTTGTAGTACTTGTATTTTTCTTCGCCCGGTGCCTTGTAGTGGACTTCGAATTTCGCGCCGGGCAGAATGTCTTTCGTGTCGGCGTCGATCTTCTTGAACTTAATGGGCTTGTGGTTCACGACATTTATGGGCGTCGTGTCCGTAAGTTCCTCATAGACGACTTTACCGTCTTTGGTGGTCTTGCGCAAAATCTTGCCGGATTTTTCACTGACCTTGAATTCCACGATGGGGCCTTCGATCGGCGAGTAGCCGTTCGGCGCCTTGTTTTCCTTGATTTGGTATTCCCCGGACGCCAATTTATCAAAGGTCACGATGCCTGTGACATTGCCGTCTTGGTCCTTCTCGGTCTTTTTCGCGTCATCGGGTACGAAGATATTTCTTTCCGTATCCAGTTTCCAGAGCGTGAATTCTGCGCCTTCCAGGGGTTTTCCGTCGGGATCCACTTTCTTCACGCTGATGCGGTTGGCGGGGTTGGTTGCCTTGATGTTGAGCTCGGCCTTGGCGGAGTTTTCATTTTCGAAAATATACACCACGTCTTGGCGGCTGGCCCAAGGCACTTCGTTGGCTTCATAGTGTTGGTAAAGCTTCGCGTCAGTTTCGTAGGATTGCAAGCCTTTCATATTGGCGACTTGGCCTTCCACCTTAATGATGGCCGACACATCCGATGTCATGGCGGGAATGCTCAGATACGCCGGGTACTTCGGAGTGACGTAGTAACCCTCGTAGGATCCGCCGAACCAATACGTCAGATTATTACTATTTTCATCGACGCCGAAGGATTCCGGCATGTCTTCTGCCTGAGCACGGGGGCTATTGTCGTTGAGATAGTATGCCGACAGCTTCAGATTCTTCACGTAAACATTGGGCGTGTAGCGGAATTGTGCCGGAAGTACATTCTTTCTGTAGCGATTCAAATAGAAGTACTGCACGAATTCGCCGGTGTCTTGATTGAATTTCACAATCTTCGACGCCATGTTCAAATAATCCTGTATTCTTAATGTCTCATAGCCGTAATAGTCATACTCTCTATAGGTATAGGGCGCTTCGCCGGTGATGAACTTGTAATCCACGTAGATCCGTTCCTTCGGACGCGGTTGTTTATCCAATTCCAATCCGACATCTTGATTGCCCGATTCCTTTACCCGATCTAAATTGATAAAGGCGGAGAGGCGATTGGAGAAGTCTTTCAATTCGTATTGGTTGGCGTACTTGGTAAAGGTGTAGGTGACTGTCCCCTTATCCGCTTTGTAATCGGCCTTGGCGATGGTTCCGACGCCGTCGGCAAAGATATCCAATTGCCGGACTTTGTTGGTGTGAATGCCTTTCAGGTCGATATTGTCCGAAAGCTTCAAGACGAAGTAGTCGCCCGGTTGTACGACCGTTCCTTCGGCCAATTTGTACTCGTTGGCAAATTCCAAGCCGGCGCCGTAGTGCGGCCGTACCCGGTTGGTGCCCGTGGAGTCGTCGTCTTTTTGCGGACGAAGATAGCTCATCTTCGAGGACGTAAGGGTAATCTTGTCCGTAATGTTATTATTCTTTGGCGTATTGTCTTCGGCATAGGGGTCTAGGCCCTTACCGCCGACGGTGAAGTACCATACCTGGCCGTTGTTAATGTGGCCGGGATGCGGATCGATTTCTTTCAGCTTATAGTTACCAATGATCAAATCTTTAAAGACTAACTTGCCGTCTTCGCCGACTCTGCGGATGATAATGCTGTCATCTTGTTGCTGGGTTTCTCCCGTTTGTTTGGCGGAGAGGCGGGTGAGCTTAAATTGCGCACCGACGGTTAATTCGCCTTTTTCATTCATCTTGCCCGGAAGTGCTTGGCCATTTTCATCGAATTTGGAAATCGTGACACTGCCCTTGCCGGGAACTTCGTTGACAATTTTCCCCATGTTTCTCGCCGTACCGGAGGTGACAAAGTCGATCAACTTGGCGCCGGTCGTGGCACCTTGGTCGTTGACGTATTTGTAAATCCCCGAGCCCTGCTTGTATTCCATGGTGATATAGCCGCCGGCGGGAATTACTTTTTCGATCTTTGTCTTCTCGTCGATTACCTTAATATCTTCTTTCGTGTAGGCAATCGAGAAGTACAGAAGCGGCTCTTCAATGGTGGCGTAGCCCTTCGGCGCTTGAACTTCCACGAGGCGGTAGCGGCCGGGCTTCAGATTTCTGAAACCGAAGTAGCCGTTAAATGCCGACGATACATAAGAGCCTTCCACATCTTCCCAGCCGAAGCCGACTTCTTGTTCCAGTTTAAAGACGGCGCCTTCCAAGCGACGGTTTGTTACTTCTTCACCGGTGATTTTCCATTCGGGATTGTCGCGCCCGTGCTTGGAGAAGGTGATGTTGTAGGCTTGTTCGTCGTTTTCCAGGATCAAGCCTTCCTTGGGAATTTCTTCCGGTTTGCCCGAGGTGTAGAGGGGCGCGAGTTTCATGGTGGTTTCTACCTTGTTGATTAAATCGCCGTCGGTGACGTAACCGCTTCGGTAATACGTGCCTTTGTAGGTGTATTCCTTGCTGAGCCCGTTCTCATACTTTTGATCCGCCGTCGACTTATCATTCCCGACTTTGTTGTTCGGATCACCGTAAACGGAGCCGAGGGCGACGTTCCCTTTTTGATAGGATCCGCCTTCCTTGACTTCGTATTTAATGTCGCCATTTGTTTTTCTGCCAGTGGCTTGTGCAAAGTAGCGTTCCGTATAGAACTCGATATCTAATTTGATCTGCGCTTCATGGTCTTTGATGATGTTGTCGTCGTAGTAGCCTTCCACGTCGATAAAGTAGACGCCTTTATCCAAGTTGATTTGGTCTTCGTCGAAGCCCCAGTCGAAGGGACGCCAACGGGCCGTGTTCACCATGTTCACATTCGGTCTGGACAAGTCGTAGATCGACATGATCTTCTGCATGTCCTTGCTGTTCGGCTCGAGAACCAAGTTGTTGGTGTCGGTGATTTCGTAGGTGGTGCGATACGCCGTCTTGACCCCTTCACTGCCTTTTATGGTTTCGGGCGGTTTACCCGGCGTGTCGATTTCTTCCCGCTTCACGACGGGTTTGATTTGTACATTGACTTTTTTGTCGCCCTTATAGCCGCGGGTATCGATGTAGATCCGTTGGACAAAGGTCTTGCCTTCCGTATTGATGAAGGTGGTGCGGGCAGCGTATTTAATGCCCGAATCCAATGTCGTGAGGGGCTGGATCTTCGCCCGTGTTTCCTTATCGATGTAGGTGGTGGTGGTTTCTTCCGGTCCGGTGTAATTGGCCACCAAGCGACCGTTGACTTCCTTCACTTCGATCTTCCAAGGTGCCGATTGTTTTTGGTACCCGGTGGGCGCTATCTTTTCTTCCAAGAGGTAGTGGCCTACCTCGAGGCGCAGGGGCTCGCCTGTCACTTTATCCACAAAGACGACGGAACCGTCGTTTTTGTTGGATGTCGCCTTGTAGGTGCCGAAGGCCTTTTCCGGATTTTCGTAATTTTCGTCGGTCTTCTTTAAGGTGAATTCCGCATCGGGTAAGGACTCGCCGAGGCGGCTCTTTTTAAAGAGCTTAAGTTGTAAACCAACTTGCTCGTTGGTGATTTGCGCAAATTCGCCTTCCTTGATTTCCGTGCCTTCGACCTCCGGCGTGGGAGGATTTTCGGTTTTCTTGAAGGTGGCGGAAATGCTGACATTGCCTGCCGGCATTTTGAAGCTATTGTTCGTAACCTCAACGGCTTGGCCATTTGCGGTGACGGTGAGTTTTTCAAGTTCATAGCCTTCGCTCGGCGTGATGGTTAGGTTGACCGTCTCGCCTGCTGCCGCGGAGCCCTTGTCTGCCGATACGGCGCCGTTTTCCATGGGGTCGATGCCGATGGTGTACTTCGTCGGCGGAGTTTTCTTGAAGGTCGCCCGCACGGTGACATTGGACGGGGGCATGGTAAAGGTCTTGGTCGCCATGTCAACGGCAACGGTGTTGTCCGCTTCGTCGGTGTAGGTCAATTGATCCAATTCGTAGCCGGTATCGGCGTTGATGATTAGGCCAACTTTTGTTCCTGCTGTCGCCGAAGCGGTCGCCGATACGGAGCCGTGGCCGCCGCTTTGCGTCGTAATGGTGTATACCTTCGGTTTTTCCTTAAATTCTGCCGTCACGTTCACATCGCTCTCGGGCATGATGAATTGATCGTTATTTACATTAACAGGTTTGCCGCCCGCGGTGACGGTGTACTTAACGAATGCCCAACCGGTATTCGGCGTTGCGCTTAAGGCAATGGGTGTGCCTGCTTCCGCTTCCCTCGGATTTGCCGAAACCGTGCCGCCTGTGGGCTGAGTGACGTTGACGTTGTACTTGCTTGCTTGTTTGTTGATGCTATCTTCGTTGGGATAGGAATCGGCGACCCAATACTTCGTATAGGGATCTGATACACTGCTGGGATAATAGTCACTTCCCAAGCCGACGCCTTTTTGGTCATCGTAACCGGTTTCTATTTCCACCAAAATGGTGCCATCATACCTTAAAGGGATATTTGCTTTGAGTCTTACCTTATTACTGTTATTGGTAGCCTCGTTCCATGTGACTTTGGAAGTGATGTCCTCCACTAGTTTCCAATTATCCAAGGTTCCTGTAATCCGATAGACCTTGATCTTTGCCGAATTCTTCGTTACATTGAACGCTTCCGGCTGACTGTGGATCTCGATGCGACGATCCCTCTTGCCGAATTCCGACTGAGCGAACCAGAAGACTTGTTTAAGTCGATTCGTGTTCTTGTTGATTTCAGTCAACTTGGTTTCGGCATACTTGTAGCTGCCGTTCGAAGCCTCCAGATCAGACGTTCTTCTGCCTTGCGAACGCGTGGGATCCACATCTTCCCAATCGCCTGTTCCACGTGCGGCGTAGAGGGGCGCTTCGGGCATACCGAAGGCCTTGTCCAATTTGTTTAAGCGGTTGAGGGCGCTGATGCGGTTGGCGGCGGTTTCAAAGCCGTCGACGCTGCGCACGCTGTTGGTGTTGGCGGCGTTGTTGTCTTTAGTAAACACCCTGCCGTTTGCTTTCACGGTGACGGTCCAGGTCGTGTTCGTCTTTTCGTAACCGGGGGCCGCTTCGAATTCTTCGAGCTTGTATTTGCCGGGTACCAATCCGCTAAACTCGATGGTGCCGTCTTTTTTGGTGGTCATGTAGCGCTCGTCTTCTAAAGGATCGGGGCCGATCAATTTAAAGACCGCGCCTTCGATGACTTTGTCTAATTCGCCTTCTTTTACTTTCTTCAGCTTAAAGCCGTAGCGATTCCGGTCGTTTGAAATGTCCAAAGAGTCGTCGGCAATGTAGGAACCGATGATGTCTTTTCCTTCGCCCGTCGCTACGGTGGCATCGCCGACCGGGATGTCGGTGACGCGTTCGTAGTAGTCGCTCTTCCAGTAGGTCGTGCCGCTATAGGTGAGATCCATGCCCGTACCGACGCCGCCGTTTTCGTCTTTATAGGGGATTTTTACATCCACGACGATGGGCGTGTTCGTGGCGGGCAAAGCGATCTTCATGCGATCCGGTTCGCCGGGAGAAGGCGACTTGCGGGGATTGAGGGACGCTTTCGGAATTTCGGTAATGTCGTAGGCCGCCAAACGCACGTCTTCCACATTCGCGTCGGTGATCGCTCTATTCAGTTTAAAGGCTTTGACAACTTCCGCGTCCGTGCCCGCATACCAATCCATGTTCGTATAGCTGGGCTTTTCACGGTGAATGGTCGCCGTGGACGCCGGAATCGAGGCGCCTTCGGGATTTATGATGTAGCGTTGAATGACGTAGCCTTCATCTTTATTGATGGCGACGATCCGCGTCCCCAGTTTATAGGGATCGGAGTGGCCGTCGGCATAACCGGATAGCCGGTTGTCGTAAAGGTTCCAGCCGTTAATGGGCCGATCCTTGACATTGACCCAGTGGGTTCCCTCTTCTCCCAAGATGGATTTTATTTCTTGTTTTGTGCCGGGCTCGACGTAATTGTAGATCTTTACGCTGTCGCCTTTCACGACGACGACCCATTTTTGATCCAGCTTCTTGTAGCCGTCGGGGGCCTCAAGTTCTTCCAAGACGTAGGTGCCGTCGGCCAAGGGTGCGCCGAATTCCACGACGCCCGATGTGTTGGAGGTGGCTTCTTGGGAAGCTCCCGGGGTCTTGCCATAGGGTGTGATTTTGAATTTCGCGCCGGGCAGGGGCTGGCCTTCGTTGTCTTTTTTGTAGACGCGGAATTTCTTGCCCACGGGATTGTTGGTGACCTCGAGGGTGATGTCGGTTCCGACGATGGGCCGGTCGGTTCCGCCCACGCCCAGTTCGATAATCGTGACCTTGCCATTTAAGTCCACGGACACTTGCCACGTTATGCCGGAAGATGTGTAGCCTACAGGGGCTTTCACTTCTTTCAGTTCGTAGTTTCCGGGGGCGATGTTATTAAAGCTTAAGATGCCTTCGACGTCGCTTTGGCGCCGATACACTTTGCCCTTGGCATCGGTGAGTTCAAAGATTGCGCCGGCCAAATTTTTATTGCGGTCCAGGCGGCTCACTTTGTGAATGCTGAAGTGGCCGGGGGTGTACTTTCTATTGATCAGCTTGGCCTTTTGTACGGTGTAGGTGGGGATTTCTTGGCCGGTTTGATCGCCCAAGGCTTCCCCGGCTCTGGCTTTGTTGGCAAAGCCGGATTCCAGTCTCGTGCCGTTGCCCATGTAGAAGACGCGCCACAGGTTTTTCCACGCGTTTTCGTCGTTGATCTTGAAGGTTTGCTTAATGACGTAGCCTTCTTTTTGCGGGAAGATGTTCGGCATCTTGATGGTGAGGGGCTTCGTGGCCTTGATCTGTGCCCGATTCATTTGGATCTTGCCCGGATCGTAGTTTAGGGTGAAGCCGTGGGACGAATCGCGCACCACTGAATCCGGGTCGATGTTGCGGTTGTAGACCTCTTGGTACGTGTAGGGGTCTTGTTCCGGACGCAACCCGAAGGACAGGGGCATGTTCAAGTTGACCTTTTTATCGAATCCGCCCGAGCCATTAATGGTCGTCATATTGGGCAGGGTGCGATAGATCTTCACGCTGTCTAATTCAAAGGCCGGTTTGTAGCCTTTGGCATACCAGTTGACGATGTTGGCGTTGCCGCCGTATTCCGTGGATGCCCAGCTGAAGCCCAAGGTGTAGCTTCCGCCGCTATAGTCGCCCAAAGGATTGTAGTAAGCAATGACGTCGACGTAGCGAGCGTTTCCTTTTTTGTAGACGTCGCCGAAGTAGTAGGATTGACTGACCGGACTGCCATGGCCTTGGTCGTATTGTCCGTAGTCGGCGCGAACGGAGATCGTCTCGGTTTGTGCGGCGCCTTTCGGTTTTTTCTCTGCGTCAAGGATCGGTTGAATGCCCGTCGTGCCGGGGGCGACGACATTGGTGAATTCATAAACGCCGTCGTTTTGGGCGAAGTATTTATTGGGAATGATCCCCACGATGTCGATTTTGCCGATAAAAGGCCCGTCCGTTCCCTTTTCGAAGACGTAGGTGAGGCGGTTGGTTTGGAAATCCATGTAGGGCTTCGCGATGACTTCCCCGTTCTTATTCTTGATCTTCGGAATTTCCTTCACGTATTGGGTGAAGTCCAAGTTCGGATCGAATTGGATGACGAAGCGCGTGCCCTTTTGAGGGCTATCGAGTTGGATGTCCGCATGGTAATCCAAACTTTCGTAGGCATAGGCTTCCCACACATTGGGGCGTATCCCGATGGCGCCGTCGCCTTCTTTGATCCACATGTGTTGGTAAACATTGGTGACCTTTCCGGCACCCCCCGATTGCCCAGCATCTTCGTTTTCGATGATGAAGTCTGTACCGGGAATGGGCGTGCCGTTTCCGTCTTTGAAGCGGGCCTTGTAGGTGACTTGGCCGCCTTCGGTTACGGTGACGTCGAATACGACGCCGTTGGACAGGTAGCCGTCGGGGGCGATGGTTTCTTCAACCACGTATTTGCCCGGGGGCAATTCCTTGAAGTTGACAAGCCCCATATCGTCGCTTCGCTTGCTGGCGATGATTTCGTCGTTTTCATCTTTAATGACGAAGGTGGCGCCGGGCAATTCTTTCTTGTCGGGATCGAGCTTGGTAACCGATACGTCGTGTCTCGGCAAACTTTCGTTGGTAATGGTGAGGATAGCATCGGCATCGGAGTCGCCTTGTCGGGTGAGCGTCACTTCTTTTTGAATCTTGGAATTCCCCGCCGTATCTTGGACGGTCAACCAGTCGTAGGACAAGTTCACCATGTCCTTGTCGCCCACATTGGCTTTTACCTTCACAAGGAAACCTTGGTCGTCGTTAAACCGTTGTTTGGGGAAGAAAATTTGATAGCCGGTTTTGCCGGTGAAGTCCTCTTTAACATTGGAGGCGCCGGTAATGCGATCGTTATGCCACGCATTGATGACGTTCGACCCAAGGCTCCCAATTTTCTTTTCCACCTCTTGATTTTCCATGGCGGTGCGGACAACATCCCTTGTGTCTTTTACAACTTCGTAGGCGGTGACTTCGGTGACATCGACGCCGGGGATGCTGATGTTCAACCGCGTGTCGCGGTCGGTGCTGCCTTCGTAGCTATTTTTTCTCGGTTTCAGGAACAGATAGAATTCGACGTCGCCGTTGGCGTCGATCTTGCCGTAGTGCATGGCGTTCATGTAGTCGGGCCAGTTCGGGTAGTCGTTGTGTTCTACCAGTTGGGTCTTTGCCGCTTGCCCGGAAATGGTGACGTTTTCGCCGGTCACGGCAATTTCTCCATCTCTTGAAACGGTGATGATTTTGGTGTTTGGGTCCACTTTGTAGCCCACCGGCGCCTTTTGTTCCACTAAGGAGTAGGTACCGGGGCGGACGTTGGCGAAGGTGGCCTTCCCGTTGGCGTCGGTGTCGGTTTCTATGGCCGGATGTTTTCCGCTTTGCAGAAGGTAGTGCGCGCCGGGAAGGGTCTTGGTGGCGTCGTTTTGATCCACTTTCAGGACGGTGAAGGTGGCGGGTGTTTCTTCCGTCACATCGTTGGCTTCGTCGTGAATGTAGTGGACTTTTTTGGTGGTGTCGTAGTAATTGAATCGTTCGTAGTATTTATATTTGGTGTGGTCAACCGTCACTGTCTCGGGGTCGAAGATTTGGACGATTTTATGTCCTCTCGGTACGGCGGTACCGTCGGCTTCGATCTTCCAGTATCTGACGCCGGGCACGGTGACTTTTCGTGTCCGCTTGTCCTTGTTTGCATCGCTTGCTCCGGAGACCTCATAGTGGCCTAAACTGTTTCCTTGCGCGTCGCGAACATCGAAGGTTTGCGGCGGCATCCTGAGGCCTTCGGGCAATGTCCAGTCTTGCTCGATGTACATATCCTGGCATTGGGAGATGGTGACGCCGGAAAGGCTGTACTCCTCGCCTTCTTGCGGCGCTTGCAAGTTCGTGGTGACTTCGTAGACGGCGATGGTGCCGACGGTTTGTTCACCGGCGGGATCCGATTTTTTTGCAGGAAGATTGCCTGTGCCGTGTTCCGGTTGAGCCACGACCATTTTCCCTGTTTCGGGATCCAATTTATAGGAAGCGGCTTTTGCCGTTTCTATATCTTTAATACCTTTTAAGGATCTCGTTTCAAGGGGCAGACCCGAATTGCCTTCGTCGCCTGTGGAGACGGCATCGGTAATGGTCCATCTCGCTTGATCCTTGTTGGCGAATTCGCCCAGAATGGTGGTGCGGTTGTTCATGCCCACGCGAGAAGGGGTGGCTTCGCGGATGGCTTCTTGGCTATAGCCTTGGGGAAGGACGAGGCGCACGGCGCCCACTTTTTGTCTCTTGGTCAAGGCCATGGAAAGATCGAGCATGTAGGAGGCTTGATCGTTTTTAACGGAGGTGTAGAAGGTGTAGTACAGGTCTTTCGCGTCTTTCATGGATTGACCTAGTGTGTGGTGTCGGGAATCCACGATGCCGAGATGCTTGACGATGTCATTCTCCGTCAGGTCGTCTTGTGGAATGGGCGCGCTGTTTACCTGAATGTCTTCGAAGGCGCCGAGGCCGGATCCCTTCACGGTGGTGAAGTTGGCGGTGTAGCCGAGGTCTTTTAAGGGGACCGTAGAGGAGACGCGCACGTTCCAGCGAATGCCTGCTATCTTTCCGCCTTGGACCACGGGATCGCCAAAGGCGTCGATGTTAACTTTGTAATCTTTGCCTTGATCCAGCACTTGAACCACGTCGTCGCGACCCGGTTCCAGAATGGTGGAGAGCATGTTGCCGTTGGAGTCCACGACTACGGGAAGAAGCTTTTTGGGCTTCACCACGCCGAGGCCGGAGATGCTGTTGACTACAGTGAAGGTTTTTTCGCCGGCATCGATTTTGTCCGTATTGTAATCCACTTCCACTTGAATGGGCACTTGGATATTTTCGGTAATGTTATCTCGAATTTTATAAGTAATGGTGTTGGTGTTTTCGTCGTACTTCGGCGATTCGGTAAGGACCTTGCCGTTGTGGGTAATGTTCTTCAACGACGTAGGATCTTTTACCGTCAATTTGTCGTCTAAGTGAATGACGAAGTATTGGCCTTTGCGAATGGGCCCTTGTGCCGTGGAGGTATCGAAGCGGGTCATGATGGTAAACTTTTTCTTTTCGATGCTTCCTTGGGGCGACTTGGCGCGGGCCAATTCTTTTTCCTTCGAAAATTCCAGCGCCTTTTCTTTGCGCTCGGCTTCGTCTTGGGTTAAGGGCGCGGGCGCCTTTTCTTCCGATACGCTTGCATCGGTGGCGTCACCATCTTGCTGGGGCGCAGTTTGGGCCGGGGCGTTTTGCGCGGGGCGCGCAGGCGCCTTTTGCGGCGGCGTGTAGTAGCCGTCGTCGTCCGGGTCGATGAAATTTGGTAGGTGGCTTCCCGCGTTTTGATCGGGGTCGATGCGATTTCCGTCGGGAGGGATAAATTCCTCGTCGCTTACGGTGGCTCGGTTTTGTCCTGCGGAGCGCGCTTCGACGACGCCGGGCGCCACCACCTCCAGGATCATAATCAGGGCCAATAACAGGCTCGCGACGCGTTTCATTGCAGTTTTCATATGGATTCCTCCCCGTTTCTAATGCTCGTTTATGTACGAATGATGTGAAATCATTTTCTTCCTTTTGGTACTACTTCTATAATAAAACATCCACTACCATAAAACAAGGCAAAAAATGACCAATTACATACTCTTTATGGTTTTTTTAGAAAAAATTTTTTTCGGGGGCGGAAAATGAAAATTTCGGCCTGTTTTTCTCATTTTTCTTGGTGTTTTCAGGTTTTTTTGTCTTATGGTACAATAAGGGCAGAGCTTTTTAAGCGCGCCGTCGGCGGTTTGTATGATTGTATTTGGAATGAAAGGGGGCGATCGCGTGGCCAGACAGTACACGAAGGAATTGATTAAGCGGGAGTTTTTGGCGCTGTTGGAGGAAAAAAGTTTTCATTCGATTACAATTGCCATGTTGGCGGAGCGTTGCGAGATCAGCCGAAACACGTTTTACTACCATTACGACGATGTTTATTCTTTGGTGAAGGAGATTTTTGCCGACGAGCTGGTGAAGGCGGATGCGGAATTTAATGCCACGCTCTCTTGGGAGGAGAGGCTGCTCTCCGGTGCGTCGTTTCTCGTGAAGAATAAGCGGGCGGCGCAGAATTTGTTTCAGTCCATCGACAAGAAGGACACGGACGCCTATCTTTTCGAGCTGTGCGAATCGGTGATGCGGCGCTATGTGGAGGCGCTGTGCGGGGAAAAGGGGATTCGGGCGAAGGCCGACGACAAACGGCTGGTCACGGATTTTTATCGTGCGGCCCTGGTGGGCCTTATGGACAAGTGGGTGCAGGAGGGGATGCAGACGTCGCCGGAGGAGGCGATTCTTCGCATCGGGCAGTTGTTCGACGGCAACATTGAGCGCTCGCTTAGGATCAGCGCGTCGTTAGGTGAATGATTTTGTGTACAGGGCTTTCGTTGCGAAGGTTTTGTACACTTTTTTTGTTTTGTCCTATTTTTATGCAATTTTCACGGGGTGATGGACCTTCGGACACCGGGGCCGCTTTAACCGTTGCCTGCTGTTTCTTTCCTTTATATGATGGGCCGAGAAGCCAATGGAGGGTAAAGGAGGTATTCCTATGAAGATTAAAACGGTTGACGATCGCTTGCGGCTGGGCAACGGGGATTACGACCGCCTGGTGAATTCCAGAAAGCCGGTGGGGATCGACGATAAGCGGGCCTATATTGTGGGCACGGGGATCGCGGGGCTGTCTGCGGCGGGTTTTCTGATTAAGGACGCGAAGATGGATCCTTCGCGGATTGTGTTTTTAGAAAAGGATGCCGTCTGCGGCGGCGCCCTGGACGGGAGGCTGCTTTCGGATTTGGGCTATGTGGCCCGAGGCGGCCGGGAAACGGGGCATCATTTCGAGGTGCTTTGGGATTTGTTGAGTGTGATTCCTTCGCGGGAGGATCCCGGTGTGTCGATTTTGGATCATTTGTATTACACGAATTTGGACGATCCGAATTTCAGTCACTGCCGCGTCACGAAAAATCGCGGGGAGCGCTACGACAACGGGAAGTTTAATCTTTCCAATGACGTGATTAAGGAGATTCTCCACTTGGTCATGACGCCGGATGAAAAGCTGGAGGGCGTGTCCGTGGAAGAGGTGTTCAGCGACGAATTTTTGGAAAGTGATTTCTGGACCTACTACCGCACCATGTTTGCCTTTGAAAATTGGCATTCGGTGCTTGAGCTGAAGCTTTACATCAATCGCTTTATCCACCACGTGTCGGGGCTGCCGGATTTGTCGGCGCTGCAGTTTACCCGCCACGACCAGTATGAATCCATTGTGTTGCCCATGATGGATTGGCTCAAGGCCATGGGGGTGCACACGGAGTACAATTGCGAGGTGCTGAATGTGGAGTTTGATCTGGCGGAAAACAAGAAGACGGCGACGAAGATTGTGGCGGTGGATGCGGCGAGCGGGGCGGACCGGTCGATTCCTCTTTCGGAGAATGATTTGGTCTTTATTACCACCGGGTCCTTGGTGGAATCTTCCGCCTACGGATCCAATGACGCGGCGCCGGACCTTGCCATCGACGAGGAAGGGAGTTTCCGTTTGTGGAAGGCCATTGCGAAGAAGTCGCCGGAGTTCGGGCGGCCGGAGGTGTTTACTTCGGATATTTCCAAGTCGAATTGGGAATCGGCGACGGTGACGGTGAAGAGCGCGGCCATCGCGAAGTACATCGAAGCCATCACGAAGCGCAGCCCCTACACGGGCAAGGTGGTGACCGGGGGGATTGTGACGGCGCTGGATTCGTCGTGGCTCATGAGCTGGACCATTAACCGTCAAGGCCAATACATCGGTCAGCCGGAGGATGAAATTGCCGTATGGGTCTACGGTCTGTTTACGGACAAGGACGGCGACTATGTGAAGAAGCCCATGAAGGCCTGCACCGGGGAAGAAATCGCCAAGGAGTGGCTGTACCACATCGGGGTGCCGGAGGATGAAATCGAGGATTTGGCGAAGGACACGTCCACGATTCCCGTGTTTATGCCCTACATTACGGCGCAGTTTATGCCGAGAAGCTTCGGCGACCGGCCTTATGTGGTGCCGAAGGATGCCGTGAATTTCGCCTTCTTGGGGCAGTTTGTGGAAACGCTGGACGATCCCGGCCGGGACACGGTGTTTACGACGGAATATTCCGCCCGCTGCGCCATGGAGGCCGTGTATGTGCTCACGGGGGTTGAAAAATGCGTGCCCGAAGTGTTCGCTTCCCGCTACGACATGCGCTATGTCCTCGCCGGCATCAGCGCCCTGAACGACGGAGAAAAATACGAGCTGAATCTGCCCATGGAGATTATGCTCAAGCTCGCGAAGAAAATCGGCGGGACGGAGATCGAGAATATGTTGAAGGAGTATAATATAATATAGGAAGGAAAGAGAAAGAGCCGAGGGGAATCGGCTCTTTCTTTTTATTGGGAAGGGCCAGGGCGCCCGCATTCATGACCTATCCCGACGAGGGTCGCGAGGCGTTGGAAGGTCAGATGCAGTCTTACACCGTTTCGGGGAGGCGAAGCCTTCACGAAACGGATGTATAGTTGTAGACCCTAACGCCCATCGATTTCTGTTGGGCCTCCTGCCCGCCGAGGGATCCTGCGGAGGCCAAATAGTTGATATGCGTAGCGAATGAATTTTCGTGTTACTTTCTATTCCGCTTAAAATACCATTCCCGCACGGTTCTGAAACCCGGGGAAGGGGCTAGGGCGTTGCGATTCGCCCTGGATAGGTTACAATAATTAGGACAGTTTCCTTAAGGTGTGGTATCTTATGATCAACAAGGAGGATCACATGGATAAAGCACCTAGAAAAAGAAGAAACTTTACGGATGANTAAAGACGAGTTTAATGAGGACCACGGGGTCGATGCTTGGCCTTCCGTTGTCTGGGCAGTAAAGGTCTTCAACAAGATCATAGATGAAATCGAAGTCCACGTAACGATCAATTTTCCGCAAAAGATGATCTGCTGGTACGAGTTGGTCCAGAGCAATCATTTGAATTTGTTCTACTTTTTTCTTGTCTTCTTTATGTAGCATGGTGGCCTCCTTTTTTTCTATTTTACTATAATTGAGGCGGATGCTGTTTGATGACACAAAAAAGAGGGGGAATCGGATGATTCTCCCTCCTTTGTCATCACTCTGAGAGAGACTTAGTCGTCTCTCTCTTTTTCAATGGCTTTATGTGCCTCAAGGCTTTTGGGGATGTCCAGGATGCGTTGGTTTTCGCTGCCCCGAAAGGCGAGTTTTAAGTTCTTCTTCGCCTCCACAAAGGGGCCGTCCACGAGAACGTCGCAGGATTCGAGGAGCTTCACTTTCTCGGGATCGGTAAGGATCTCTTCGAAGGTGTAGCCGGAGTAAATCCACACGGAGGTCGGGATTTGTTTTTTGACATCCGCCAAGACCCGGCGTAGCCACGTGTTTTCCATGGGTTCGCCGCCTAAAAGGGTGAGGCCCGCGACTTCCGGGCGGCTTAAATACTTGATCAATGTTTCCGTCGTCTCCTCCGTCCAGGGCTCGCCGAAGGTGGGATCCTGATAGGGTTCGTTGAAACAGTTTTTGCACTTTCGGCTGCAGCCGGTGACGAAGACCGACACGCGGATGCCCGGGCCGTTTGCCACATCCAGGGGCCGAATTTGCGCGTAGTTGCCGTAGTTCATATTAAATGTGCAGAACGCGGGCGTCGATTTCTTTGGTGCGGCCTTCGTTCCAGAAGTTTTCGCCTAAATAGCCGCAGGTTCTGCGAATGACCGTGAGCTTGGTGCGATCTTTGTTGCCGCATTGGGGACATTCCCAGTCGCCGTCGTCGTTCACGGTAATTTCGCCGTCGAAGCCGCATTCGTGGCAGTAGTCGGATTTCGTATTAAATTCCGCGTAGGAAATGTGATCGTAGATGTAGCCCACCATGGTCATGACCGCGTCGATGTTGTTGGTCATGTTCGGGATTTCCACGTAGCTGATGCAGCCGCCGGTGGAGATTTTTTGGAATTCGCTTTCGAAATCGAATTTGTCGAAGGCGTTGATCTCTTCCCGTACGTCCACGTGGTAGCTGTTGGTGTAGTAGCCCTTGTCCGTGATGTCTTTGATGTCGCCGAAGGTGGCCTTGTCGATGGAGCAGAAGCGGTGAGTCAAGGATTCCGCCGGCGTACCGTAAAGGGCGAAGCCCAGGCCGGTTTCCGCCTTCCAGCCGTCTACGGCATCCCTTAAGGCGTGCATGACGCGCATGGCGAAGGCGTGGCCTTCTTTCGTCGTGTGGGAGGTGCCGATGACGCATTTCGTGGCTTCGTAGAGGCCGATGTAGCCCAAAGACAGAGTGGAGTAGCCGCCTTCTAAATAGTCGCCGATTTTTTCGCCGGGCTCCAGGCGGGCGATGGCGCCGTCTTGCCAGTGAATGGGGGAGACGTCGCTGGTCACGTCCTTCAGGCGTTCGTAGCGAATCAAAAGGGCCTTTTTCACGAGCTCCAGGCGCTTGTTTAAAAGCTCGAAGTAGGCGTCTTCATCGTGGCCGGCCAAAATGCCGATTTGCGCCAGGTTGACGCTCACCACACCCATATTAAAGCGGCCGTCGAATTTGTAATTGCCTTCTTCGTCTTTCCAAGGGGAAAGGAAGGAGCGGCAGCCCATGGGGGAGAAGACATTGCCTTCGTAGATTTCCTTCATTTTTTTTGCGGAAATATAGTCCGGATACATGCGCTTCGCCGTGCAGGTGGCGGCCAGGCGGGTGAGGTAGTAGTAGGGGCTGTCTTTGTGGATGTTGTGTTCGTCCAGGACGTAGATCAGCTTCGGGAAGGCCGGCGTGACCTTCACCCCTTGTTTGTTTTTAATGCCGTCGATCCGTTGGCGAAGAATTTCTTCCGTAATAAGGGAGGCCTCGTAGGCGTATTCGCTTTCGGGATCGAAGTACATGAACAAAGTGACGAAGGGCGCTTGGCCGTTGGTGGTCATGAGGGTGTTGATTTGGTATTGAATGGTTTGCACACCCGATTTAATTTCCCGCTTCGTGCGGTTCCAGGCCACTTTTTCCGCCATGGCCATGTCGGCTTTTTCCATGCCGTAAATGTCCAGCTGCTCGGAAATGGAGGCGCTTAAGTATTTTTCGTAGCTTCGGCGCACATAGGGCGCCAAAATGCGGTCGATGCCGTTAATGGATTGGCCGCCGAATTGGCCCGAGGCCACTTGGGCGATGATTTGCGTGGTAATGGTGCAGGCCGTTTGGAAACTCTTCGGCGATTCGATCATCTTGCCGTTGACCACCGTGCCGTTTTTCAGCATGTCTTCCAGATTGATCAAGCAGCAGTTGAACATGGGCTGAATGTAATAGTCCATGTCGTGGACGTGGATGGCGCCGGAGTCGTGGGCCGTGACGATGTCTGTAGGAAGAATCCGGCGGCGGGCGATGTCCTTGGAGACTTCCCCGGCGATGAGATCCCGTTGGGTGGAGACCACCACGGCGTTTTTATTGGAGTTTTCGTCCATTAAGTCCGCATCGGAATAGGTCAAAAGGCTTTCGATGGAGGAGTCGGTGGAGTTGTTTTCCCGCTTAAAGGATTGCACAGAACGGTAGGACTCGTAGGCCTTGGCCGTGGCGATGTTGTTTTTTTCGATTAGTTTTTCGAAGACCCGCTTTTCTACCTGAAGCACGGTGGAAGACAGCTCTTCGTTTAAAATTTCTTCTTCGATTTCTTTCGCCACCATGTCCGCCTGATTTTCCACGAAATAGCCCGTGGGCGAGTGCATGGCCTTTTCGATGGCGACGACGATTTTCGATCCGTCGAAATCCACGGACTCGCCGTTGCGCTTAATAATCCTTAAATTGCTCATTCCATTCCTCCGAATAATACAAAATGTCTATTACTTAACCCCTGCGGGTGTTTCTTACGTTTAAAGGGAGCTGTTGTCCCAAGCGAGACGATTATACTACATATGGGAGGCAAAAGGAAGATGTTTGGGAAAATTATCTATATGTAGTATCTACTTGAGAACGTGAAAAGGAGCGAGAAATGGCCGGAGCTCCGACGGTTGGGAGAAATAATCCACGTAAACGGTTTACAAGTTTTAAAATTGTGGTATCATAATAGAGGAACTGGCACTCGGAAAGCGCAAGTGCTAATATTATTTCAGGAGGCACATCATGACCATTAAACCATTAGGTGAACGTGTTGTAATTCAAAAAATAGAAAAAGAAAACGTCACGGCCAGCGGCATCGTCTTGCCCGATACGGCAAAAGAGGAATCCAATGTGGCCACGGTCATCGCCGTGAGCGAGGAATTAAAAAATTCCGAAGACATTCACTGCGACGTCGTCGAAGGGGACAAAGTCATTTACAGTAAATACGCAGGCAGCGAAGTGGAAATGGACGGGGAAACCGTCATCGTCTTAAAATACCAAGACCTGCTGGCAAAATTAAACTAAGTAATAGAAAGTAGGAGATACTATGGCAAAAGAAATTAAATTCAGCGCAGACGCCCGGGAAGGTCTCGTCGGCGGCATTAACAAATTAGCGGACACGGTTAAGGTTACCTTGGGACCCAAGGGCAGAAACGTCGTCCTCGATAAGGAATTCGGCGCCCCCCTCATTACCAACGACGGGGTGACCATCGCCCGCGAAATCGAATTGGAAGATCGCTTCGAAAACATGGGGGCACAACTGGTAAAAGAAGTGGCCACCAAGACCAACGACGTGGCCGGCGACGGCACCACCACCGCCACCCTCCTCGCCCAAGCCATTATTCGCGAAGGCTTAAAGAACCTGGCCGCAGGCGCCAATCCCATGGTTCTTCAAAAGGGCATTAAAAAGGCCGTGGACGCCATTGTGGAAGAATTAAAGAAATTCTCCGTGCCGGTGGACAACTCCGATGCCATCGCAAGTGTGGCCGCCATTTCCGCCGCCGACGAACGCATCGGCGAGCTTATCGCCGAAGCCATGGAAAAAGTGGGCAAAGACGGCGTCATCACCGTGGAAGAAAGCCGCTCTATGGGCACCCAATTGGATGTCGTTGAAGGGATGCAATTCGACCGCGGCTACCTGAGCCCCTACATGGTCACCGATCCCGAAAAGCGCGTCGCCGAACTGGACGATCCCTACATCTTAATTACCGATAAGAAGATCAGCAACATTCAAGACATTCTCCCCGTCTTGGAACAAGTGCTGCAAGAATCCCGCCCCGTCCTCTTAATCGCAGACGACATCGAAGGGGAAGCTTTGGCAACTTTAGTCGTGAACAAACTTCGCGGCACCTTAAATGTGGTCGGTGTCAAGGCACCGGGCTACGGCGACAGAAGAAAAGACATGCTTCAAGACATCGCCATCTTAACCGGCGGCACGGTGATTACCGAAGACTTGGGCCTGGACATTAAAGAAGCCACCGTGGACATGCTGGGCCGCGCTCAAAAAGTTCGCGTGGAAAAAGACAAGACCGTCATCGTCAGCGGCGCCGGCGACAGAAGCGCCATCGACGAACGCATCGGCCAAATCCGCGCCCAAGTGGAAGAAACTGAAAGCGAATTTGATCGGGAAAAATTACAAGAACGGTTGGCCAAACTTTCCGGCGGCGTCGCCGTCATCCAAGTCGGTGCAGCCACTGAAATCGAACTCAAAGAACGCAAGCTCCGCATCGAAGATGCCTTGGCAGCTACTCGCGCAGCCGTTGAAGAAGGCATCGTCCCCGGCGGCGGCGTGGTCCTCGTGGACTGCATCAGCTGCGTGGAAGCTTTGGCCGAAGCCGGCGAAGGCGACGAAAAGACCGGCATGATGATTATTCTCCGCGCACTGGAAGAGCCGCTCCGTCAAATCGCGGAAAACGCCGGTGCCGAAGGCTCCGTCATCGTGGAACACGTCAAGGGCGAAAAACCCGGCGTCGGCTACGATGCTTACAACTCCAAGTACGTGAACATGATTGACGAAGGCATCGTGGATCCCACCAAGGTCACGAGAAGCGCCCTGCAAAACGCAGCCAGCGTAGCCAGCATGCTTCTCACCACGGAAGCCGCCGTGGCCAATATTAAAGAAGACATGCCCGATCTCGGCGCAGCCGGCATGGGCGGCGGCATGGGCATGATGTAATCCGAAAATCTCAAAATCCCTTTACCTGCGCGGTAAGGGGATTTTTTTATAGAAAAGATATTTCCCTTTTCCGAAATCCCATAAAAAGCATAGACAAAGGCCCGCCGCGGTGGAGATAAAGGGCGGGACGTGATAAAATAGAGTGGATAAAATGTAGAAATGGAGAAAGAACAAATGAACAAAAACTATATGGTAAACGAAATTAAGAATGAAATGAAAGCCTGTATCGACGGCATAAACGGCGACAATCTCTTCGAACGTCGCAGCCGCGTGGAAAAGCTCTTCGACTTAGCGGAGCTCTTGTACGACATCGAAACGGAAACGACCTACTCCGAGGCGCCTCGCGTCGCGGCACATGACGACGATTACTACGTGGGCCGCGTCCACTTGCGTCTCGGCGGCGGCACCTTAGGTGACGACAATGTGTTTATTCCGGAAAAAGTCCTGCGCCTGCAAAACATCGGCGAAGGGGACCAAGTCCGGGCCAAGGTGGTAAAGCAGGTGTATAATAACAACCACCTGAAGAATATATATAATTACGAGCTCCTGGAAAAAACCACGGAGACCATTGAAAGCGAGCGACGGGTCATTCCCTACGCGCGGGTGCTCTACGATCCCGATTTCCGCGGCCTCTACATCGAAGGCGAAGGGGAAGACGGCGTGATGCGCGTCAATTTGGAAGACGTGAGCCTGGGCAATTTAAACGTGGGCGAAGGCGACATCGTGGACTACGCCTACTGGCAACGGGATCCCGAAGGGGGTAGGGTCATTTGGATCCACAACATGGACGGAGACAATGTGCTCACCACGGCTTACGACAACGAAACGGCGCCGGTGGAAGACGATGAATTTCTCGAGCACCTTCAGCTCAGCGTCTTCGGCAACGGCCCGGTGGTAAGCGAGCAGGTAAATGCCCTGAAAGATGGGGGAAGCGACGTGATCCACATCGACGAGGCCTCCCAAGAAAACATTGAAAGCAATTTAGACGGCGCGGATTTGGTGCTGGTGTATCTGAATTCCGTGCGACCCGCGGATGTGAAGCGCATTCGCGACGGCGTGAGAAAGCGTGATTTGGACGTCCTCTTTATTCAAGACGAGGACTTCGATAATATTTTGTCCGCCATTCACGACAAATTGGAAAACAGCTACTATTTCGACATTTAAGGCGATAGAAAGGGGACAGACGTGAAGTTATTTAATTCCATGACGAGACAAAAAGAGGAATTTAAGTCGTTGGAGGATAAGAAGGTACGCATGTACAACTGCGGCCCCACGGTCTACAACTTCATTCACGTGGGAAATGCCCGCCCCTTGGTGGTTTTCGATACCTTGCGTCGCTACTTTATCTATAAAGGCTACGACGTGGATTTCGTCGTAAACTTTACGGACATCGACGACAAGCTGATCAACCGGGCCAAGGACGAGAACACCACGGTATTCGACGTGGCCGATCGCTACATCGGCGAATTTATGCAAGACGCCAACGGACTGAATCTCTACACCTACAAGACCATTAACCCGCGGGCCACGGAATTTATCGAGCCCATGCTGAAATTCGTGGAAGGCCTCGTGGAAAAAGGCGCGGCCTATCCGGCGGACGGCGACGTGTACTTCGACATTACCAAGGCCAAGGATTACGGCAAGCTCTCCGGCAAAAACATCGACGAGCTACAAAGCGGCGCCCGCATCGAAGTGAACAGCGCCAAGAAAAATCCCGGCGACTTCGTTCTGTGGAAGGGCAAGAAGGAAGGCGAACCCTTCTGGGCCAGCCCCTGGGGCGACGGCCGTCCCGGCTGGCACTTGGAATGCTCCGTCATGGCCAAGACCCTCCTCGGCGAGACCATCGACATCCACTCCGGCGGGGAAGATCTGCAGTTCCCCCACCACGAAAACGAAATCGCTCAATCGGAAACCTTAACGGGCAAAACCTTCGCCAATTACTGGCTCCACAACGGCATGATCACCGTAGACGGCACGAAGATGAGCAAGTCTTTGGGGAACTTCTTTACGGTGCGGGAAGTGGCCAATGTCTTCGATCTGGAAGTGCTTCGCTTCTTCCTTTTAAGCGCCCACTACCGCAGCCCCATTAACTACTCCTACGACGCCATGGAACAAACCAAGGCGGGGCTCGATCGCCTCTACGGCGTCAGAGACCACATGGAACAGCTCTTAAAGGGCGACATGGAAGCGGGAAATGACGCGGACTTCGACGGTGCAGTGCAAAAAGAAAAAGAAGAATTTATGGCGGCCATGGAAGACGACCTGAACACGGCTCGTGCCACCGGCGCCCTCTTTACCCTGGCGAGAGACATCAATACCTTTATCGCCAAGGGACCGAAGAAAGACAGTTTGCAATCGGCCTACGACACCTTTATGGAACTGGCCGGCGTTTTGGGGATTTTGTATCGCCGAGAAGAAGCCGACGAAGACAGCGCCATCGAAGCCCTTCTGGAAGAGAGAAAGGCAGCACGGGCCAACAAAGATTTCGCCCGAGCCGATGCCATTCGCGACGAGCTCTTCGAAAAAGGCATCGCCATCGAAGACACGAGAGAGGGCACTCTGTGGAAGAGGATTTAAGAGGATATTTTTCCGCGCCCATGTGGACGGAAGACGAGGCGAGGGGGCAAAATCCCCTCGTTCTTGCTTACATAGGGGATTGCGTTTACGAGCTCTTTGTTCGGAGCCGGATTCTTCACCGAAACGAAAAGGTGGCCCGCCTCCACCGGGCCTCGGCGAAGCGGGCCAAGGCCTCGGCCCAATCGGCTCTGGCCGAGGATTTAAAGGATTTTTTCACGGAAGAGGAGGCCGCCGTCTATCGCCGCGGGCGCAACGCCCACTCGAAGACCACGGCGAAAAACGCCTCCGTGGCGGACTACCGAAGGGCCACGGGCTTTGAGTGTTTGATCGGTTACCTGTATAGTTCGGGAAACACGGCGCGGCTTTTGGAGTATTTTAAAGAGATTGAGAGGATATGGGAGAATGAAGGTTAAACTCATTGCATACACGCCGGACGGGGCGGCCACCATTGCCAAGGCCGCCAAGCTTTGCTATTCCCCGGTGGGGGTGGAGGCCATCGAAGAAAAATTGGACGAGGCGGAGGTAGCCCGCTTCGTCGCCATGCTCGCCGACATGGGCCACGCCTCGCCCATGGAGCACATCAGCTTCACCTTTGCCATCGAAGGCGTGAGCCGGGTCTTGACCCATCAATTGGTGCGCCACCGCCTGGCCAGCTATTCCCAGCAATCCCAGCGCTACGTGCGTTTGGATCAATTTGAGTACATTATCCCCAAGGCCATCGAAAAAGACACGGCCGCCAAGGCCCGCTTTATCGAAAGCATGGAGGCGGCCCACAAAGCTTACGAAGAGCTTACCGAGCAGTTGAAGGCCGTTTATGTGAAAGAGCTCACAGAATCGGGGATGGACGAGAAAAAAGCCGCCTCCGCGGCGGAAAAGCGCGCCATCGAAGATGCCCGCTACGTGCTGCCCAATGCCTGCGAGACGAAAATCGTCGTGACCATGAACGCGAGGAGCCTGATGCACTTTTTCACCATGCGCCTCTGTGAGCGGGCCCAGTGGGAAATTCGCGACATGGCCCTCGCCATGTTGAAAGAAGTCTTGGCCGTGGCGCCTGAGGTATTTAAACAGGCGGGTCCCGCCTGCGTCACCGGTCCCTGCCCGGAAGGGGCCATGACCTGCGGAAAAATCAACGAAGTCCGCGCCTTTTACAAGGAGGAAGTATGGAAACGACCATGATTTACGGCCGAAACCCGGTCCTTGAAGCCTTAGACAAAATGCCCGATAAGGTCTACATTCAAAAGGGCGCGAAAGACGGCTCCATGAAAAAAATTCGCGGCCGCGCCAAAGAACTGGGCATCTACGTTCAGGAGCGCGAAAAATCCCGCCTGGACGAAATGTGCGGTAATCAAAACCACCAAGGCGTCGTGGCCTTTATTTCCGACTTCACCTACGGCAGCGTGGAAGACATGTTGGCCCTGGCCGAAGAAAAAAGCGAGGATCCCCTTATCGTGCTCTTAGACGGCATCGAAGATCCCCACAACCTCGGCGCCATTATTCGCTCCGCCTACGCCATGGGTGCCCACGGCGTCGTGATTCCGAAACACCGGGCCGCCGCCGTGAACGCCACGGTGTATAAGACCTCCGCCGGGGCGGTGGATCACATGATCGTGGCCAAGGTCACGAACATCAACCGCACCATCGACGATTTAAAGGCGAAAAATATTTGGGTCTACGGCGCCGACGGAGGAAAGGGTGCCCTTTACGATGCGGATCTCACCGGCCCCATCGCCGTGGTCATCGGCAACGAGGGCAAGGGCCTGGCGGAAAAGACGAAGGAACACGTGGACAGCCTGCTCTCCATTCCCATGGACGGGGGCTTCGATTCCTTAAACGCCTCCGTGGCCGCCTCCATTTTCCTCTACGACATCAAGAGACAGCGACATGGCAAGGCATCGGCGCTATAAAAGAGACGGTCGCTACCTCTTCGTCGACGGCTACAACATCATCAACTACTGGTCCGACTTCGACGGCCTCATCGACGAGCATCTGGAAGAGGCCAGGGAACTTTTGGTGGATCTCTTGGAAGAGTACGCCGCCACGGAGCATCTGTTTATCATCCTCGTCTTCGACGCCTACCGGGTGAAGGGAAACGGGGGCAGCATTCAGAGAAAGCCCCACATGGACATCGTCTTTACGAAAGAAACCGTCACCGCCGACCGCTACATCGAAAGCGAAATCGCCTCCATGGGTCGGGTGCGGGACGTGACCGTGGCCACCAGCGACTACGTGGAGCAGCAGATTATTCTCGCCCGCGGGGGCAAGCGCATCAGCGCCAGAGAGCTGGAGCTCTTGGTGAAGCGCTCGAAAAGCTTGACGCGAAAAGAGGCCAATCGCATTCGCACGAAAAAAGGCACTTATCTCGCCATGGACGAGGAGAACAAGAAAAAGCTGGAAGATTTGAAGCGGCAATTGGACAAGTAAACGGGAGGGGAGAGCCTCTCGTTTTTTGTTGCGGCGAAAAGGGGCGAAAAATCCCGCCGTTTTTTTGAAATAACCTTGTCAATCCGTGAAAGGAAACGTACAATGGTTGTGGTAGTATTCGAAGGAAACTATACATTTATTTCTACATGAACGACCGACACAATGTGTATTGCACTCAAACGAGGTGATAACATGAAGCGAGTAGGCATTATCGGCGCCGGAAAAGTCGGCGTCAGCTTAGGCATCGCCCTGTTTACATCGGGGCCCCTGAGAATCAGCGGCTACTTTAGCCGCGGCCTTTCAAGCGCGGCCTACGGCGCAGAGAGGACGAACAGCGCGTGCTTTAAGACCCTAAATGAATTGGTCGAAGCCAGCGATGTGATCTTAATCGCCACCCCCGACGATGCCATCGAAGGCGTGTGGCGAGACCTTTTACAATTAAATATTTCGGGAAAGATTCTCTGCCACACGGCGGGCAGTTTGTCTTCTTCCCTTTTCTTCGATCGTACTACCAACGACGTTTATGCCGCATCCATGCATCCCTTATTGGCCTTTGCCGACAAGGAATCGGGACACGCATCCGTCGGTAGTGCGTTTTTTACTTTAGAAGGCGACGAGAAGGCCGTGGCGGTGTTTAAAGACTGTCTCGATGCCCATAATATCGCCTACAAAGTCATGACGAGTGCCGACAAGGCCACCTACCATTTGGCCGCGGCGGTTATGAGCAATTTAGTCGTGGCCGTAAGCGCCATGGCCTTCGACCTCATGGAGGACGTGGGCTTTACAGAAGCCGAGGCGAAAGAGGCCCTAAAGCCCCTGGCCACCGGAAATTTGGCGAAGATTTTCGACGTGGGCCCCGCCGCCGCCCTTACGGGCCCGGTGGAACGCTGCGACATGACCACCGTTCGCCGCCACCTGGACGCCTTGGCGCGAAAGGGCGATGAGAAGGAAGAGGCCCTCTACCGGGCGGCAAGCTTGATTTTGGCCGACATCGGCGAGGAAAAACACGAGGAGCGACCTTACGACGACTTGCGTCGATTGTTGAAAGGAGAAGAAGCATGAAAAAAGCAACGGTACGTACATTTAAAGAGGCCAAGGAGACGGGCGAAAAGCTCACCATGATTACCTGCTACGATTACTCCACGGCGAAGCTCGTAGACAAATCGGGGATCGACTCCATCTTAATCGGCGACAGCCTGGGCATGACCATGCTGGGCTACGAAGACACCTTGTCCGTCACCTTAGAGGACATGATTCACCACTCCGCCGCCGTGGCACGAGGGGCAAAACATCCCCTGATTATTTGCGACATGCCCTTTTTAACCTACTCCACGGGCATCCGCGACAGCGTCATGAACGCCGGCCGCCTGATCTCCGAAGGCCACGCCCACGCCGTGAAGCTCGAGGGGGGCACGGAAGTAAAAGACGTTATTAAGGCCATCGTTGATGCGAAGATTCCCGTCTGCGCCCACATCGGCCTCACGCCCCAATCGGTAAACGCCTTCGGCGGCTTCCGCGTCCAAGGAAAAGACGAAGCCACGGTGGCCAAGCTCTTTGCCGATGCCAAGGCCGTTGAAGAGGCCGGGGCCTTTGCCGTGGTCTTGGAATGTGTGCCGGCGGCCCTCGCGAAGAAGCTCACGGAGATGCTTTCCATTCCCACCATCGGCATCGGTGCCGGCGTGGACTGCGACGGCCAAGTCTTGGTCTATCAAGACATGCTGGGCATGTTCGACGATTTCGTGCCGAAATTCGTGCATCAATTCGCCCACATAGGCGAAGCCATGGTTCAAGGATTTAAGGATTACAACGACGCGGTGAAAGACGGCAGCTTCCCCACAAAGGAACACGAATTCACCATGGACGAACGATTACTGGAGGACAAGTAACAGAATGAAGATTATTACCCGCGTAGATGAATTAAAAGCCGCCTGTAAAGCGGCAAAAGCCAAGGGCAGTGTGGGCCTCGTGCCCACCATGGGCGCCCTACACGAAGGCCACGGCTCCTTGATTAAAAAATGCCGCGAAGAAAACGACACGGTGGTGGTGTCGGTGTTTGTCAATCCCCTGCAATTTGCACCGGGGGAAGATTACGAAGAATACCCCCGGGACATCGACAAAGACGGCGCTTTTTGCGAAAGCTTAGGGGCGGACATCGTCTTTCATCCGGAGCCGGAGGAAATGTATCCGGAAAACTTCGGCTTCCGCGTCACGCCCCCCGATGCCATGACCCACATTCTCTGCGGCATTACCCGCCCCATTCACTTTACCGGCGTGGCCACGGTGCTCACGAAGCTCTTTAATCTGGTGGCGCCGGATAAGGCCTATTTCGGCCAAAAAGACGTGCAACAGGTGGCCATTGTCGAAGCCATGGTGCGGGATTTAAATATGGATCTCACCATCGTGCCCTGCCCCATCGTGCGAGAAGAAGACGGCCTGGCGAAAAGCTCCAGAAACCGCTACTTGAATGCTGAGGAGCGAAAGGCCGCCGTGGTGCTCTCCCGCTCCATTAAAAAGGCCAAGGCCATGGTGCGCGAAGGCGAAACGAATGTGGCCGCCCTCTTGGATGCGGTGACGAAAGAAATCCAGGCCGAACCCCTGGCGAAAATCGACTACGTGGAAATTCTTCGCTTCCCCCATTTCGAGAGGGATGCGACCCTGGTGGAAGACAGTTTTATTGCCATGGCTGTCTACATCGGAAGTACCCGCCTGATCGACAACAGCTTTTTTAAAGAAGACTTAGCGAAATAAGCATAGAAAAAGACGGCCCGCGGGCCGCCTTTTTTTACTCTTCTTCTAAAATCTTTTTCCACTTGGCTAAATTTTCTTTTTCCTTTTCGGCCAATTCCGGGTAAGTCGGATTCATGTCCTTCATAAGCTTCAGCATAATTTCCGACACCGCGTAGCGGGCGTACCACTTGCGGTCGGCGGGAATAATGTACCAGGGGGAATTTTCCGTGGAGGTGTGGGCGATTAAATCCTCGTAGGCCTTTTGGTAATCCTCCCAATAGGCCCGCTCGTTCACATCGGAGGAGGAAAACTTCCAGTGCTTTTCCGGGCGGGTGATCCGCTCCATAAGCCGCTCTTTCTGCTCGTCCTTGGACAGGTGGAGGAAGATTTTCACCACGGTAAAGCCGTTGTCGTTTAAGTAGGATTCGAAGGCGCGAATCTCTTTGAAGCGGCGGTTCCAAATGTTGTCGTCCACCAATTCTTCCGGCAGGGGAGATTCTTTTAATAAATCGTGGACCCGGGTGACCAGCACGTCTTCGTAGTGGCTGCGGTTGAAAATGGCGATTTCGCCGCGGCGAGGCAGGGCCCTCGCGATGCGCCACAGGTAGTCGTGATCCAGCTCCTCGGCATTGGGAACTTTGAAAGGCGTTACCGTCACGCCTTGGGGATTTAAGGCCGTAAAGACGTGTTTAATGAGGCCGTCTTTTCCCGCGGCGTCCATGGCCTGGAGAACCACGACGATGCCGCGGGTGTTTTCCGCGTAAAGGGCGTCTTGCAGCTCGGCCATGGCGTTTAGATTTTCGGGAAGAAGTTTGCTCTTTACTTCTTTTTTCTCGAGAGGACCGTCGTAGGTCGTGGCATAATCTTTTAGATGAATCTTTGCCTTTTCAGGGACTTTGTATTGGTTTATATTCATAGGGCACCGCCTTTTCGGGTATAATACATGTAGTAACTGAGACAGGAGGGTTTTATGAAAAAAGAATTGAGACGAAGCACCACCGATCGCGTCTTCGCCGGCGTATGCGGCGGCTTAGGCGAATACTTCGACATCGACTCCAACATCGTTCGGGTATTGTGGGTTCTCTTCGCCCTCGGCGGGGGAAGCGGCCTATTGGTCTACATTATTTGCGCTCTGTTGATTCCCGAAGAATCTACCTGGTAAGGACAGCGTCTTTCGCTTCCGAGAGCCGCTCGTTTTTCGGGTCCAGGGCCAGGAAGGCGTCGAAAAGTTTTTCGGCGTCTTTTTTGTTGCCTTCTTCCGCGTAGCGATTGGCCCGGGCGATGGCCTCGGACTGAATGCTCTCCATCATGGCCTTGGCATTGGCGTAATTGTTGCGGTCTTCTTCCACCACCTCTTTGTAGGCGGCGTAGGCGGCCAGGCTGTCTCCTGCGCGGGAAAGCTCCAGGGCTTTTTTGTAGGAGGCGTCGGAGGCCTTTAAGGTCTCCAACTCCTGAATCTTTAAGGCCATGTCCACATTGTCCACCGTGGGCGGCAGGTCGTCGTAAATGGCCTCGGCGGCGGCGTAATCCCCCATGGCGATAAAGTTTTGTGCCTTGTCGTAATTGCGCCGCGTGCTCACCCCGTCGTAAATGCGAAAGGCGAAGAGGGTGAGGGCGATGGCGGCGACTGCGGCGATGAGAAAGAAGAAGGCGCCTTTTTTCTTCGAGGGCGCCGGTTCGCTCCCTATGCCACGCTCCAGATCGATTTCGTCCAGGGGACGAATGGGGATGGTCTCCTCGTAGGTCGTGGCCCGATCGGCGAAATCTCGGTCCTTGTTCACGTAAAGCTGAAAGAGCTTTTTGTTTACCTGCCGCTCGGTGACCGCCGAGAGCACGAAGTCCTTGGATCGGCTGCAGTGATGGCAGATCGCCTCTTCATCGGAATTGGTAAAGCCGCAGATGCAGCGCCACACATTGCCGCTCTTTTCGCCGTAGGTGTAAAAGTCCGGCCCGAAGAGCTTTTTCAGCTCGTCCTTCTTTTCCTTGGGCACCGTGGGCACGGTAAGGGACACTTCCTTGGTGCGATCGTAGTAATTTCTCGTGCCGTCTTGAAAATGCACTTCCGAAATGCGAATGCGCACGCCCCGTGCCGTGTGGTGGCGTTCGTCCAAAATCCAGTAGGGAAGGTAGGAAAGGGACTTGGGCTTTAAGTCGAGATTCTCGTAGCCGTGGTGAAAGACGGTTTCGTCGAAAATAAATTTGCCGAAGGCGTTAATAAAAAGCACGTCCACTTTTAAAAAGGTGACGGTTTTGTCGGTGTCGTTGATCACGTCGATGACCAGGGCGAAATCCGTATCCGCCTGAGCCAGGTAGGCATCCACCACCTGCACCCGGTTGGCGGGATTTACCCGTACTTTTGTCAATAGGGTTCGCATAGAAACCTCCTCGCCCCTATTATAAAAAAAGGACATAAAAGAAACAAGAAGCAAGAAAAAAAGCACCCTCAGGTGCTAGCGGCGGTAGATCTTTTCGGGAAAGCGGCGCTGCCTCTTCGACAGCACATAACCCAAAGTGATCCCCAGCATATTTAAGAGCCAATCGTCGATGTCGGCGCTTCGGCCCGTGAAAAACTGCAGGGTTTCCACGAGAAGAAAGACGCCGCCGTAGAGGAGAAACAAAGGGCGAAGGTCTTTCAATCGGCGAAAGAGCACGGGGCTGAGAAACCCGAGGGGCACGGCAATGAGGATGTTTCCGAAAATATTCAAAAACATCCCCGTAAAGGATCCGTAGCGCCAAAAGGCCTTGATGGTGGCGAAGGGAACTAAATTCAGCTTCCAATCGGCCAGGTCCGTGTCGATGCCCAAGAGCACGCCGCCCATTTCCAGCCGCTCGTTGTCGATGAGAAGAAAAAACAAGAGCCACAGGCAGTAGGTGGAGAAGGCCAACAGGAGCCGCTCCCGTTTGCGATTGCTCTTCTTTTTTTGTTTGGAAAAAAATTGCGTGCGCAGGAATGAAAAAGCAAAAAAGGAAAAGAAGACGACGATGGGCGTCTTCTTCAGTACATAGTAGATCAAAAATACCTCTCCGGATCAAAATCCCACAAGCTGTCCAAGAGCACATCGCTTTCTTTTACGATGGCTTCGCGATAGGGTAGATTGTACGTGTCTTTTACGGCCACCACGTAAAGCCCCGCTTCCTTGGCGGCGGCCAGTGCGTAGTGGGCGTCGTCCACGAGGATGATTTCATCGGGCGATGCACTCAGGCGCTCGGCCAGGGTGTAGTAAAAAGCCGCGTCGCTTTTTTCGATGCCCACGCCGTCGCAGGTTTGAATGAAGTCGAAGGCATCGTCCAATTGAAAGCGGTGCAAAGCGGGCATTAAAAGCTCTTGGTTCGTTGCCGTGGCGAGAACCACCGGCCCCAGGCGCCGGGCCCTTTCGACGGCCTCCATGGCCCCTTCTTTTAAGGGAAGGTTGTTGCTGTAGCCGTCCAGCAAAATGGCGCCCATTTCGTTGAAGATTTCTTCCGGCGATTCGCTGAGCTCCAGCTCTCGCTTAAAAAAGGCGCTGGACTGTTTTAAACTCATGGTGGTGATTTGATCGTGAATGGCGTCGGTGTATTCCTTGCCCTTGGACTCCACGAAATTGCGGCCCAAATTGCGCCACATGCCCATGGAGTCGATTAAGGTTCCGTCGAAGTCGAATGCGGTAGCTATCATAGGATTCCTTTCTGTTATTTGCGGCACAGCACTTCCAAGCTCATGAGGCCGTTGATTAAATCTCTTCCCGAATCGAAACTCATGCCGATGCGGTAGCCGTCCAGGCGCGTCGTGCCGGGGAGCATTTCCGCCATGTCCGCGTGAAGGGTGGTGTTGGTTTCGATGGTCACATTGTAGGGGGCGGTTAAATCGCCGAGAGGCAGAGAGGAAAAGTCCTTGTCTAAAACCAGGGCCACCTTTTCCATAATCTCCGCCCGCACCTTTTGAAAATTGCGGTGGACGACGGCACTGTGTGCCAGGCTGTCTTTCGTCACCACGTATTCCACATAGGGCATGTAGCCTTCCAGAATCAATTGGTTGTAAAGACCGCTGTCGCCGATAATCAGGCCCACGGGAATGTGTTTTTCCTTGGCGTAGATTTGATTGATCATGGCCTCGGAGCATTTAATGCCGTTAATGCTTACCCGGTGAAAGGACGTGGAGTAGCTGTGGTCCATATTGGCCCGGTGCTGGCCGCTGGAGGCGTGGTAGCCGAGAAAAAAGATCACGTCGTGGCGATCCAAGCCGCTCATCATGTATTCGCCCCTCGGGTAGCCGGAGATGAGCTCGATGCGCTCGTCCATCTCCGAGAGGGCGAGGTAATCCAAATTTTTGCCGTCGCCGTGGCTGTCGGCGACGGTAATGGTTTCGATTTCGTCGTTTTTCGGGCTCCTCTGAATGCCGTCGATCACCGCCTGCAAATGGGCGTGAATGGCCCGTGAATAGGCGGAAGCGGCCTTGTATTCGTCGCTGAAGCGGTCGATGCCGCCGATGCCCTCCATGTCGAAGGAAATATAGATATTCATTAAATGCTCCTTTCCGTGGTAGGATAGAAGGTAAGAAAGGGGAATGGGAATGGATTCGTATTATATGAACGAAGCCCTGAAAGAGGCGAAGAAGGCCTACGATTTAGGGGAAGTGCCCATCGGCTGCGTCATCGTGAGAGACGGCGCGATTATCGGCCGGGGCCACAACCGAACGGAGACCGACGAAAGCGCCACGCACCACGCGGAGATAATGGCCTTAAAGGCGGCCGATGAGGCCACGGAGGGCTGGCGCATCGGCGGCGATCTCTACGTCACCGTGGAGCCCTGCCCCATGTGCATGGGGGCCATATTAAACAGCCGCATCGAGCGGCTCATTATCGGCACCGACAATCCCCGCTTCGGCGCGGCGGGAAGCGTAGTGAATCTCGCGGCCTTTCGCGCCTTTAATCACAGCGTCGATGTTACCGAGGGCGTCTGCGCCGAAAAGTGCCGCGCCCTCATGCAGTCTTTTTTTAAAGGCCTTCGCTAGCGCGGGCTTTGGCTGCATCCAGTTCTTCCTTGGTGAGGCCCCGCACGATGGAGAAGGGATCCCCCTCGGCCACGGCACGGGAAGGCACCTTGGCGCCGTCGGGGAGGCGGGTGTTTTCTTCGAGAATAGCGAAATCGCCCACATACACCCCTTCACCTGCGGACACGCCGCCCTTCACCGTGGCGTAGGCGCCGATGGATGCGCCCTTAATTTCCGCACCCGCTTCGACGACGGCGTATTCGCCGATGATTGCCGGGGAATCGGCGGTGCCTGAAATTTTCGCCGAGGGATCCACTGCGGCGCCTGCTTTAATCCTTACATGGTCTTTTTCCGTATATGTCATAACAACCTCGTTTCTTTAGTAATTGTGGAAACAAATATCCATAATAATCACTGCGGCGAAGTACACCGCCAAGGGAAGGGCGTCTTCGTAAATGGCCACGGCGTATTCCTTGCCGCCGGCGACGGGGCTTGCGGTCATGGACATGAGCTTTAATTCGTCTTCTTCGATGAAAAATTCCCGGTTTCTGACAAAGCCCACAATGTCGTATTTCTTCTCGCGGTAGATAAAACTGAGATTGGGAAGGGAGAAGCGGGCCTTGTCTTCGAAAAAGTCCACGACCTCGTCGTCAAAGGACAGTTGAAAGGCGTGGGTTTGAAAGGGAGGCGGCGTTTTTCGCTCCAGGCGAAAACGCTCGTTTCCATCGGCATCAATTAGTGATAAAGTATAGGGTATCATGGGAAGTTCGCGGAGGATGTAGTCGAATCGGTCGACGAGAGCATCGTCCTTGTTGTGTAAAATTTTTAAACCGTCCGCGTCGTAAAAAGCATAGGCCATGGCGGCCGGCGGGCGAGATGTCGCTCGCATGGTGCATCGAATCATGGTGTCACATCCTTCCCGTTTATTGTACTATACCGAGTCGAAAATACAAGAATTTGAATAAGGAGGTCGCCTTGGAAAACATGGATGAACTTTTAAAACGTATTAACGAATTGGCTCACGAGGCCAAGGTACGTCAGCTCACCGACGAAGAGGTGGCGGAAAGAGATCGGTTGAGAAAAGCCTATTTGAAAATCTTTCGCGAAGGCTTTCGTCAACAGCTTTTAAATACAAAGGTCGTGGACGAAGAGGGAAACGACATTACCCCCGAAAAATTAAAGCGGGCGAAAGCGGCCAAAAAAGCCGCCGAAAAAAAGGACGGGATCTGATATGCGCGCCCTGATCGTCGGCGGCGGAAAATTAGGCATGCGCCTCGCCCGCGCTTTAGTAGAAGAAAACATCGAGATCACCGTGCTGGACAACGATCCTCGGGTGATCCAAAAGGTAAACAACGAGCTGGACGTGTTGACGGTCTTGGGAAATGCTCTGGATTTTAATATTCTCAGGGAACTGGACATTCAAAACTACGATTTAATCATCGGCACGGTGACCAGCGACGAATCCAATGTATTGATTACGAGCATCGCCAAAAAGCTCGGTTGCAAAAGCGCCATCGCCCGCATTCGAAATCCCGAGTACCACTCCCAGATCCGCCTGATCAAAGAGGAGTTGGACATCGACTACGTCATCAATCCGGAGCGGGCGGCGGCCATGGCCATCGAAAAATACCTGCTGAAGAAGTACTCCCTTATGAGCGACGAATTTGCCGGCGGCAAGGTCAAGCTCGTGGAATTTAACGTGGGGCAGGAAAAAGAGTTTGTGAACAAAAAGCTCATGGACCTGGAAAATTTCGACAATCTTCTTATCGCCGCCGTCTCCCGCCGGGGCTACACTTTTATTCCCGACGGCAACACCCAGCTCAAAGAAAACGACGTGATTCTGGTTATCGGGGCGCGAAAAAACATCGACGCCTTCGACCGGGACCACTCCAAGGTGACGGCGGTCAAGGCCACGAAGAGCGTTATGATCTTAGGAGGCGGCAAGCTCGGGGATTACCTGTGCAGCCTTTTATTAGAGGATAACATCGACGTGTTGGTCATCGAAAAGGATCACGACAAGGCCGTGTCCTTGAAAGAGCGCCATCCCGATGCCGTAGTGATTCACGGCGACGGCACGGACTTTAATGTGTTGGAAGAAGAAGTGATCAAGTCCTACGACGCCTTTATCGGTGCCACGGGCATCGACGAAACCAATATTTTAATGGCCCTGTCCATGAAGGAAGAGGGCATTACGAAATCCGTGGCCAAGATTTCCCGGGTGAATTTCATCAACGTACTGGACCGACTGAACTTGGACGCCACCTTTAATCCCAGCTTTATTACGGCGTCTTTGATTTTGAAGTTGATTCGGGGCAAAGACGCCCTGGCCATCAGCCTCATGTACGACGGCAATATGGAAGTGGCGGAAATTCAGCTGGACGACGATTTAGAGGTTTTGGATACGTCCCTGGCCGATTTGTCCCTTCCCAAGGGCATACTCATCGCCGTCATCGTGCGCGGCCAAGACGTGATCATTCCCAACGGCCGCTCCTGTTTGAGAAAGGGTGATCGGATCATCGTCTTCTGCAAACACGAAAATGTCCACGCCATGAAAGAATACTTCTACAATTCGGAATCAGGAGGCCTGTTCAATGAACTTTGGAGCGGCGTTTAATGTATTAGGCGCCCTTTTAATGGTGGAAGGGGCGTTTCTCATGCCGCCTCTTCTCTACGCCGTCTGCCACGGAGAGGGCAGCACAAAAGCCTTTATTATCGCCATGGCCCTGGCGCTCATCGTCGGCGCCCTGTTGTTTTTCATGCCGCGAAAAGAAGAGCGCATTCGGGGCCGCGACGGCCTGTTTATCGTGGCCGTGGGATGGATCGTCGCCTCCCTTCTCGGCGCTGTGCCCATTTACTTAGGCGGCGGCACGCCCAATTACATCGACGCCCTCTTTGAAACCGTCTCGGGCTTTACGACAACCGGCGCTTCGGTCATACCCAATGTGGAGGCCATCGACAAGAGCATCGTCTTGTGGCGCAGCATGACCCACTGGATCGGCGGCATGGGGATCTTGGTCTTTACCCTGGCCCTTTTGCCGCGGGTGGGGACCAACGGCTTTCGCATTTTCAAGGCGGAGACGCCGGGTCCCGTGGCAGGGAAAGTGGAACCCCGCATGAAGGACACGGCCAAGGCCCTTTATAAAATCTACTTATTTATCACCGTCGTCCTCTTCGTGCTTCTGTATTTCGCCGGCATGAACGTCTTCGACGCGGTCATCCACACCCTGGGCGTCGTGGGCACCGGGGGCTTTTCCTCCCACGCCAATTCCTGCGCCGCCTACATCGACAATTCCGCCATTTTAATTATTATGTCCGTGTTTATGATCATTTGCGGCACAAACTTCAGCCTCTATTCCCGGGCCGTGGGCGGCCATTGGCGGGAGATGTTTTTAGATGAAGAGTACCGCCCCTATTTTAAAATCATCGGCGGCGCCGTCGTGTTGATCGCCCTGAATTTGGTTCTATCGAATGAAATGACCGTTGGCCTCGGCTTAAGGGAATCCCTCTTTCAGGTCACCAGCATTATTTCCACTTCGGGCTTCGCCTCATCGGATTACGATCAGTGGCCGGGCTTCAGCAAATGCATCTTGCTGGTACTGTACTTTTTCGGCTCCTGCGCAGGCTCCACCGCCGGGGGGATGAAGATGATTCGTATTTTGGTCCTGTGGAAGATCGTGAAGCGGGAAATTTTCAAGAGCATTCACCCCAACGCCATTATGCCCATTCGCATCAACGGAAAAATCGTGGAAGATCAAGTGATCTTCGGCATCGTGGCCTTTATCTGCGTCTATATTATTCTTCTCGCCGTCTCCACGGCGCTGACGGCCACCTCCGGGGTAGACTTTCTCACGGCCTTTTCCGGCTGTTTAACCTGTCTGTCCAATGTAGGGCCGGGATTTTCCGGCGTCGGGCCCACCAACACCTTTGTGGAATTTGCGCCGGGGTATAAGCTGCTCTTTTCGTCCCTTATGCTCATGGGGCGATTGGAATTTTTCACCATCCTCGCCCTCTTCGCTCCCCAACGGGGCCATCGTTACATGAATTAGGAGTGAACTATGCACATTACCATGATCGGAACCGGCGCAGGCTCCAGGCTCTTGGCGCAGGCCCTGGTCCGGGAACACCACACGGTGGAATTTCTCATTCGCAGGGAAAAACAAGTGAAAAAAGCCCTGCGGGATTTTCACGCTCATTTTTACGAAGACGAAGACGATGTCTTGGCCATGGATTTTGATACGACCGACGCCTTTGTCTTTTGCGACGATTCCAATCGCGCCCTGGCCTTGGCGAGCTTGCTCTCAAAGCGGGGCGCGCCCATTCACTTCATCAGCTACGACAGCGCCCTGGGGCGGCTTCTCGAAAAAACCAAATCCACCTTCGGCATCGACTTCGTCTACGACTACGGCGAAATCCTGGCCGGCCGCATCCACCACTTCTTTTACGAAGAGGCGGGCATGCAGACGGAAATTTTCGAAAACTTCGACTCGGCCATGGTAAAAATCGACGTGGCAGACAATCCGGCCTTTGTGGGTCGGCGGGTAAAAAACATCGGCGCCTTGGAAGAATTGGTCCTCGTCACCATTCGGCGGGGCGGAAAAGTCATCGTGCCCAAGGGCAATACCGCCATCGAAGCCGACGACGTGCTGCGCCTGGTGGGCAGCACCGAGGCCGTGGGCCGCTTCCGCCGGCGCTACGCCCGAGTGGACGTCTTCGAAAGCCTGGAGCGCAAGCGGCGCTTTTTGGTTTTCGGCGACGGCAAGGGCGCCCAAAGCATCGAAGCGGCCCTGGCCAAAGAAGCGGACACCCTGCTTCTTTCCAGAGGGAGGCGCTATCCCTACGGCGTCAACTACGTCATCGATCGGCCCGTCACCGAAGCCATGGAAGACGTGGACGTGGCGGCTTACGACGGCTTTATCGCCGCCTCCGACGACGACGCAGACAATTTCCTCGTGGCCACGGCGGCGCGGGATGCGGGCCAAAACCACGTGGCCCTGTGCTTAAAAGACGAGCGCTACATGCGGGTCGTGGACGTGGCCCACACCGGCGGCATATTCTCCGGAGAGCTTCTCGTGTCTCAACAGATCAAAAACAATCTCTTCGGCCCGCCGGAAATCTCCCTGCACCTGTTTCCCGGCTCCTTGGAAATCTATGAAATCGTCTTGAGCGAAGACGTCTACGCCACGGGCAAAACCATCGAATCTTTGGAACTTTCCGAAGGCTTTTTGATCGGCGGCATCGAGCGGAAGGGAAAGAGCGTCCTGCCGAAGGGCAAGACTGTCTTAAAAGAAGGGGATCATTTGATTCTCTTCCTTTTGCCGGAATGTGCCGGAGATTTACAGAAGTTTATTCGCCGAAAGGCCAAGCGCTTTTTGACGGAACTGTTTTCCATGTAGAATAGAAAGAGGAGCATGTGACATTTGCAAACGACTGGGACGATTTATTGAAAGAGGAAATGGAAAAGCCCTATTACAAGGACTTGCGCCGTCTCTTAATCGAAGAATACAAAACCCAAACCATCTATCCCGAGGCTGAGGCGATTTTTCGCGCCATGCGCCTCACCTCCTTTCACGACACAAAGGTGCTTCTCTTGGGCCAGGATCCCTACCACGGGCCGGGACAGGCCCAGGGCATGAGCTTTTCCGTGCCGGCGGATTTTCCCCTGCCGCCCTCTCTCGTCAACATCTACAAAGAATTAAAAGACGATCTTGGCATCATCCGCGAAAGCGGCGATTTAACTTCCTGGGCGAAAGAAGGGGTGCTCCTTTTAAACACCACCTTGACCGTGCGGCGGTCGCAGCCCATGAGCCACGGAAAAATCGGCTGGGAAATCTTTACGGACAAAGTCGTGTCCCTTTTGGGCGAGCGTGAGCGGCCCATGGTCTTTCTCTTGTGGGGCGCCCACGCCCGGAGCAAAAAGCGCCTCATAAAAAATCCCGCCCACCGCATCATCCAATCGCCCCACCCTTCGCCTCTGTCCGCCTACCGAGGCTTTTTCGGCTCCAAATGTTTTTCGAGGACCAATGCGTATTTAGAAGCCATGGGCGAGGTGCCTGTGGACTGGAGGTAATATGTACTTACACGTAAAAGAAGAAATGGCCGCGGCGGGATCCATTCCCGTGCTCTGGGTCTTGCCCGAGGCCGAGGCCAAAGACAAAGTCATCATCTACTACCACGGCTGGGGCTCCGACGTGGAAAGCTCCCGCTTCCGGGCGAGCATTTGGGCGGCGGCGGATTATCCCGTCCTCGTCGTGGAAGAAGCCCTTCACGGCGCCCGGGGCAGTTGGGACTACGAAGACATCAAAAAGCTTCCGGAAGTGGTCATCGAAAACATGAAGGAATTCGACGTCATCCTCGCTTGCGTCCGCGCCCGCTTTCCCGAGAAAAAAATCCTGGTGGCGGGTCACTCCATGGGCGGCATGACCGCCATGGGCCTCTTGGCGCGGGATGAAGTGGCGGGGGTCTTGGCCTTAAACGGCCTGGGCGACTGGACGCCTTTGGCCATCGCCCCTTACAAAGAAGCGGCGCAGGCCTACGATCCCATGAACCACATCTCGAAGCACAAAGATAAAGCCATTTGCATGTTAAACGGCGAGCTGGACGATGTGGTGAATCCCGTCTATCAAAAGAATTACTACGAAAAAATAAAAGACGAACACGAAAACACCGCGCCTCTCGTGTTTGAAATCATCGAAGGAACCTCCCATGTGGTGACCACCAATATGATGGCCATGACCTTGGAATTTTTAGCGAAGTTGTCCGAAGTTTGAACTTCCTTACACAGGGGCAAAGGAAATGCTGCTGGTTGAGGAAGTTGATAACAGGGAGAAGCTATGTGGCTTGCTGTCGGCGATGTACGAGGAATTGCCAAAGCCAAAAAAGAAGAAAAGACGTGGAGAATGAGGCTGTTGATGGATTTACGTGATGAAAGTATGACAGTGTTAAATCAGGATTTCAGGAGGTGTTTTTATGCCACAAATGAATAAGGGGGGAAAATTTATTTTCGGGAAATCACTCATTCGGACGGATGGAACATTGCGTATTCCACCGCAGGCAATGGAAGAATATCACATTGCAGATGAAGGAAAAGTATATCTTTTTACCGGAAGTAAGATTACCGGTGGCTTCTGCGTCACTCGGAAAGGCCTTTTGCATCCGTCAAAACTTGGTCACATTTTGGACGATACTCCACCGTTGCTTGACTACTCAGCAGGTTCTGGCGAATTTATCAAATACAAGGGACGTTCCTACTGCTGGGTAGAAATTTCACAGGAGGGGCAAATTCTTCTTACGAAGAAAATGATGGATTTTTTGAAGGTGAGACACGGAATGGAGCTGCTTTCTATCCGCAGTAGCGACATCGCGTTTACGATGGGAGCTAAAGGACCGCTATTGGAAAAAGCAGAAAACTATGATGGTGAAATTCCGCTTTTTTAAGTGTAACAATTTCCAGTTTGCAGTGCCTTAGACTTTTTCCATCCAACGACATTCCCCTTGCCAACTTCCACCCTGCAACGAGCGTTAAGACCAAGTTCTTGATGTAGGGTTATCATCAGGGTAGTCTTAATACATGTGGTGACCACCAATATGATGGCCATGACCTTGGAATTTTTAGCGAATATGTCAGGAGAATCCCTCTATGATATAATGATCTGTTGAGGAGGAAGCCATGGAAACGAAAGTGTTACACATAACGGACGAAAAGGATAAGGCGCAAATCGAAGAAGCTGCGCGCCTCTTGCAGGAAGGGGAGCTGGTGATCTTTCCCACGGAAACCGTCTACGGCTTAGGCGCCGACGGTTTAAACGAGAAGGCCGTGGATAAAATCTTTCAGGCCAAAGGTCGCCCCAAGGACAATCCCCTGATTCTGCACATCGCCGATCCGGAACAGGTATTGGATCTGGTGAAGGTGATTCCGCCGAAGGGCAAGGATTGCATGGACGTTTTTTGGCCCGGCCCCCTGACATTGATTTTTGAACGCTCGGAAAAAGTCTCCGACAGCATTACCGCCGGGGCGGATACGGTGGCCATTCGCATGCCGTCCCATCCCATTGCCCACGCCCTTTTAAAGGCGGCGGCCATTCCCGTGGCGGCGCCCAGCGCCAACACCTCGGGCCGCCCGTCGCCCACCCGCCTTTCCCATGTCCTGGAAGACATGGACGGCAAGGTGCCCATGATCGTGGATTCCGGGGACACCAATGTGGGCATCGAGTCCACGGTCCTGGACGTGACCGTGGATCCCCCCATGATCTATCGCCCCGGCGGCGTGACGAAAGAAGATCTGGAAGCGATTATCGGCGAGGTGGCCATCGACGAGACCACCATCGACGCGGACAACGACGCCGTGCCCAAGAGCCCGGGGCAAAAGTATCGCCACTATGCCCCGAAAGGCGACGGAACCTTGTTTGCCGGGGATTTAAAAAACATCGCAAAAGAAATCAATCGGCGCGTCGCCGAAGCGGAGCCCGGCAAGAAGACGGCGGTGCTCTGCACGACGGAGACAAAAGACCTTTACGAAGGCATGGATCTTTTGGTGGACATGGGCAGCCGCGAACATTTGGAAGACGTGGCTCACAATCTCTTCGACAGCCTGAGGCGCTGCGACGAGGAAGACGTGGACGTGTTGTTTGTGGAAGGCTTCGACTTTATCGGCATCGGCGTCGGCATTATGAATCGGCTCTTAAAGGCCTGTGGCGGAAAGGTGGTATTGGGACTATGAACATACTCTACATTTGCACGGGAAATACCTGCAGAAGCCCCATGGCGAAGCTGCTCACGGAAATCGAGGCGGACAAGCGGGGACTGAACATCACCGTGCGCTCAAGGGGCATGGCCGCCCACGACGGCGAATCCATGAGCGTCGGCGCCATTAAAGTCATGGCGGAAGAAGGCGTCAACGCCACTTTCCACAAGGCGAAGACCGTGACGGAGAATGATTTAATGTGGGCAGATGTGGTCTACGTGATGACCCACACCATGACCGCCAATTTAAAGCGGGGCTACCCGGATTTTAAGGAAAAAATTCAACCCTTTGCCGAAAAAGACGTCATCGATCCCTTCGGCGGATCTTTGGAAATCTATCGGCTGAGCAGAGATCGTATACTGGAAGAAATCAAAAACAAATGTGAGGGGGAATGGGCGTGAAAATTGCCATGGGCGCCGATCACGGCGGATACAGACGAAAAGAAATGTTGAAAGCCTATTTGGAAGAAAAGGGCCACACCGTCGTGGACGTGGGCACGGATTCCACGGATTCCGTGGACTATCCCATTTACGGAAAGGCCGCGGCGGAAAAAGTCGCCGACGGCAGCTGCGAGCGGGGCATTTTAATTTGCGGCTCCGGCCTGGGAATCGGCATGGCTGCCAATAAAGTGAAGGGCATTCGCTGCGCCATGGTCTCCGAGCCCTATTCGGCCGCCCTTTCCCGCCGCCACAACGACGCCAACATGATTTCCATGGGGGCCAGGACCATCGGCGGCGACATGATGAAAGAAATCGCCGACGCATTTTTGGAAACGGACTTTGAAGGCGGACGCCACGCCCGCCGCGTAGCCATGATCGAGGAGGAAACATGGGAAAAGTAACGGTAACCGAACACCCTTTAATTCAACATAAACTCACCCTTTTAAGAGAAGCCTCTACCTCCAGTAAAGACTTCAGACAACTTTTAACGGAGATTACCATGCTCATGGGCTACGAGCTCACGCGGAATCTCCCCATTCAGGACAAAGCCATCGAAACGCCCATGGGGCGCACCGTGGGCAAAGAAATGGCCGGAAAAAAACCCGTCATCGTCCCCGTCCTGCGGGCGGGCCTCGGCATGGTGGACGGCCTCTTGAATTTAATTCCCGGCGCCCGGGTGGGCCACATCGGCCTCTATCGGGATCCGGAAACCCTGGAGCCCGTGGAATACTACTGCAAGCTTCCCAAGGAAATTGCGGATAGGGAAGTCATTATCGTGGATCCCATGCTCGCCACCGGCGGGTCTTTGGCCGCCGCGGTCAACTTCGTGAAGCAACGGGGCGCCACCTCCGTGCGTGCCCTGTGCCTTTTGGCGGCGCCGGAAGGCCTCGAAGCCTTCCAAAAGGCCCATCCCGACGTGGACCTGTACGTGTCGTGTATCGACGAAAAACTAGACGAGCACGCCTATATTGTGCCGGGTCTCGGCGATGCAGGAGATCGAATTTTCGGAACGAAGTAGTAGGTGAAGCATGAAAATATTGTTATGGCCCTTTCTCGTCGCGGCCCTTATTAGCTTAATCGCCACGCCCGTCGTTCGAAAAGGCGCCATTCGTTTCGGCTTTATGGACATCCCCAAAGACGAGCGCAGAGTCCACAAAAAAGCCATGCCCCTAAGCGGAGGCCTGGCCATTTTCCTCGCCGTCCTCGTGAGCGTCTTGATCTTTCTTCCCGTGGACGGGGAAAAGATCGCCTTTCTCACAGGCGCCGGGATCATCGTGGCCACGGGCCTTTACGACGACAAATTCGCCATGAGCGCCAAGGCCAAATTCGCCATGGAAATTTTGGCGGCCGCGGTACTGATCGTCGGAGGCACAAAGATCTCCTTTTTCACGAATCCCTTCTACGGCACCAATCTCGTCATTAATTTAGATTGGCTCGCCGTTCCCATCACCATCTTTTGGGTCGTGGGCATTACCAACACCATCAATCTCATCGACGGAATCGACGGCCTCGCCGCCGGCATCAGCGCCATCGCATCCGTCAGCCTCATGTTTGTGGCCCACCGGCTTCATCACGATGAAATGGCCGCCTTGGCCGCCATCTTGGCCGGAGGCTGTTTGGGCTTTTTGCCCTACAACTTTAATCCGGCGAAGATCTTTATGGGAGATACCGGCGCCCTGTTTTTGGGCTTTACACTGAGCTATCTGGCCATCGAAGGGGTCATGAAATCCGTGGCCATGATCACCATCTTAATTCCCGTCTTGATCTTAGGCGTGCCGGTTTTCGACACCACCTTCGCCATGATTCGCAGAAAGCTTTCGGGAAAAAGCATTTCCGAGGCGGACAAGGGCCATTTGCACCACCGCCTCCTGCGCCACGGCTTCAATCAAAAGCAGACCGTCCTCGCCCTTTACGGCGTGAGCATCGTCTTCGGCATTATCGGAAACATCGTAAGCACCATGCACGAAAAAAACGGCCTGATCGCGTCCATCATCATCATTGCCGCGGTGGGGATATTGGCCCTGTTCTTAGGCCTGTTAAATGAAAGAGAGGAAGAGCATTGAAAGTACTGTCCGTCTTCGGCACAAGGCCCGAAGCCATTAAAATGGCGCCCGTCGTTCTGGCCCTGAAAGAGCGGAAGGACGTGGAAAGCATCGTCGCCGTCACCGGCCAACACCGGGAAATGCTGGATCAGGTTCTGGACATCTTCGGCATCGTCCCGGACTACGATCTGGACATCTTCACCCCCGGTCAAAGCTTGACGGACATCGCCGTGCGCTCCTTAAGAGGCTTGGAAGACATATTTAAAACCACCAAGCCCGACCTGCTCCTCGTTCAGGGCGACACCTCCACCGTCTTTGCGGCGGCCCTGTCCGCCTTCTACCACGGCGTGAAAATCGGCCACGTGGAAGCGGGCCTCAGGAGCCACAATCTCTATTCCCCCTACCCGGAAGAAGCCAATCGCAAGCTCACCGGGGTCCTGGCCAATTACCACTTTGCCCCCACGGAGTCCAATCGCCAAAACCTCTTGAGAGAAGGCTACGACGACAAGACCATTTACATTACGGGCAACACCGTCATCGACGCTTTGGCCTACACGGAGCGGGAAGATTTCGTCTTCGACGATGCGGCATTAAACGCCATCGACTTTAAAAAGAAAAAGACCATTCTCCTCACCTGCCACCGCCGGGAAAACCTGGGCGCGCCCATGAAGCGGATCTTTTCCGCCGTGCGCCGCATCGCTGATGCTTACGACGACGTGGAAGTGATCTTTCCCGTGCACTTAAATCCCAAAGTGCGGGAAATCGCCGAGGCGGAACTGGGCGGTGCGAAAAACATCCACCGCATCGAGCCCATGGACTATTTGCCCTTCTCAAACATTATGGCGAGAAGCTACCTCGTGGTCACCGACAGCGGCGGCATTCAGGAAGAGGCGCCCCACTTCGGCATTCCCGTCCTCGTCGTGCGGGAAGAGACGGAGCGGGAAGAAGGCATCGTGGCCGGCACGGCGAAGCTGGTCGGCACGGAAGAGGCGGCGGTGTACGACAACATCCGCCTGCTCCTCGAAGACAAGAACGCCTACGACGCCATGGCCAAGGCCTTAAATCCCTACGGCGACGGCAAGGCGGCGGAGCGCATCGTAGATATTATTTTAGAGAATCAAAAAGAAGGAGGCGGCCGGTGAAACGATTGAAGCGAATCCTCCCCGCCCTTTTGTGCCTCTGCCTTTTGCTGGGCGCGGCACCGGCGCCTGCGGAAAATGCGCCGCAACAGCCCGGAGAAAAAGTGGCGGAGCCGCGGGATCAGAAAGAAAAAATCCGCACGGGCCAGGGGGTGCAGCCCATGACCGCCACGGAGAAAAAAGAATTCGACGCCGCCATGGCCAAGCCCGACGAAGTCCTCTTAAAAAGCTACATCATCGGCGATTACGAAACCGGCGCCATCTACAAAGAATTTAACGCCGACACGCCGGTGGGCCTCGCCTCCACCACAAAGCTCATGACCATCTACTGCGTCATGGACGCCGTGGACAAAGGCGAAATCGGAATGAAAGATCCCGTCACCATCGACCACGCGGCGGCGGCCATGCACGGCAGCGTCTACAAGACCAAAGAAGGGGAAGTCTACACAGTAGAAGAGCTCATTCACGCCGGCATGATCGTCTCCGGAAACGACGCCATGATCGCCCTGGCCGATCGCATCGCCGGCAACGAGCAGGCCTTTGTGGCTCGCATGAACGCCAAAGCCAAGGAAATGGGCTTCAGCCACATGCACTTCATCAACGTCCACGGCCTCACGGATTATACAGCCAACGACTACAACAAGGCCACGGCCAGGGAAATGTTTGAGCTTTCGAGAAGTCTTTTAAAACGCTACCCCATGATCCTCGATGCCACGCGCCGGGCGAAAATCGACGAGCCGGGCAGAGAATACAGAAGCTACGCCACCAATCCCCTGTTGGGCATCCTTCCCGGCATCGACGGACTGAAGACCGGCTACACCGGCGCCGCCGGCCGCTGCCTTATCGCCACCGGCGAGAGGCCAGCAGAAGGCCCATTCCTAAGCACCCGCTTCATCGGGGTCTACATGGGCGCGGAAAACGACATGGATCGCTACGCCGCCTCCCTGCGCCTGTCGAAAGAAGCCATGAGCCGGCGAAACAAAGTCCTCGCCGATAAAACCAACGAGCTGGACTTTTTAACGCTGAAATCGGCGAGCCCGAGAAAAAGCCCGGTCTACGTCAACGAAAACGTGGTTCGCACCGTCAAAGACGGCGCCGAAGTCACCATGGAAATGGAATACAAAACCATCGTTGCGCCCTACTCCAAGAAAGAGCCCGTGGGCGAGGTGCGCTTCGTGTCCGAAGGCGAAGAAATCGCCCGGGCGAAAGTCTATGTAAAAGAAGACATTAAAAAGCCCAATCCCGTCTTGTCCTTCAGAGACATTATGGCCGATGTGTTCCGCGCCATGGAGAAGGCCGCTTGACAGAAAAATACCCACTTGATACAATAAGCGGGTATGGACCCGTAGTTCAGCTGGATAGAATGTTGCCCTCCGAAGGCAAAGATCGTTGGTTCGAATCCAATCGGGTCCGCCAAATGAATAGCTAAGTTGCAGATCTGCAATTTAGCTATTTTCTTTTTTTTATTCGCGCTTCTGTATGAAACGCCCTCAGAAGTCGCGGAAAAACAGGCGAAAAGAAAAGACTTGTAAAAAATTCACAACACCTGTATAATGATTAAGTAAGTTGCTACGGGGTGTGGCGCAGTTTGGTAGCGCACATGGTTTGGGACCATGGGGTCGAAGGTTCAAATCCTTTCACCCCGACCACTCTAATCACTTATAATACGGCGGGGTGTAGCGCAGTTTGGTAGCGCGCATGCTTCGGGAGCATGAGGTCGAAGGTTCAAATCCTTTCACTCCGACCAAATCGAGATTCGCTTCGGCGAGTCTCTTTTTTTAGGTTTTTGTCGCGAATATTGCTTTGTCACAGGCCGGTTATGTGGTATATTTATTATGACTGTGGCCCTCTGTGGCCAGGGCAATGAACAGAATGATTTTCTAAATGAAAAGAAAGGAGCGGTAATAACATGGCTTTCATTGAATATTTACGCACTCGAGTCACCCATAAAGGGATTCGCATCGTCTTCCCTGAAGGTGAAGATCCCAGAGTTCTTTGGGCAGCGGTTGAGCACCAAAAAGAAGGCTTAGTCCACCCCATCGTCATCGGTTTCAGAAACGAAATCGAAGCGACGGCCAAGAGAGAAAACATCGACATTTCCGGTTTGGAAATCGTGGAAGTCGGTCAATTCGAACACAACGATGAATTGGTTGAAAAGTTCGTCGAACGCCGCAAGGGTAAAATCGACGAAACCCGTGCCCGCGCACAACTTCACGACCCGAACTACCTGGGCACCATGATGGTTTATGCCGGCTATGCCGACGGCATGGTATCCGGTGCCGTTCACACCACGGGCCAAACGATTCTTCCCGCCCTTCAAATTATCAAGACGAAAAAAGGCGTCAACCGCGTATCCGGTGTGTTCATTCTCTTCAGAGGCAAAGAATGCTACCTCATGGCCGACTGTGCCATTAACACGGAAATGGACGCGCCGACTTTGGCGGAAGTGGCTGTCACCACCGACGAAGCCGCAAAACAATTCGGTTTCGATCCCAAGATCGCCATGCTTTCCTTCTCTACCAAGGGCTCCGCAAAGAGCGACACGGTAAAGAAGGTGGAAGTCGCTACCTACCTGGTAAAGGAATCCCATCCGGAAATTAAGGTCGACGGTGAACTTCAATTCGACGCAGCCATCGATCCCGAAGTAGCTAAGAAAAAGGCACCGGGTTCCGATGTAGCCGGCCAAGCTAATGTCTTCATCTTCCCGAACTTGGAATGCGGAAACATCGGCTACAAGATCGCTCAACGTCTCGGTGGATTTACCGCCATCGGTCCGATTCTTCAAGGCTTGAATATGCCGGTCAACGACCTGAGTCGTGGTTGTACTAAAGAAGAAACCTATCAATTGTCTTTGATCACAGCCGTACAAGCGTGCATCGCGAGAGATGAACAAGGTAGATAAAATAAAAAATCGGCCCGAAAGGGCCTTTTTTTCTATGCTGAAAAGGTGAGGAAATGGATGCCTTCAAACGATTAAAAGAAAATCTTGCCGCCTACGACAAGGTGGCTGTTGCCTATTCCGGCGGCGTGGATTCGTCCTTTTTAATGGCCGTGGCCGCGGAAGTATTGGGACGTGAAAATGTCATGGGGATTTACGTGGTCAACGAGCTTCATCCCCGCAGGGAGCGCTTCGACGCCCATGTCTTGGCGGAAATGATCGGCTGGGACATTAATGTCATTAACGCCAGCATTTTAGAGAACGAAGACGTCATGGCCAATGGGGTCAATCGCTGCTACTATTGCAAGCGCTCGACCTTTCTCGCGGCGAAGGAATACGCCGCAGAGCACGGCTTCGATGTGCTTTTAGACGGCACGAATTTAGATGACCTTTCCGACCACCGGCCGGGCTTTAAGGCCCTGGAGGAGCTGGGCGTAAAGAGCCCCTTGCGGGAAGCAGAGTTCACCAAGGAAATGGTGCGGACCCTTTCGAAGAAACATTTCGACCTTCCCACGTGGAACAAGCCTTCGGATTCCTGTTTGGCCACGCGGATTCCCTACGGTACGCCGCTCACGGTGGAGGCCTTGGCCGTGGCGGAAAAGGGCGAGGCGTATCTCCACGAATTGGGTTACATGACCTGCCGCATGCGCCTGCACGGAAGCGTGGCCCGCGTGGAAATTCCCGTGGCGGATTTTCAAAAGTTTCTCATCAATCACAGGGAAGATGTGGCGGCTTATTTTAAGGAGCTCGGCGTCACCTACACGGCTCTGGACGTGTTGGGCTTTCGCTCCGGCTCCGGCAACGAAGGGTTGAAGGACGCGTGAGGGTTTTATACATCGATCCCTTCAGCGGAATCAGCGGCAATATGTTTATCGGCGCCATGGTGGACGGGGGCCTGTCGCCGAAGGGGTTTCTCGAGGGCCTGGCGCCACTCGGCATCGCCGCCGAGGATGTGATTTTTGAAAAGCGGGAGAAGACCGGGATCCTCGCCACCTATTTTAATTTAAAGAGCGAGGAAGTTCGCGGCCATCACCACCACGATCACGAACATCACCACGAACACGGCGATCACGATCATCACCACGAACACGGCGATCATGATCATCACCACGATCATCATCACGAACACGATCATAAAGACGATCACGTGCATGCCCACCACCATCATCATCGCGGCCTTGCCGACATGCTGGCCCTCATCGAAAAGAGCGGCTTCGAGCGGGAGGTCAAGGACCTGGCCAAGGCCATCTACCTGCCTCTCGCCAAAGCGGAAGCCGCCGTCCACGGCAAGGATCTTCACGACGTGCACTTTCACGAAGTGGGCGAGCTGGACGCCGTGGTGGACGTGTTGGGCGCGGCCTACTACACGGTAGCGAGCGGCGTGGAAGCCGTTTACGTGGGAAAAATCAACACCGGCGGCGGCATGGTGACCTGCGCCCACGGCACCTATCCCGTGCCCGCGCCGGCCACGGCCCACATTCTGTCCACACTGGATGTGCCCTTGGGGGGCGCGGCGGTGGAAGAAGAGCTCACCACCCCCACCGGCGCCGCCATATTAAAGGGCATTCAGGCCGCCTACCGGCCCCGCCCCGAGGGACGAGTCTTGAAAGTGGCCTACGGTGCCGGCACAAAGGATCACGACTTGGCCAATGTGCTTCGCCTCTTTTTCATCGAGACGGAAGAAGCCCGTGTGCCGATTTTTTACAGCTGCAATTTAGACGACATGACCGGCGAGGCCATGGGCTTTTGCATGGAGCGCCTCTTCGACGCCGGGGCGCGGGACGTGAGCTTTGCGCCGATTTTCATGAAGAAAAATCGCCCGGGCTACCGCCTGGACGTGCTCGCCGACGGGGCGAGCGAAGAAAAGGTGTTGAAGGCGCTCTTTAAGCACACCACCACCTTGGGTGTGAAGAAAATCCCCTTGGAAAAAATCGAACTGCCTCGCACCGCGGAAGAAACCATGACGGCCCTGGGTCCCGTGGCGACGAAAAGGGCCCGTTATAAAAATATGGAAAAAATATCCCCGGAATACGAAGATCTAAAGGCTCTGGCCATAAAACACGACACCACCGTGGAAGCCGTGCGCCGGGCGTGGGAGCGGAGTCTATGAAAAAGTATTACGCCGTGAAGGCGGGAAAAGAGCCCGGAATCTATAGAGACTGGGACAGCTGCAAGGCCCAGGTCCACGGATTTAAAGGGGCCATTTACAAATCCTTTAAAACGGAAGAAGAGGCCATGGCTTTTATGGGAGAAGTCTCGGAAGAAAAAGACGATAATGCCTATGATGTCGTGGCCTATGTGGACGGCTCCTATCGCCACGAAGATCAATCCTACAGCTACGGCGTGTCCATGGGCTGGGAAGGCGGAAGTTGGGAAGACAGCTGCCGCTTTACAGGAGACATGGCCTCTATGCGCAATGTGGCGGGAGAAATTTTAGGGGCCACCGTGGCCATGGAAAAGGCCCTGGAATTAGGCTTTTCCACCATGAAGCTTTGCTACGACTACGCCGGCATCGAGCATTGGGCCAAAGGCGAGTGGAAATGCAATAAAAAAGGAACCATAGACTACAAAGCGTTCTATGATTCCGTAAAAGATCGACTGGCCGTGACCTTCGTGAAAATCGAAGCCCATACCGGGGTCGAAGGCAACGAGCGGGCCGATGCCTTGGCGAAAGAGGCGACCTTCAGCTCAACTGACGAAGGGTAATATTGTTTTTTTCGAACAAACTCAAGGCGTAGTCGTCCACGCGATAAGCGTTTTTGTAGACCACTTCACGAATTCCCGCCTGAATTAACGCTTTTGTGCAGTTTAAGCAGGGAAAATGGGTAACATAACAGATAGTGTCCTTGGTGGGGATGCCCTCCTTGGCACAATACAAGAGCGCGTTCATTTCCGCGTGAATGGTGGCGATGCAGTGGCCGTCCCGCATGGTATGGCCCACGTCGTCGCAATGGGGATTGCCTGCCACCGAGCCGTTATAACCCGTGGAGACGATGCGGTGGTCTTTATTGACCAGGACGCATCCCACAAAGGCGCGGTCGCAAGTGGAGCGGCTGGCCACGATTTCCGTGATTTGCATAAAATAGGTGTCCCAAGATTTTCTCAAAGCAAACCTCCTCGCGTTTAGTATAGCACGGGAGGATAAGTTGGTAAAAGGAGTAAGGAAAGGAATTATTTATGAAAAAGACAATGAATGAGTTTAAAGACTTCATTGCCAGAGGCAATGTCATGGATATGGCCGTCGGGGTCATCGTCGGCGGGGCCTTCGGAAAAATCGTCACGTCCCTGGTCAACGACATGCTCATGCCCTTAATCGGGCTCTTGCTCGGCGGCGTGGATCTCACGAAGATGTACCTGGCCTTAGACGGAAAGACCTACGCCAATCCCGTGGAAGCGGCGGAAAGCGGCGCGCCCATTTTGGCCTACGGGAACTTCCTGCAAAACGTCATCGATTTTCTCATCATCGCCTTCGTGATCTTTATGGTCATCAAGCAAATCGGCAAAATGAAAGATCGCTTCATTCACAAGGAAGAAGAAGCGCCGACGACGAAAGTCTGCCCCTTCTGTAAGGAACCGGTACACATCGAAGCCACCCGCTGCCCCCACTGCACCGCCGTGTTGGAGGATAAGTAATGGCCAAAGGCTTGGTCCTTGAAGGGGGCGGCGCCAAGGGCAGCTACCAACTGGGCCTTTACCGCGCCCTTCAAGAAACACATCCGGACATCGACCTCGTCGTAGGCACGTCCATGGGCGCCTTAACGGGCGCCTTTATTGTTCAGGGAAACACCGATGTGCTGGCGGATATATGGCAAAAGTTCTCTTTCGAAGGGGGCAGAGAGCTGATGCTTTCACTGGATGAGGCGAAAAAGACGCCGGACATTATTCGCATTGCAAAAACCGCCCGGGCCGCCTTAAATATGGACGTGGCGCCCTTAAAAGAATTGATTCACCGCCACATCGACGAGGAAAAAATTCGCGCCTCCGACGTGGACTACGGCCTTGTGGTCTACAATCTAAGCGAAGGGAAGACGGAATACCTTTATCTGGAAGACATTCCCGAGGGCAAACTCCATCAATACATTTTGGCCAGCTGCGCCTATCCGATCTTTCCGCCCGTGCGCATCGACGGAAAACTTTACGTGGACGGCGGCGTGGGGAACAATCTGCCCTACGAAATGGTCTTGGCCAAGGGCTTGGAGCCCATTATTCTCAGAACCAATCCGCCGAAGAAAGGAGAGCGCCTCCCTGAAGGCGCCCTCGTCTTGGGGCCCGCCCGCCCCGTGGCCGACACCATGCACTTCGATGCGGACCTGGCTCCCTACCGCATGCAGCAGGGCTACCGCCACGGCCGGCGAATTATCATGGGCTACGACGGACTGGATTACACATTCTATCCCATCTCCGAAAAAGAAGCCTTCAGACGATTAAGCGAACTGTTTTTCGCCCGCACGGAAGACTTCCGCTACCTGGCCGAGGTCAAGGGAAGCGGCGAGCGGGGCATCGTGGAAAACCTGTGGCCCTCTTTGGCCGCGGACCTGGGTCTTTCCGAAGACTACAGCTACAAAGCCCTGTTTATCGGACTCATGGAAGCCAGGGGAAACGTGCTCCATCTGCCGAAGGATCCCTTTTACACCGTGGAAGGCTTTTTAAAGGCCCTGGATGAAAAGAGCCACGTCCATCCGCGGGTGGTCACCACCCTGGACCGCGTGCTCTATTTGCTGTTTTGCGGAAAGAGGTTGGCCATTGAATAAAGAAAAAATTACCCGTCTTTTAGAAAACCATCGCCCTGAACCCCTGGGCCTGGACCATCGCTACGCCGTCTTGTGCGCCTTGGTGGAGGTAGAAGGAGAGCTTCACGTGCTCTTTGAAAAGCGCTCCGCCCGCCTGAAAAGCCACACCGGCGAAGTGTCCCTCCCCGGCGGCCGCATCGAAGAAGGGGAAACCCCCGAAGAAGCCGCCTTTCGAGAGACCGTCGAAGAGCTCAGGATCGATCCCGCCTGTTTGGAAATCTTAGGCGAAAGCGACTACCTGGTCACCCGCCAGAGCAAAGCCGTGCACTGCTTTATCGGCGTCCTCCACGGCGTGGACGTAACCGCTATCGATCCGGAGCCTGCGGAAGTGGCCTACGTCTTTACCGTGCCCCTCGGCCTCTTCTTGGAAACGGAACCGGACGTGCACCCCATCGAATTTAAAAAAGACAATGACGACGGCTTTCCCTACGAACTCATTCCCACCACCACCGTGGCCCCCTTTAACAACTACATCGACCGCATCTTCTTTTACAAAGGCGCCGAAAAGAAAGAGCAAATCGTCTGGGGCATGACGGCAAAAATCATGTACGGCGTGGCGAAACTCTTAAAAACCCTCCTTTAATTACAAAAAGATGACATCGCAACCATTTCCTTGCCCCCGGTTTTTCCAATTGGTACAATTGGTTTTGTGAAAGTTACAAATTGTAACCAATTACGGAAAACTCGGACAAAGGAGATACCATCGTGATAAAAAAGACCGCCCTGCTTTCGGCACTCGCCCTGAGCCTCATTCTGCCCGCCCATGCGGAAGCGAAAACCGTCACCGTCAATCGGCCGGGCATCGCCCCCGCTCGCTACGAAACCGACGCTGCCACCGTCGGCGAATTTCTTCTGGAAAAAGACATCATCCTCGAAAAAGGCCAAGTGCCCTTCCCGAGCGCATCGGAAGCACTGAGCGAGCAGGCGGATTTAACCATTAAACCGGGCTACACCATTACCGTGAAAGACGGCAAACACAGCTACACCCGCTCCGCTACCTCAAACAAGGTGGCGGACATACTGAAAGAGCTGAACATAAAGCTCGGCGAAAAAGACACGGTCACCCCGCCCATGGAAGGCAGCGTGAAAGAAGGCGAAATCCTGCGGATCAATCGCTACAAAGAGCGCACGGAAAAAGCCGCCCGCGACGTGCCCTTCGCCACCGAGCGCAGAGAAAATCCCCAAATGGATGCGGGGAGTGAGCGCGTCATTCAAAAAGGCGAGGCGAGCAAAGTGGAAGAAGTGGTGCGCATCAGCACCGTCAACGGCGAAGAAACCGCCCGCATCGTCCTCTCCTCCCGCGTCATCAAAGAAGGCAAAAACGAAATCGTCGAAGTGGGCACCAAGCCCGTGGAAAACATGATTCACGGCAAGAAATACAAAAAGAAAATCACCATGAACGGCACCGCCTACGATCCCAGCGCCGGCAAATGGACCGCCTCCGGCACCCGCGCCCGCGTCGGCGCCGTGGCCGTGGATCCCCGCGTGATCCCCCTCGGCACCAAACTCTACATCGAAAGCGCCGACGGCTTCCCCACCTACGGCTTTGCCGTGGCCGAAGATACCGGCGGCGCCATTAAAGGCAATCGCATCGACCTGTTCTACAATAGCAGAAGAGAAGCCTACAACTTCGGTCGGAGGAATGTCACCGTGTATGTATTAGAAGATTGAGAAAAGACGCTCGAGGGCGTCAGAGTGATGACAAAGGGAGGGAGAATCATCCGATTCACCCTCCCTTTTTTGTGTCATCAAACAGCATCCGCCTTAATTATAGTAAGATAGAAAAAAGGAGGTTGGCTATGCTACACAAAGAAGACAAGAAAAAAGTAGAACAAATTCAAATGATTGATCCGGATCAGCTCGTGTCGGCGGATCATCTCTCTTTTTATGGGCGTATGGGCCTGAAGACTCTTTAGTGAATCACAAAGCTTTACAATGTTGGATCGAATCGATTCTTGTTACGTGGATATGCACGCGGGAACATGATATGATTTATGTAATTAAGAGACGAGGGCTATGGTGGTCCTCAATTCGAAATTCCAACGAAAAATGGCAGCAACTGATAAGGCGGAGTGCATCTGTACTGTCTTTCATAGCCAACGAAATTACAAACTTTATGGCGGAGGATGAGAAATGGGAAAGAAAAAAACTGCTGAAAAAGCGTTAAATATAGATAGTGTATTGTTCAACTGCCGGGATATCCTACGAGCGGCACGAAACTCCGGCTCATTCTTTGAAAAAAGAGACATGATGCTCACCTTGGTATTTTTACGTTTCATCGGAGAAAAATACGAAGACGGCATTGAATCCCTTCGCGAAACACTGATCGAACAGGGGCTTAATCCCGACGATGAAAACATCAGAGCCGCATTTTTTGAAGACGCCACCTTTGCCGACGGAACCTACAATCTGGCCCCGGAGGCAAGATGGTCCACCATCATAAATACGCCGGCGCCAAAATTGAACGTGTCCCTTGATACCGCGCTACATAGCATAGCGTCCTCTTCTAAAGATCTAAAAGGTTGCTTTATTGAAGGCACATTTACGACACGTAATCTCGCACCCAATGACATAAAAAAACTGGTCGATGAAGTGAATAAAATTAGCCACAAAGCATTTGGGCAAGAAAAAGACCTTATCGGCCACGTTTACGAATACTTCCTTAAAGAATTTGCCGTCAATGCGACGAAAGAAGAAGGCGAATTCTACACGCCTCACGACGTGGTACAGCTCATTGCCGCCATGATTGAACCCTACGACGGGACATTGTACGACCCTTGTTGCGGGTTTCGTGTCATAATAGTGATAGGGGCAAATAGTTATGTAAATATAAGGAGTTCAAGACTTCTACCAAAGTTTAAAACTCAAAAAATAAATAGTTGGTGTGCTGCTTAGAGTATCCATTTTAATAATGGATATTGTAAATAGCATACCAATAAAACTAAGGATTCTTTAAAGAGTCTTATTTTGTGATGAAAATTTAATATGTAAATCTCAGACGATAGAAAGCAATAATTCTGTCGTCTTTTTTATTTCACAGAAAGGGGGCAGGAATGAATTTTGATTATTTTTATAATAGGCAATCTGAAATGTATAACTTCATTAGGTTACCTATGGTATTAATGGAAGATGAAATTTTTGAGAGCATTTCTATTGAAGCTAAAGTTTTGTATTCATATATGCTTAATCGAATGGGTCTTTCATATAAAAATGGCTGGATAGATGAAGATGGAAAAGTCTTTATTTACTACACAATTGAAAGTATAAAAGATCAATTTAATTGTGCGAGTGAAAAAGCAAATAAATTAATAGCTGAACTTGATATTAAATCAGGAATAGGACTTATTGAGAAGAAAAGACAAGGACTTGGAAAGCCTAATAGAATTTATGTTAAAGACTTTATGAGCATATTTAATAATATGGAATTAAAAAATCAAGAAGTTCGAAAAACAAAATTCCAAAAGTTCGATAATCGAAATTCAAGAGATTCGATTATCGAAAGTCAAGATTTTCGAAAATCGGAAGGTAACTATAACAATATTAGTAATAATGAGTTAAGAAAGAATGATTTTAGTAAGGGGCAAAAGCCTTATGGGATATATAAAAATATATTTTTGACTGATGAAGAATACAAGGACTTAACAAATGAGTTAGGAAGCAGAATTAGTGAGTACATTGATAGATTGTCGTCATATATGAAAGCAAATAACAGAGAATATCAAGATCACAAGGCAACGTTAATCAATTGGTATCTTAATGATCAGGCAAAAAATATTAATGATAATACAACAAGGAAAATGAATTACGATATAGGAGAGAGTTTATGAAAAGCTTAAAAGATTTTGTATTAAGAGAAAAGGATATTGAAAGAAATGGACATATCTATTGCAAGGTATGCGGTAAAAGAGTTGATGGAGAATTACTTGACCTTGGATTTACAAAGTTTATTCCTAGAATCAAATGTGAATGTGAAATAAAAAGAGATAAGGAAAACGAAGAAAGAGAAAGACTGATGAAAATATCGTCATTGAAAAGAGATTGCTTCTCATCGCCTATCCAACACCAATATACTTTTGAGAAATTCTTAAATGAAAAAGGTCAAGCCTACAAAGTTGCCTATAATTATGCCAAAAGCTTTGAACAAATGAAGGAAGACAATGTTGGGCTGTTATTTCATGGAGATGTTGGCAGTGGAAAGACTTATCTTGCTTGTTCTATTGCAAATGAATTAATTGAAAGAGAACAAGTTAAAGTTAAGATTATGAATTTATCTCAGGTTATAAACAAAATACAAAAATCAGCATTTAAGCTAGATTCAAATGAAATTATAAATAACCTATCTAATATTCCTTTGTTAATTTTAGATGACCTTGGAATTGAAAGGGATACATCTTATGCAAGAGAACAAGTATATAACATTATAAACTCAAGATACTTAAAAGGTAGGCCGACAATTTTTACTACAAACTTATCATTGGAAATTATTCAAAATCCTAATATTGACCTTGAGTATCAGAGGATATATTCAAGAATACTTGAAATGACAATACCAGTTAAAGTTACGGGAGAAGATTTTAGAAGAAAAATCCATCAAGAGAAGTTAAGAAAATACAAAGAGTTACTTTTATATGGAGGTGGAATAGATGATTAATGAAGAAGTATCCAGGTCAAGTCTTAATCTTGAAGTAAGACTTGCAAAAGCAACAAGTAAAGCAATTCTTGATGCCTTAAAGAAAGTTCACAAGCAAATAGAAGAACAAGGAGGCTTGAAAAATGTAATAAAAAATAACGGAGAAGAAGTAAAGCTAAAGGATATGGTTAAAAAGGGGCAGTTAGAAGAAATTAATCTAAAAGTTCCTGAGTTAAAAGAATTAAAGAAAATTTTAAATAAACACGGAGTGAAGTTTTCTGTTATGAAAGATAAGGAAACTGGCAACCACTCTGTGTTTTTTCAATCTAAGGATATAAAGGTAATGGAACATGCCTTTAAAAAAGCGGTTAAGGCTTCTGAAAGAAAGGCCGATAGAAAAGATTCAATAACGAAGACTATAAATAAGTTTAAAGATATGGCTAAGGACACAATTAGTAAAGATAAAGTTAAAAATAAACATAAGGAGCAAAGCTTATGATAAGTAATTTAAAAACATTTGAAAATACAAATTTTGGGAAACTCACTGTTATAGAAAAAGACGGTGAGTTTTTCTTTATAGCTAATGAAGTAGCAACTATGTTAGGATATGTCAATCCAAGAAAAGCTGTTTATGACCATGTAGATGAGGAAGATAAGGGTGTAACGAAATGGAACACCCCCGGAGGAATACAGAATATTTCAATAATTAACGAATCAGGATTATATTCACTTATCCTTTCATCAAAACTACCACAAGCAAAAATATTCAAAGCTTGGGTAACTAGAGAAGTCTTACCAAGTATTAGAAAAAACGGAGGATATATAGCAGGGCAAGAAAAGAAAACTAACGAAGAGCTACTTGCAGATGCGATTTTAGTAGCTAATAGAATTATTGCTGAAAGAGAAGAAGAAATTGAAGAATTAAGACCAAAGGCAGACTATTATGACAAATTAGTAGATTATAACTTACTTACAAACTTTAGAAATACTGCCAAAGAGTTAGGGATACCACAAAATCAGTTTATAAGCTTTTTAATGGATAAGGGATTAATTTATAGAGATAAGAAAAAGAAACTCTTACCTTATACAGATAAGAACAAGGGATATTTTGAAGTAAAGGAATGGGTTGATCCACTAGGTACACTTGTAGGAATACAAACATTTATAACACCAAAGGGAAGACGCTACCTACTAATTTTATTAGATAGTGAAGGTTTCTACGATGAATAAGGTATTAGAATCCATTCTTTCTGATATTAAAAACTTAATTAAAATAGACAACCCAAAGAAATTTATATTATCAAACATTCCTTATCTATCCTTTTTCTACATTGGAAATATCTTTTCTAAGCACATCAATTCTTATGTTGGAGGAGATATTATTGATAGAATAATGGTGGGAATTTCTGATATAGGAACTTTATCTTATATACCAAGCCTTAATCCAAGGGACTTGTTAGTAGGTATTTCAGTTGCTGCTACTGTTAAGCTAATTGTTTATAGCAAAGGTAAAAACAAAAAGAAATATAGGCAAGGTAAGGAATATGGATCTGCAAGATGGGGAGAAAGCAAGGATATTGCTCCATACATTGACCCTAAGTTTGAAAACAATGTTCTTATAACTAATACCGAAAGACTGACAATGAACTCAAGACCTAAAAACCCTAAATACGCTAGAAATAAAAATGTATTAGTAATAGGTGGTTCTGGATCAGGTAAGACAAGATTTTATGTAAAGCCAAATCTAATGCAAATGCACTCTTCCTATGTAGTAACAGACCCTAAAGGCACGCTTGTGTTAGAGTGTGGGAAAATGCTTTATGAAAATGGATATGACATAAAGATATTAAACACAATAAACTTTAAAAAATCTATGAAATACAATCCCTTTGCTTATTTGAGAAGTGAAAAAGATATTTTAAAACTTGTCCAAACAATTATATCCAACACCAAGGGAGATGGAGAAAAGGCAGGAGAAGATTTTTGGGTAAAGGCTGAAAAGTTATATTACACTGCCCTCATCGGTTATATCTATTATGAAGCACCAGAAGAAGAAAAGAACTTTAAGACACTTTTGGATATGATTGACGCAAGTGAGGTTAGAGAAGATGACGAAACCTATATGAACCCAATTGATAGGCTTTTTGAAGCTCTTGAAAAGAAAGACCCAAGTCATTTTGCAGTTAAGCAATATAAGAAATATAAGCTTGCAGCAGGAAAAACTGCCAAGTCAATTCTAATATCTTGTGGAGCAAGACTTGCACCTTTTGATATAAGAGAGCTTAGAGAACTAATGAGCGAAGATGAATTAGAGCTTGATAAAATTGGAGATAGAAAAACTGCTTTATTCGTAATAATATCAGATACAGATGATACCTTTAACTTTGTAGTTTCAATAATGTATTCTCAACTATTTAATCTTCTATGTGATAAGGCAGATGATGTGTATGGTGGAAGACTTCCAGTTCATGTTAGGTGTCTACTTGATGAGTTTGCAAATATAGGATTAATTCCTAAATTTGAAAAATTGATTGCAACAATTCGTTCAAGAGAAATATCGGCAAGCATAATACTGCAAGCACAATCTCAATTAAAAGCAATCTATAAAGACCATGCAGATACAATAGTTGGTAACTGCGACTCTACACTCTTTTTAGGAGGAAAAGAAAAAACAACAGTAAAAGAATTATCTGAAACCTTAGGAAAAGAAACCATAGACCTATATAACACATCAGAAACAAGATCCAATCAAAAATCTTTTGGTCTAAATTACCAAAAAACTGGCAAGGAACTTATGAGTCAAGATGAAATAACTGTAATGGATGGCGGTAAGTGTATTTATCAGTTAAGAGGAGTAAGACCTTTTCTATCTGATAAATTCGATATTACAAAGCATAAGAATTACAAGTTGTTGGAAGATTATGATAAGAAAAACTTGTTTGATGTGGAAGAGTATTTAACAAATAGAGATAAAATAAAAATAAACAGGAACAGTTTGATTACAAGATTATGAATTAAGCCTAGGATAAAAATATTTTTGGTATAATATCTATATAAACCATGGAGGTAGGCATATGAGGTCTTATGAAAGTAAGGAAGAATTAAAAAATGAGATAAAGAAAACTTTTGGAAAATATATTTCAGAGTTTGATAATATCCCAGAAGAATTAAAAGATAAAAGAGTAGATCAAGTTGATAGGACACCAGCTGAAAATCTTGCCTATCAAGTAGGTTGGACAACTTTAGTTTTGAAATGGGAAGAAGATGAAAAAAAGGGAATTGAGGTTAAAACGCCATCTGACAAATTTAAGTGGAATCAACTTGGAGAATTGTATCAATGGTTTACAGATACCTATGCTCATAAATCGTTAAAGGAATTAAAAGAACAACTATCACAGAATATAGAAGATATTTACTCTTTGATAGATAATCTTACAGAGGAAGAATTATTTAAACCACATATGAGAAAATGGGCAGATGAAGCAACAAAAACTGCAACTTGGGAAGTATATAAATTTATCCATGTAAATACAGTAGCACCATTTGGAACATTTAGGACTAAGATTAGAAAATGGAAAAAACTTAATAATTTTGTGAATGTAATTAAATAATAAGGTTGGTGCTTTAATTGAATTATGAAAAATTTAAAAAAATAATAAATAGAAAAACCTCTATAATAGTATTAGATACAAATGTAATACTTGACTTAGCTCGATATTCATTATACAGTAGCAAAAACATATTAGAAATTTTCAAGGAGTGTAAGGATTTAATATGGATTCCGAATCAAGTGTATAAAGAATTTAATAAAAATAAATATAGCGTATTCGGACAATTGAAAAAAAAGTATCAAAATTTTGAAAAAGATTTACTAAGAGTAATTGAAAGGAGTCAAAAAAATTTAGAGAGTGTCTTGATTAAATCATCTAAATATAATTATTTTGGAAGAAAAAATTTGGAGAATGATTTAAATAACAAGTTAGTTGAATTAAAACAAATAATCAAATCTTATAAAAATAGTGTTGGTATTGAATATGATGAAATAACAACAGATTCTCCTGAAATAATTAAAGATATAGATAATCTTATTTCATATTTAGAAAAAAATAATAGGATAGGTAATAGGATAAGGTTTAGTGAACAGTTAAAAATTATTAGAGAGGGTGAACTTAGGTATAAATATAAAATTCCGCCTGGATATGAGGACATTAATAAAGATGGAGTTGAAAAATTTGGAGATTTATTTGTTTGGAAAGAGATATTAGATTTACCAGTTGAAAAATCAGTAAAAGATATTATTTTTATTACGAATGATATAAAAGAAGACTGGTGGAGTAAGGATAGTCAAGATAATTTAGTAGTTCACGATAAATTATTAAGTGAATTTAAAGAAAAAAATCCAAATGTAAATATTGAATTTTTAACAACAGGAATGTTTCAGAATTTCGCTTCAAAAGTATATGATAGATATGATTTTAATGTTTATGTAGATTTAAATAGAAAAGATGTGTCATATGTAGAAAGAGTAAAACAAGATATTTCTAATGATATAGTTGACAGTATTTATAATAACAACTATTATTATCTAGAATCGTATGTTATTGGAAGTGAGGGTATTGAAGAATTAGATATAAATAATTGTGAATTCAATGAGATATTAGATACTTATGAAGAGTTTACAGACGAGATTGTTAGTATAACTTATGAGCTAGAATATTTAATAAATTTAAGTTGTGTATCCTTTGATTATTGGGGACGTGATGATGATACAAAAGAAGTCATACAATCACCACCAATAGAACAAGAATTTAGTGGAAGTGTCATAGTTAATGTCACAAGATTAATTAATAAAGATGATATCGAAGAAGATTCTTTTTATATTAATAATGATAAAGAATATACAGATATTGAAATAATTGAAATTCAGATAGATCAAGATTCTATAAACAAAAATGAAGAAGACTACGATGACTCTTATTTAGAAGAGGAGAATTACAATAATGATTATGCATTTATTTGCTCTAAATGTGGAAAGGGATTTAAGGATAGGCGAGAAGATGTAGGTGGTATTTGTCGAGATTGTTCATTTAATGATTAATAATATAGGATATTTTATTAAAGCAGTAATTATAAAGTTTACTGCTTTTTTTATACTCAAAATTAGGAGGTTAAGATGTTAAGGATAAGAGCTCCTACTTAGAACAATTTAATAAGGAATAATGTATAGCGATTGGAAATAAATAGATCCAGTCGCTTTTTTAATTGAAATTTATAGATTAAGGAGAAGAAATTAATGGATAGAGAAATGATAAATATTAATGCAAATTTAGTTAAAGAAGTGGAATTATCAGAATTTGAAAGAGATGGAGAAAAAGTAGATGTAGCAAATTTTACTCTCATTAAAAAATATGGTAAAGGAAAAGAATATATAAATTGTTCAGTCTACGGAGAAAAAAGCGAACGTGCAAAAGAATTAGATAAAGGAGATCTAATCCATGTCTTTGGATATTTCAAAGAAAACAAAAAAGGAGATAAGGTCTACAAGAATTTTATAGTTAAATCACTAAATAAAATAGAAAATAAGAAAGAAAACGAGGAGGAATAATATGGAATTTTTTACAGCTGGAGTTGGAGTTTTAAAGACACTTGTAACTGCAATTGGTGCAGGTTTAGGAGCATGGGGAGTTATTAACTTAATGGAAGGTTATGGTAATGATAACCGTGCGACACGTTCATAAGTGAAAAGCTTATGCACTAAGTCGAAGGACTAAAAGTCCGAAACTTAGGAGAACTAACAATCTAATAGGTAGAATGATGGAGTAACGCCCTAAAATGCCTACACTGATACTCCGATTGGCAATAAATATTAGACTAATTTATTGTCAAAAGCTCGGTGAAGTCGGCAGAGAGTAGCCGTAAATAGCTATATAGTTATACGAAACCTGTTTAGAGGTAAATGGTGCTACTTATATGCCGGGTGTCGAATACGCATGGTGAGAATGTGTATACCAAAACACTGACGCACTTCCGAATGTACAAGTCTAGACGTTTGAATTTGTCTAACGGCAATTACCATCAAAGATGGTGTGTTTGTGGATTAGTAAGAATGGTTGTTATGAAAGTCCATATATCGTTACAGGCGATAAGGCGAGAGCTAAACACAGGCTTAGAGGAAGAACCTAAACGTATTCAATGATAGGATTGTTGGAACGTGGTAAACCAAGAACATGGAAGCAGTCTAATGCTAATGAAGTGTTAAATGGGAAAATGATAAGAAAAAGATCATATAACTATTTTTTATCTTGGTGAAAGTGGTGGCATAGTACCTATGAAGCGAGAATAATAAGCTCGTGGAGGGATAGCCACTAGTCACAAGAAAGAACAAGAACTGAAATTAAGATAAACACAGCTTCGAGTATGACAAAGAAAATCAAATCCGAAAGGAGATGGTGCCTGTGTCCACTTCGAAACAAAGATTAAAACAAAATAAAATCCGTTATACGGAATATTATGACTTGCAAGAGGTCCTTGATAATCTATATAAAGATAGCAGTGAGAATAAAGTATTTTCAAATTTAATGGGGTTAATAACTTCAAGAGAAAATATAAAACTAGCCTATCGAAGTATAAAAGGAAATAAAGGCAGTCACACAGCAGGAGTAGATGGAAGAACAATAAACCATCTATCAAAACTAAATGAGGAAGAATACATTTCTCTAATACAAAAACAGTTTCATTGGTATAAGTCCCGCCCTGTAAAAAGAGTGGAAATACCAAAACCTAATGGAAAAACAAGACCGCTTGGAATACCAACGATTGTTGATAGAATTGTACAACAATGTATTTTACAAATTTTAGAGCCAATATGTGAAGCGAAATTTCACGACAGTTCTTATGGGTTTAGACCTAATAGGAATACAGAACACGCTATTGCAGAATGTGCAAGGCTAATGCAGATACAGCACTTACATTATGTTGTCGACATTGATATACAAGGATTTTTCGACAATGTATGTCATTCAAAACTCATAAAACAAATATGGCACTTAGGAATAAGAGATAAAAAGCTAATTTGCATTATCAAGGAAATGTTAAAGGCTAATATTGTAATGCCAAATGGTGAAACAATTATACCTACAAAGGGTACACCTCAAGGAGGTATTTTATCCCCATTGCTATCTAATATAGTACTAAATGAGTTGGACTGGTGGGTTTCATCTCAATGGGCAACAATGCCAACGCATTATCCATATAAACAAAAGACTAATAGCAAAGGAACGGAAATAAAAAGCCATACCTATAGAGCTTTAAGGTCAAGTAAGCTCAAGGAAATTTACATTGTAAGATATGCTGATGATTTTAAAATATTTTGCAGTAATTACTATGATGCAAAAAGGACATATCAAGCAGTGAAACAGTGGCTTGAAGATAGGCTTAAATTAACAATAAATGAAGAAAAATCAACAATTACGAACCTAAAACAAAGGTATTCAGAGTTTTTAGGCTTCAAGCTGAAGGTTAAACCAAAAGGTAAAAAGTTTGTTGTACAGTCGCATATAAGTGATAAGGCATTGAAAAATGCAAAAGAAAATATTTCTAAATGTGTTGCGGATATAAAAAGACCTGCAAATGAAAAAGAGCAGTACAAAGCAATAGCTAGGTATAATGCCACTGTTTCAGGCTTGCATAATTATTACCAAATAGCAACAAATGTGAGTCTGGATTTTGCGAAAATAGCCTTTCACATTAAAAAGCAGATGAACAACAGACTTGATATTAAAACCAGTGGAACACTAAACAAAGGATTTATCAAAGAAAAATATGGAAAAAGTAAACAGCTTCGCTTCCTTAATGGACATCCGTTAATTCCAGTGGGGTATGTCAGGACAAAGGACGCAAAACACAAGAAAAAGGTTGTAAACAAATACACTGTAAAGGGCAGAGCTTTCATTCATAAAAATCTACAAATTGATGTAGACACTCTTGTTTGGCTAATGAAACACCCTGTGCTTGATAAAAGCATAGAGTTTGCGGACAACAGAATCTCGCTCTTTGCAGCTCAATATGGCAGATGTGGAGTAACAGGTGTAAAACTTACGCCAAACGATATACATTGCCATCACAAGATACCGCTTGAACAAGGCGGTACAGACAGTTATAGCAACTTAATTCTTGTTACAGAAGCAGTTCATATACTCATCCATGCAACAAAAGAAGATACAATCCAAAAATATATAAAAGAGCTTGGCTTAACGCTCAAGCAGATTGAGAAATGTAATAAGCTTAGAAAAATGGCAGGATTGCCACTAATTTAGAGAAAAAATAATTTGTTACGAAGTGTGTAAGTCTTAGTTGAAACGTGAAAATCTTTCTTGTGATGGAACGCCGTGTGCGGTGAAAGTCGCATGCACGGTGTGAAGTGGGGGAAAATCCAGAGATAACATCAAAGGATTACCTATCACTATCTGGTGCTAAATCTCAAGGTATTAAGCAGCTTATGGCAGGTGGGGGAATTGTACTAATCGGTATTAAATTAATTCCACTACTTGCAAATGCTTTAAATTAGGAGAAAGTCTATGTTTGGTATCTTTGACAAGCTAACTGAATTTTTTAAGGATATGCTACTCGGAGGTATCAAAGCAAATCTTGAGTCCATGTTCTTAGATATAAATGACAAGGTAGGAGTTATTGCAACTGATGTTGGAAAGACACCAATGGGTTGGAATGGAGAAGTATATAACTTCATAAAAAACATTAATGATAATGTTATTGTTCCAATAGCAGGACTTATCATAACAGCAGTTTTATGTATTGAACTCATAAATATGGTTATGCAAAAGAATAATATGCACGATACAGATACTTTTGAGTTTTTCAAATACATTATAAAGATGTTTATAGCAGTCTACCTTGCAAGCCATGCATTTGAATTTTCAATGGCAGTCTTTGATGTGGCACAAAATCTTGTAAACAAAGCGGCAGGGGTAATCACTACTTCTGCCACTGTTTCAGGAGATCAGATAGTTGCAATGGTTGATACATTAAAAGAAAAAGAAATAGGTGAGCTTTTAATGATATTAGTTGAAACAAGCCTTGTAAGGATTGCAATTCAATGTATATCTTTAACTATTACCTTAATAGTATATGGGCGTATGTTTGAAATATATGTCTACTCATCAGTATCATCCATACCATTTGCGACTATGGGAAATAAAGAATGGGGTCAGATTGGAACAAATTATATCAAGGGACTTTTTGCCTTGGGACTACAAGGTTTGTTTTTGATGGTATGTTTAGGTATCTACACCGTTTTAATAAGAACGGTACAGATTACAGATATTCACGCAAGCTTGTTTAGTATATTAGGATATGCTCTACTACTTGGACTTATGATGTTTAAGAGTGGAACAGTTGCAAAAAGTATTATGAATACGCACTAGGAGGAATAAATGTTAAAAAAGAAAAATTGTGCTTTATTGGGACTTGGAATTTTATTAGGAGGAACTTATGAAATCTTAAAAGAGAAAAAAAGAAATGAAGAGATTAGAAACTTAAAGAGGAGAATAAATAGACTCGGAAGATGTCACAATGAATTTGTTATGTATCAAGGCGAATACAATGACAGAAATGAAGAAAAACAAGAAGAATTAGAAGAAAGAATTAGCTACCTGGAAGAGGAAACAACATCTAATTATGACCATATACTTGAACTTTCCAAAGAAGAAGTAGAGGGAGATTAAAATGGCATATGTACCAATACCAAAAGATTTGGACAAGATTAAAACAAAGGTTGCCTTTAACTTAACCAAAAGACAACTTATAGGTTTTTCTGTGGCAGGACTAATTGGTATACCAACCTATTTATTTATGAAGAAATATCTACCTAATGATGTTTCTATCATTGTAATGCTAATAGTAACCCTGCCAATCTTTTTTATAACCTTATATGAAAAAGACACCTTAACTTTTGAAAAGTATTTTAAATTTTTCTATCTTCATAAGTTTTATCAACCTACTAAGAGAATAAGAAAGGAGGCATACCTTGAAGCAAAGAAAAAAGCAAATCAGCGACTTAAATCTAAGGGAAAAACAATTAAAAAAAGACCGAAAGGAAGTAAGAAAGCTAAAAACAAAGAAAGATCCAACAAATAGTCTTCTAAGTGTAATTTTAAATAAAGAGAAAAAGAGATTTACAGTTGAGGATACAATTCCATATATAAGAATGTTACCAGAGGGCATTTGCCAGTTAGATGAAAAAAATTATTCAAAGACAATTTCATTTCAAGATATAAATTACCAGTTGGCATTGGAAGAAGATAGAGATTTAATCTTTAACCAATTTGCCAACTTTTTAAATTCTTTTGATCCGAGTGTCCACATTGAACTTTCATATGTAAATCAATTAGGAAGAAATAAAGACCTACAAGATGCAATTAAAATTGCTGATAAGGGAGACTTTTATGACGATGTAAGAAAAGAGTTTAGGGAGATGTTAAAGCTTCAACTTGCAAAGGGCAATAACGGACTTAAAAAGATGAAGTATATAACCTTTACAACAGAAGCCGATAACCTAGAGCAAGCAAGAGCAAAGTTAAATAGACTTGAAGTAGATATTTTATCCAACTTTAAATCTATGGGAGTAAGAGCAGAGAGTCTTGATGGAGAAGAAAGACTAAGACTTGTTCACGATATGTTAAATCCAGACAAAAACTTTGATTTTTCATATAAAGATTTGAAGAAAAAAGAGTCTACAAAATCACATATAACTCCTAATATCTTTAATTTTACACCAGCAAATAATTTTAAATTTGGCAAATTCATTGGAGCAGTAAGCCATTTTCAAATACTTGCAAGCGAGTTATCAGACAGAATGTTATCTGAGTTTTTAGATATTGATGACAATATTTATGTAGCTTTTCATATAGATGTAGTTGAACAAGCAGAAGCTATTAAACTCATTAAGAGAAAAAATACAGACTTGGACAGAATGAAAATTGAAGAACAAAAGAAAGCAGTTCGTGCTGGATATGATATGGATATTATCCCTTCAGATATAAATACTTTTGGAGCTGATGTTAAGTCCATGTTATCTGACTTACAAAATAGAGATGAAAGGCTCTTTGTAGTTACCATAGTAATGATGAATTTTGCTAGGACTAATCAAAAATTAGAAAACACTATTGCTCAAATTTCATCAATTGCTAATAGACATAATTGTCAGGTAAAAAGATTATCTCACCAACAAGAACAAGGACTTGTTTCTGTCTTGCCTCTAGGAGTTAATCAAGTCGAAATAAAAAGATTTTTAACCTCATCATCAACGGCAGTCTTTATGCCTTTTACAACAGAAGAGCTATTTATTGATTCGGCAAATTCTTTGTACTATGGCTTAAATGCCCTTAGCCAAAACTTGATTATGGCAGATAGGAAGAAACTAAAGAACCCTAACGGATTAATATTAGGAACACCAGGTTCTGGTAAATCTTTCTCGGCAAAGAGAGAGATGGCAAATGCAATTCTTGTAACAGACGATGATGTAATTATTTGTGATCCTGAAGGTGAGTATTCAAACCTTGTAAAACAATTTAATGGAGAAGTTATTAAAGTTTCAGCAAAGTCAAAGGACTACCTAAATCCATTAGATATTAATATGAACTATGGAGATGGGGACGCACCTTTAAAGGATAAGGCAAACTTCATAATGTCTATGCTTGAACTTGTAGTAGGAGGATCTGGTCTTACTGCTGCAGAAAAATCTGTTATAGATAGGTGCTTACCAAAGATATATCAAAAATATTTTGAAGACCCAAAACCAGAAAATATGCCTATACTAGGAGATTTATACGATATGCTCCTATCTCAAGAAGAGGGAGTTGGTAGGAAACTCGCAACAGAAATGGAAATTTATGTTAAGGGAAGTCTTAATGTATTTAATAATAGGTCAAATGTTGACTTAAATAGACAACTGCTCTGTTTTGATATAAAAGAGCTAGGGACACAACTTAAAAAAATAGGTATGCTTGTAATTCAAGACCAGGTTTGGAACAAGGTTTCCCTTAATAGAGGAAGCAAGTCTACAAGATACTATATAGATGAGTTTCACCTTTTATTAAAAGACCCACAAACTGCCTCATATTCAGTAGAAATCTGGAAAAGATTTAGAAAATGGGGAGGTATTCCAACAGGTATAACTCAAAACGTAAAAGACCTTTTAACAAGTCAGGAAATTGAAAATATCTTTGATAATACAGACTTTGTTCTAATGTTAAATCAAGCATCTGGAGATAGAGATATTCTTGCTAAGAAATTAAAAATATCGCCTTATCAGTTAAACTATATTACTAATTCAAACGCAGGTGAGGGACTATTATTCTTCGGGAATACTATTGTTCCCTTTATAGATAAATTCCCTAAAGACACCATGTTATATAAGCTAATGACAACAAAACCAGAAGAAGCTAAGTAGGTGTGATATGGATAAAAAACTAAAAAAAGATTTTCAAAAGAAAATTATACGAAATAGGGACGCTCCTGAAAAGAATATGGATAGTAAACTTGTTCATTCAGATGATTATACCAATAAGATTATTAAAACTAAGGATAGGTTCGGAGATAAAATTTCAGAAAAAGAATCTAAACTTATTCATGAGAATGTAATAGCTAAAGATCAAAAACAAGATAAATTAAAAGATTTTCAGAAGTCTAAAAACAAGGAAAGAATTAGAAAAGAAGTTTTAGAAAATAAGGATAAGGCTGAAGGAACAAAACAAGCCAATCTTGAAATAAGGACAGATGAAAGCTTTAAACTTGATGAAGACTTAGATGTAGACTTCAAAAAGGTAAATTTTGATAGTGAAAACAGTAGAAATATTAATTCTAATAAATTAACAACAGATGATATTTCAGCTAAGGCTCAACCAAAAAGCAATAAGAAGGTATCAAGTAAAAGACAAGTTCTTAAAAATTATGAGGATAAACTTATCCATAGTAAGGATAAATTCCAAGATAAAATCAACGAGAAAGAGTCTAAGCGAATCTACACAAGCGAAGATAAACCTATCGAAGCAAAGAAAAGCAAGAGAATATATAGAAAAGATAAGCTTGTTAAAAATGAAGTAAGTAAGAACGAGAGTAATACTAATATCGATAAAAAGCAAAAGCAGAAGCTTTATCAAGAAAAGAAGTTTAGGGATAAGGAAAAAATTTCTAATGAAATAGATAAAGAAAATAAGCTAAGCAAAGTTGATACAGATAAAACTTTTGATAATTCTGAGCTTAAAGACAACAATCAAAAATTTATAAAAGATGAAAAGGAAACAAGCCTTAAACCTTCAGAACAAAAGAAAGTTAATAAAAAGAAGACTTACTACAAGAGAAAAAATTATGAAAGTGATAAATTTACTCGAAAGAAAATCGATGACTTAAAAAATGAATCTAAGAAAGTTACGCCGAAAGATTCTAAGAAAACACAAGATGTTAAAGACTTTATATCAGATAAAAAGATTGTAGAGCTTGAAAAGTCTAAAAGCAAGCTAAAGGATAATATTTTAAAGAATAAAACTAAAGGAAGTCTATCTTCTGGGGTTTTATTATCTGGAGCTAAGTCATCAGAGTTAGTGAGAGATTATCTAAGTTCAGGATCTGACAATACTGGTGTAGAATCTGGAGAAAAAGTCGCTAATGTAAGCTCTAAACTCCAGCATGGAATAAGGAAGTATAAGTTAGACAAAAAGAAAAAGTCCTTAAAAAAGCTATCTAAACTTGATAAGAAAATAAAAAAGAGAAAAAGCAAGTTGGAGTTTAAAAGTGGCTTGGAAGATTTAAAAAAGTCAGATGCCTATATAAAGAAAAATAGATTTAAAAAGTTTTACCAGAGAAAACAAATGAAAAGCATGATAGCTAAAAAGCACGAAACAAGACTTGTGGATAGAGTTAAAAAAGCTATTTTAAGTTTAGGTAAGGCTTCTAAAGAGCTAATCGTAAGAAAAAGTAAGATGGTTCTATTTCTAGTAATAGGAATAGGTCTTATGCTATCAATCATGATTGGTGGTGGAAGTGTTGGTATGAGTGGATTAAGTAACTCTGTTAACTCAGTAATGACAACAACATACCTATCACAAGATACAGTTCTAAGTGAAGTTAATCAAGAATTTTCATCAATGGAGTATGACCTACAATCACAAATCGAAAGTGTAAAGACAAGTCACCCTGGATATGACGAATATATCATAAACAAAGAAGGAGAAATTGGTCATAATACCCATGAACTTTTATCCTATATAACTTCAAGATGTGGAGAAGTAAAATCAGCATCTGAAGTAAAAGGAATTCTAAAAGAACTTTTCGATAAGATGTATAAGCTTGATTTTAAGGAAGAAATTGAAATTAGAACAAGAACAGTAGCAAGAACTAGATATGATAGTCGTGGTAATCCTTATACTAGCTATGAAAAAGAAGAGTACGAATATAAAAAGTTAATTGTAACTTTAAAGAAAAAAGAAATGGATGAAGTTGTTAGGGAAATATTTAAAGATTATCCAGACAATGTAGTTCATTATGAAGCTCTTCTAGAAGCCAAGGGGAATATGGGAGATGTTTTTGGATCAGGTAATGGGGACTTAGGAGAAATAGTAGATAATCCAAACTTTGGAAATCCTGGTCTTGCTTTTGATTCAGCTACTGCCAAAGCCTTATTTAATGAAGCAGAAAAACATATAGGTAAAAGATATGTGTTTGGAGCAAGTGGACCATCTAACTTTGACTGTTCAGGTTTTGTATGTTGGTCATTTACAAAGTCTGGTGTAAAGAGAATGCCAAGAACAACTGCATGGAGAATATACAAAGACTATTGTAATCCAGTAAGTCCAAGTGAAGCTCAACCTGGAGATATTATATTTTTCCACTCAACATATAACAGTGGAACACCAATATCTCACGTAGGAATATACGCAGGTAACGGAATGATGATTCACGCAGGAGATCCAATTCAATACACATCAATAAATTCAAAATATTGGAAATCACACTTTTATGGTTTTGGAAGACCAAGATAGAAGGGAGATATTATGTGAACAGAAAACTTATAAGTATTAGAAACAAAAAGAAAAAAATAGAAGAGAAATTGAAAGATTTAAATGCAAAATACAAGGAAATTTGCGATGAAGAAATACAAGTTGAAAATGAAGAAATAATTGTAACTCTTAGGAGGAACAATATTAGCTTGGAAGAATTAATGGAGAAAATCAATGATAGAAAAAGAGAAGAAAAATTAAAAGAAAAGGAGAACATTCATAATGAAGAAATTTAATACGAACAGACTAAGAGCCTTTTTTATGGCTCTTTTATTAGTTTTAACATCAACCTCAACTACTAATGTACTAGCTAAAGCTGATGATACAGATGGTAGTAAAAAAGTGATAGAAAGTTCTATTAGTAAAATTAGTGATTTAGAAAATCAGATTAAAGACTTAAATGATAAGAAACAAGAAGACCAATCAAAGATAGATGAATTAAAGGAAAAGTTAGAATCTTGCAAAGATAATGGAGAGAAACTAAAACAAGAAAAAGCTAAGCTAGAAGAAGAGATTAGAGATAAAGATAATAAGATTGCTCAATTGAATAAAGAAATTGAGGATCTTAAAAACTCCAATAATGATGAACTAATAGCAGAAATTACTCAGCTTAAAGATGAATTAAAAAGATTACAAGATGAAAATGCAAAACTAAAAGAAGATTATTCATCTACAAAATGGGAGTTAGAAGCTGAGAAAGAAAAGACAGATAAAAACGAAAATAAAATCAAAGAAATGCAAGAAAAGCTTGAGTCTTTAGAAGGGAAACTTGCAAAAAAGACTAAAGAAATTGAGGATAAAGATAATAGAATTAAAGACTTAGAAAAAGTTCTTGAAGAAAAAGATACTAAGATAAAAGACCTCGAGTCTAAAAAGAAAGAAACAGAAAATTCTAAGTCAGAATGCTTTAAGAAGATTGAAGAGCTTCAAAAGGCTATTGATAGTTTAAAAGAATCTTCTGAAAATACGAAAAAAGAATTAGAAGATAAGATTAAAGGACTAGAAGAAAAACAAAAAGCTTCTGAAGAAGAAATTAAAAAGCTAAAAGAAGAATTAGATAAGAAAATCGAAGAAGCAAAGAAGTTAATCGAGGAAGCAAATAAAAAAGCTAAAGAAGAACTTGAAAAGCAGGCTAAAGATGAAAAAGAAAAAAACCTAAACCAAGACCTATCTAAGAAATTAGATGAACTTCTAAAACTCCAAAAAGAAAACAAAGAGAAGAAAGAAGATAAGAAATCTCAAGATAAGAAGTGGGACGAACTTTTAAAAGCTGATGACAAGAATATTCTAAATCAATTTGATCTTAACAAGATGAAAAAGCAAGAGGAACAACAAGGCAAAAAACAAGTTAAAGATGAAAAAGAATTTGCAGTTTTTCAAGTAGACAAAAACTTTTATAACATTATCAACAAAGATGGTAAGACAACAGTCTACATGGATGTAAAAACTTATGTGGATCAAGGAAGAACTATGATTCCAGTAAGATATATTGCTTATACTCTAGGTTTTAATGTTGAGTATGACAACTCTACTCGTGAAGCTATTTTCTCAAATAAAGAGAATAATATCCTAGCTAAAAAGACATTAAGACTAAATATTGATACTGGTGTTATGAAAGATTCAGATGGAAAGGTCTACAATTCAGATGTTAAGCCAGTGATTATAAATGGAAGAATTCATGCTTCAATTTCAAACATTGCCAAAGCTTTCGGAGCAAGTCATGGAGATATTAAAGATGGCAAAAATCAAACAATAGAATGGGACAATGCTAGAAAAGCAATCTATGTATTTAAAAATGTAAAATAAGAAAGGATATAAAAATGAATATGAGCATCAAACGAGGAGTAGCCATAGCGTTACTCCTTTTTACATTTACAGTACCAGCAACTACATTTGCGATGACAAATGAAGGACAAATAGAAAGTCAAAATGATTCAATATATGAACCACAAAAAGAAGAATTTGAAAAAATGTTGAAAGATGATGTTTTTACACCATCAAAAGAAGAAATTCCTTATCAAGATGTTCCAAGAATACCAGGAAATACAAGTGAAGCAACCAAGCCTTCAAATAATCCTCCAAAGAAAACACCACTTGTAAAAGGTGGTAATACAAAGGCAGTAAATAATCTTGCGACACAAGAAAATAAGGCAAGAGGTTCAGTAATTGAGAATGTAGATAGGAATGGAAAAGACATTACACCAAGTGGAGATACAGAAAAAGATAAAGAAAATCCAGTAGATGTAAGACAATTTTTAACATTTCAAACTAAAAGTGGAAAAACTATGCACCTAATAGTGGATCACTCATCAAACCAAGATAATGTAAGGCTATTAACAGAAGTAGGAGAGCAAGACCTACTTAATATGATTGAATCAGAAGATAAAAACACTATAAAGGTTGAAGAGCCTAAGAAAGAAGAAGTAAAAAAAGAAGAACCTAAGACTGTTCCAGTAAAAGAAGAAAAGAAAAGCGGAATAGGTTCATTTCTAATTATTGCACTTGTAATTGGAGGAGTTGTAGGAGCAGGATACTATTTTAAGGTAGTTAAAGCAAAAGAAGATAAAATGTTGGAAGATTTTGAAGAAGATGATGAGTATATTAGTGAGTCAGAAGATGAGTCTGACAATGAAGAAAGTCATGAGGAATCTTTAGATGAAGATGATGAACTATTATAAGAATATTAAATTTAAGTACAATTGAACTTTTGTCACGGATATGATACAATATCCGTGACGAAGGAGGATTGTAATGAGTTCATATACAGAAAAAATATCAAACAAAATAAATAGTTTTGACTCACATAAAGTATTTTTTGCTAATGACTTTTTAGATATTGCATCTAATGCTACGGTTAGACAAATATTAAAAAGATTAGCAGATGAAGATAAAATTAAGCGTGTTATTGATGGATTCTATTACAATCCAAAATACAGTGAATTAATCGGAGAGTATGAAGCAGTATCAATTCATGAATTAGCACTTGCTATAGCAAGAAAATACAATTGGAATATTGCACCATATAATAGCACAGCCTTAAACTTATTAGGAGTTTCAACACAAGTACCAACTCACTATAAATATATATCTAGTGGAAGATATAAAGAATATAAAATTGGAGATACCATTTTAGAATTTAAAAAAGTAAATCCAGGAGAGATTGCTAATATGTCTTTGAAGACAGCGACTGCTATTCAAGCAATTAAGTCTTTAGGTAAAGAAGATATAACCAGCGAAGTTATACAAAAGATAAGAGAAAACCTAACTGAAAAAGAAAGAAAAGACTTAATGAATGAGTCAAAATCAGTTCCATCATGGATATATGAAGTAATAAGAGAAATTTCTGAGGGTGAAAATGAATAAGTTTTATATAGAAAACAAAGAAGACTTAAGAGTTTTAATAGTCAATACTGCAAGAAAGAAAAATATATCTGAAGCAGTAATTTAAAAAGACTATTGGGTTACTTTTATCTTAGACTATCTATTTAATGAAAATAAATGGAAAGAATATTTTACTTTTAAAGGTGGAACATCATTGTCGAAATGTTTTGGACTTATAGAAAGATTTTCTGAAGATATAGATCTAATCTTAGATTGGAGAGTATTAGGCTACGAAGAAAAAGAACCTTGGTTAGAAAGATCAAATACTAAACAGGATAAATTCAACAAAGAGGTTAATAAAAAGACAGAAGTATTTTTAAGAGATGAATTTTTAAAAGTTTTAGAAGAAGATTTAAATGACATGGACTTTGAATTTTGGGTAGATACAATAGATCCACAAACCATTCTGTGTAAATATCCTAAAATTTTTGAATCTAACTATTTGACACAAAATATAAGACTCGAAATAGGAAGTCTTGCAGCATGGACACCTGCAATTGAAGTGGAAATCCTGCCAATAATTGGAGAAGCCTATCCAAATGTATTTAAAGAAAAAACTTGCATAAGAACAGTATCAGCAGAGAGAACTTTTTGGGAAAAAGCAACAATTTTACACCACGAAGCAAATAGACCAGAAGCTTCTCCTATGCCCCACAGATATGCAAGACACTTTTATGACTTATATAAAATATCAAATTCAGATTTTAAAAACAAAGCCTTAAAGGATAAAGACTTATTAAAGAAAGTGACTGAATTTAAAATGAAATTTTACCCTAGGAAGTGGGCAAAGTATGAAGAAGCATTAGATGGTAGATTAAAATTAGTCCCAAGAAAATACCGATTTTCTGAAATAGAAAAAGATTATAAGGCTATGTCAGAAATGATATATGGAGAATATCCAAACTTTGAAGAGATTATAAAAGTTCTTCAAGAACTAGAAAAAGAAGTTAATAAGTAAATCGAATTCTCCCAAAAATAATATAATATTCGGGAGAAAATCTTTGAGCGAGAGAGAAATCTTTCGCTCTTTTTTTATTTATGGAGGTATTAATGAAGTTAGTAATAGCAGAAAAGCCAAGTGTAGCAGTTACAATTGCAAAAGTAATTGGAGCAAGAATAAGAAAAAACGGATACTATGAAGGAAGTGGATACATTGTTTCCTGGTGTGTAGGTCATTTAATTCAAATGGCAAGTCCAGAAAGACACGACGAAAAATGGAAAAAATGGTCAATAGACACTCTTCCTATAATCCCAGAAGAATATATTTATGAAGTATCTAAAAGCACTAAAAAACAATATGGAGTTTTAAAGAAACTTTTAAACGATAAGAACACCGACACAGTTATAAATGCTTGTGATGCTGGAAGAGAGGGAGAACTTATTTTTAGGCTTGTATATAATCAAGCTAAATGTAAGAAGAAGATTCAAAGACTTTGGATATCTTCAATGGAAAACAAAGCTATTGAAGATGGCTTTAGAAATCTTAAAGACGGAGAAAACTTTGAAGACTTATATAGATCAGCAAGTGCTAGAGCCACCTCTGATTGGCTGGTAGGAATGAATCTAAGTAGGCTTTATTCTTGCATTTACAAGGAAACATATTCAGTTGGTAGAGTACAAACACCAACCCTATATTTAATAGCTAAAAGAGATAGCGAAATAAACCTATTTAAGAAGAAAAAATATTATACAGTTGACCTATCTTATAAAGGATTGAAACTTGTATCGGATAGAATTGATAGAATTGAAGTTGCAGAGCAACTATTAAATCTACTAGAAGATGAAATAGTTATTACAGAGGTAGAAGATAAAGAAATAATTACAAAACCAGATAAGCCTTATGATCTTACTACCTTACAAAGAGAAGCAAATAAATATTTTGGATATTCAGCAAATGACACTTTAAACCTGGCACAAGGCTTGTATGAAAAGAAGCTAATCACATATCCAAGAACCGATAGCAGGTATTTAACCGATGATATGGCTAATACTATGAAAGAATTATTAGAAGGACTTGAAGATGATTTTAAAATTAATGAATCAAACTTTAAGTCTATTTTTAATTCTTCTAAAGTTACAGACCACTATGCAATTATTCCTACTATATCAGGAATTGGAAAAGCCAAAAATTTATCTGATAAAGAAAGCAAAATCTATAATTTAATTAAGAATAAATTACTTGCTTCATGTTCGGGTAACTTAAAGGAATCTAGTAGAAAAATTAGATATGAATATGATAAATTTAACTTCAATGCAAGTGGCAAGACTGTAATCGATGAAGGTTATACAAAGTATCTAAAGACCTATGGAAAGGGAAAACAAGAAAATGAATTACCAGATATAAAGACTGGAGATAAAATTAAGCTAACTTCTAAAAACATATCGGAAAAATTTACAAAAGCTCCAGGTCATTATAATGAAGATACACTTTTAAAGGCTATGGAGAATGCAGGGATTGAATCACTGGATAAAGATATAGAAGTTGAAAGAAAAGGCTTAGGAACACCAGCTACAAGAGCAGGAATTATAGAAAATCTTATCCATAAGGATCTTATAAGAAGAGATAAGAAAAATCTACTTGTAACAGAAAAAGGCAATAGACTTGTATCGATTGTAGAGGATAAGTTTAAGTCGGCAGAAACAACATCTGAATGGGAAATGAAACTTGCAAAAATTAGATCTGGCGAAGTAGATAAAGAAGACTTTTTAAGAGAAATAGAAGATAGTATAAGGGAGCTTGTAGATAGATACAAGAATAATCTAAATGAATAAGGTAAAAATATTAGAGCTTTTCGGTGGCATAGGTGCTATTAGAAAGGCTTTTATTAATTTGAAAATACCTTATGAAGTAGTTGATTATATAGAAATAGATAAGGCTTGTGTTAAATCATATAACGCACTTTATGGAGAAGATTATAAGCCAAAATCAGTTGTAGGATATAAAGCTCCTAATGAGAATATAGACCTAATTATGCATGGCAGTCCTTGCCAAGACTTTTCAAGAATAGGAAAAAAGCAAGGAGGAGTAAAGAATTCAGGAACTAGATCAAGCTTACTATTTGAAACAATTAGAATAATTAAAGAAATGAAAGATAAACCTAAATGGATAATTTGGGAAAATGTAAAGGGAGTCCTTGATAGAAATATGAGGGACTCCTTTTTTATTTATCTAAAAGAACTAGAAAACCTTGGATATGAAAGTAAGTATGAAATATTAAATGCAGTGGACTTTGGGATACCTCAAAAAAGGGAGAGGATATTTGTTGTTTCATGTCTTGGAGCAAATAACTTTTCTTTTAATAAATTGGAGAGGAAAGAAACCAGACCACTAAGTGAATTTTTAGAAAAGAATGTAAGTGAACTTTATACCATGACCCAACCTTATATGCTTAAATTTTTAAATAAAGGCATAGATAATAGTTTTAGAGGGCGACTAAAAGTGATTAAAGATTTTTCTTATACTATTTCTACAAAACAGATGAGAGTACCTAATTCTGGAATAATAGATATTGGAAATGGTAGGTATAGGTATTTAACAGAAAGAGAATGTTTAAGACTCATGGGTTTTGATGACAGTGATATTAACAAACTAGAAGACGCACATCCAAGAAGAAAAAATTGCACTTCAAGCAAACTATATAAGCAGGCCGGCAATTCAATTGTGGTTGATGTTTTAATGGCTATTATAAAAGAAATTCGTAGAATGGAGGTAGGAAATGCAAGTAAATGATTTTAAGAATATACAAGAAGCTATAAAGTATGAAGTTTTGCAAGATGAAAAAGAATATTTAAAACTCTTAAAGGTTATAGGCAATAATCAGAAGTATGATTTTTCTAGCCAACTAAGTATATACAACAAAGAACCTGAAGCTAGAGCTTGTGCGACTTTTGATATGTGGAAAAAATATTTTGGAAGAGTTGTTATGAGAGGTCAAAAGGGTATTCCAATTTTAGTTGGAAGTGATGTAAATCAAAGTATTTCATATATTTTTGATATTAGTCAGACCACATCAATGGATAGGAATATTAATGAGGTTAGCTTATGGCAGTTTGACCACGAAAACCATAAGGAGGCTTTAAAAGAAATAATAAGAGATTCTTCATTTGAAGCTAGTGATTCACTCAATGAAAATATATTTTCTTTAAGTCGAATTTATGGAGATGAATATATTAACTTGGCTCTTGCTGATTTGAGAATAGATATAGAGGATAGACTTAGTTTTGAAAAGTTTATGAGAGACTCAATATCCTATGCGGTAGCTAATAGGTTTAATACAGTCTATCCTGTGGATATGGAAAATTTAAAAAATAATTTTTCTAGGATTAATACAATTTCTTTAGAACAGATAGGTCTTGTAATATCAAGGGTTAGTGAAGATATTATAGATAGAACAATAGAAAAATCTAAGGAAATGGATCGTGCTAGGCTGCTGACAGAAAGGGCCGATGCCGACTATAATAGAGATATAGAAAATACAAATGAAGATAGAGGAGGTCAAGATGATTTATATAGACGAGATGATAGGTCAAGAAATAGAGATGGACGAGTTTTCACAGATGGAAGCGACAGAGGAAATAGCGATGAAGATCGAAGAGAAAACCTTGGACATGATGGAGAAGGATCTGGAATTTATGGAGAGATTTCCGAATCCAACATACGCAGTTCTAAGACTGTCTTACCTGGTAGGGAGCGAGGACATGGAGGACTGGAAGAAACTTCAGGAAATGTACGAGGAGAAAACACTTTTGAACCATCTGAAGGAAATTCAGAATCAGGCAGTGGACTTTATCAAGAGAGAGAAAGTCAAGATGATGAAAGCCCAAGGATTGACAGAGAAGATGATGAGAGAGAATCCAGAGGAATACCAAGGACAGATGAACAACTTGATGGCAACAGTGAAGAAAATGGCAATCAAGAAATACGTGGAAGCTTAGAAAATGAAATAAGTCAAAAAAAGGAAGCTGATGAAGCTTCTTTTTTTGATGGCAAAAATGAAAATAGAAAAGATTATTGGATTGTAGAATTTAATGAAAATCACGAATTAGTTCCCGATTATAGTGGGCAGATAGTAACTAAAGACTTAATCAATATCCTAAGACAAAAGGATATTGATGTTAAAGACCATAATCAAACTCTTGGAGAAAATGAATTTGGAGAAATGACTGATGATTATATCGGATATTTCAAATTCTATTTTGACCACTATTTAGATGGCGAAGTTGTCGAACACTATAGGATTGACCTTGGTGATGGTGAAGAAGTAAATGAGCGTGAATTTTCATATTTAGAAGAGCAAGTTGCACTAAGCGAGGAAAAATCTTTACAAGAAGAAATTAAGGAAAAGATAGAGCCTAAATTTAAGATAGGGGATCAGGTTAGATATAAGGACAAGGACTTTACCATTACAGATTTTGATGAACTAAGTGAAGGACTTAAAACTGTAACCATAAGAGATAATATGGAGTATATGGGAGGTATGATTAGGGGTTCGGAAGTAATTCCATATAGAAACGATTCATACCTTGAAGAAATCTTTGAAAATCTAAGTCAAACATCAGAAAAATTAGCAGTAAAGGTTGGAAAAGAATTTATTTTAGAAGATGAGAACACCTTTGATGGAATTAATTTAATTGAAACTGGAACTTATGTAGAAGTTAATGGGGAAGAATTTCCTTTATGTAAGGGTGAAACATTTGAAGAAAGTAGAAAGATTGGTGACCTTTTAGATAGTGGAAATTATGAGATATACAAATTATCTGACCATGAAAATCAAATTGAAAGACAAGTAGAGCAAGAAAGCTTTATTGATACCCACAATCCAGAAATTGACCAAATGATGGATAGGTACAATGTGCCAAGAGAAGCAGCCGAAAACTTATTGAGAGGTAAAGAAGATTTAAAGAATCTAGGCTATGAACTTAATAAGGAAAGGTTAAGTTTTGCTAGAAATTATGACTTGAAAACTCATATCTACTCAGAATACCTAACACCATCAGAAAGACTAGATAAAAATATAAAAGCTATTAAAATGCTAAAAAGACTTGAAAATGAAAATAGGAGTCCAAGAGAGTATGAGCAAGCCTACCTTGCTGACTATCTAGGTTGGGGAGGTCTTGCCGATGTCTTCGATGAAGAAAAGGGAGGGCAATGGCTTGAAGCAAGAAATATTTTAAAAGAAAATCTAACAAATGATGAGTATTTGAATGCTAAAGAGTCTACTTTAACATCGTTTTATACACCTAGAGAGGTAATGGATGGAATATATAAAACTCTGACAGATATGGGTTTTAAGACTGGGAATATCCTTGAGCCATCTGCGGGAGTCGGTAATTTTATTGGTAATATGCCAAATGAAATACAAGGCTCTAAAGTCTATGGAGTAGAAAAAGATAGTCTAAGCGGAAGAATAGCAAGAGAACTTTATCCTGAAGCTAATATTCAAATTAAAGGCTTTGAAGAAACAAACTTCTCAAATAATTTCTTTGACTTGGTAATAGGAAATGTTCCCTTTGGAGATTTTAAAGTTAACGATCGTGAATATAACAGAAATAACTTTCTGATTCACGATTATTTTTTTGCAAAGTCAATAGATAAGGTTAGGAATGGAGGAATTATAGCCTTCATAACATCATCTGGAACTATGGATAAAAAAGATGAATCTGTTAGAAAATATATTAATGCAAGATGTGAGTTTTTAGGAGCTATGAGGCTACCTAATACAACATTTAAAGGTCTTGCTGGTACAGAAGTTACTTCAGATATTATTTTCTTAAAGAAGAGAGATTCAGTTATAGAAAGAGATGATGATTGGATTCATCTTGCAACTGATAAAAAGGGTTTGACCTACAATAAATACTTTGTAGATAATCCTCAGATGGTATTAGGGGATATGAAAGAAGTATCTGGAAGATTTGGCAATACTATTACTTGTGATGAAAAAGAAAATGAAAAGTTAAAAGATTTAATGGATCTTTCAAGTAAGGAAATATCTTCGAATTCAAAATATGAAGAAGTCGAGCTATTGGAAGATGAAGAATTAAGTCTTCCAGCAACAGACGATGTTAAGAATTTTTCCTACACTATTATTGACGAAGAGGTCTACCTAAGAGAAAACTCAGTCTTAATTAAGCAAGATATATCAGATAAAAACAAAGAAAAGATAAAAGATTATCTTGATGTAATGAATGCTTTAAAAGATGTAATAGAAAAGCAAAAAGATGATTTTTCAAATGAAGAAATAAAAGAGTCACAAGCAAAGTTAAATGAAGTTTATGATAATTTTTCAAAGAAACATGGCTTTATTAACTCCTTATCAAATACTAGAGCCTTAAAGGAAGACTCAAACTTTCCTTTGGTTTCATCAATAGAAATACTTGATGATGAGGATAATTTCAAAGCTAAGAGTGATATATTCTCAAAAAGAACAATCACAAAGGCGAAAGTAGTAGACCATGTAGATACTTCCCTTGAAGCTTTGGTCTTATCTGTTTCACAAAAGGGATATGTAGATTTTGAATATATGGAATCTATCACAAGTAAAGATAGGGACACCTTAATTGCTGAACTTGAGGGCGAAATATTTTTAGACATTAAGGATACAGACCTAATAAATAACAGAATGCCCTTTGAAAACTTTAACAATGACGATCCATTTCATTTTTCATATGTATCGGCTGATGAATATTTAAGTGGTAATATCAGAGAAAAGATTGGTTATCTCAATTCATATATCGGAGAAATTGAAAATGTAATAGATTTAGCACCTTCTGAAAAGAAAGACACACTATTAAACGAGTTAGGCAAACTCAAATATCAAAGAGAAAAATTACAAGAAGTTATGCCTGAAGAACTCACTGCTTCTGATATAAATGTAAGGTTAGGAGCAACATGGATACCTCAGAAAGATATAGAAGACTTTACTTTTAACCTTTTAAAAACACCAGGTTATGATAGGTGGAATATAAATGTTAGGTTTTCACCACATACAAGTGAATGGAACATTGAAGGTAAAAGTGTTGACTCAACTAATGACCTTGCTAACATGACTTATGGTACAAGTAGAGTTAATGCCTATAAGTTAATTGAAAATGCTCTTAATCTAAAAGATACAAAAGTATTTGACCAAGTAATAAATGATGATGGTTCTAAGACTTCTGTATTAAATAAAAAAGAAACTATGCTTGCAAGCCAAAAGCAAGAACTGATTAAAGAAGAATTTAAGAATTGGATATTTGAAGATCCTGATAGAAGATATAGGCTAGAGAAGATTTATAATGAAAAATTCAATTCAATTAGAAATAGAGAATTTGATGGTTCTAACTTAACTTTTGATGGAATGAATACTGAAATCAGACTTCGAGAACATCAAAAAAATGCCATAGCAAGGACTCTTTATGGTGGAAATACACTACTTGCCCATGTAGTAGGAGCAGGAAAAACTTTTGAAATGGTAGCTTCTGCTATGGAATCTAAAAAGTTAGGACTTACAAGTAAGTCATTATTTGTAGTTCCTAACCATTTAACCACTCAAATTGGTAGAGAGTTTATGCAATTATATCCGTCAGCAAATATTATGGTGGCCGATAAAAAAGACTTTCAACCCAAAAATAGGAAAAGATTTATTGGTAGGATTGCAACAGGAGAATATGATGCGGTCATCATAGGACACTCTCAATTTGAAAAAATACCAATGTCTAAGGAATACCAGGTAAGACATATACAAGACCAAATAGATGATATAGTTTCCTTTATTGATGAGAACAAAAGAAATAGAGGAGAAAATTTTACAGTAAAACAACTGGAAAAAACAAAGAAGAAACTCTTGGTTAGACTTGAAAAACTAAATGATGACTTTAAAAAAGATGATGTAATAACCTTTGAAGAACTAGGAGTAGATAAGTTATTTATAGACGAAGCTCATAATTACAAAAACTTATTCTTGCATACAAAGATGAGAAATGTGGCTGGTATCGGTCAAAGTGAAGCCTTTAAGTCTTCGGATATGTATATGAAATGTAGGTATATGGATGAAATGACAGATGGAAAGGGAGTTGTTTTTGCTACTGGTACACCAATATCAAATTCAATGACAGAGCTTTATACCATGCAAAGATACCTTCAATATGACGATTTAAAGGCAAGGGGATTAGAACATTTTGACGCTTGGGCTTCTACTTTTGGAGAAACAGAAAATACTTTTGAATTATCTCCAGAAGGCACTGGATATAGGCAAAAGACAAGATTTTCAAAGTTTTATAACTTGCCAGAACTGATGAGCATGTTTAAAGAAGTAGCAGATATAAAGACCTCAGATATGTTAAATTTACCAGTACCAGAAGCAAACTTCGAAGTTATTAAAACAAAACCTACTGAGGAACAAAAAGAAATATTAGAAGCTATTTCAGAAAGAGCTGACGCGGTTAGAAATAACCAAGTAGAGCCAACAGAAGACAATATGTTAAAGATTACAAATGATGGTAAAAAACTTGCCCTTGACCAAAGATTAATAAATCCACTACTTCCCGATGATCCTAATTCAAAAGTTAATGTATGCGTTAAAAATATCTTTTCGATCTGGGATAAGACAAAAGAAAATTCATCGACCCAATTAGTGTTTTCGGATATGTCCACACCAAAAGGAGATGGAGAATTTAATATCTATGATGATATTAGAAATAAGCTAGTGAATATGGGAATACCTAAAGAAGAAATAGCCTTTATTCACGAAGCAGATACAGACAAACAAAAAGATGAATTGTTCTCTAAGGTAAGAAGAGGAGAAGTAAGAGTATTATTAGGCTCTACTCAAAAAATGGGAGCAGGTACAAATGTACAAAATAAGCTAATAGCCTTACACGATTTAGACGTCCCTTGGAGACCGTCTGACCTAGAGCAAAGAAGTGGTAGAATTGTTCGTCAAGGTAATGAAAATGATAAAGTCAATATCTTTAGATATGTAACAGAGAATACATTTGATTCTTATTTGTGGGTGCGACATGAAGTCGCTTAATTTAACTGTTTGGCATAATGACCAAACCAACTATTCCGTTAGTTGAGCCAAGTATCGACTGCACTTAGGTGTGGTAAGCCGATATTAAAGTAGCCCTACTTGAGGTAAAACCGTGAGGGAATACCGAAACTGCCAGCAACAAGGCGGTTAGGGAGCGAGGCTTGATAATATGGCTAACATATGTGAACTACTGATAAATGTCGTTAAGGTGAACAGGCTAAAGTTGCTGATAAGCCTGAACCAAAATGGTGTGTAGTCGGATAATCCTTTCCACAGTGGGATTACACGGACAAAAAGACTACCGGCAGAGAGGTAGAGCCTAAGTTATCAATGTTAATTAAGTGAAACATGGTAAGCCTGTACTATTGCCAAAAGGCAAGGCAAATCGTAAGAAATGCTGATAATGGTGCAGGTAAAGGAGAATGGAAAAAGCGAATGCCATCTTGTAATGAGATGGATAGGGGTTCAAAATTTGCCCTAACTTGAAAGAGTGCAGACTTCCATTTGGTTTTTAATCACAAGAGAACTTGTAGAATTTTTGAAAGGAGAAAGCAAATGAACAGTAAAATGTGTGCTACTACTAACAGAGCTAAAGACTGGGAAAGTATAGATTTTTCTCTAGCAGAAAGCTATGTTAAAAAACTACAAATGCGTATTGTGAAAGCGTGGAAAATGAGTAAATATGGAAAGGTAAAATCTTTACAACATTTACTCACAACTTCATTTTATGCAAAAGCCTTGGCTATTAAGAGGGTAACTGAAAATCAAGGCAAGAAAACAAGTGGTGTAGATGGCGAATTATGGCTAACACCACAGGCAAAGTATAAGGCGATAGAAAAGTTAAATTTAAGAGGATATAAACCTAAGCCTCTTAAAAGAGTGTATATACCAAAGAAAAACGGGAAGAAAAGACCTCTCAGCATTCCTACAATGACAGATAGAGCAATGCAAACCCTATATAAATTTGCACTTGAACCCATAGCAGAAACTACTGCTGACCCTAATTCTTATGGATTTAGGGCAAAAAGATGTACACAAGATGCTATCGAGCAGTGTTTTACGTCACTCAATAAAAAGAAGTCTGCAAAATGGGTACTTGAGGGAGATATAAAAGGTTGTTTTGATAATATAAGTCATGAATGGATATTAAATAATATCCCAATGAACAAGAAATTATTAAAACTCTGGCTTGAGTGTGGATATATAGAAAAACAAAAACTATTTCCAACAGAAACAGGAAGTCCACAAGGCTCGCCAATATCACCTATTATTTCCAATATGGTATTAGATGGTTTAGAAAAAGCAATCAAAGAGAAATACCATAGAAGAACAGTAAATAAGAAAACATATTTCCCAAAGGTTAACTTTGTTAGATATGCAGATGATTTCATCGTTACAGGGGAAAGTGCAGAATTGCTTAAAAATGGTGTAAAGCCAATCATTGTAAAATTCTTGGCTGAAAGAGGTTTAGAATTATCAGAGGAAAAGACACTCATAACACACATAAATGATGGTTTTGATTTTCTCGGAGTTAATATTAGGATGTATAAAGATAAGTTGCTTACAAAACCATCTGATAAGAACTTCAAGGCTATTGTCGATAAAATCAGACGAATCATAAAAGATAATCCGTCAATGAAACAAGAAATTTTGATTAGAAAATTAAATCCAATCATTATAGGTTGGGTAAACTATCAGAAATATAATGTTTCATCTAAAGCCTTTGAAAAACTTGATTATGAAATATATAAGAGCTTGTGGACCTGGTGCGTTCGTAGACACCCAAAGAAAGGTAGAAAATGGATAGCTAAGAAATACTTCCATACCATTGGAAATAGAACCTGGACTTTCAGTGTAGCAACTGGCGACAGAATGGAAAATGGCGAGAAATACTATCTTCGTCTTAAATATGCTACAGACACTGATATTAAAAGATTTACCAAGATACAAGCTGAAGCAAATCCATTTGATGAAAATTGGCAAATATACTTTGAAGAAAGAGAAGAGTTAAAAATACGAAACGAACTTAAAGGACGTACAGTTATAAATAGACTGTATAAAACGCAAAATGGAATATGCCCTGTTTGTGGAGAGAAAATAACTATTGATACAGACTTTAGAGTACATCAAACAATTCAAAATAACATTACCCTTAAAACTTTAGTACACCCTTGGTGTCATAGAAGATTGCATATAAATGATGAAGAAAACACGCTGGCTCTTTAATTAGGGCTTATAAAAACTTGAGCCGTGTGAGGGGAAACTCTCATGCACGGTTCTTAGAGGGGAAAGGGATAGTAATATCCCCGACCTACTCGACCAGACGATAGAGAATAAGCAGAAATTCATATCCCAAATAATGACAAGCAAGACGCCTGTGCGTGTTGCAGAAGATGTTGATGAAGCAAGTCTATCCTATTCAGAAATTAAGGCTTTAGCTACTGGAAATCCTTTAATTAAAGAAAAAATGGATTTAGATAACGAAGTTACAAAGCTAAAAATGCTTGAAGCAAACTACAAGTCTAATAAATATAAGCTTGAAGATAAGGTAAATAAAATTTATCCTCAAAGTATTTTAAAAACTGAAATGGAAATACAAGCAGTTAAAGAAGATATTGCAAATGTTGAGAAATTAGGAGAAGGAGATAGCAAATTCACTTCAATCAGTCTTGGTGAAAATAAAATTTTAGATAAGAAAGAAGCTGGAGAGAAATTATTAGAAGAAATAAAAAAAGTAAAGATAAATGATAGCAAGGTTATTGGTAAATATAGAAATCTAGATTTACAAGTTTCGTATAACTTTATGACTAATACTCACACTTTTAAACTCCTAGGAAAAGCAGAATACTTCGGAGAGTTTTCAAACTCTACTGATGGTAATATAACAAGGCTTGATAATGCCATTGAAAAAATACCTTCAAGACTTGAAAGGTTAAATCAAAACCTAGAAAATTATAAAGAATCTTTAGAAAATGCCAAAGTAGAATTAACTAAACCATTTGAAAAAGCAGATGAATTAAGGGAAAAGACACTAAGACTAGCTGAGATTAATAAACTTTTAGATATGGGAGAAGTGGAAGAATTAGAAAATGAGTCACCACTATTAGAAGATTTAAAGAGGGCGATAGTTGATTATTCTAACTATGAGTTTTCAGAATCTAATAGCTATGAAGATTTTGACAAACTATACCCCGATTTAAGTCATATAGGACTTGCCTATACAGAGACACCTGATGGTAAGCACTCTATCCAATATGAGGTAAATTTGGAAGAAAAAACATGGACTCAGTATGTAGATGATGTAGCTATTAGAACAGAATCTTTTGTAGAAGAAGATATATCTAATTCACAAGCTATTAAAGATATGACCGAAGCCATAAAGATGTCTAGTTTTGATGATCTGGTATCAGTAGATGAAGAAGATTTAAAACAAGCTCTAGGATTAGAAATAGATGATGATGGAAACTTCTATGATCCACTGGCAAAAGATCTTGACAATGATGGAATACCAGGTAGGTATGACAATGATTTTAAAGATAGTGATTACTTTGAATCAACTTATGATGTAGAGGATAATCTTCACGCAAGGGAAGAGAAACCATCAATATTGGGACAAATATCCAAATTCAAATCAGAAGAAGAAAAAGATAAAAATCAAGAAAAAAATGAAAAAGGACAAGAAAGATAGAGGAGGGCGAAAAGTTCTCCTTATTTAATACAAGGAGGAAAATATGGAATACAAAGATATTAGAGAAAACTTACAAGAAATGATGAATGATAACTACAAGGATTTTATAAAAGCACTTGTGAGCATAGAAAAAGGTGTTAATGATGAAAAGGCACTTGAAGAAGTCTATGTTTTATATATGAACAATGACACAACAGGTCTACTAAATGATGACTTTGACTATATGATTGATGATATGAAAGAACAAGGTAAGATTGTTGAAAATGTCAGTGATATTGAAGAAAAAGATGATCTTATAAATCTCGTGGGTAATATAGCTGGTAAAGTAGAAAATCTTGAACGAGAAAATGCTAATGGAGAAAAGTTCAAAGTAAGTAATTTTTCTCTTGTTTCAAAAGATGACGATGGGAATAAAATTTATACGAATTGTTCAGCCTATGGAGATAAGACAAAAGATTTAGAGAACCTGAAACAAGGAGATTTTGTTAAAATCTTCGGTCAAGTAAAAACAAGCATTGATTACAACGGAAAGGAACATAAGAATGTTCGTATCTTGTCTTCTAAGCTCTTAAAAGCAAAAGAACAAGTAAAGGGTCAAGATAAGGATAAAAAGTCCATATTAGGGCAAATAAAAAGCTTTAAGACAGATGACAAAGCTAAGTTAAATAAGAAAGACCATAGCAAAGGTGCAGAAAGATAAATATCGGCAGTCTTCGGACTGTCTTTATTTTTTTGCAAATAATCAATTATAATATTATCAATCGTAAATGTAATTACTTAAAATATGGCTATCGTATAATTTATAGGAGTGTCAAACAAAAGAACAAAACAGTTGCCATATTTGTGCTTAAATTACAACACATAATAGCAACTGTTTCGTATTTTCTGTTTAATTATTCAAAAATAAATAAACAGACTCATAAATCAGCTATTTAAAGAATTAGCAAAATAGGCTGATTGCGCTCTTAAGTGTACAAGATCCACTTGTACCAGATTTTCTAGATACAACTTTATCAGCTTTTTTTGATTGCATTTTTTGCAACTCTAGAATCTTCTTTGACATAAAGCATCCTCCTTTCAAAATATTTATAATAAATCACACATCAGAAATAAATATTTATCTGACATATGAAGTATTATACCAAAGTAATTATTGTTTGATTGTTGGAATCCACGTGTCTGTAGTATTGTTTAAGATGTCATATAGTAATAATAAAATACCAGATGTACCAGAAAAAACATCATTGGAGAATTTATAGGAAAATTCTCCAGGAACTAAAATTTCATTATCATTATAGGATAAAAACAATTCTAATAAAGATAAAGATTTATTTATTAAAGTTGTTTTATTATCTGTTGCGTATGTGGATAACAATACCATACTACCAACGCCTCTAAATAAACCGACTCCATAGAAATTTGTAGTATTAATATTTATTAGTATTTGTTCAAATTGATTATCATAATCATGAATGCCTAATTTTTGAAATTCTTTTATACAAATAGCTATACCAGTAGAACCACCTAACAAGTATGGTGACAAGATTGAATTATATTCTGTGTATAAGGCACCATCAAATTTACATTTAGCAAGATCCTTTTTTATAGCAACATGAGCATAATTAATGTATATGTCTCTATTTGTTAATTTATATAGATTGATTAAAAAGTATGATATACTTGTCCATCCTGTTAACAAACCGATTGGAGAAAAATCATCTATAGGTTCTATTTCAAAATATTTATCTGTTAAGTTTTGAATCATTTTTCTTCCGATTTCTTCAACTAAATATAAAATGTTTAAGTCGTTAGTTACTCTATAATATTCAATCAATGAAAGTCCTATTCCAGAAAGTCCTGATAATAGGGTGATATCAGGACTATTTAAATCTAGTTCATCAGTAACTTCTTTAAATAATTTATTTGCACTCTCTTTCAAATCAATATTATATAATATTGAGGCAATGCCTGCTTTTCCAGTAAACAATCCAAGGTCATTATATTTTTTAAAATCACAGAATTTATCAATCCAATCTAGTGATGAATCATTTAGTTTATTATATTTATACAATGTATAAATATTTCCAAAAGATCCATATAAAAAATTGTACATACCTAATTCGGTTTCGTATTGTCTAATATCTCCATGAAATAATTTTATAGAATTATAATTTGCATCTTGTTCAAGTGTATACAATAATGAATTTTTTATCTCCATAATTTTATTTATACCAATCTCTAAAATATTATTATTTTCTGTAAGGAGTTTGATATAGTCATCTCCAAAAGATAATAAGTTGGAACATTTATAGATGTACTCATAGAATTTATTAGAAATAGAGGGACTAAAAGTTTTTTTAATATGATTAAAATGATTTGCTATAATTGTTTTATTAATGCTGGATATTGGACCAATAGGTAAAAAGCAATACCAAGCAATGTTAATTAAAGCAATAATATCATTTTCTTCAGATGTCTTTGCTCTTTTATCCATAAATCCTGGAGTTCTTATATTTAGAGAGTTATCAGCGTTTGCATCAGATGCAACTTCTAAATCTATAATAGTGACTTCATCTTCATCATTTATTATTATATTATTTGGTTGTAAATCACCTATAGCAACATTTTTTGAGTGTATCTCATTTATTATGTCCAAAAGTTTATTAAGAATATTGATTATTCTATTAGCGTATGAATTTCTTGTTGTAGAATCAGCAATAAAAGGGAAATTAAGCCTTATCCAGTCATCTAAAACATAGCCATCAATATATTTTTCTACAAGGTAATTGTTTTCCCATTCTTTGAAAAACTCTATAGGTTCTACTACGCCTTTTACATCAAATAATTTTGAGAGATATTTAAACTCTCTACTAATTCTTGTAAATGCATCAATATTTTCTCCATCTAGCCCGGCTGACAATCTGCCCTCTTTTATAATACATTTACTATGATTATTAATGCTTTTAGCTAAGTACACACCTCCACCGTTGCTAAAGTGTATAACGTCAATAATTTCATACTTGTTTAAATTAGATAATTCTTCATCGTCAATAATATATTCATTTTCTATTTTTTGGATAAAAGATGGCTCTTTAATAAAATCAGGAAGTTTATAATAAGGGTCTCTATCATCTACAATTAGATTGCCTTCAGGCGTATAAATGTAATAATTATTTTGATCATTTACCTTCTTAATTGTTTTGAATCCACCATAACGAAAATACACGTTACCGTCTCTCCATCTTTTATCAGTTAGGATATATGGACCATTCTTAAATCCGAGTAAAGAGTTATGTAGAATATCTAACAAAAGTATGAATTGTTCTTCAGAGTTAGGGTAGATAGTAATAAACTTTCCAGAAGAACTTCTATCAGCATATTTAACATTCTTAAACTTTAATTCACCATGAGTTCTTACAAATTTAAAAGAGACATTATAATTGAAACAAATTTTTGATACAATATTAAGTATATCTTGTGATTCTGATAATATCGCTGATATATGTATTTTCCATCCCTGAGTTAATAGATGGGGATATTTCATTCGAATTTCTTTCCAGTGAAGATCTTCACTATAATAAATATCAAACTTATCTGAATTATTCTTAAAAATTTCGGGTAGAGTAAAAGCTACATCGTTTACCGTGAATTTTGTATAGTATTTTTCGTCATCTAATAGATATTCAAAATATCTTAAATCCATACAACGACCTCCTTAATACATATTAGTATTACTATTTATAGTATAACATGGTAATTAACAATATTCAAAAAAATGTTAATATCAAGAATTAAATGGCATACATCTTGACATTTATTATTATACCTCATATAATATAAATATCAATATTATACGTCATATAGTATTGTGTTGATTAGTTGATAAACTTATAATTAGGTCATAGTTTATAAAAAGAAAGAACTAAAATTAAATAAATTTTAAAGCATTAACAAATATGGTTTTGTAATAAATGAAACGGAATAGTTTTGAAAGGATATGATGCAATACAGATGTTTGAAATAGATACTCGAGTTTTAGAGCTATGTGTTTTAATAGCAATCGATAAAGAAGATACCTATGGGTACAAGTTGACCCAAGAGTTATCAGATGAATTTAATATTTCAGAATCTACCGTTTATCCAGTATTAAGAAGGTTGCAAAAATCCAATTATCTTGCAACATATAATAAATCCATAAATGGAAGAAATAGGCGATATTACACTTTAACGGATGATGGAAAAAAAGAATTGGAGAAGCAATTAGAAAGCTGGTCGAAGTATAAAAATACAGTAGATGATTTTATTATGAAAAGTAAGGAGGGTAGAGATGATTAGGAAATCTTTTTTAGAAACTTTGGATAAAAAATTAAAGAAATTTGATAACAAAGAAAGAGAAGAGGCAATTCTATTTTATTCAGAGTTATTTGATGAAATGAATTTAGCGGATGAAGATCAAATACCAAATCAATATGATGTAAATAAAATTGCTAGGGATTTAAATTTATCTATGAAAATAGATAACTGGGAAGATGAAAACAGTTCGATTAAGAAAATTTTTAAAGGGATACCAATAATTACCTTAAGTATTTTATCACTACCAACAATTTTGGTAGGATTAGTAGTATTCTTGGCTTTGTTATTTACAGCTATTTTTTTAATAGCTGCTACTTATTTCACGGTAATCTTATTGGTTATTGGAACAGTAAAAAATTTCTTTTTAGGTGGATTTTCGATAGCAAGTTTATGTTTGCTACTGGGAGTAATACTTTTAGTTATTTCGGCAACAGGGATATTGATTGAAATAATTAACCTAATTGGGAAATTAATAATAAAAAGAATCAAGGAAAGAAATATCAATAGTTAGAAAGGGGTTTTAATATGAAAAAGAAATTATGGATTACCTTGGCATTAGGTATGGTTTTAACTCTTGTCGGATGCAATATGGGAGGAAAGCTGAACCTAAAATTATCTGAAGATGAATATTATATTGACAAAAATGGGTTAGATCCTGTAGTGGCATCTAGTTATACAGGAACAGAAACATTTGAAAAAATCAAAGAATTACAAATTGATACAAATATTACAAATATAGAGTTAATATCCAATACAAGTGAAAATTACAATGTAGAGATTGAAAATTTAAAATCAGACTATGTGAGTCCTATAGAGGTCGAAGAAAAAAATGGCGTAATTAGTATCTCTAACAAGCTATTAAAACAAAAACCAATAGGAATACTAGACGAAGAATCATCTAAATTGAAATTGGTAATTGAAGGACCTATCGAAAACATAGATAAGATTTCTATAAATGATAAAGTTGGTTCAATAAGTATTAAGAATGCAACGCTTAAGAATGTAGGCATTAAGGGTAATGCAATTGATATTGATCTTACTGATTCAACGATTAACAAATTAAATCTTGATTTAGAATTATCAGATTTAAGTATGAGTTCTACAAATATTAGTGATAGTAAACTAAATTTAAATAAATCTCGAATCTTTGGAGAAAAAAATGAGTTTAAAGGAGATAATATATTGAATTTCTCTATTGTTGAAGGCGAACTTGGTTTAAAAAATTATGATGAGATATTTAATCAAAATACGCCCAATAAAATAAAATTAGAAGGTAAACTAAATAGATTTGAGTTTATCAATGAGAGGTGAAAAGATCATGAAATATATTAAAGCTGAGATTTTTAGAATTTTTCATACAAGAAATTATCTTAAATTTATCGCTGCTACTACATTGATATTATTAGGAAGTATGATTTATTCATCCATAGACTCTAATTCGGGAGAATATTTTGAATCTATGGAAACCTTTTTAAAGATTGTTAGTATTATAATTTCAATTTTTTTCAGCGTGACTATTTTTAAGAAAAAAGATATAAAAGTAGAGCTACTATCAATGGGGCTTAGTAGAAAGCATATATTTGTATGCGACCTTATTACTTTACAAATTTTTACTCTTTTTTCTATAGTAATAATGGGAGGATTGATTTTATTATTCAGTGTATTAAAAAATCTAGTGGGATCTGATTACACTGGAGGATCATATATCGGATTTGTCTTTTTCTTGATTAGAATGATAATATTGATGATAAATGTAAACAATGGTGTCATGGGTTTAACTTATTTGTTAAATAATGTGGCTCTAGGCATTGCAACTTCTTTTGTTATAATCCCATCAGTTTTTCAAATAGGAATGTATATGACTGAAGGAAAAATCTACGATGTACTTAATAACCTTCTTCTTATACAACCATTCAAGCTATTAGATTTAGGATTGGCTACAGAGCAAATTGGAAATAGCTTTATGAAGACAGCTGGTATTAGTTTTGTTTTTGTCTTTGTAATTTATCTAATGAATGGATATGTAAGATTTAGTAGAAAAGAAATCAATTGAGGTGGATTATGGATGCTATAGTAAAAACAGATAATCTTTCAAAAAAATATAATGACAAATACGCTTTAAATAACTGTTCGCTAATAGTGAATAGAGGAGATATCTATGGTATAATTGGTAAAAATGGTGCTGGAAAATCAACGCTGATGAAAATTCTCTGTGGAATTACTGAGAAAACTCAAGGTGATTATGAATTGTTTGGAGGAAAGAATCTTTCAGAAGGAAGAAAAAAAATTGGAGCAATTTTGGAAAATCCAACTTTGTTTGGTAATTTGACAGCTAGAGATAATTTGAGATATTTTGCAATTCAAAAAGGCATTACTAATGAGAATACTATAAAGAAATCTTTAGAATTAGTTGGATTAAACTACGATGATGGTAAGGTAGTTAAAAACTATTCAGTAGGTATGAAGCAGAGATTAGCTTTGTCTGTATGTCTTTTGGGAAAACCAGAACTTTTAATTTTAGATGAACCTATTAATGGAATAGATCCTAAAGGTATAGTAGAAATAAGAGACTTATTAAAAAGACTAAATAAAGAAAATGGAGTGACTATTATTATTTCTAGTCATGTGCTTCCAGAGTTGGAAAACTTGGTAAATAAAATAGCGATTATTAATGACGGTCAAGTGATAGATAAATTAAGTTTGGATGATTTGCATAACAGAGATTTTAATTATATAGAAATCTGCACTTCAGATATTGATAGAACAGTAGAAATATTAAAGGAACAGGAAATCTCCAAAATTGATATTCAAAATGACAGGATTCGAGTTAAAGAAAATATAGAAGACAGTTCAGAGCTTGTTAGTCTATTAGTTAATAATGGCATTAAAGTCTATGAAATTTTTAGAAAAGAAGAGACATTGGAAGAATTTTATTTAAGAAATATAAGCTAATTATTTTAGTAGGGGTATAAAGATGATAAAAATATTAAAAAAAAATATTAAAGAAACAATTATTCTTACATTGTTATCTAGTTTTTTTGTTTTAGCTAGTACGGTAGGTGCATTGTTAATAGCTAAAAGTATTGATTTTTTATTAAAACAGAATTTTTATCAATTTTTATACTATATTTTATTGTCTTTTATTGCTTGGATATCAGGTTTATTCTCAAATTATATTCGTAGAATTAAAGAAGAGACTCTAACACAAAAAATTTGTACTGATCTGAGAAGTGCTGCTATTAAGAAGCTGGTTTCAGAATTTTCGAGTAATTCAAAACAAGATAAGTTCGTAAATTATGATGAATATGTAAATTTATGTACAAATGATATAGAAATAATTAGTGATGGGATAGGTTGTTTTTTTGAGTTGGTTTCAATACTTAGTGGAGTAATTTTTTCAAGTTTAGCATTGTTTAGTTTTCATTATATTATTGTGTTAACATCTATATTGTTAGGCTTAATTATTTTGGTGATACCTAAATTTTTTGATGATAAAATATCTGATGAAATCAACAATGTATCAGAAAAATATAAAGAGTTGCAATCAAATTCTTTTAATATGATAAATGGGAGTCATATACTAAATAATTATTCTTCATTGAAATTAATGTTAGGAGTAATAAAAAATCATTCAATCTCCTTAGGAAATGATAAAATAACATTAGAAAAAAATTTATCTAAATTATGGATTTTGATAAATTTTTTGAATACATTTAGTCAAGTTTTATTAATTTTTATATCAGGATGGCTGGCTTATAATAAAATTGTAAGCTATGGGATAATAATTTCAGTAGGGAATTTATCAAATCAATTATTTAATTCATTGCAATCATTTGGAGAAGTTTATTCTAAATATATTTTATCAAAATCTATATTAAGAAAATATGACTTAGATTTACAGGTGAAAAAGGTAGATAAAAGCGAGATGATATTTTCTGATAAAATTATAACTAGTAATCTATCTTATTCTTACAATAATAAAGAGAAAATTAATTTTCCAGACATATGTATTAAAAAAAATGGAAAATACATAGTTATAGGTGAGAGCGGAACAGGTAAAACGACGCTAATGAAAATAATTTCCTCTAATTTATTATCGTATGAAGGGAATATATTTTGGGATGGTAAAAATTATAAAGAAATATCGTCCCAATTGATAAAAAATTCAATAGCATGTGTAAGTTCGGATGATTATATATTTAATATGAGTATAAGAAACAATATCATTTTGGATAAAAAATATGACGCTGAACTACTCTATAATGTAATCAAAAGAACAAAAATTGAAGATTTTATAAAAGATTTACCTAGAGGTTTGGAAACAGAACTGAAAAGTAACAATCTTACCCTTTCAGCAGGTCAAATTCAAAGAATTTGTTTAGCAAGAGCATTATACTCAGAAAGGGATTTGATTTTTATAGATGAAGGGACAGCAAATTTGGATATTAAAAATTCAGAATATATAGAGAAAGAATTGTTTTTAGATTCAAATTTAACTGTTGTAATGATTACTCATAGACTAAATGATAATATAGCTATGTTGTCAGATAACATATATACTTTGTAAAAAAATGGGAATGTCAACTTTTATGAGTAATAGTTTATATAAAGAATTGACTTCCCCTAATTTTTTATCTTTCTACTTCCTTCCCATAATAATTTTCATAGTTTTTCCTATACTGAACAAGATCAGAAAATTGTTCTTTATTCAAAGAATACTCTTGCATAAGGGTGTTCTTTTTTTCTTGCAGTTTATCGAGTCTTGTTAATATTTCTTTTGTATTTGGTAGTTTTTTATAGTTTTCTAAAATTTCTTTTGCGGCTATTTTATAGACGGAAAGTTCGCTATAATACTCATTTGCAAATTGCTTATCTTCAGGATTTTTCTTGTGGTATTTATATATTTCACGATACTTATTTATAGTATTTATATTTTCCATATCCTCGGATAAACTCTTCATTTCAGTTTCAATTTTCTTAATTTTATCTAGCAAATCTTGTCTATCATCAGCAGATTTTTTGATAAGATCATCGAGTTGTGTAATGGAATTAATTCCTTGTTCTCTCAATTTAATTATTGAATCTGCCATTGTTTTGATATTGTGTTTTCTTGCCCAAACTTCATAACCTTTAGAGGATTGAGCTTTTTTATTAGTAGATATATCAATTACGTTTCCTACACGTTTTTTAATAGGATTAGCTTTGTTTTTAATAGCTAAATCTATTCTTTCTTTGATTTTTTCTTCGGTATAATCTTCTCCGATAGTCTTAGCTCTTGTAAATCTTTGCTTATCTTTATGACGAAAAGCAATGTGTTTACCAAACTTAATTTCATAATCAATAGATTTCATATTTTCTAAAAATTCTTCCCACGAGTTAGACTTATTAATCATTCTGTCTATATCAAATTGTAGTTTAGACTTCCAAGAATTTCCTTTCTTGTTTTGGTCATATTCGTACCAAGATTTACCCGCAGTTTTATATTTTCTTTTGTAAGCTTCATAATATTCATCAATGACTGAAAGCTTATTTTCTTTACATAATTCGTCACTTTGATACCTGATTTTATGGTAAGTTTTTTTGTTAGACTGGTAGCATTTACCAGTTTTGTAATTAACATTATTAAAAATAATATGGTTATGGATATGTCCTCTATCTATATGAGTTGCAAGAACAAATTCATAATCTTCCTTTAAAATTTTCTTGCATAATTTCATTCCTATCTCGTGAGCTTTTGTAGGATCAACCTCTCCTGGTAGAAAAGATTGAATTAAATGTCTTGCCAAAACTGTTCCTTTAGTATCATTGTCTTCTCGTGTTTTCATAAATTGAATATGGGCAGTAGATGGGTGGCATTTGAATGAAGATACCAAGACTTTTTCATCAGTTTTTTCACTCTTAGTTATATAATCTATTGCCAAATTTAGAGTTGATTTTATAGGATGTATTTTTGTAATTGCCATACTAATCACCAGAACTTTCTTTAGATTTATTAAGAAGTAGGGAATGGATCTGCCATATTTCTTTTGATAATTTTTCTATCTGTTTATTCATTGAGTCGATTTCATTTTTGTAAATAACACCAGTTGTATTAGTTGCTTTTGCAATCTGGTTTATATTGTTTGTTGCATTTGAAAGTAGCCATTGTAGGTTTCTAAATGGTTCTAAATCTACAACATAAATTTCTTTTTCTAATACGCACTTTCTAAGAAAGTGGGACATGGTTTTACAATTTGCAAGTTTCATTTTCTTTTCAAAGATTTCTTTTTCTTCATCTGTTAAATATATTTTTAGTTGATTATTTCTTTTTCTATTATCCATAGTATATCTCCTTATCATAAAATATTGGGGTCTTAGGGTTCTCCCTAACAAGGTAAAATTGATAAAAAAAGAAGCAGTCCATAAAGGTTCTGCTTCATCAATTTTTCGTAAGTGGGTACTCACTTACTGTGCTTGCTATTAAAGTTATAAGCGTTAAGCGTTTATTCAGTTTTATTAATTATACCGCATTTATTGATGCAAATAAACAATATAAGATAAACTTCAAGGATTATTGCGAAATTTACTTTTAAATAAGGATTTTTATAAGTATAATGAAATAGTGTAAATAATTAAGGAAATCATATTCTAAGTTCTTTAATTTCGTATTTACTAAATTTGATTGTAATTATTTTTATTTTGAGGGAGGGGTAATCTATTCTACACAGGGAATTTGCAGAGGAAAATTATTTAGAAGCTATATATATTTTATCTTTGGAAAAAGAGGAAGTAAGAAATATGGATCTTGCTAATTACTTAGAATATAAAAGACCTACTGTTACAAGAATGCTAAAAAAACTTGAAAATAAAGGGCTGATTATTTATGGTGAAGATAAAATAATTCGTTTAACAGAGGAGTCAAAAATATTTTGCGAAAAAATGTATACAAGGCATAAATATTTAACGGACGTATTTATAAGACTTGGAATAGATGCAAAAAATGCTGAAGACGAAGCTTGTCTTATAGAGCATGTTATTTCTGATGAAACTTTTAAAAAATTAAAAAAACATTTCGATTATAATTTATAATAAATAGCATAGATGACTCGCATAATGAGATGTCTATGCTATTTTTATTTTTAAAATTATATTTTTAAAAACATCTCAAAGCTATTGATAAAAGCTATCAAATGGTATATAATAATTTTGAGTTAGCCAATGCTAACAGAAAATAAATAAAAAGGTGAATTTATGTCAAAAAACTTTGAAATACTAAATAAAGAAATTAATGAAAATAATATAATAGCAAATCTTTTTATATTTCCATTTGCAGGTGGCGGGGTGTCTGCCTTTAGAAAATGGAAAGATGAATTCGAAGATATAAAATTACTTGTTGCCCAATATCCAGGAAGAGAAAACAGGTTTTCTGAAAAGGCTATAAGTGATATTAACATCTTAGTAGATAATCTATTTGAAGATATGAAAGAAAATTTTGATTTTAGAAAACCTTATTATTTATTTGGACACAGTATGGGAACAAAAATAGTCTATGAATTAGCATTAAGAATTAAAAATTCGGATTACATAAATCCAAGAGGAATAATTATATCAGGAGGGCGTGCTCCATTATATAAAGAACCTCATCCAATTTATCATCTTGACGATGACGGATTTATAGAAGGCTTGAGAAGATATGAAGGAACACCAAAAGAAATTCTAGATAATAAGGATTTAATTTCCATTTTCTTACCAACACTGAGGGCAGATTTTGTAATAGATGAAGACTATCAAGACACAAAATTTGAGAAATTAGAATCACCTATACTAGGTCTTATGGGGGATAAAGATCAAGAAATGACCTTAGATGAACTTATAAAATGGCAAGATTATACCACAAAAGAATTCACTTATAGATATATCGATGGCAAGCATATGTTTGTCAATACATCTCCTGAAAGTGTCATTAAAGAGATAAAAGAGTTTATAAAAGTAAATGAAAATTGAAGAATATGAAATAAGAAAAATTAATGATTTTCTTACTTTAGAAGATTTAAAAGATAAATTAGCTAGTGATAATTTAATACTAATTAAGGCTTATACAGATAAATTATTAGAAGAAAAATTACTTTCTTACTTAACTAAAGAGGAGATAATAAAATCAGAAGATTATAAATCAGAAATAGCAAAAATTAATTATCTAGCATCAAGGACAATACTTAATTTAGTCCTAAAATGTTTACTAGAAAAAGAAATTGATGATCTGATAGTCAAAAGAGATAAAAATAATAAACCCTACGTAGAAAGCACTCTAGGATTAAAGTTTAACATCTCACATACTGAAGGCTTAGTCCTGTTAGCTTTTTTTAAAAGAGAAGTAGGAGTAGATGTTGAAAAAATAAATTATAAATTTGAGTTTAAGGATATATTAGAAAATTGTTTCACTAAAGATGAAATAATAAATATAGATAACAACATAATCAGTTTCTATAGATATTGGACTGCAAAAGAAGCCTATCTTAAATGTGATGGGATTGGTATTATAAGAAATTTGAAAGAAATTGAAATAATTTCTTATGGAAATAAAGTTATAGAAATTAGCGATAATAAAAACAATATAATAAGTAGATTACAGCCATTAAATTATGATGACAAATATTTCGGGGCAATATGCTTGGAGGAAAATTAATGAACATTGAATTAAAAGAAAAATTAGAAAAAATTTATGATGAACAAGTATGGCCGCATATGACCTTAGGAGAATTTATTGAAGATTGTGCTAAAAAATATGGGGGTAAAATTGCCTTAGTAGATGGAGATGTTGAACTTTCATATCAAGAATTAAATAGAAAAGCTTGCCATTATGCCAATGGTTTATTGAAAGCTGGATTTAAAAAGGGAGATAGAATCGTTCTTCAACTTCCTAATTGTCACGAATTTGTTATTACCCTTTTTGCCATGTTTAAGATTGGTGTGATTCCAGTATTATCACTTCCAGCTCATAGGAAAAATGAAATAAAGGGAATATTAGAAAAATCAGGGGCAAAAGCATATATAGCTAAGGATAAATATCTTGGCTTTTCATATGTTGATATGATAAGAGAAGTAAAGGAAGAATTAAATATAGATTTTGAAGTTTATATTCTTGGAGATAATCAAGGATATAAAAAATTTTACAATCTTAAAGATAAAGATTATCTATATCAAAATATAGATGTTGACTATAAAGAAATAGGATTACTACTTTTATCGGGAGGTACAACTGGGATACCAAAATTGATACCAAGGAGACACTGCGATTATATCTATGTAGCAAAAGAGACGGCAAAGAGATGTAAAATGGATCAAGACAGTATCTATCTAGCTTCTCTTCCTATTGCTCACAACTTTCCTTTATGTTGCCCAGGGATATTAGGGACATTTTTTATAGGCGGTAAAGTTGTTTTATGCCCAGTAACAAGTCCAGATGAAATCTTGCCTTTAATTGAGGAAGAGGAGGTTACGATAACGGGCTTAGTTCCTGCTATGGCAAATATATGTATAGATTTTATAAAGGAAGATGATTACGACATATCTTCATTAAAGGTTCTTCAAGTTGGAGGATCAGTTTTAGAAGAAAAACTTGCTGAAAAGATAGAAAAAGAATTTGGTTGCAAACTTCAACAAATTTTTGGAATAGCTGAAGGTTTGATTATGACAACTTCTTTAGATGATGATAGTAAAACTATATTTACAACTCAAGGTAAGCCTATAAGTGAGTTTGATGAATTGTTAATAGTTGATGAAGATGGAGAAGAGGTCAAAGATGAAGAGTACGGAGAACTTATAGTCAGAGGTTCTTACACAATCTATGGCTATTATAAGCTCCCAGAAGTAAACAAAAAATGCATAGACAAAGATTTATATTTTAAAACTGGAGATAAGGCAAGGAAACTAAAAGATGGGAATTATCAGGTAGTTGGAAGAATTTCAGAAACAATAAATAAGGCTGGAGAAAAAATTACCCCTTCTGAAATTGAAGATATTTTACTATCTAATGAGAATATAGGAGATGTTCAAGTTGTAGGGGTACCTGACGAACTTTTGGGAGAAAAAATAGGAGTATTCATATTAAAAGATGAGAAGGACGAACTCTCATTAGAAGATATCAGAACATTTCTAGCAAATAAGAATGTAGCGGAATTTAAATTGCCAGATTCTATAAAATATATAAATTCATGGCCGCTAACTGCTTTGGGGAAAATTGATAGAAATAAATTAAAAAGAATAGAGTGAAAGGAGCAGAACATGGAATTTGATGCGAGAAAAGAAATTAGATTAATAATTGAAAAATGGTTAAAAGATACCTTGAAGAAATCAGATATAAAAGAAAATGACAATTTAATAGAAAAAGGCTTAAGTTCCATGCAAGTAATGCAACTTTCAGGAATTCTTAAAAAAGAAGGACTTAGAATATCCTTTGCAAAGCTCATAGAGAAGCCTACACTTAATTCATGGTTTGACCTAGTAGCTAATTCAAAAATTATCAAGAAACATTCAAAAGATAATAAGAAATCAAATGATGGCAAAGATTCATTCAATCTTACAGATGTTCAATATTCTTATTTTATAGGCAGAAGTGATGATCAAACTCTAGGTGGAGTGGGTTGTCATGCCTATATTGAAATAGATGGAAAAGATATAGATTATAAAAGATTGAATGATGCATGGAATAAACTTCAATATAGACATCCAATGCTCAGAGCAAGATTCACAGAAGATGGAAAACAAGAAATATTAGATAAACCTTTTAGCGAAGAAATTGAAGTTTTTGACTTGTCTAATTTAGATGAAGAAGAAACCAAAATTAGACTAGATAAAATACGAGAAAATTTATCTCATAGAAAACTTAGAGTAGAAATGGGAGAAGTCGCAGGATTAAAACTTGCGAATCTATCACAAAATAGAAACAAAATATTCTTTGATTTAGATTTGTTAGTTGCTGATGTAATGAGTTTGAGCCTTATTTTAAAAGAATTAGGAGAATTGTATTTAGGAAAAGAATTAGACAATCCAAACAGTTATACTTTTAAAGACTATATAAATAATCTTGAAGTAGACTCTGAAATTTATAAAAAAGACCAAGAGTTTTGGAAAGAAAAAATAGACTCATTTGAAATAGAAAGACCTAATTTACCATTAAGAAAAGATCCTGAACAAATCAAAGAAACAAGATTTACTAGAAGAAAACGAGTTATTGAAAAAGATAAGTGGAGCAAAATAAAAGAGCTTGCAGCAAGCTATAAATCTACGCCATCAATGGTTTTATTAACTGCATATGATTTAATTCTAGAAAGATGGACTAACCAAGATAAGTTTTTTATAAACTTACCATTATTTAATAGAGATCTTTCAAACGAAAACATGAAAGATATGGTGGCAGACTTTACAAATATCTTATTAGTAGAGCATGAAAGAAAAAATGATACTTCTTTCCTAGAAACTTTGAATAGAATAAGCAAAACCTTTATAGACAATGTTAGCCATTCATCTTATAGTGGAGTTCAAGTTCAAAGAGATATATCAAAATCACAGGGTACAAGTCTTAATGTAGCACCTGTAGTTTTTGCGTGCAACATAGACTATCCACTAGAAACTGAAATTTCAAGGAAAGCTTTGGGCAAAATTACATATATGGTTTCACAAACTCCAGGAGTATGGTTAGATTTCCAATCTTATATAAAAGACGGAGATTTGATTTTATGCTGGGACAGTGTAGATGAAATTTTCCCTGAAAAAATGTTAGATGACATGTTAAATTCTTTAGAAGAACAACTTTTAAGACTAACTAAATATGATGATTGGATTGCAACAAATGAAATTTCAAATAATTATTTACAATATAGAGAGTATAAAAAGTGTAGTTTTAATTATAATAAGCTTCAAAGCATTGATGTACCTTTAGGTGAAAAGTCGAGAGTTTATACAACAAATCTAACAGTAACACAAAACAAAATGATTGATATATGGAAAAAGCATCTAGATATAAGAGAAATATCTATTTATGATAATTATTTTAAAATTGGAGGTGATAGCTTAAAAGCTATGAGTATAATCAATGAAATTAAAAGAGTTTTTAAATTAGAAAACCAAATTACAATGAACTTAATATTTACAAATCTAACAATAGAAAGAATATCGGATAAGATTGATGAAATTCTTGAAGATATAGAAGTTTATTCAATTTAGTAAAAGAAAGGATGGATCTAATGAGTATAACAGAATTACTAGATATTTTAAACAATAAAAATATAGTTGTTTGGAAAGAGGGTAGCAACGTAAAATTTAGAGCACCAAAGGGAAGCTTAACAGATGAATTAAAAAAACAACTTAAGATTAATAAATCAATGCTTTTAGAATATTTGGATAAAGAAAAAAACATATATTTTAAAAGAGACGAAATAAATCGTTATGAGGAATTTGACTTAACAGAAATACAGAGTTCATATTTATTGGGAAGGAATACAGCATTTGAATTGGGCGGTGTGGGTTGCCATGGGTATATGGAAATTGAATATAACGAGCTTTTAGATAAGGACAAAATAGAGATAGCATGGAATAAAGTCATAAAAAAGCATGATATGCTTAGAGCAATCATATATAAGAATGGTAAACAAAAAGTGCAAAAGGATGTACCATTTGTTGAAATTGAAGAGAATTTTTCAATAGATGAAAAAGAATTAGATTTGAGGGAGAAATTAGCTAACAAACAGTATAAAATTGGTGAATGGCCAATGTGTGATATTGCAATAACTAAAATAAATGAAAAAACGTTGCTTCACTTTTCTGTTGATATGATAGTTGCTGACTATATAAGCATGAATATCATATTGAAAGATTTAGAAGATTTTTATTATAACCCCGAAAAAGAAGCGTGTAATTCTAGTAGCTATAGAGATATCGTTATATATGAAAAAGAGAGAAAACAAAATAAAAGTGCTAATAGCCAAGAAGATAAAAAATATTGGGAAAATAAGATAGAAAATATAGGAAACTCACCTTTCTTACCGACACTAAAGACTGTAGATATAGAAGATAGCTCTTTTCTTCAAAAAAGTATTTTTTTAAATGAAGACATGTGGAGTAAACTCTGTGATTTGTCAAAAAATATCGGTGTAACTGTGTCGGCTGTGGTTATGTCAGTATTGTCAGAAATAGTATATTACTGGTCAGGTACAAATAAATTTTGCATAAACACCACTTTATTTAAGAGGAGTTCTTTAAATATAAAAGATATTAATGAAATAGTGGGAGATTTTACGGATGTGAATGTATCGGCAATAGATATAGACAGTAAATTAACATTTAAAGATAGAATAATAAATCTGCAAAAGAATTTATGGATGGATATGGAGCATAACTCATTTTCTGGAGTTGAAGTTCTAAGAATGCTTAGCAGATTAAAAGGTGAGAGTGTTGTAGTGCCATTGGTTTTTACAAGCACAGTTGGTCTGTCAAATGAAAATGACGTATTGTTAAAGCGAAAAGTCAATTATAAAATCAGCCAAACACCTCAAGTTTATATTGATTGTCAGTTAGCAGAAGAAAAGACAGGAGCTAGGATAAATTGGGATATTAGAAAATTTGTGTTTGATCAAGTTGTTATGGATGAAATGTTTGCAGGTTTTGTAAATATAATTAAGGAACTATGTAAAAATCCGTATAAAATCCTAGATTTGAAAAATCCAGTGGAATTACCTGAAAATATTCTGCAAGTTAGACATGATATTAATTCAACACAAAGAAAATTTCCAAAAAGAACTTTAGGAGATGGATTTTTAAAAATGCTAAATAAAAATCCAGAGAAAACAGCTCTAATTTTCAAGGGAAATACTTATTCTTATAGAAAATTAAGCTTGTATGTTAGTTCGATAATGGAAGCTTTAAAAAACAATAAAATAAAATCTGGAGATAGAATAGCAGTTAATATTGAAAAAAATGAGTGGCAGATTGCATCTGTACTAGCTATTGTATTAAGCGGCGCTGTATATGTTCCAATAGACGTAGACCAGCCAATTAATAGAAAAAACAAGATTCTAAAAAAGTCAGATGTTAAAGTGGTTCTATCATGTGATGAAGAGCTGAGTAATTCTGAATTTAAAAATATAAATTTACACAATATTTCTTTAAGTGAATTTAATAGCATGAAAGATTTAAATTTAGAAAAATATTACATGGATGATGCTTATATAATCTTTACTTCTGGGACTACTGGTGAACCTAAGGGTGTAAGAATAACGCATGATGCAGTTATGAATACAATAATTGATGTCAATGAAAGATATAGGATAAAAGAAACAGACGTGTTTTTAGGATTAGCAAAATTATCCTTTGATTTATCGGTATATGATATATTTGGGTGTTTTGATATTGGGGGAACATTAGTACTACCAGAATCAGAGAAGACAAATGATTCAAAGTATATTTATGATTTAATGTTGCTTCATAGAGTAACTATTTGGAACTCTGTGCCAGCTCAAATGCAACTGATAGTTAATTATTTAGAGGCATCTGAAAAAATAAAAAAGAGTGAATATTTAAGACTATGTATGTTGTCGGGAGATTGGATTCCAACAAATTTACCAAGTAGAGTATACAATATTTTTGAAAATGTGAAGCTTGTTAGCATGGGTGGGGCTACAGAAGCATCAATTTGGTCTATCTATTATAATATAGGTAAAAATGAGAAATTTGATATTAGTGTTCCATATGGATACCCTATGTCAAATCAAAAATTTTTCGTTTTAAACAGAGATTTAAATCCTTGTCCCGACTATGTTAAAGGTGGATTGTATATTGGCGGTAAGGGAATATCCAAGGGATACATCGGAGATGAAAAATTAAATAAAGAACAATTTATAAGAACAAGAGATGGAGAAATTATATATAAAACAGGTGATACAGGTTATTATTTAAAAAATGGTTTAATTATTTTTACTGGTAGAGAGTCTGGAGATGGACAAATAAAAATTCATGGATATAGAATAGAATTATCAGAAATAGAGGATGCAATTGTTTCTTATAACAAAGTAGATTCTGCACAAGTTGTATATACAAAAGGGAAATCTTTAGATGGTAAAATAAATGCTGTGGTTACTCCTAAAATTAAAAGTTATATATCTAATGATTTTTATTTGGGTTGCGATGAAATTGAGTTTTTAAAAGAGTTAGAATCAAGTGTTTTAGAGAATATGAATCTTGATTTATTAATAAAATGGGGAGATTGTGCTGACAAGGTATCATTGAAGTCTATTTTAGGAACATTTCAACATTTTGGAATTTTTACTGACCAAAAAAGCAAATATAACATTCAAGAGATTAAAAAAATAATAAAAGTACCTGAAAAGTTAGAAAAGTTATTAAAGAGATGGCTAAATGTATTGGTTAAAGAAAAAATATTACAATTAGATGAGGAACAATACCAATATTTAGGTGAAGAGAATGGAGAAACACTTGAACAATTATGGAATGATTTTTATAAAGTAGAAAATGAATTTAATTACAGTAAGGATTTTTTAGCTTATCTGAAAAGATCTAATGATTCTTTACCTGAACTAATAACAGGAATCGAAGATCCGTTAAATTTACTTTTTCCAAAAGGGGATTTAAAACCTGCTTTGGCATCATATCACGACAATAAAATAAATAGAATCAATAATGGTTTTATAGCTAATGAAATACATTATTTATATAATGAAAAAATAAAAAATAGCAATAAACCATTTAGGATTTTAGAAGTTGGAGCAGGAGTAGGTGGAACAACTATTGATGTGATTACTAAATTGAAAGATTCAAAAGTTGAATATTATTTCACTGATGTTTCTGAATTCTTTTTTAACAATGCAAAAAACATATTTCATGAATATGATTGGATAAAATACAAAATATTTGATATAAATGAAGATTTTTATAAGCAGGGTCTAGATGCGTTCTCATTTGATTTAATACTATGTGCAAATGTATTACACAATTCTAGAAATATAGATTTCGTTATAAAAAACTTAAAAAATCTATTAGTAGATTCTGGGACATTGATTATATTAGAGGAAACAAAAATGAGTTATATGTTATTAACATCAATGGAATTCAAGGATGGATTGATAGGATTTGAAGATGAAAGAAAAGAAAGTGAACAAACATTTTTCTCAAAAAAGCAATGGGAAGATATTATAGATAGAAATGATGGCAACATAACTTATGCATTTCCAAGTAGTCAGTTACTAGAAGTATCAGGACAAAGTGTTTTTGTAACGAGATTTAAAAATGAATATTATAACATTGACAAAACAGAATTATTTGAGCATTTAAATGATTCTTTGCCAAACTATATGATTCCATCTGATATAAAAATATTACAAAGTTTACCCAAAACAAGCAATGGGAAAATTAACAAAGAGGCAATATCAAGTTTATTCAAAGTAGAAGATGATGATATTAGTATTGATAAATCGCAAATGACAGAGATAGAAAAAAAGATTGAACATATATGGTGTAAAGAGCTAAATAAGTCTTTTATTGGATTAGATGAAAACTTTTATAGTGTAGGAGGAGACTCTCTTTTAATAGCACAAATTATAAGTGAAATTTTGGAAAAAGTAGAAGAAGCAAAAGATTGGGACTGGAGTTCTTTGCTTACTGAAATGATGCAAACGCCGACAATCAGAGAAATTTCCAAAAAAATTCAAAACAGGTTTGACAAGATTGATAAAAAGATTGATAAGTCTTTATCAGTATTAAAAAAATCCAATTTAGATAATGATAAGAAAACTGCTAAAGTTTTATTTCACGCAGGGACAGGCACATTATCTGCATATACAGAATTATTAGATTATATTATAAAAGATAGTAATGATGTCGAAGATGTATTGGGCTTTTCTTTCGGAGATGAGGCAGAATATGTTTCTATGAAAACTGAGGATACATTTAAAAATCTTGGAGAAAAATATGGAGAGGTATTATGTAAACTCGGTTATTCCAAGTATATCCTTATTGGACATTGCGTTGGTGGATTGATAGCTATTGAGACTGCGAATTATATAACCAATAAAAATATGAATGTATCAGATGTAACTTTATTGAGTACGACTATTCCAAGAGAACAAAATAGAACAGTTTTCCATTGTTTATCAAGAAATAAATATGATATAGCACTAAGGACGAGTTTAGAAAATGAATTACTGCTAGAAAGAACATTTTCTAGGCTAATAAATGCTGATATTTTTAAAGCTGGTCATACTGTAAGTGATGAAAGACTAGATGATTGTATAAAATATATGGTAAAAAATCTAGATGGTGACTTGAAAATAGAGTCATTTGAGAGGCTTGTTGGAGAGTATGAGGATATAGGACTTGAGTTTAAAAGACTTTCTTCAATTCCAATTTCCGAAAGACTAAATAATCTTTATAATTCAATAAATAGAGATAAGTTAAATTTATTAGATAATGAAATAAGAATGTTAAATACACTATTTAACATCTTTTCTCAAAATTTTGGATGTGTATCAACTTATAAACCCCAAAAATATAGCGGGAATGTAAGAGTTTTCTCTTGTGAAGAAACAGAAAAAAGTTTTTATGGAGAATTTTTTGGAGAAGATAAAGAAACTTGGGAGAAGTATTTAGCTGGAAATATAGTGTATAGCAGTATATTAGGACAACATTTTGATTGTTTAACGGGAGAAAATCTAAAACAAAATAGCACGAAGATATTAAAATTCATTAATGAATAAGGAATATTCAAGATGATAAAATTATTTAATGATTCAAGCTAAAAATTGAAGCTATATTGGTTTTTATTTACTAAAAGAGAGGTGAATATATGAAAAATCCGATAATTGGAATATTGGGAGGAAGTGGAAATATTGGTTCAAAATGTGTAGAAATTATAAGTGAGATATATCCTTTATATGCTACCTACAAGAACAATAAAAAACAAGATACAGAAAATTGCACTTATGTACAGGTGGACATAAAAGATTTGGGTAAAGTCGCTGAATTTTGTAATCAAGTTGATATTTTGATAAATTGTGCTGGAGCATCATATAAAAATGGAGAAAAGATAGCTAAAATAGCAAGTGAATGCAATATTCCATATATAGATCCATCAGGTGAATCATTTTTAGAGGATAAAATAAAAGAAGAATTAGATAACAACATATTTGTTTTATCTTCGGGATATTTCCCTGGATTAAGTGGAATTATGGCAAGTTATGCTTGTAGTTGTTTAAAGAATGTTGATTCTATTTCAGGTTTTAATGTAAGTGAAGAAATTCCCAGTAAATCAGCAATTGAAGACTTTGTTTTAACAAATTTATCTGGGTTTGGAAAAGCATTATATTATTACAAAAATGGAGAGCTTGTATATGAAGATGGAATTAAATTTGTAAATATTAATGGTGATATTTATAAGCTATCAAACTATATCACCAAAGAATTTTTAAGAGTAGCAGAAAAATTTAATGTTAACACTGCAAATTGGTTTAATCAAATTTATGACGATAAGGTTATTCGAAAAATGCAGGACATAGTATTAAAATCTGATAAACTTGAAGGTAGTTATAGTAAAGATATAGATAATATAATTTCATTTTTTAAAGCAAATGTTTCTAAAAATAATTTTAACAAGCTAATAATTTCTGCGAAAAATTCTATGGAAAATATTGAGATTGAAGTAGAAAGTAAAGAAAGCAGTACAATGAGTGCTGTAATTTGTTCTAATCTTGTTAAGAAAATTATGGAGGGAAATTATAAAAATGGGCTATATTATTCAATGGATATTTTAGACTTTAAAGATATAGAAAGGGATTTGATATTTAAAAATGTTAAAGTAAATATCAAAAAAGAAAAAAAGGAATATGAGGAGGGTGTGTTATAAATGAAGATAGTGGGTGATTTAAACAATCCTAAAATTATGCTAGTTCATGGTGCTGGCTTTTATTGGGAAAATTGTTTTAGGGAAATAATAGAATCTTTAAAATCAAGTTATTGCATACTATTACCTGTTTTACCAGGTCATAGTGATATCAATGAAGAACCAATTAAATCTGTAGAACAAGTTGCTGTAAGGATAATAAAGGAAATTAAAGATTTAAGAATTGATAATATTGAACTAGCATATGGTATATCTTTAGGGGCTAGTATTGTTCTTGAAATGATATTGTGCGGAGAAGTTAACATAACAAAAGTAATCCTAGATGGTGGTCAATATATAAATATGGGAGAAAATATTGAATTATTTTCAAATATAATGTCTAAACAATTTATTGGATTATTAGAAAATAATCATCTTCAAAAAGAAATCAGAGATAACATGGGATATGATGAAAATGACATTGAAATATTAAAACCAATGTTATTTAAGTCTATAAGTAATGAAACTTTATACAGTACCTTTAAAGCTGCATATAGTTATGATATAACAAATAAAAATTCTGACAAATTATCTACGAAAGACATATCTGTTTCTTTTGGAAGTAGAGAAATATACGCAAAAGATTCTTTAAATTATTTAGAAAAGTTAATAAAAAAAGAACTAGAAGTAGAAGAAATAAAAGATATGGGGCATTCAGAAGCTTTAAGTAAGCATCCAGAAATAATAATTGGGATGATAAAGAGTAGAGTTAAATGAGTTGATTATCATAAAAATATGGTATAATATTCATAAATACCGACACAGATGTCTTTAAGGAGATGGTAGTATTTCAAGAGTGCGAATGAATGTTAAAGATAGATTGGATCAAATAAAAAAAGCATCAATAGCTGTGTTTTTAAAAAAAGGATTTAGAAATACAGTTATGAATGACATAATGGAAGCTACTGGGCTTTCTAGAGGTGGGTTGTATCATCATTATGGTTCTACCTATGAAATTTTATACGACATTATGGTAGAAGGAAATAAATACAGAGAGAAGATAATCCATGATGAGATGAATAAAACAAGTCAGGATTTTAGCGAAGTTTTATCTGAGATCATTTTAGAAAAAATGCTATATCAGAGTGACTATGTTTCAATTTATGCAATGTTTTTGCAGGAATTAAACCATGACGATAAGTTAAAAGACTTATATAAGAAACTAAAAAAATCATCATCTGATAGTATTCTAATGTTATTTGATGAAGATGTAAGAGGTGAATTAAGTGAAGCTATCGAATTAATAACTGATTTGATTAACACATTTATTCTAGGTTGTGAAGTTCTAAATGCAAGAGAAAATTTTGTGAAGAACAAACTTGCATTAAAAAAAATGATAGGAATTATCTTAGATAATAATGCTAAGTAGATCTTAGGGTTTACTCAGAAAGAAAAAATATATCTTAAATTGGAGGTTTATATGAAATTAAAAGATATTGTACAAGTTACAATTTTTACAGTAGTGGCGTTTATATTAAACATGGCTGTATCAACAGCCACAGGAATGTTAGGAACTTTATCCTTATATATAGCGGCAGGATTTTCTTCCTTTGTAGTAGCTCCGCCATTTATAATTATGGCTAAAAAATTACAAAAAAGAGGAATAGCTTTTATATTTTTCATGTTGCTAGGTGTATTTTATGCTTTAAGTGGATATTGGCCAATGCTTATAGTAAATGCCATCGCAGCTATTGTAGCAGAATTAATTATAGGCAACTATAAAAATGATAATAGAGTTGCCTTAGCGGTATCTGCTGGAATGTTTGTTATTTCAATGCATGCAATGACATTTGTAAGACTACTTGGACCAGAAAAAATTGTTGAAGTTTTTAGCGTATTTACTAAAGAACAGGCTGCCTTTATGGATGCCTTTTTTACACCAAAGGCAATGCTAATCTCAATAGGCATTAATATCGTCTTGGTATTAATAGCAGGAAGATTTGGATTATATATAAATAATAAGTTTTTTAAAAATAGTAAAAAATCAGGAATATTGTAATGGAAAAAATAAGGAGAGATGACAACTGTCTTGTAAATCCTATAATTTTATTTGTTTTAATTTTAGCGTTTTCGATTATATTATTTATAACAGATGATATTGGCTACTATATTATGATAGCAATATCAATGTTTCTAACTTTAACTTTTTCCTTAAAACAATTTATTAAACAACTAGCAACAGTTCTTATCTTGTTAATTGTTGGCAAAACATTAACTATTACAGACTTAGGAATAGGTGGAAATGCAATTTTAGGTCTTGTAGAAATCTTATTAAAACTCTTTCCAATATTTGTTATTGGTGGTATTCTTGTGAATTCATCACCACTTAAAATGATGAGTTCACTTAAGTTTTTACACATTCCAAATGTGTTTGCTTTAAGCATAGTGATAGGAATGAAGTTTATATCAGAGATGGGGTTAAGGCTTAATGAAATAAAGAATGGCATGAAGGTAAGGGGACTAAGATTAAGTCCCCTCCATCCTGTTAGGTCTTTTGAACTTTACTTCATCCCTCTTATCTATAAATGTTTGCAAGTGAGTGAAACTTTGACTTCATCTATTATATCTAAAGGAGCAGAATATAGAGGGGAAAGGACCAATTATCATAAAATAACTTTTAAATTTTTTGATATCGTATTCTTACTTTTAGCTATTTTCTTATTGTGGAGGTCAATATGAATGTAATAGAAGCAGATATTAAAAAATTCTCTTATGACGGAAATGATAAGGTAATTTTAAAAGATATAGAGCTAAATATTAAAGAAGGGGAACTTGTTGTTATAAGTGGTTTATCTGGTTGTGGAAAAACCACGCTAACAAGAATATTAAATGGTTTAATTCCGAATCATTATCAAGGACAATTATATGGACAAGTATCTATTTTAGGAAAAAATATTTCGCAATATAACAATGGAGAATTGGCAAAATATATAGGAAATGTTTTTCAAAATCCAACAGATCAGTTCTTCGCAAATATTGTTGAAGATGAGCTTGCCTTTGTTGGAGAAAATTTAGGAATGGAGCTTTCAGAATTAAAGAAAAGAGTTGATGACTCTTTGAGTGTGATGGGAATTGAAAATTTAAAATATAGAAATATCAATTCTTTATCAGGTGGACAAAAGCAAAAAGTTGCTATCTCATCTACTCTTGTTTATGATACTAAAATAATTTTTTTTGATGAACCATCATCAAATTTAGACTATAGGGGAATAGTCGAACTTAAGAATATTCTTGAAAAATTAAAATCCTTAGGAAAAACGATAATAATATCTGAGCATAGATTGTTCTATTTAAATGATTTATATGATCGTTTTTTGTATATGAAAGATGGTAAAATCGAAAAAGTTTTTAAAAAAGGTGAATTAACAGAAGAGGATTGTAAAAATTACTCTTTAAGAACAACTAACTATAATTTTTTGCTATCTGAAAATATTGATAATTCCAAAAATGTAGTTGAGGATATAAGAGGAGCTGATATTTCTACTGGTAAAAAAGAATTAATAAAAAATTTAAATATAAGCTTATATGAAAATGAGATAATGGCGATTATAGGTAAAAATGGAGTAGGTAAAACGACTCTTGCAAGATCCTTAGCTGGTTTATTAAACTTTAAAGGCAAGACAAGCTTTGGGAGAAATAAAAAAGAAAGATTAAGAAACTCTTATTATATGATGCAAGATGTAGAATACCAAATGTTTTTTGATACGGTGGAAAATGAGCTTTTACAAAAAGATAGAATTAATGACGATGAATATTTAAATAGACTTAGAAACGAATTAAAACATATTGACCTTTGGGAAAATAGGTATGACCATCCACAAAATCTATCTGGTGGACAAAAACAAAGACTTGCTCTATTAACTGCTTGTTTAAGTGGTAGAAAATTAATAATTCTTGATGAACCTACGTCAGGTTTAGATTACAAGAGAATGAATGATATTTCTGAAATAATAAAAAGATATTCAAAAATATATCTTTTTGCCATAATAACTCATGATATAGAACTTATTTTTAAAGTTTGTAATTCTGTGTTAATGCTTGGAGGAGATAGATACAAGAAAGTGAATATTCAGGGACATGAAAAAGAAATTTTGAAATTTATTAAAGATGGACTGATTGTGTAAGGAGTTGATTTTTTGAAACAAGATATGAAAGAACAATTATTAACAAAAAGACCTATAGATTTACTCTTTCAATTATCTATTCCTGCTGTAATAGGAATGATAGTAATAGGTCTTTATCCATTAATGGATGGAATATTTGCAGGAAATATTATAGGACAAACAGCAATGACAGCTTGTGGTGTAGCTATGCCGCTTACATTTTTCAATAGTGGTGTATCTACACTTATAGGCGTAGGTTCAGCATCAGTTTTATCAAGAGCTATAGGAAAGGGCGACAAAAAAACAGTTGATAAAATTATGGGGAATTTAATCTTTTGGGTTATTTTATTCTCATCAATTATTACAATAGGTGGAATTTTACTTGCACCACATTTTTTAGATATGGTTGGGGCAAGTGGCGAAATTAAAGAATATGGTATCAGATATTTACGCGTGATTTTCATTGGTTCTTTATTTGTAAACTTTACTCAATCAGCAAACATGGTTATGCGTGGAGAAGGATTAATGAAAAAAGCCATGCTTATTATGGGGCTAGGAGCTCTCTTAAACATAATTCTTGATCCTATTCTAATGAAATTAATGGGGAAATATGCAATTGAAGGTGCAGCACTTGCAACTATTACAGCACAATTAGTTCAAGCAATAATAACACTCCATTACTTTAAATACAAGAGTAAATCTGTAAAAATAAATAAAATCAAATCGGATCAGGAAATAAAAAAAGAAATGTTTGGCGTAGGGTCATCTGCTATGATGATGCAAATTTTATTTATGATTCAACAAACAATGCTATATAAAATGTCCTTTAAATATGGCGGAGATACAAATGCTATCTTGATGGCAGCAACACTTAGAATATATGCCTTTTCATTTATTCCACTTTGGGGAATGAGTCAAGGTTTACAACCTGTAGTTGGTACAAATTTTGGAGCAAAGAAATATGAGAGAGTAAAGGAAGCTATGAAAGTATTTTCTATCGGAGGATTAGTTCTTGCATCAATATTTTGGATACCAGCATTAGCATTTTCAAAGAATATTCTTTCTTTATTTGGAGTAGAAGAAAGTATTATAACTCAGGGAGTAGGAAACTTTAGACTATTCTATTCTATATTTATCTTATATGGAGTAATGGTTATGTCTATAACATTCTTCCAAGCAATAGGAAATGCTAAAAAGGCAGGCATAATCGTCATGCTAAGACAATTATTTTTATTCGTTCCTGCCATGATTATTCTACCAATGACATTTGGAGTTAAGGCAGTATGGTTTGCTGAACCTCTTGTAGATTTAATTATGATTTTAGCTGGAATAGCAATGATGATTGGAGAGCTTAATAGAATGCCCTCTGAAATAAAAAAAATATAATAAACTATTTAAAAATATTACTAAAGGAGGTTTTAAAGTGAATTTAGTAAAAGAATATGTAAATAAAAGAAAAGGCTCATATTTTATTTCTGTACTACTTGCAATAGTAGGGGTAGTGGCTGGACTTTTTTCTTATATTTATATGGCAAAAATTATTGTAAATTTGATTAATGGCATAACTGATATAAGCCTATATACTCCATTATGCCTTAGTATTTTTCTAACATTTGTTATTAAAGAAGTGGCAGCGGGAATATCAACAAGTATTTCTCATACAGCAACTTTTAATTCACTTGGAGAAATCAGAAATGATATTTCTAAGAAATTATTCAAGATGCCATTAGGAGATGTATTATCAAGATCATCTGGAGAATTGAAAAATATTATAGTTGAGCAGGTTGATTCTATGGAAACATCCCTTGCCCACTTAGTCCCAGAATTTACTGCAAATTTAGTAGGACCTGTTCTATTATTAATTTATATGTTTAGCTTAGATTGGCGTTTAACTTTGCTATCACTAATTCCTTTTGTGGTAGGAATGTCTATTATGATGTCTGTTATGAATGCTCATTATAAGGAAATGTTTGGAAAGTCAGTTGCCATTGGTCAACACATGAATAATTCTATTGTTGAGTATATAAATGGGATAGAAGTAATAAAGACTTTTAATCAAAGCGAATCATCTTATAAAAAATATGCTGATGCAGTTTATGACAATGCAAGTTTTTATTATAACTGGATGGACGAGTCTATGAATAAGGTTGCTATAGGTAGATTACTTTCTCCTATGGGAATTATTACAATCATACCTTTTGGGATTTTATTTTATATAAATGGAAGTATTGATTTAGGAAATTTAATTACCTTAATAGTCTTATCCTTTGCTACAGTTTCTAGTATTTTAAAAATCATGAACTATATGGATGATATGTCAAGAATATCGACTATAACTTCTGAGATAGGAAAGATTTTAGATTCAAGAGAGTTAGAAAATATTGACAAGGGACAAAATTTAGAATCATATAATATAGAACTTCAAGACGTAGACTTTTCTTACGATGGAGAAAAGAAAGTCATTGATAATCTTTCTATGGAAATAAAAGAAAAGTCAGTTTCAGCACTCGTTGGACCTTCTGGGTCAGGCAAGTCAACAATAGCAAAGCTTATTGCTGGTTTTTGGAATGTAGATAAGGGATCTATCAAAATTGGCGGAGTAGAAACAAAAGATGTGTCGCTCGAAAACTTGTCTTCACTTATTTCTTTTGTATCTCAAGATAATTTTCTTTTTGATATGACTATAAAGGAAAATATTAGGCTTGGAAATAAAGAAGCTAGTGACGAAGAAATCATAGAAGTGTGCAAAAAATCTGCCTGCCATGATTTTATTATGAATCTATCTAATGGTTATGATACAAGAGTTGGTGAAGGTGGAGGTCATCTATCTGGAGGAGAAAGACAAAGAATATCTATTGCTCGTGCCATGCTAAAGAATGCACCAATCGTAATTTTAGATGAAGCAACTTCATATATAGATCCTGAAAATGAAGCACTCATACAAAACGCCTTGGCTAATTTAGTTAAGGGTAAAACTTTAATTATAATTGCTCATAGGTTAAAGACAATTGTTGATGCAGATAGGATATTTGTTATTAAAGATGGCAAATTAAATTCTTATGGTACTCATGAAGAACTATTAAAGTCATCAGAACTTTATAAGGAAATGTATGCTGCAAATTTAAGGGGTGATGAAAATGCTTAATGTGTTTAAAAAGATATGGAATTTTTCAAAAGAGGAACAGGTATATATTAAGAAATCTATTCTCGCTGGATTTTTGCACGCAGTATTTAATGCCCTTGAGTTTGGAGCAATTTACTATATGCTAGTAAATATATTTTCTAAAACTTTAGACTATAAGGCTATCTTTATTTGTCTTGGAATATTAGTTATATCCCTTGTTGGAAAGATAATGACACAAAAATCATCACAAATGGCACAAACACACGCTGGATATTTTATGGCAGCTCACAAGAGAATAGAAATAGGAGAAAAGATAAAAAGAGTTCCTATGGGTTTCTTTTCAAGCTTTTCACTAGGAAGATTAACAACTATTGCTACATCTTCACTTTCCCAAGCAGAAATGTGGGTGCCTATGCTTTTGGTTCTTGTACTTGGTGGAGTTTTAAATACACTAGTCTTTGTCCTTGGAACTTTAATTTTTAACGTAAAGGTAGGACTTGTTGCTGTAGCAGGTGTGGTAGTATTTTTCATCGTTACATCAATGATGGAGAAAAAATCATCAGCTAATGCAGACAAAATGACAGAAACACAAACAAGACTTACAAAAGAAGTATTAGCAACTTTACAAGGTATGCAGGTTATAAAATCCTATAATCTTGGTGGAGAAAATAACAGGGCTTTAAGAAAGTCTATAAAAGATACATCAAATATACTTTTAGATTTAGAAATATCTGTAGCACCTTACACAGTTATCCAAAGAATTGTAATGGGAATAACAACAGTAGCTATGGTCTATGTATCATTAAAATTAAATTTATCTGGTGAACTTCCACTTGCTGAAACAATTCTTATGATTATGGCATCATTTATTATCTTTGAAGGCTTAATCGGGGCAGGATCAAACATGGCAATCCTAAGAGCTTGCGAAAATGCCATAGATTCTGTAGGTTTTATAGACTCAATGCCTGATATGAGAGAAGGAAGTATTACAGAGCCTATAAAAAATCATGATATTGTCTTTAAAAATGTCAGCTTCTCTTATGATGACAGACCCATTTTAAAAAACGTCTCAGCAGAGATAAATGAAAATACCATGACTGCTATTGTAGGACCATCTGGATCTGGCAAGACTACATTTTGTAATCTTATTGCAAGATTTTGGGATGTAAATTCTGGCGAAATTTTAATAGGTGGAAAAAATATTAAGGACTATAAGATAGAAAACCTTATGAATTCAATTTCCATGGTATTTCAAGACGTCTATCTCTTTGAAGACACAATTGAAAACAATATAAAATTTGGAAAACAAAATGCAAGCCATGAAGAAGTAGTTCAAGCTGCAAAGAAGGCAAGGTGCCATGAATTTATTGAAGCTTTACCAGAAGGATATAACACTATAATAGGAGAAGGTGGAGCAAGTTTATCTGGTGGAGAAAAACAAAGAATTTCAATTGCAAGAGCTATGCTAAAAGATGCGGACATCATAATCTTTGATGAAGCCACAGCAAGTATAGATCCAGAAAATGAAGATAAACTTAAAGAAGCAATAGAATCATTAACAAAAAATAAAACAGTAATTATGATTGCCCACAGACTAAAAACCATAAGAAATGCAGATCAAATTTTAGTCTTAAAAGATGGGGAAATAGTAGAACGTGGAAATCACGAAGAACTAATTAAAAATAATGGACTTTATTCTGATCTTATCAATGCAAAAGCTAAGGCGGAATCATGGAAATTAAATAATTAATAGGAAGAAATATTAAAGTCTTTCAAAAGGAAAAGCATTTAGAGCAGGTGGACGAGAAAAACCACTTGCTCTTTTTTCGTCCCTAAATCATGATGGGAATTTTGAAGATAATTTAGAAGATAAAAATGTTGGTGTAGAAAAAAGTTGTATCTACACAAATGATGATTTAAGCATAAAAAAATGTATCAACCCTTATCCTTTAATCAGGATTTAGGTTGATACAAAAAATTATTTACAAACCCCTATAAGCATTAAGCGTATATTAAGTTATTTTTCTAAATCTTTTGTATTATCCTCGAGTTCTAGGAACTTATCAAAATCACTTTTGTAGAGTCTGTCTTGTATAATTCTATATTTTTCAAACTCGCTTTCTGCGTGTTTTTTAGCAAGAGCTGCAGATACTTTTCCTGCATCATTTAAGATTTCTTTATCCCATAATTGTAAAAATCCATTTAATCTTTTTTCCCAATCTTCCATAGTCATTGGGATATGTCTTTCTGCTTGTAGTTCTGCCATGTCCAAATATGATGAAACAATTCTTTGCATTTGATTTAATTCTTCTTCGTTTAGATAATTTTTTGCAACAACTACATCATATTTATGAATTTTTGAATCTGGTGATCCTTCCCAAGTTGTAAGTCCCATATTTTTCGTTTTGTGATTGGCTCTATCTAAGATTAATTCAGCTGCAGTTTTTCCATGAATTGCGTAGTGCAATTTATTTTGAATAGCGGCAAAAAATCTTTTTGTTGCTTTTGCAGATGGATCATAGTCCAAAGAAGTGGCATAAATATCTGTGATTTTTTGATAGAATCTTCTTTCAGATAATCGAATCTCACGAATTTTTACAAGTAATTTTTCGAAATAATCCTTGGTAAGTTTTGTGCCAGAATTTTTTAATCTTTCATCATCCATTGCCCAACCTTTAATTGTAAAATCTTTTACAATTTGGTTTGCCCACTTTCTAAATTGGACGGCACGTTCGTTATTTACTTTAAAACCTACTGCAATAATTGCTTGCAGGTTATAGTGTTTTGTTTCTCTTGAAACATTTCTAGAACCTTCTTTTTGAACTATTAAGAAATTCTTAATAGTTGCTTCTTCTTGTAATTCATTGTCATCAAATATTTTTTTTAAGTGCTGATTTATTGCTGCAGTACTGACACCATAAAGAGCTGCCATCATCTTTTGAGTAAGCCAAATATTTTCATCTTCATATCTAATTTCAATAGCTTCTTGATCATCACCATTTGCTGCAATAAAAGTCAAGTATTCAGCAGCAGATGATCTGATTTGAAGTTCTTTTTTATCATGATTTTCGTCTTTATTTTTATCCATTTCTTTACTCATAATTTCCTCCAAGTATAAATTTCATTCTACCTTTAAACACTGGAATACTAATCAAGAATACAATTACATAATGTATAAAGGAATTTATCATCATATATTTTGTTATTGGTAATTGATGATAAGTTTGACCTATTATTTTAAAAGCGGTAAGTGTGTTTGTTATAAAATCAAGTGCCAACCATAGGGCAACTGATGATCCTATAAAAGCAATTATATAGTTTAAAAGTTTACTGATTTTTGGTAGCTTTTGATTTATTAAAACTAGCAATATTCCATAAACTATTACTACTGTAATTGAAAGGGGAATAGCCAATTTGTTATCTAGTTTATCTTTTATGGATATATAAAATCCTAAACCTACAACTATAAAATCAATCAAAAATGCTGAGATTTTTACAGAGTAGGTAGAGATGAGATAGTAGAAAACTACTCCAGAAAGGATTAATAAAAAATATCCTGCAATAAAAATTCCCATAGAGTCTCCTAATAATAATCATCATGTTCAGGGCGATAGTTTTTAAGAAAATCTCCCTGAGATGTATTAACATTAATTGGTTTATTAAACTTGCCCATTTTTGCTAACTCAGAAATTTTTAGATTTAGTAAATTTATATCCACACCTAATTTTCCAGCAATTTCATAATCACAAACTTGATCATTGATATTATCTAGGATATCTTCATCACTTATTAATAAATGAGCTGCAAAAATATTAGCTTCAGTTTCAAATTTATTTGTAGGGTTTAGCACTGTTTGGTCATGAAAAGCTCCGCCACTTATACAATAATCTCTGTGGAGTTGATCGTGACCTAATTCATGTGCTAATATCGTTTTTCTATTAAAATTTGTGTTGCTACTGATAAAAATAAATCTGTTCCTTTGAATATAATGGTACATTCCTAAAAGTATTTTTGTTTCAGGTAGATATACCAGGTTAATATTCAAAGCTTCTATTAATTCGATAGGATCTCGTGTCTTATATTTTTTTATAAGTCGATTAACCTTATCATATATATAGCGATTCATGCTCATAAAATCACCTAATCTTTTTTCTTACGACCGTATTTCTTGTTTTCTCTTTTAGCCTCCCAATAAGCACGAGTAATAGCTTCAAAAGCAGCATCTTTATCTTCGTCAGAAATTTCTCCACCAGCAAATAAAGAGCTTAGACCTTCTGTTAATGCTCTAGCTTTTTCTAATTCTCTTTTGCCACCCATGTTATAAACTCGATTTAAAAATTCGTCACTTTCTTCTAGAAGATAATTGTAATCACAGTCCATAACTTCAGCTATTTTTTTGTAAACCTCGACATCTCTTGGGTATCTTTCTCCGTCTTCATAATGTACAAGAGTTCTTGTACTTATTCCTATCATTTTTGCAAAATCGGCTTGACTTAACTTTTCTTTTTCACGAAAATCCTTTAATCTATCCGCAAAAGCCATAACTTTAACCTCCTGTACTAATGTGCATTTATAACTTTTAATACGAACAATAGTGCTTGAATTATTTTTCAATTTGAGATATAATACAAACTGAACTTATATTCATATTATAGCACAAACATTCAAGTTTGTAAATAAGCTGTATTGGGGTGATTAGATTGAGAATAAGTAAAACTTTAAAGAATATAATGGACATGTATGCAGATAGTAACTTGAAATTTGAAGAGATTAGTTCAGCTGCAAAACTTATTTTAAGTTTATATAGACAAGTTACCTGGGCAGTAGATAGCAGGGCAAATTTTATGATGTTTGAGAGTAAAGAAAACTATGGATCAACTTCAGAATCTGCTTACTTGTATCTTTCTACATTTGCTCCAGAAAAAGTTGAAGAAAAGTTTAATAATAGAGTAGCCAATGTAATGGATAGTAAGCTTATGCTTTTAATAATTTATGATGCCTGTGTTAGGCTAAAAGTTTATCCAGAGTATGGAGAAATCTATCATAAGATTATTTACAACTACTATATTTCTGAAAAAAAGATTACTGATGAAGCTTGTATGAGAAGCGTATCTTTAGAGAGAACTGTTTATTATCAAAGAAAGAAGGAAGCAATTGCATTGGTTGGTGTAATAATTTGGGGATATACTTTACCAACTGCTATTAGTCAACTTGAAGACGGTCGTAGCATTGATGATATAATGAACATTTAAAAAATTAAATTATGACGAACTGATTGCGTACTATTTCCGAATGAAAAAAGTACCATATACGAATTTTATATGTACTTAAGTGCATATATAATATCCATGATGGGTGATTAGCACCTAAATTTAATATTGGCATTCATTGACTGAAAGAATTTATTTTCTTTCGGTCTTTTTTTATGCCCAGGAGAGTATATGCATAGAATTAGAAGCCCTCCTTGTGTGAATTTTATTTTCAAACAAAAGAAATTCATGTCAACAAGGAGGAAAAATTAATGAACAAAGAATATTATTTATTTGTAGAAGGAAAGAAAGTAGTTGTTAGCAAGGAAGTATATCTTGCTTATCATAGTGAACTTAACAAAGAGAAATATCAAATGAGAAGAGACAGGTTAAATAACTGTTTCTTTTTTTGTTCCTATGATCATGATGGTAATTTTGAAGAAAATTTAGAAGATCTGGAATTTGATGTTGAAAAAATTATCGAAACAAAGGAAATGATTGAAGAAGTAAGAAGAGCTATTTCTAAACTCAATCCTGTTGAAAGGGATTTGATAGAAAGTCTTTTTTATAAAGAAGAAACAATTAGAGAAGTAGCTGCTAAACTGAATATTTCTCATCCAGCCGTTATTAAAAGGTGTAATAAAGTCTTAGAAAAACTAAAGGAAATGTTGGAAGACTTTTAGATGACAATTGCCAAGAGGGTCTAATTTTCACTGTTACTTATACAGTGGGAATTGGACCTTTTTATTTAACCAAATTTATTTTTGAAAATTGGTTACCAAGAAAGACTTCTTTTCACTGTTAAGTATAAGAGGGTAATTTTAAACAATTTTGTTTCATCAAGATAAGTATTTTCTGATGGTCAAAATTTAAAAAGATTAATAACTCTCGATAAATTTTGAACCTTAACAATTGAATAGACCAAGACAAGACATTAATCATTTTTGGAGCGTAATAACCTATCCGCCAAGATCTTTCTGCTGAATAATTCGGCAAAACAAGTACTGCTAAGCTAAAAGCAAGGGAAGAAGAAAGGGAGCGATAAGTAAGAGTTTGAATATAGGGAGGGATACCCTATTCGCTATGAAGAAAATGAGGATAATGATACTTCTAAGGTTGAAGCCGGCTCATCCTGAACAGAGGCGGAGGTGAGATTCCTATGTTGCTAATCCAAGGCACTTGTTAATGTCAAAAAACTTTAATTTTATATTGTGAGGTAAAACCTATGAATACAAAAGAAAAGAAGAAATATAAACCTAAAGAGCAAATATCAAAAGAAGATTATTCTAAAAAAATTACTTACACTCAAAGTGATAAAGAGTCCCTCGACTTACTAGATATTGTTGAGCTTTATTTATGTAGAGCTTGTATAAGACTATAAGCTGGGGTGCTGACTTAAAAACTTGGGTGCGGTAAAATATAAGTGGTAGAAGAACTCCTTAATGAATATTTGCCCAAATACAAATTAAGGAGGTTTTGTGATGGAAAAATTTGCTTGTATGTATCTTCGTTTATCGAGAGAGGATGGAGATAGCACAGAAAGTAATTCTATTTCAAATCAAAGACAGATTATCAAATCATATGCAAGGGACAATGATTTTAAAGTTGTTGCTGAATATGTAGACGATGGCTTTTCAGGATCTAATTTTGACAGACCAAAATTTAAGAAGATGATTCAAGATCTTGAAGAAAAGAAGTTCAAAACAATTATTGTGAAGGACTTATCCCGTTTTGGGAGAGATTATATCGAATCAGGTAAATATCTACAAAAGATATTTCCAGAAAAAGGTATAAGGTTTATATCCGTAAACGATAACTATGACAGTGAAAATGCAGATGTAAGCGATACACACTTAATTCTTCCAATAAGAAACTTTATTAATGATTCTTATTGTAGAGATATTTCTATGAAAGTTAAATCTTCAAAAGAGATCAAAAGAAAGAATGGTGAATTTATTGGTGCATTTGCTCCTTTTGGTTATAAGAAGGATAGCAAAAACAAACATAAGTTAGTCGTTGATACAGAAGTTTCACATATAATTGAAAGAATCTTCAATATGAAGATAGACGGTTATTCGTCTAAGGCTATTGCAGATTTTTTAAATAGCATAGGTTGTGTAACACCATCTAAGCATAAAGAAAATTCTGGTGATAATCATACTACTGGTTTTATTGTTAAAGACTCTAAATGGGATGCAAAAATGGTCAATAGGATTATTACAAACAAGGTCTATATTGGAGTGCTTGAACAAGGAAAAACTAGAAAACTAAATTACAAGTCTAAGAGAGAAGTAGAAGTAAATGAAGAAGATTGGATTGTAATAAACGACTCTCATAAGCCTATTATTTCAAAAAGCATTTATGCTTTGGCTAATAAGATGATGCTTCGAGATGTAAAACAATCGGCAGATATACCACATATTTTATCAGGAATGCTTTATTGCAAAGATTGTGGATCTTCAATGGTTAGAAGAAAGGTTAAGTCCAAGAATGGATATAATATTTTTTATATTTGTTCTCACTATAATAACAAAGGAGATTGCACAAGACATAGTATAAAAGAAGACTATCTACTTGATATGACTCTTTTTGCACTTAAAGATTATTTAAAAAAATACAATGAATTACTAAGTCAAGTTAATAAGTTAGATGTATCAAAAGTTACATTTAATATTGACTTTGAAAGCTTAAACTCAGAAAAAAGAAAATATGAAAGACTTAGACAATCTTTATATATGGACTTAGAAGATGAACTTATAACTTCTGAAGAGTTTGAAAGGTTCAGAAAAAATTATCTTATTAAAATCAGGGAAATAGAGAAACAAATTGCTACAAAGAAAAATATACTTGCCAACTTGCAAGAAAAGATGAAAAACAAGGACAGTTTGGTTTCCGAAATTGTTCCCACTGATTTAAGCAGCCTAAATAGGCTAACAATCGTATCTTTTATAGATATAATAGAAATCGGAGAAAACAATGAGATTAATTTTGTCTTCAATAATTTGGAAACAGTTAACTTACTGAAGACCCTTATAAAAGAAGAAAGTGAAAGCAAGTCCGAAGTAAAGAAGAATTTGATTTCAATAAATAAGGTATTTGGAAATTCTCTTGAAAATAAGACTCCAATGCAATTAGTTGGAGGTGTTTTATAATGGCAAGAACTTCCAAAAGATATATTGAAAAGAAAAGCGAAAAGACAGAAAGAAAAGTCTTTAAGGCCGGAATTTATACAAGACTATCTAACGAAAGAACAGAAGAGTGGAGAGAAAAATCATATTCCATAGAAACTCAAATCCTATCTTGTAAAGAATATGCATTAAAAGAAAATATAGATGTTTTAGAAGTTTACACTGACTATGAATATAGTGGGACAAACTTTGAAAGACCATCATTTCAGAATATGATGCAAGATATTAGAGATAGAAGAATCAATTGTATTATTATCAGAGATTTATCAAGACTTGGAAGAGAATATCTCGAAATGGGAAGATTGATTGATAAAGTGTTTCCATTTTTAGGTGTTAGATTTATTTCAGTTAATGATAAATTAGACACAGTCAAAGAAACAGATTCAAAGAAATCTTTTGAGGTTACTCTTAAAAATATTATCAACGATATGTATGCTAAGGATATTTCAGTTAAGATAAAAACCTCAAAACACAATAGGGCAAGAAACGGATACTTTATTGGATCTGTTCCACCTTATGGTTACAAGATTAAAAAATCTAAAGAAGGTCAAAAACTTGTAATTGATGAAAATGTTAGATTTATAGTTGAAGAGATGTTTGATTTAACTCTTCAAGGCAAAAGCCAATATGAAGTAGCAAAGCATTTTAATGAAAAAGGCTATGCTCCTGGAATGATTTACTATAAAACTGGGAGAGTTTACAGAGAAAATGATGATCCTGAATGGAATAAAGGGACAATTTCAAAAATGCTTACAAACCCAGCTTATACGGGGACTTTAGTCCAAGGAGTTAAGCAACAAAATCTTGCAAAAGGAATTAAACAACATTTTGTAAATGAAAGTCAGTATATAATTTGTGAGAATGCACATGAAGCAATCATTTCTAAGGAAGTTCACGAAAGAATCTTACGAGAAAGACAAGAGAGAAAGAAAAATCATGTTTTCAGTTCGCCAATGCACAATTTTGAAAACAGGGACTATGAGAACAGATTTAAAGGTCTTGTAATCAATAATAATACTGGCAAAGAACTTAATAGAAGAACTCGTATCTATGGTAAAAATAAAGATAGACTTTACTATTCTTTTCAGAATGAGAGATTTAGTGGAAGTATAAAACCCGAAAAATCAGTATTCATTATGGAAAGAGATTTGGATCAGGCTATTAGTGATAAGATTTCTGAGTTTATTATAAAGACAACTAGCAAGACAAAGTTTGTTAATCGAATTAAGGCTAGATTTAATAACGCAATAGATACTTGTAAGAAAGACATTGAAAATCTTAAAAGGAAAAATCTAAATGAAGAAAATATCATTCAAAGAGCCTATGAAGAATACAGTCTAGGTAAGATTGATAGGGACGAGTATCTATTAAAAAGAGAGATTGCTCAAAGTCATATGTCTACATTTGATAACGAGATTTCAGCAATTGAAGTTAATATATCAAAACTTAAAAAAGAAAGATTAAAATCAACAAAATGGATAAATGATTTATATGCTTCAAAGAATTTGGAAAAGCTACCGGGCGATTTAATCCATAGCTTAATTGAAAAAATAATAGTTTATGATAAACACGAATTTGAAATAGTCTTTAAATTCAATATAGATAATTTAGTAGGAGGAACAGACGATGAGTAAGATTGCTCTTTATATTAGATTATCCGTTGAAGACATGATAAAGACTGATGAAAGTGAAAGTATCATAAATCAAAGAGCATATCTAAATGATTATCTCGATAAGAATGAAGAATTTAAAAATTTCACAAGAGAAGAATATGTCGATGACGGATATTCTGGAACAAATGAAAATAGACCAGCCTTTCAAAGAATGCTTGAAGATGTAAAGAAAAATAATATCCAGACGATAATTGTAAAAGACTTGTCCAGATTTATGAGAGATTATATAACACTTGGAGATTATCTTGAAAATATATTTCCATTCCTAGGAGTAAGATTTATCGCCATAAATGATGGCTATGATAGTGACAAAGAAAAAGGAAATGGAACAGATTTAGATATTCAATTCAAGGGACTATTATATGATTTCTACACAAAAGATATTTCTGAGAAGGTAAAGTCATCTATGACCACACTTAAAAAGCAAGGAAAGTTTTTAGCTTGGAGTCCACCATTGGGATATATGAAAGATCCTAATGATAAACATAAAATCATAGTTGACGAAGAAACTGCTTGGATAGTAAAGAAGATTTTCAAACTTGCACTAGATGGAATATCTTCAAGAAATATAGCTAAGATATTAAATGAAGAAAAAATACCAACACCATCAAAAAGAAAGAGTGAATTAACAAATCTTGATTTTGAATATTCGATAATTAGAACTGAGAAAAAACCTAGACCAACTTGGACTAATGGTAATGTAATAGATGTATTAGCGAATGAAAATTATACTGGAACTTACACTTTCAATATGCAAGATAAGTCAGTATTGAATCCATCTTCCTTTAAGTTCAAACCAAAAGAAGAGTGGGGAAGAGTTGAGAATAATCATGAAGCTATTATATCTAAAGAAGACTTCGAAAAAGTTCAAAAGATTAAAGAGAAGAATCTATTTATGAAAGGTAAAAACACTGATTATGAATGGAGGAAAAAATCTCCACTGCAAGGTTTTGCAAAATGTCCAACTTGTAATCACATTCTAGGCTGTATTCAATCTAAACACAAAAGACCTGATGGAAGTCTTAGAGTACACACATATTTTACTTGTAGGATATGTAAGTGTAATAATGTAAAACACAAGAACTCAAGAGCAGGAAGCCTTGAAGAACAAGTATTTGAAGCGATAAAAGAAAAATATGGTCTAGAAGATCAAATCAAGAATGAAAAAGTAAAAGTTAAACCTATGGAAAAATCTATCGAAGATCTTGAAGCTAAGAAAATGCAAAATTTTGAAAAGTATAAATTAGGCAAGATGAATAGACAAAAATTCATTGACTCTAAAAATTCGATAGATGAAGAAATACAAGCAATAAAAGAAAAAATACTAAAAGCAAAAGAAGAAAAAGAAGTAATAGACAACACTAAACTTACCAGAGAATTGATGGAGAAATATATAGATTCAGTATTCTGTGAAGGAAACGAAGTGTTGAACATAATATGGAAGTAGCAAAGGGAGTGAGCAATCACTCTCTTTTAAATTACATAACTATAAACCCTTTTTTGTCATAAGCTTGACATGAGAGGGTTCCGGCGGCATGTTTATTCAAAGTGCCGAGCTCGTAAAATCAAAGCAAGGAAGCATTTCAAGCGTGAACGTGTACGGTCAGGAAAAAGAAGCCGCCACCTATCGCTTAGCTAAAATGAACCTCGCCCTTCGCGGCATTAGCCATCACCTGGGAGAAACGAACGATTCGTCATTTATCCACGACTTGCATCAAGGCCTGTACTTCGATTACATCATGGCCAACCCGCCCTTCAACTTGAAAGGCTGGTATGACGACAATCTCAAGAACGATGCTCGCTGGGCAGATTACGAAACGCCGCCGAAAAGCAACGCCAACTATGCTTGGATACTGCACATGCTTTCCCATCTGAAACCTACCGACGGCGTGGCCGGTTTTTTGCTTGCCAACGGCGCATTAAACGACAGCGACACCTTGGAAATTCGTAAAAAATTAATTCAAAACGACAAAGTGGAAGCGATCATCGTATTACCTCGAGAACTGTTTATTACCACCGACATCAGCGTGACGCTTTGGATACTCAACCAAAACAAAAAAGGCGGCAATTATCACGATCGAATGCTTCGCAACCGCACAGGTGAAATATTATTTATGGATTTACGTACCTGGACGGAAAATGCCGTAAAAGGCGAAAAAAAGAAAAAAGTGCGGCTAACGATCGAACAGATTCGGCGCGCCGCCGAGATTTACCACCAATGGCAAAGGGAAGGCACAGACGGAAAGAACTATGCCGTGGCGGAGCTGTATCGCAGCGTCGACATTTCAGAAATTGAAAGCAAGGGATGGACCCTTACGCCGAGCAAATACATCGAATTCATTGATCATGACTTGGACATCGACTATGAAAAAGAAATGGCCCGCATTCAAGCAGAGATGAAAGAACTGATGAAAGAAGAGAAGCGCACGCAAACGATGCTGGAAGATGCCTTCAGGGGGATCGGCTATGGGATTGACTAGGTATAAGATAGGCGAGCTGATTGAATTAGTCACTGAGACAAATTCGGAATTAACATATCGGGCAGATGATGTTAAAGGGGTGACGATAACAAAGGAAATAATACCGACAAAGGCGAATGTTAAAGATACCGATTTAAGTAATTTTTTAATTGTACAACCAAATGAGTTTATATTTAATCCTCGAACGCATGGTAAAAAGATTGGTTTTGGATACAACAATTCAAATAAGACATTTTTGATTAGCTGGAATAATATTGCGTTTAGGCTATCCGAGCAGGGGAGAAAACTAGTATTGCCTCAATATATATTTTTACACTTTAATCGTTCTGAGTGGGACAGAGCTGCATGCTTTTCATCATGGGGCAGTTCGACAGAAGTTTTTTCATGGCATGCATTATGCGATATGGATATCGACCTTCCTCCCCTTTCCGTTCAACAAAAGTATGTGGATGTTTACAGTGCCATGGTCGCCAATCAAAAAGCTTACGAGCGCGGATTGGAGGATCTGAAACTCACCTGTGATGCGTTAATCGACAATTATAAAAATAAGTCATCAAAAAAGCGTGTGGCTGATATGTTAAGAGAAGTTGATATCAGAAACAGCGATGGCACGATTTCTGATGTTCAAGGTATTAACATTAACAAACAATTTATACCATCTCATGCTAATGTTAATGGAATTGATTTAACAAAGTATAAAGTCGTATCAAAAGGGGATTTTGCCTTTTCGGGAATGCAAACCGGCAGAGATGAGTGTATTCGAATTGCTTTGTTTGACAAGCTTGAGCCTATAGTTATTTCGCCCGCCTATACAGTCTTGAGCAATCAAGATGACTCTGCACTCTCGGAATATGTGTTGATGTGGTTTTCTCGCAATGAGATAGATAGACTTGGGTGGTTTTTGAGTGATGCCAGCATTAGGACAAATCTAGATATGGATTGCTTCAATGAAATAGAAATCCCAATCCCGCCATTACCAATCCAACAATCCATCGTTGATATTTACACCGTCTACCAACGCCGCCAAGTCATTAATGAAAAGCTTAAAGCACAAATTAAGGCCGTTTGCCCGATTCTGATAAAAGGTTCCCTGGAAGAAGGGAAAAGAACAAAGGAGGCTTAACCTATGGCAAAGATACAAAATTACAACGGGTATTTTTGTGAATCGGACTTTGAGTCTGCCTTTATCGGGCTTTTAGAAGAGGAAGGCTGGCAATATACTTACGGAAAGGCGATTGCTCGCGAAAACAAAAGGGATGTGTTAATCGCCGATGACTTCAAGGGCTTTCTCGCCCATACCAATCCGGAGCTCGAAGAAGATGAAATTACGCAGCTTTACGATCAAGTGCGTTTGGTAGGTGCGGAAAGTGATTTTGCCACCTTGCATAAGGTGTATGATTGGATGGTGAACGGCGTTCAATTTACCCCACAAAATGCTTTGCCGAAGATGGTTCCTTTAATCGATTTTGAAGCGCCCGACAGGAATATTTTTCGTGTCGTCAATCAATTGAGTATCGAGTACATGAACAACGGGATGAAGGCAACGCGCCGGCCGGATGTGCTTCTCTATGTGAACGGCATGCCTGTTTGTGCGATCGAGCTGAAAAATCCGGCGGATGCCAATGCAACTGTTTACGATGCATGGGAACAAGTCAATATTCGCTACTGGCGGGACATTCCTCATCTTTTGCATTATTGTCCCTTGGCCTGTATTTCGGATGGCGTCAAGACGAGGCTCGGGACCGTGCGCGCGCCCTATGAGCATTTTTACGCGTGGCGGCGCGTTAACGAAAGCGATCCGATTTCCACCATGCCTTTTGCCGAAACGCAAACGATGATTAAAGGGGTCTATGCACCGAATCGTTTCTTAGAAATATTTCGAGATTACATCTATTTCCAAGATCGCAATTATGACAGTGAGGAAGTAGAAATCGTCTGTCGGTATCCTCAGTTTTTTGCATCGAAATTACTTAAAGAAAGTATTATCAGGTCTGTGATAAATAAAAGCGGCAAGGGCGGCACGTATTTCGGGGCCACGGGTTGTGGCAAGACCTTTACGATGGCTTTTCTCGCCCGGCAGTTGGCATTGCGCTGCACAGATGTTCAGGAAATCGGATCGCCGACGATTATCTTGATCGTTGACCGTGAAGAGCTGCAAAAGCAGGGGAGAGAGCTTTTTACCAAGAGCAAGGATTTTTTAAACTTAGGCGAAGTGGAAGTTGTTAAAAACAGAGCCCATCTGCGCGAGGAGCTGGGTGCGCGTCAAAGTGGCGGATTTTATATATGCACTATTCAAAAATTCTGCGATCGCGAAGAGGACAAAATCGGCCTCATCAATGATCGTCGCAACATCATTTGTTTTTCCGATGAGGCACACAGAACACAGTTGGAACATTCGAGAAAGATTCAATTCAGCAAAGATGCCGACGAAAATATGAAAGCGATGGTTTCGAAGCCCTACGCCAAGGTTTTGAAGGAGGCGTTTCCGCAGGCGACGTTTGTCGGATTTACCGGCACACCCATTGCAGAAACGTATCAAACGTTCGGTGATGAAATCGATCGTTATACGATGGATCAATCGGTGGCCGACGGGCTCACTGTGCCTATTAAGTATCATCCTCGTATCGCCAAAGTGTTGCTCAATAACAGCAAGGTACAGGAGATCGAAGATTATTATCTAAAATGCGCTGATGACGGTGCAACTGCCGAAGATATTGAAGCCAGCAAACGGGCCATGTCTTCCATGGAAATAATTCTTTCAGAGCCTTCTCGTTTGGAAAGATTAGCTACCGACATTCACGACCACTACCTTTCCTCTTGTGCAAATGATCCTGACAGGATTCAAAAGGCGATGATCGTCTGTTCAAGCAGAAAGATTGCTTATGATTTACTGATGAAGTTTAAAGCGAAGTATCCCGAGTGGTTTGAAGAGAAGAAAACGCCGAATCAAATCGAAGCGAGTGATGAGGAGCTTAAGAATCTATCGCCGATGCCGTTTATCGCCATGGTATCCAGCGTGGGAAGCAATGACGAACCTGCGATGTACAATTATCTCGGCGGCGTTAAAAATGATAAGCGAAGTGAAAAGCTGGATGCGGCTTTTAAGCAGGAAAAATCGAATTTCCGCATTGTCATTGTGGTGGATATGTGGATTACAGGTTTCGACGTCCCCGCACTTACTTATCTTTACAACGATAAGCCCCTTAAGAAGCATCTGCTCATTCAAACAATCAGTCGCGTAAACCGAAAATATCCCGGTAAAGACTATGGCATGATTGTCGATTACATCGGCATTCGAAACAACATGCGTGAAGCCATGAAGATGTATGGCGGCGATACTTCTGTTGCTCCGACTGCAGACGATGTTGAACAAGCAACGTTGGTTTTCAGAGAAGAGCTCGAAATTATTAAGCGTCTTTTTACAAATTATGATTTCAAACCATTTCTCGACCCCGACGGTGATCCGATTAGACGTTACACGCTTCTTGCCAAGGCCGCGGAATATGTATTCGCCTCTACCGTGAAGCTAAGTATGGAAGGTAAAGATCCTTCGAAAAAAGTATCCTTTAAGAAATATTTCCTCGAATCGGTTCGGCGCATGAGAGGTGCGTATGATATTGCGCAGCCCTCAGGTCATCTCGGGGAAGAAGAATCCGCGCTTGCCCAGTGCTTTATGGCGATTGCGGGATTTGTCCGCAAAATGAGCGGAACTTCCGATTTGGATACCGAAACGATGAATTTAGCGGTATCGAAGATGGTTGAGGAGGCTTTAAGATATAATCAAGTGGAAAGTGTTCTCGAGGCAGGAGAAGATGAAGATATCTTTTCGCCGGAGTATTTTGAGAAGCTTTCGGATGTAAAATTACCTGCAACGAAATTGGAACTGCTGATTAAACTGTTGCGCAAGGAAATCAAAGACTATGGGAAAGTCAATCGCATAGCGGCGGTGTCGTTTCAAGAATTGCTTGAGAAAACCATCGAACAGTACCATGAACGTCGCAAGCATCTTGATGCAGAAGAGGCCGGCGAAACACAGGAGACTGCTTCAGAAGATATTATTAAAACAGCAACGGAGCAAGCGTTGGCGATTCTTCAACAAATGAACGAAAGTAAAGAGAGCTTCAGAAAACTCGGATTGACCTTTGAAGAAAAAGCATTTTACGATATTTTAATCGCTTTACGCGATCAGCATAATTTTGAATACGGCGAAGATAAAGAAGTAGACGGTGTTGTCGTCAATGAGAAATGCAAAATATTGGCTCGAAAAGTTAAAGAGATCATCGATACAAAATCTTCATTTGCGGATTGGCTTAACAACCGCAACGTCCGCGAACAGTTAAGACTTGACATCAAGATTTGTCTGGTTAAGAATGGTTATCCGCCACAGTATAGTCCGGAGGTGTTTAATAAGGTGATGGAACAAGTGGAGAATTTCGAGGAACATGCAAGTGAAAGCTAATGAGTCTATTGCATTTTCTAATAATGAATGCTGAAAATTTTTTCCATAAGAAAAGAGAGAGGCAAACCCCGAGATTTATACGAAGCTTGTCTGCAGTCTGACATCCTTTGCAAATGCAGAGGATGTTTTCTTTTTAGCGCGGCTTGGCGGCTTTGCATTGGATTACGGTCTCGGCGATGGGCTGATGCCCCAATTGTCCCCCTATCCGAAACATGCTACACTGAATTTATCGGATCCGATTCTCCACATAGTCCAGGATTTTCTTCGATACGTCGATGCCCGTGGCTTCCTGAAAGCCCAGGTAGCTCATATTGGAATTGATCTCGACGAGAAGGGGGCCATTGTGGGAGTCGATGAGGTCGATACCGGAGAAGGCGAGGCCGGCTTTTTTGTGGGCGGCGAGGGCCAGTTCTTTTTCTCCCTCGGTGAGCTCGATGGCTCGGGCCGTGGATCCCGCGGCGATGTTGGCGCGGAAGTCGTGATCGTTTCTGCGCTCGATGGCGCCGACGATTTCATCGCCGATGACGAGCACTCGCTTGTCCACGCCGGCGGATTCGGCGATAAAGGGCTGAAAGAGATAATCTTCCGCCCCCATGTTTTCCGCGATCTCCTTCGCCTCGTCGCGATTTTTCGCGAGAAACACTTGCTCGCCGAAGGAGCCTTTGGCGGCTTTGATGACCATGGGGTAGCCGAATCTCGCCTCCACATAATCGAGGAAGTCGTCTTTCGGCGCTTGCACTCGGTAGTGAAAGGGGGCGGGGATGGTGTCGATCATGGGGAGGGATGGGGCCAGGGCGTCGTAGGTGGAAATCTTGTCGTCGGCCAAGGCGATGGCATCCGCCGGATTAAAGAGGGGGCAGGTTTTTTCCAGGGCCCGCGCCAGGCGCACGTCTTTGTCGAAAAACAGTATGGCGTCCGGGGCGGGATCTCCCTTCATGTCTCGGGTGACGACGCCCTCTTTTTCCGCAAGGAGGACGTAGTCTGTGTGGGGCTTGGCCAATACGTCTGTGCCCTTTTTGGCGAGATCCTGCACCACTTTGTGGATGGCGAAGGAAAAGTAACCGTGATAAATTATGTGAATCATGTAACCTCCGGAGGAATTATGTCAGTAGAATCTATTCGTAAGAAAATCGACGCCGTGGACGACGAATTGGTGGATCTTTTAAAGGCCCGCTTCGATTTGTCCCGGGCCATGGGCGAGGAGAAGAAAAAAATCGGCCGTGCGGTCTACGATCCCGCGCGGGAAGCGGCCCTTCTCGCCCGATTGGAAGAGAAAGCTGCGCCCTACGGCGGCGAGGTGCGCGCCCTTTATGAAAAAATGATGGAACTTTCCCGAAATCTTCAGGACTGATGGCTCCTCTTGATTATAACCGATTTTACCTATGATATAATCGAGGGAGGAGGGATCCTATGAAAATATTAATTACGGAAGACGAATCGGCCATTGCCGAAATTATTGCATACAATTTATCCAACGAAGGCTACGAAACCGCCATGGCAAAAGACGGCGTGGCCTGCCTGGAAACCTTCGACAGCTGGGCGCCGGATCTGGTGCTTTTGGATGTCATGATGCCGCGCATGGACGGCTTTGAAACTCTGCGGGAGATTCGCAAGAAGAGCCGCGTGCCGGTGATTATGCTCACGGCGAAAGATTCCGAAGGCGACCGCATTCGCGGCCTGGAGCTCGGCGCCGACGATTACGTGGTGAAGCCGTTCAGCATGGGGGAATTAATCGCCCGGGTGAAGGCGAACTTCCGCCGCCAGGATTTCGAGAACGAAGGCTATTTGCCCGACGAGGTCATCGAAGAGGCGGATCTGAACATCGATCCCGTGAAGTATGAAGTCACGAAGCGGGGCAAGGTGATCGAGCTGACCCTGCGGGAGTTCGAACTTTTGAAGTACTTAGCCCAATCGCCGGGCACGGTGTTCAGCCGCGAGACGCTCCTCGAAGAGGTTTGGGGCTACGAATACTACGGCGACATTCGCACGGTGGATGTGACGGTGCGCCGTTTGCGTGAAAAAATCGAAGATCCCGGGGAAGATTTCCGCTACATTTTAACGAAGCGAGGAGTGGGCTATTACTTTGGAGGATAAGCATTATTCCAGCATTAAGTGGCGATTTATATTTATCTACGTCCTCCTCGTGTTGGTGGTTATGGCCATTATCGGCGCCTTTATCGTCAACCGACTGGAAGACGCGCAGCTGGAGAAAGTACAGACGGACATGGAGCAGACCTTGAGTTCCATGGCCAATTCATCGCCCTATTTGACGGAGACGCCTTGGGACGAGGTGCACAGCCGCATTCAAAACACCCTGGACGCCTGGCGCATCGGTAGCGACGAGGCAATTTACGTCATCGGCCCGGGCCGCGTGCCGAGAATCGTCGCCACCACCAACAATTCCGGGGACCTCGCGGCGGGAAAAAACGCCCTGGGGGATTCCGATCTGTCGCCGAAGCTGATCTTGGACGGCTTTCGCGGCGAAGGCTCTTCGGTGATTCGGGAAGATGCCAAGACCAAGGTACGCTACGCCCATTACACCATGCCGGTTTTTGCAAAAGACGGCAGCGTCATGGGCTTATTTTACATGGTGTCGGATTTAAGCGGCCTCTACGGCGTGGTGGACGACGCCCGGGTCATTATGACCTACGCCATGGTGGTGGCCATGGGCATTACCACCATTCTGGCCTATATTTTGGCCCGCTCCATCACCCTGCCCATTCGGGACGTGACCCGTCAGGCCCGGGAAATGGCCGAGGGGAATTTCGATCAAAAGGTTGAAGTCAAGAGCAACGACGAAATCGGCCGCTTGGGGAGCATGTTTAATTACCTCACCACGGAACTGGAAGAGACCATCTCCCGCATGGATTCCGAGCGGTCCAAGCTGGACACCATGTTTCACTACATGTCCGAGGGGATCATCGCCGTGGATTCCATGGGGCGGTTGGTTCACATGAATCCCGTGGCCAAAGAGATTTTGGATCTCGCCGACGACGCCGTGGGCGAGGCCTTCGACATGAAGCGGCTGAACATTGAGAAGATCAATTACTACGACGTGGGCTCCTTAACGGGGCTCAGCCAAATCGAAATCAAAAACAAATTCTACAATATTCGCTACGCCCCCTACAAAGGGGAGAGCAAGCAGCCCCAGGGGATCATCGCCGTCTTACAGGACATTACGGAAGAACACAATTTGGACGTGCTCAGAAAAGATTTCGTGGCCAATGTGGGCCACGAGCTGAAGACGCCCATTACCACCATAAAATCCTACACGGAAACCCTGATGAAAGCCTCCTTAAATCGCGATGCCCAGCTGCGGTTTTTAGGCATTATCGACCGGGAAAGCGACCGCATGACCCACCTGGTCACCGACCTCTTGCAGCTTTCCAATATGGACGCCAAGCGCACCAGTTGGGAACCCGTGTCCATGGACGCCTACGAAGTGGTGACGGCCATTTTGGAATCCTTGCAGCCCATGATCAAGGAGCGCCACCACAAGGTGTATCTGGATATTCCCGTGGACATTCGCCCCTTTTTGGCGGACAAGCACGGGGCCTATCAGGTGATTACCAATATTTTGACCAATGCCTTTAAGTACACCACCTACGCGGGAAAAATCGAGGTCATCGGAAGGAACTACGGCTCCCGCGTGCACATCCAGATCAAGGACAACGGCATCGGCATTGCCCGCAGGGATTTGGAGCGCATCTACGAACGCTTTTACCGCGTGGAAAAGGGCAGGAGCCGCGCCATGGGCGGGAGCGGCCTGGGCCTTTCCATCGCCAAGGACATCATGGAAAACATGGGCGGGCGCATTCGCATTAAGAGCGAGCTGAATGTGGGCACGGAAGTGCTCTTGAGTTTTCCCATGGATCAGGAGGAAGCATGAAAGAGCGAATAAAAACCGTCATTCTCGCCGCCCTCTTGGTGCTCACATTGGTTCTAGCCCGGCAAATTTGGCTGGCCCCGCCGCCGACGGGCAACAAACTCATCGCCGTGGCGGACACGAAATTCACCGATGCCGTCATCGGGCGCATGATGCCCGCGGCCATGGTGGTAAACTTCGGCGACGGCGCCCACACGAAGACGGTGCAGCTGAAGAATCTTTGGCCTTTTTATCGCAACATCTTAAAGCAAAGTTTCGACGGCAAAGAAAAGGTGCAGTGGGAAAGAATGGCCTACAAGGATTATTTAAAATGCCACGACAAGCCCTCGGTGGTCTTTGAAGTGGCCAAGGGCACCTATTCCGATCTCTTTAAAGACGTGTACAATCTTCACGACCTGAAGGGCGAGATCGCCGCCATCTACTTTTCCGAATCCGAAGGCGTGATCTTCGAAACGGAAGAAGGCGCCATGAAGCCCGACTTCGCCGTGAACCTTTCGGACATCAACAAGTACATTCGCTCCCTGGAGAGGGAAGACAATCCACCTTACAGCTCCCTGTGGGAGCGCTACGGCATTCAGCGGGCCGTGTACATTTCCGACGAAAAGCCCGTCTTTGAAGGCGATGTGGTCTACGAAAACGACCTGGCCAATATGAAAAGCGCCTACAAAAACGACCTGCTTCGCCGCCTGTTGAAGGCCGGCATCGACGACCTTCACGAAATCGGCGAAGAAGATTCCACCCTCTACGTCTGGGGCCAGCGCACCGTGCGCCTGTACAACAACGGCCTTCTGGACTACAAAGATCAGACGGAAGCGGCCAAGGAAGTCATGGATCCCGCCGGCGCCGTGGAGCGGGCCTTTGAATTTGTGGCGAAAAACACCGGCACCATCGACGACGTCTATCTGGAAAAGCTGGAGCCCATCACCGCAAACGGCGGGCGGGGCTACCGCGTCGTCATGAACCATTCGGAAAAAGGCCTGCCCGTTTTTCCCGTAAAAGGCGAAAAGATCGATGCCATCGTGGTGGAACTTTTCAACAATCAGGTGAAGCGTATGACCTATCTCTACCGCAACAAAGCCGAGGAAGAAAGCGCAAACACCTTGGTCGAAGGCATGGCCTTTGCCGACGTGGTGGCCATGCATCCGGAAATCTTCGGGGCGAAAGAAGACGGCTACGATCAATTGCTCAAGCCCCTGAAGCGGGTAAGCCTCTGTTATTTAGACGACGGTCGAGAAGAAAAAAAGGCCCTCGTGCCCGGCTACTACGTCCTCTACGAGGAGCGGGTGTATCTTTTCGACGCCCTGAGCGGGGCCTATGTAGGCGGTGACAGATCATGAATTGGGAAAAAGCAAAAACCGTCCTCATCGTCGCCCTCCTCATCACTGACCTTTTCCTCGCCGGCGTCCTCTACGCGGACCGCATGCGCGTGGCCCCGGCAGAAAACGCCGCCGCCTTTCATCGGGAGACGAAAGAGCTTTTAAATGACGCGGGCATCGCCTTGGAAGCGGAGATTCCGAAAGACGGATCGTCCTTGCCCATTTTGGATGTGGCCTACGAAACGGACACGACGGACAATTTAAATCAGCGCTTCTTTCAGGGAAAAGGCCGCGTGGCGGAAGACGACGATCAGCGCCTCGTGCTTCGCACGGCCCGAGGGCAACTGAAAGTGCTTGACGAGCGGCGCCTGATCTACGAAGCCGACGCCGCATCCAACGCCTTTTTAAACGAAAAAGACGCGGAGAAAAAAGCCCTGGACTTTTTGGCGGAGCGGGGCTTTCCCACCGACGACATCGCCCTTTTTTACAGCGAAGCTGCGGGCAATCGCAGGAAGCTCATGTTTACGAAGACCTACAAAAGCAACTACGTGGAATCCGCCTACACGGAAATCGACCTGGTGGGAGACAAAGTGGTGCGCATGGACCGGCTCTGGATCGACGTCATCGACGAAACCGCCGAGCGGGAGCCCCTGCCCATGGCCACCCAATCCCTCCTTCGCCTCCTCAGCCACGACAGCTTAAAAGGCAGGACCATAAAAAAGATCGACCCCTGCTACTACTTCAATCCCGAAGAACAGGGCACCGTGGAAAACCTCTCCCACGGCACCCGGGGCTACGCCACCGTGGCCTGGCGCATGGAACTTGACGGAGGCGAGGAATTGGTCCTCTTGCATTAAAGACCGCGCGGGCGGTCTTTTTTCTATGGGTAAAACATGATTTAATGGAACACGTCAACTCGAATAAAGACGAATATATTATAAATATATTATACAGAACAGAAAAAATGAGCGAGAAGCCGGAGAATTTACCTATTTTTTCACGGGAGGATGTTGTAATTTTCACAATCAGCGTTATAATAAGGATGTGAGTAGTAGAAGTCTTTGTTGTTTATTGGCTTTTACTTAGAAATTAATTTTAGGAGGTATTTATGACTACATTTCTCATCGGCCTCGCGATTTTGCTCGTCGGCGGAATCGGTTACGGTCGCTTCGCTGAGAAAGTGTTCCAACCGGACGACAGAGAAACGCCGGCCATTAAGAGCCAAGACGGCGTCGACTACGTCCCCATGGACAAAAAGAAAAACGCATTAATCGAATTATTGAACATCGCCGGTACCGGCCCGATCTTAGGACCGATCCAAGGGATTTTATTTGGACCCATCGCATTTATTTTAATTCCCATCGGCTGCGTTCTCGGCGGTGCCGTTCACGACTACATGAGCGGGATGATTTCCCTGCGCTCCGACGGGGCGCAAATGCCGGCGTTGATTAAGCGCAATTTAGGCAACAAGGTGTACTCCGTGTACAACATTTTCGTCATCGTACTTATGGTTTTAGTCGGTGCCGTATTTATTTACACCCCCGGGGACTTAATCGTCGCCAATGTTTTGCATCAGGAAGCCGTCGCTTCAAACCCCGTGGTATGGATCGTTTATGCCTGCATTTTCGCCTACTACATTATTGCGACCCTGTTCCCCATTGACAAGATCATCGGCCGCGTCTACCCGATTTTCGGCTGCATCCTCTTGCTTTCCGCCATCGGTATTTTCTTCGGCCTCTTTATCAAGGGCTATCCCTTGGATAATCTGACCATGAGTAATTTAAGCGGCGTGCATCCCCAAGGCATCCACCTTCTTCCCGTGTTCTTCGTTACCGTGGCCTGCGGTATCGTTTCGGGTTTCCACTCCACCCAAGCGACGCTGATCGGTCGCTCCGTGAAGAGTGAAAAAGAAGGCCGCTTCGTATTCTACGATATGATGATCTTAGAAGGCTTTATCGCCATGATCTGGGCCGCCGCCGCCATGGGTATTTACAACATGGGCATCGACGCCGGCCTCATCGGTAAACCCGCCGTCATCGGTCTCGTGGCCAACGACATGCTGGGTACCGTCGGCGGTTTAATCGCCGTCATCGGCATCATCGTGCTTCCCATCACTTCCGGCGACACGGCGCTTCGCTCCGCCCGTTTGATGATCGCCGACCACTTGAATATTTCGCAAAAGGAAATGAAAAACCGCGTGAGCCTTTCCTTGGCTATTTTCGCCGGCGTGCTCGTGATTTTGATTTTCGCGAAATTAAGCCCCAACGGCTTCAATGTCTTGTGGCAATACTTCGCTTGGGCAAACCAAACCATCGCGGTCTTTGCCTTTGCCATGATCGCCATTTACCTGAAACGCCACGGCAGAGCCTATCTGATTTCGTTGATTCCGGGAATGTTCTACACCTACATTATTATGGCCTACATTTTCGGCGCCAAGATCGGTTTCCGCCTGCCCTATATGGCCGCAAATATTATCGGCGTCGTCGCCGCATTGCTTTACGGCTACATCGTTTCGAAGGAAGGCAGCAAGCAACAAGACTTGGCCAAAGCGTAAATTTTATTGAACCCAAAGGGTGCGGTCGAAACCGCGCTCTTTTTTTGGGCTCTATAATATCCGTTGGGGAGTAACCTCCTCAATGGATATTTTTGTGCAAAAAGATAGCACTTGTTTTCCCTATCACCTAAAATTAAATCACCACAAAATAATAAAGGAGGGCAAACAAGTGCA
>NZ_OPYI01000014.1 GCF_900343085.1 Aedoeadaptatus coli | reverse complement strand
CCACGTGCTGCTTAAATTCATCCGTAAAGTTTCTTCTTTTTCTAGGTGCTTTATCCATGTGATCCTCCTTGTTGATCATAAGATACCACACCTTAAGGAAACTGTCCTAATTATTGTAACCTATCCAGGGCGAATCGCAACGCCCTGGCCCCTTCCCCGGGTTTCAGAACCGTGCGGGAATGGTTTTTAAGCGAAAAATAAATCAACACGTCTTTCAGTTGGCTACGCATATCAACTATTTGCCATCCGCAGGATCCCTCGGCGGGCAGGACTCAATTGGAATCAGAAATCAAGAACAAACATAATTGAAGAAGCGACATAATTTAAAAAAGTCCGCAGCGTAAGCAATCTCCTGGGGGCTCGGGGGCGTCTCCTCCTTCCTTCAACATCATGAAGCCCACTTTCCCATCAAAACAAAAGAAAAAACCAAAATCCCCGCTTTTGCCGACAATATACCCTCGTTCTTCCCTTGAGAAATCGTTTTATATCCACTATAATGAAGATAGTCATAGAGAAAGAGAGGAGACTATTATGAAACTATCCAATCGTATCGAGTCCATGCCTTACAGTGCCATCCGTAAACTCACCCCCTACGCAAACAAAGCGAAAGAAGCAGGGAAAAAGGTTTACCACTTAAACATTGGTGCACCGGACGTCGAAACCCCGCAAGAATTCTTCGATGCCATTAAAAACATCGACATGAAAGTATTAAGCTATGCACCCTCTCCGGGTCTTCCCGAACTTCGCGAAGGCATGGCAAAATACTACCAACGCAGAGACATCCCCATGACCGCTGACGACATCGTCGTTACCGCAGGCGGCTCCGAAGCCCTTCTTTTCACCCTGCTCGCAATTACCGATGTAGGCGATGAAATCCTCACCTGCGAACCCTACTACACCAACTACTACTCCTACTTCATCGAAACCTCGACCACGGTAACCACTTTCCCCACCGTCGTCGAAGACGACTTCCACCTCCCCTCGAGAGAAGTCATCGAATCCAAGATCACCGACAAAACCAAAGCCATCCTCTTGGCCAACCCCGGCAACCCCACCGGTGCCGTTTACACCCAAGAAGAAATCGAATTGATCGCAGACATCGCCATCGAACACGATCTTTGGATCATTGCTGAAGAACTCTACCGCGAATTTATCTTCGACGGCCAAAAATTCCACAGCTTCGGTACCATCGAACGCATCCAAGATCGCCTGATCCTTCAAGACTCCATCTCCAAACGCTTCAGCGGTTGCGGCGCCCGTATCGGTAACCTGGCCTGCATGAACAAAGACTTCATCGCCGCCGCCAACAAACTGGCGACCGGCCGCTTGGCTTGCCCCACCGTGGACATGATCGGTGCCGCAGCCCTCTATGAAATCGACGATTCCTACTTGGATCAAATCTCCGAAATCTATCAAGAACGTCGCGACGTCATCGTCGAAGAATTAAACAAGATCGACGGCGTGAAATGCAACATGGCCGGCGGCGCTTTCTACACCGTAGCCGACCTGCCCGTCGACGATGCCGAAGACTTCTGCCGCTGGTTGCTTGAAGAATTCGATGTCGACGGCGAAACCCTCATGATGGCTCCCGCCGCAGGCTTCTACGAACACAGCGAAGACTACCTGAGCCAAGTTCGTTTGGCCTACGTACTCAACGTCGACGCATTGAGAAAAGCAATGCACATCCTCGACGAAGGCCTGAAAGCATACAAAGCAAGATAAGAGAAGAATAAAAACCTTAGGTAAATGCACGGACCCCCAAAAGTCGGACCGAGAAATCCGACCTTTAGGGGTCTTTTAATGGCAAAATACAGTGACGAATTGAAAAAAATCGTCGAAAAAGGCAACGGCGACGACAATAACGATCGAATCAAAGAAAATTTAGGAGGCCTGAGCCCAAAGCAATGCCTTGAACGCATGATATCCGCATAGAAAATAAGTTATGTAAAACAAAATCGAGCAAGCGAAATGCTTACTCGATTAAGTCCGACTGTATGGGGCACCCGTTTTTTCGGGTGCTTTCCTTTTGCCCTAAAAGGCTTTAATTGATTTTTTGGAAGATGGAGATGGAGCGATCGGAATTTTCGTAGTACACTTCCATGCCCATATTTTCCACGATAAAGCGCAGGGGCACCATGGTGCGGTTGTTTTGGATCGTGGCGCCCACATCGAGGGCGACGGTGTTGCCGTCGATTGTGGCTTCGTTTTTGTTCGCGGGAAGGGCAATGGTGTGGCCCTTGTAGTTTACCATGGCCGTGCGGCTCTCATTGTCCCAGGTGACTTCGGCGCCGTAGGCTTCCATTAAGAAGCGCAGGGGCACGAGGGTGCGGTTGTTTCGAATCACCGGCGTCGTGTCCATGGTGCGGTTTTCGCCGGCGAAGGTAAAGTTTTTCTTGCCCACGGTCATGCGCACTTTCGCATAGCCCGGCGATTCCTTCACATAGCTGGCCTCGTGTCCGCCGAAGTTTGCCTTGTAGGCCACGTAGGCGCCTTGTGCTTTTTCTTGGCGGAAGATGGCGGCGGGCTCTTTCACGCCGGCGCCGGGAGCTTTCCAGCTGCTTGTGTCCGATTTCGCCGCGCCGTTTTCTACGGTCCAGGCGATTTGGGCCGGGTCGATGGCGATGCTTCTGCCGGCTTTGGTGACGCCTTTCGGGGCCAGGCTAATGGTGTTGCCGCTCTCTTTTGCAGCGAGGGTGAAGCTTTTTAATGCGGCGGGGCTTTGAATGTCCACGGGCAGGGTGATGGTGACGCCGCCTGAGGTGGTCAGGACGATGTTGGTCTTGCCCACCTTCGGCGAGAGGAAGCGGCTGTAGATCCAGGCGTCTTTGCCGAAGGTGCTGTCCGTTAAGCTGTAGCCCACGTTTTCGGCTTTAATGGGATGGTAGTTGCTGTCCCAGGCCTTGTTCAGCTTGTAGGTGGCCACTTCGCCCAACACGACGTGGCGGGGGCCTGCGATTTCGCCGCCTGCCAGGGCGGTTCTGGGTGCGTTGTTCATGACGCCGATGCCGTTGACGATGCGCCGCTCGGCGCCGTTTTTCTCGGGACGGGTGATTTTCGTGTTTTTGAAATCGCCGTGGCCTCGGGCCACCAAGGTGGTGGAGCCGCCGCCGTCTAAGTTAATGGCTTTTTCCACGCCCAGGGCGGCCACGGTGGCTGCCCATTCGTCCAGCTTCATGCCGCGGCTTTTTTTCGTGCGGCCTTCCGTGGCCACGAGGTAGACGGTTTTGCGGTCTTTGGAAATGGCCGCGGCGCTTCGGGCCCGGTAGCCGTCGATGGCTACCGCGTCCATAATGTAGGGCTGGGGCCTGCCGCCGTTGACCAAGAGGGCGTGGCCGCCGATTAAAAAGCGCCAGTTTCTGTCCGGGCTCACGCGGTAGTCCAGGCGCAGTTTTTGCCCGGGCTTCACGTGGTTTCGAATAAAGTCTTTGGCCCGTCCGTTGACCTGCAAAATGTATTTGCCCTTGGGGGTGACCATGGGAATAGGCTTGTCGAGTGAAATCCGTTCCACGACGAAATTGCCGTCGACCAAGACTTCGCCGCTTCCTTTGAGTCCGCGGGAGGGAGCGGTCCAAAAGTCGTTGTACAATTGGATGCTGTCTTTGTGGGAGGGGACTTGGGTGTGGTTGATGATGTAGTCGGTTTTGTTCAGGCCGCTGATCTTGTAGTGGGCACCGTCTTGGGCGGTGGCGCGGCCGTTGAAGGTAAAGCTTTCGATGTAGGCGTTTTTCCCGCTGTCGATGCCGAAGGCGAAAAGGCCCACGGATTCCAGGGGAGAGGACTGAAGCTTGCCGTCCACGACAGAGGGGCCGAAGGGGGCGCCTTGCTTGGACATATTGAAGAAGTCGCCGTTAATGCCGGCGTAGGCGTCGGTGCGATTGGCCATGTGGCTCACCGTGTCTTTGCGGGTGTAGTTGCCCGCTCCGGCCATGACCTCGAGATCCGCCCCGGGATTGTTCAGATCCACTTGGATCACATCGACGATGTGGTTTCTTCCGCCGATTTTTGCGGAAAGCTCGCGGCGCACCACGCCGGGGGAGACGGTGGTGCGGCCGTTTTCTTTTAGGGAGACGGCCTCGGCGCCTTTGGGCACGAGAAGCACGAGGGCCAAGACCCATAAAAATACAAATTGCCTTTTAAATACGTTCAAAGGAAACACCTCTTTCTTTCTTCCATTGTACTGGAAAAGGGATTTTCTGTGGGTGTTAATCCCGTTACAAATCCTCGGGAAGCTTGCGTCCGTCGATTTTTCTGTAAAACTGATTGTCTGCCGGATCCAGGGGCGGCAGATCGTAGCCCATGCGCTGCATTTCGTTGAGCTTAAAGATCATGAGGTTCACGTCCACGGAAAAGGCCCGGGCCATGTCCATGTAGGAGTAGCCCGATCGCGCCATGGCGTAAACCGCCTCGTCTTCCAAAAGGAAGTGGGCGGAGAAAATATTGGCCTCAAGCTCCATGGCATCGGTTAAATGGAAGAGGGTGTATTCGATGAGGGCATCGGCCTCGGCGTGGTTTCTGTGGTAGAGGTGGTGGCCCAGCTCGTGGGCCAGGACCATGCGCTGAATCGGCGCCGGCATGCGGTCGTTGTAAAAGACGAAGGGCTTGTTCAACACCGTTTTGTACATCCCGAGGAGCTTCGTGGAGGTGGCCATGGCCACGAGGCCTACGCCCAGGGCCTCCAGCACCGCCTTGGGATCTGCGCCGTAGCGGGCCCGCAGGCGATTGGCGTCGTCGTAAAGGTGGCGGTAGCGATTACTCGTCTTGTTCATAAGGATCGCCCGCCTTCTTCGATTCGTTCTCCAGCTTCGCGCGGAAATAGGCTTCCTGTATGGCCTCAAACACCGCCTGCTTGTCTTCCTCGTCCAAGCGGCCGCCGGCAAAGAGCCCGATGCCCCCGTCCACCAATTCCCGGGCGTCGGCACCGCCGCTTTTTCCCCAGCGGGCCTCGGCCGCTGAGATAAAGGCGTCTTCTTCCGTAAAGAAATAGGTTTTGGGCACGTGGAAGAGCGCGGCCAGGGCGTCGTAGGTGGCGTCGTGGCGGGGGCGCAGGCCGCCGGTTTCGTAATTGGATATGGTGCGCAAAGAAAGGCCCAGGGCCTCGGCCAAATCCTTTTGCGTCATGCCCCGCTCCTTGCGCAGGTTTTTTATTTTTTCTCCGAATGTCATGGGTCACCTCGAATGGTTTATACGCAATTAAATTGCGCGTCTATGGAAAAACAGCCTTGAAATATGCAATCAAATTTCGTATCATGGAAACAAATAGGAAATCGAGTTGCGTAAATCATAAAATGAATTGCGTCTTTTGTCAAGAAAGGATCGCCGTGAAACGGGTTATTTTACATTCGGATATGAACAATTGCTACGCCTCCATCGAAATTCAGAGAAACCCGGCCCTCCGGGGCAAGGCCCTGGTGGTGGGGGGCTCTGTGGAAGATCGCCACGGCATCGTCCTGGCCAAGTCCGTGGAGGCCAAGGCCATGGGGATCAAAACCGGTGAGGCCCTGTGGCAGGCGAAAAATAAATGCCCGAACCTTATCGTGGTGGCGCCCCACTACGAGGTGTATTTGGATTTTTCCAGAAGGGCCCGGGCCATCTACTACGACTACACCAATCAGGTGGAGCCCTTCGGTCTCGACGAGTGTTGGCTGGATGTGACGGGGAGTGTGCATCTCTTCGGCACAGGCGAGGCCATGGCCCACGCCATTCGCCGGCGCATGAAAGAAGAACTGGGCATTACGGTTTCCGTGGGCGTGAGCTTTACAAAGACCTTCGCGAAGCTGGGAAGCGACATGAAAAAGCCCGATGCCGTGACGGTCATCGCCGAGGAAGACGTGGCGAGGAAGGTCTATCCCCTTCCCACCGACGCCATGATCGGCATCGGCAGCAAGACGAAGGAAAAGCTGCGGGCCGTGGGGATCCACACCTTGGGGGATTTGGCTCAGGCGGATCCATCTCTTTTGAAAAGCCGCCTCGGGATCAACGGCGAAAAGCTTTGGAAAAAGGCTCGGGGCATGGAGGAAGATCCGGTGCGGGACCGAGACGACCTTCTGCCCGTGAAAAGCGTGGGCAACGGCATCACCCTTCGGGAAGATTTAAAGAACCCCGTGGAGGTGCGGCGGATCTTTCAGATTCTCGCCCTGAACGTGGCGCGCAGGCTCAGGGAAGGGGAGCTCATGGCCCGGGGCATCGAGATTCATTTGCGGGATAAAGATTTAAGAAGCATGACCTTTCAGCGCATGCTCCCCACCGACGGCGCCTCCTCTTTTTTGCTCCGTGACAGCGCCTTCGATCTTTACACGGAGAAGGTGGATCCCGCTCGCCCCATTCGCGCCGTGACCCTTCGGGCCACGAATCTCGTGCCGAGCAAGGCGGCGGTGCAGACGGATTTTTTCTCAGATTACGAAAAAAAGAAAAAAGAAGAGGATTTGGACCGGGCCATTTATACAATTCGTCGGCGCTACGGGGAAGAGGCCATAACTTTTTTAGGGCTCCTGAACGATACGAAAATGCCCATTCGTACCAATGATGTGATCACTTTGCCCCATCCCGTCTTTCGATAATCGTTTAAAAACCCCTGAAAACGGGGTAAATAGATTGAATAGAACATGGGGATCCGATAAAATAGGGGATAGACAGAAAAGGGAGGTGGTGTCCGTGAAAAAGTCGCCTTACACCGGCTTGGCCTTAATTACGCAGGTGGGACTGAATATCCTTCTGCCCATATTGGGGTGCATGCTGCTCGGTGCGTGGTTAGACAAGAAAACGGACGGAAGCGGATTGTTTCTTCTGATTCTCACCCTTCTGGGCATCGCCGCCGGCGTCATGAACATCCTTCGCTTGGGCAAGAAGCTATGAAAGATCGTTTCACCAACGAATACATCGCCCTCACCGCCGGGCTTACGCTCGTGGTCTCGGGGGTGCTTCTTATGGCCTTAAAAGACCCGAAGCCCGCTGTGTTGGGCTGGATCTTCGGCTCGCTGATTGCCATGGCCATGTTTAAGCTCATGTACCTTACCTTGCTCCGCGCCGTGGACAAAACCGAGGCGCAGGCGTCGCGCTACGCGGGTATGCACTACCTGTTTCGCTTCGCCCTGTACGCCGCGGCATTGGTGGTGGCGGCCAAGGCGGAGTATTTGAGCCTTGTGGGGACGTTTTTCGGTCTATTATCCGTCAAGTACGTGATACTCTTTAGAAACATGTTCGACTATCTTCGCAGTAAGAAAGGAGGGGGCTTTTGAAACGAGGCATCGTCTTTCACGCAGGTGATAAGACCATATGGCTCCACGAATCCCTGTTCACGACCTTCGTCATCGTGATCGTGCTCGGGATTCTCAGCTTGTATATTCACTCGAAAATCAAAAAAGCCGATTTCAAGGAAAAGCCCACGGGACTTCTGCACATCGTCGAGATCGCTGTCGAGGCGATCAACAATCTGACCGTGCAGACCATGGGCGAGCACAACATGGGGTTTGCGCCCTACATGCTCTCCTTGGGCGCGTTTTTAGTATGCGCCAATCTGTCCGGGCTTTTGGGCTTTGTACCGCCGACAAGCGACTACAATGTCACCCTGGCACTCGCTTTAATTACCTTTGCCATGATCCACTTCTTCTCCGTCAAGACCAAGGGGATCGGAGGCTACTTAAAGCAATACGCCGAGCCCATCGCCATCTTAACGCCCATTAATATTTTAGGAGAGCTGGCCAATCCCGTCTCTCTCAGTTTCCGTTTGTTCGGCAACATATTAAGCGGCATGTTAATTATGAGTCTGGTCTATCAGGGATTAGGTTTGATCTCAAAATTCATCATTCCCCTCGTCGCGTGGCCCTTACACGGCTATTTCGACGTATTCAGCGGCGTGTTGCAAACCTTTATCTTCCTCATGCTGTCCATGACCTACATTAACTCGGACATGGCGTCTCCGGAAGAAATCGCAGAGAGAAAAGCAAAAAAGCAGTCGTAATCATAGAAAGTGTATAGGGAGGAAAACACTATGCAAATCACCAGTGAAGCGTTCATCTTAGGTTGCTCGGCCATCGGCGCCGGTTTAGCAGTTATCGCAGGGATCGGCCCCGGTGTCGGTCAAGGGTATGCGGCAGGTCAAGCGGCAGCCGCCGTGGGACGTCAACCGGAAGCGAAAGCGGACATCGTTCAAACCATGCTCCTCGGTCAAGCCGTTGCGGAAACCACGGGTATTTACGGTCTGGTTATCGCTATTATCTTATTATTCGTAAAACCCTTATTAGGCTGATTAAAGGCGCAGAGAACCGAAAGGAGTTGTCCCTATGGAAATTTTTGTCGTGCCGGACATGTGGAATGTGTTGGCACAATGGGGCGCCACACTTATCCTGTTTCTCGTCATTCGCCACTTTGTCTATAAGCCGATGAACGAATTTTTGACAAAAAGGCAAAACAGTGTCGTCTCCGAAATTGAAGAGGCGGAGGAACTGTTGCATGAAGCGGAAGCGCTTCGCGACAAATACAAGGATAAATTACAGCAGGCCCGCAAAGAGGGGGCTGAAATCATCGAAGCCTCCAGAGAACGGGGCCGCGATCTGGAAAAATCCGCCGAGGAAGAAGCCAAGGCCCACGCGGCAAAGATCATCGACAAGGCGGAAAAAGACATCGCCCTGGAAAAGGCCCAAGCCTTAAAAGACGTGCGCGAAGAAACCGCCGATCTCGCCGTGATGATCGCGGAAAAACTGCTACAAGACAATATTGACGCAAAAAATCAAGACGCATTGGTAGACGGCCTCATCAAAGACTTGGAGAAGAACCATGTATGATGAAGGCCTGAGCAAATACAGCATCGCTCTCTATGAAGTGCAGAAAGCATCCGGCGACGATCTGTTGGATTATCTGGACGATGTGCGGGAGGCATACAAAGACAAAGCCTTTCTCACCGCCCTGTCCCATCCGAAGCTTCGCCCGGAACAAAAACACGCGCTAATTAAAAAAGTGTTTGGCGACACATTGCCCGAGCCCTTGTTTAATTTGCTCTACGTCGTGGCCGATCACGGCCGCTCGAATCGCCTGGTGCGCATTTTAGACGCCTACGAAGACATGTGCTACGAGGCCAAAAACATCGAGCGGATCGTCGTCGTCGCGCCCATGCCCCTGTCCGACGAAAAAGTTGAAGCCATCCGAACCGCCTACGGAAAAAACCGTCCGGGCCAAGTGGAGGTAAAGGTCGAAATCGATCCGAGCTTAATCGGCGGCGTGAAAATCATCACCGAAGATGGCGTCATCGACCGCAGCCTGTCGAGGCAGCTTGAGGATTTAGGGCGCAGCTTGAGAAGAAACGCATAGAGAGGTGAGACATGAATCTAAGATCAAAAGAGATCGGCGCCGTCATACGGGAGCAGATCAAAAACTATAATGTCGACTTGGTCATGGAAGATGTGGGCACCGTCATCGAGGTCGGCGACGGAATCGCCCGCATCTGGGGCCTGGAAGACGCCAAGGCCGGCGAATTAATCGAATTTCCCGGCGGCATTTACGGCATGGTCCAAAACCTGGAAGTTAACAATGTGGGCGTCGTCTTACTCGGCGACGGCGACATTAAAGAAGGGGACGAAGTCAAGGCCACGGGCAAAGTCGTGCAGGTTCCCGTCGGCGAAGGCCTTCTGGGCCGCGTCGTCAACGCCCTGGGCGCGCCCATCGACGGCAAAGGCGACTACCCCTACGAAAAAACCATGCCCATCGAAAAAATCGCCCCCGGGGTCATTACGAGACAATCCGTCACCGAGCCCCTGCAAACGGGCACCAAGGCCATCGACGCCCTGTTCCCCATCGGCCGCGGCCAACGGGAACTGATCATCGGCGATAGGCAAACGGGCAAAACCGCCATTGCCATCGACGCCATCATTAATCAAAAAGACACCGACGTCATTTGTATCTATGTGGCCATCGGTCAAAAGACCTCCACCGTGGCACAAATCGTCGACACATTGGAACAACACGGAGCCATGGATCACACCATCGTCGTGGCGGCCACGGCGGCGGAACTTTCGCCGATCCAATACATCGCCCCCTACGCCGGGGTCACCATGGCGGAAGAATTTATGGCTCAGGGAAAAGACGTGCTCATCGTCTACGACGACCTGTCGAAACACGCCGTCGCCTACCGGACCATGAGTCTTCTTTTGCGTCGTCCGCCGGGACGTGAAGCATTCCCCGGCGACGTCTTCTACCTGCACTCCAGATTATTGGAGCGGGCGGCCCGCATGAGCGACGAGTACGGCGGCGGATCCATTACGGCTCTGCCCATTATCGAAACCCAAGCCGGAGACATTTCCGCCTACATTCCCACCAATGTCATCTCCATTACCGACGGCCAAATCTTCTTGGAAACGGACCTGTTCTTCGCCGGGCAACGGCCGGCCATTAACACGGGCCTTTCCGTCTCTCGGGTCGGGGGCGCCGCCCAAACGAAGGCCATTAAAAACGTGTCTTCCACCATGAAATTGGATCTGGCCCAATACAGAGACCTGGCCTCCTTCGCCCAATTCGGCAGCGAACTGGACAAGGAAACCCAACGGACACTGGCCCAAGGGGAGCGGATGATGCGCATTTTGCGTCAACCCCAATACCGCCCCATGAAGCTGGAGCATCAAGTCTTGATCCTCTACGCCGTCACCAAGGGTTATCTCTTGGATGTGGATGTGGACGATGTGTTGAATTTCGAAGAAGAGTACCTGCTCTATGTGGAAAATCACCATCCCGAACTCATTAAAGACTTGCGCGAGCAAAAGACCATGACCGATGCCATCGAAGACGCGATAAAAGCAAGCCTCGTCGAGTTTAAACAGACGCGATAGGAGGTTTTTATGGCATCTACGAGAGAAATTAAACGGCGCATTCGAGGCATAAACAGCATTTTGCAAATTACCAAGGCCATGGAGATGGTCTCCACGGCCAAGCTTCGTCGCGCCCGCATTCGACTTGCCAAAACCAGACCTTACTTCCAAACCGTCGTCGACGACATTCAAGGCATTCTCTCCATTTTGGGAGAGGACCATCCCCTTCTGGCGAAGCGGGAAAAAGAAACCGTCCTCTACATCGTGCTTACCTCGGACAAGGGGCTGGCCGGCGGCTACAACGCCAATGTGCTGCGCCTCACCGAAAGCACCATTAAAGCGGACGGCTGCCGATCAAAACTGTTGGTGGTGGGCAACAAGGCCAAGGACTATTTCGAGCGTCGCGATTACGACATCGTGAAAGCCTACACGGGCCTCAGCGAAAACCCGAGCTATTCCAACGCCCGGGATCTGGCTGCCGTAGCCATGGAACTTTACGAAAATAAAGAAGTGGACGCCATTCGAATCGTCTACACGAAATTTATCTCCACCATCAGCTACCAAGCCGGCGTCACTTCCATCTTGCCCTCCGAGGACTTAAAGGCCAAGGAAGATTCCCACGCCCCTCGGACGCAAATCGAATTCGAGCCCTCGCCCGAATCGGTACTGGACTACCTGATCCCCATGTACGTGGAGACGGCCATCTTCGGTGCCCTTATCGAAGCGGCGGCCTCGGAACAGGGATCCCGACGGGTATCCATGGAAAATGCGTCGGACAATGCCCACGACATGATCGACGAACTGCAAACCAATTACAACCGGGCCAGACAAGCGGCGATTACCAATGAAATCACCGAAATCGTCTCGGCTGCGGATGCTGTGCAATAGGAAGAGGTATCGGTATGCATGAGAATATAGGAACCATCTGCCAGGTCATCGGGCCTGTTGTAGACATCCAATTCGAGCAGGATCACCTGCCGGATCTGTTAAACGCCATTAAAATTCAAAACGACGAGGAAGTCCTCACCGTGGAAGTGGCCCAACACATCGGCGACGACATGGTGCGTTGCATCGCCCTGGGCGCCACCGACGGCCTGAAGCGGGGCATGGATGCGAAAGATACCGGCGCGGCGATTTCCGTTCCCGTAGGAAACGAAACCCTGGGCCGCATGTTCAACGTCCTCGGCGAGCCCATCGACGGCAAAGACGCCTTAAAGGGCGATGAAACCATGCCCATTCACAGAAAAGCCCCCACTTTCGAAGATCAGGACACCTCCAATGAAGTCTACGAAACGGGGATCAAGGTCATCGACCTCCTCTGCCCCTACGCCAAGGGCGGCAAGGTCGGCCTCTTCGGCGGGGCCGGCGTCGGCAAGACCGTCTTGATTCAAGAGCTGATCCACAACATCGCTCAGGAACACGGGGGGATTTCCGTCTTCACCGGCGTCGGCGAGCGTACCCGCGAAGGGAACGACCTTTACTACGAAATGATCGACTCCGGCGTCATCGACAAGACGGCCCTGGTCTTCGGCCAAATGAACGAACCGCCGGGAAGCCGGATGCGCGTCGCCCTGACGGGCCTCACCATGGCGGAATACTTCCGCGACGAAGCCGGCCAAGACGTGCTCTTATTTATCGACAATATCTACCGCTTTACCCAAGCGGGGAGTGAAGTCTCCGCCCTCTTGGGCCGCATGCCTTCCGCCGTCGGCTACCAACCGACCCTGGCAACGGAAATGGGCGCCCTTCAAGAGCGGATCACCTCCACGAAAAAAGGCTCCATCACCTCGGTGCAAGCCGTCTACGTTCCCGCCGACGACTTAACCGACCCGGCGCCTGCCACCACCTTTAACCACTTGGACGCCACCACGGTTCTTTCGAGAAACATCGCCGGCATGGGGCTCTACCCCGCCGTGGATCCTCTGGACTCCACGAGCCGTATTCTCGACCCCAATGTGGTGGGCGAAGAACACTACGCCGTGGCGCGCAAGGTACAGGAAGTGCTTCAAGAGTACAAAGACCTGCAAGACATTATCGCCGTTTTGGGCCTGGAAGAATTGTCCGAAGACCAACGGATCACCGTGGCCCGTGCGCGGAAGGTGCAACGGTTCTTGTCGCAACCCTTCAGCGTCGCCAGCCAATTCACCGGCATCGACGGCAAGTACGTGCCCATCGAAGAGACGGTGCGCGGCTTTAAGGAAATCTTAGAAGGCAAGCACGACGAGGTGCCCGAATCCGCCTTCCTCTTTGTCGGCGGCATCGACGAAGTTTTGGAAAAAGCGGCGGCGGCCGAAAAAGAATCGGAAGCTTCGGAAGCTGCGCCTGAAAAAGACGAAGCGGAAGAAGGGGATGAACAATGATCGACCTGCGTCTGGTGACCCCTCACGCCGACGGCTTTGAAAAACAGGTGGACAAAGTCATCGTTCGCGGGATCTTAGGCGATTTGATGCTCATGGAAAACACGGCGCCCATCGTCACGCCCCTGGCCTACAACACCATGAAGGTCTATATGGACGGCGGCGTAAAAGTCGGCGTCGTTCACGGCGGCTACGTGTCCATGAAAGACAATGTAGCCACCGTGGCTACCACCGCCTTCGAGTGGACCTACGACATCGACGCGACGCGGGCGCAAAAGGCCAAAGACCGTGCCGAAGCGTGGCTGAAAGAGGCGGAGTCGAAGGGAGAAGACACCAGTCGGCAAAGCTACAAAGAAGCCAAGCTTTCCCTGCTGAGGGCCATTAACCGTTTAAACAATGCCGAAAACTGAAAAGCGAGCCGTCGGAGATCTCCGGCGGCTGTTTTTGTGGGAGAAGAAGGTGAGGGAAAAGGCGGGTTTGCCGAAAACGGGAAAATTCACAGATACTTTCTGAGAAATCCCCGCCGCCGCGCTTCTGGTATGCACAATTGAGGCGTGCTATAATAAATTCGTAAACGGCTCGCTTTCAATATGGGATTTAGAGAAGAGGACATGATGAGTGACTTCGCGGATTTTACCAATCGTTTCAGAATAAAAAACTCCCTTCCCGGAGTGTTGACCACCTTGATTCTCTACGGCGTTCTGTTTTTGCTGCAGTTCGCCTTAATCTATGCCGTGGGGCTTTTTCTGAAAGAGCACGAAGACCTGCTTCAAGGGCTCTTCTTTGTCGTGGACTTAGGCGTCGGCCTGCACATCGTCAACGACAAACGAAACGACCCGGTGTACAAGGTGGCCTTTCTCTTTACCATGATCATTTTGCCCATGTTCGGCGCCTTTCTCTACATCTTGAGCAAATGGGACATTATGCGCCGCTGGTTTTCGGAAAAATTCGAAACATCCAAGAAGAAGAACTTCACCTACTACCGCCAGGATCCGGAAATTATGGAAGAGACCCGCATGGAAGATCCCCTCTTCTACAACACGGCGCGTTTTTTGTGGAATCAGGAAGATTTCCCCATTTACCGAAACGGGGAATGCGACTATTATCCCATTGGCGAAGACTACTGGCGCCGCATGCTTGAGGAGCTTGAAAAGGCGGAAAAATTCATCTTTATGGAATACTTCATCGTCCAACAGGGGGAAATGTGGGACAGCATTTTAGATATACTGAAGCGCAAAGTCCAAGAGGGCGTGGAAGTGCGCCTGATGTACGATGGCACGGCGGTGCTCACAAAGCTCCCAATTAAATACCGCCGCGCCATGGAAGAATTGGGCATTAAGACCAAGGTCTTTAAGCCCATCGTGCCCGTATTGAGTCTGTATCAAAACCACCGGGACCACCGAAAGATTTTGGTCATCGACAACAAGGTGGCCTTTACCGGCGGGATCAATTTAGCCGACGAGTACGTGAACCTGACGGCTCCCTTCGGCCACTGGAAGGACACGGGCGTCACCATCTACGGGGCGGCGGTGCGCAGCTTCACCAATATGTTTTTGGCCATGTGGGATGTGAACGCCGACGATCCGGAAAGCTTTAGGCCCTACATTATGCCGCCGGAAGAAGAATACAAAGGCAAGAAGTCGGGCTATGTGATTCCCTTCGGCGACGACCCTTACGGCAAGAACCGCGTGGGCAAAGAAGTCTACAACGACATGGTGAATCAGGCGGTAAACTATCTGCACATTATGACGCCTTACTTGATTCTCGACGACGAGACCAAGAGCGATTTAATCCACCTGGCCCACACGGGAACGGATGTGAAGATCATTACGCCCCACATCCCCGACAAGAAAATCGTCTTTCGGGTGACCCGCAGCTACTACAAGGAGCTCATTCGAAACGGCGTGGAGATCTACGAATACACGCCGGGCTTTGTCCACGCCAAGAGCTTCGTCTCCGACGACCGAAAGGCCGTGGTGGGCACCATTAACTGTGACTACCGCTCCCTGTTTCTCCACTTCGAATGCGCCGCCTATTTTTACGACGAGGCCATGGCCCGCAAAGTGGAAGCGGATTTTCAGGAGACGCTCAAGGAATGCACGCCCTTTACCATGGACATGTGCATGGAATTCAACTACTTCCAACGGGCGGCGGGCCGCGTGCTTCGCATCTTCGCCCCCATTATGTAGGAGGTATCTATGAAACTTTTACGCCTTATTGCTCAGGAGCTTAAGCAGGGGAAGGAGGCCTTTCGCCGCTTTCCCCTGTCCATGGCTTTTGCCGTCTTGGCGGCGATCTTTCAGTGCATCTGGCTTCAACGAAACGAAGCCACGGTGTTTAACGCCTCGCCCCTTCTCTTTTCCGCCGTCGCCGTCATCGGTTTTTTCGTTACCGCGGCGGCCTATTTGTATCTTGAAAGCGTGCGGGAAAAGGAAAATTTCCACGCCCTGCTTTTGGGCACCTGGTTGGGCGTGCTGCTTTTTCTCGTGATCAGCGGCTTTCGCCTGGCCTCCATGGGAAAAGAAGGGGTGGACATTTACTTCGCCATGCCCACCTGGGCCCTCTTCGCCGCCTCGGGGATCATGGTCTTTTGCGGCGGAAAGATCCACGACGAGCGCAGGTTCCCCGCCTATGTGCTGATCCTCACCATCGAAATCGCCGTGGCCTATCTCTACGCCTTCGTCCTCTTCGCGGCCATGTGCCTCTTGCTCGTCGGGGCCGATGTTTTATTCGGCGTGGTGGATTTTTCCACGGCGGTTATGTATTTGGCCACGATTTGCTTTATGCCCTTTATGGCGGCTATCTTTCTCTCACGCCTAAGCGCCGTGGAAGGGGGCCGCAGCCCCTACGGCGCGGGCATCCACGTGATCAACAATTTGTTTAACAATATTCTCGCGCCGGTTCTGGGCCTTTACGTCCTGCTCCTGTACCTGTACATGGCGAAGATTCTCTTTTTGCACGAGCTGCCCACCACCAGCGTCGTGAACCTCATCCTTTGGCCCATGGCCCTTGCCGTCTTCGTGCTCTTTATGGTGGACCACAACCGGGACCGCACCGGCGCCTACTACTTCAGAAAAGCCATGCCCCCGGCGGCCCTGCCCCTCTTGGGCCTCATGTACTACGCCTGGTTTTTGCGGGTGCATCAATACGGCCTCACGGAAAATCGCTACATGATCTTCGCCCTTGGCCTGTGGGTGGCCTTCGCCATGGTCCACTTCATCGTTCAGAAGCGGGAGCTGCACATGATCCTCCCCATGACCTTGGTGGCGGTGCTCTTGGTTTCCGTCTTCGGCGGGCCCATCAGCGCCGACAGCGTGGCTTTTCGCTCCCAGAAAAAGCGCCTGGACCGCATCCTCGTCGCCAATCACATGTTAAAGGGCGGCGAAGTGGTGCCTTCCGGGAATCTCTCCGTGAAAGAAAAGCGGGAGATTCAGGAAATCGTCGATTACCTGATACAGCACCACGACGTGTCCCACGTGGCCTATTTGCGGGACGCCAATTCCTCCGAGGCCATGGAACGCATCTACGGCTTTACGCCGGATAACGCCGGGCCGGTGACGGATTTAAATTACGCCATGGATATGGCAGAAGGCGTGGACGTTTCGGGCTACGACAAGGCCTACTTTATCGACACCTACGGCGTCGGGGAACCGGAAGCCGCCTCGGGTCTGAAGACCGAGCGAATCCGCGGCAGCGTCACCGTGCATTTAAACGACGAGGATTCCGTGAACGTGGATCTGAAAGCTGTGCGCGAGAAGATCCGCATCTTGCGCCAAACCAAAGGCGAGATCGAGCCCGAGGACCTGACCATGGAAGGGGAAAGAAACCGCTGCGCCTACAAGATTTACGTCACGGGCACGGTATTTTTCTCCGCCCAAGGGGAAGTGGATCCCGACGCGGGAATCTCCCTTTGTGTATTGGTTCGGGAGAAGGAAGGAAAGTAAGCATCAGAAACAGGAAAGGGAAGCATTATTTTGCGTGAATTCATCGAAGCCTTTGTCATGGTATTTATCGGCGAAATGGGAGACAAGTCGCAATTCTTGGCCTTGGCCTTCGCCACCACCTACCCGACGCGGACGGTGCTCGGCGGGGTGAGTTTGGGGATCGGATTAAACCACGGCCTGGCCATTTTGGCCGCCGTCTTAATCGCCGGCGTCTTCAACAACCTCACCTTTTTACAGATCATCGCCGGCATTCTGTTTTTATTCTTCGGCCTCTCGGCTCTGAAGATGGATTACGACGAAGAGGAAGAAGAAGCGGTGAAGGCCTCCTCCATGGGGCCGGTACTCACCGTGGCCTCCGCCTTTTTCGTCGGCGAACTGGGCGACAAGACCCAGCTCATGGCCATGACCCTGGCCATGAACAGCGAGCGGCCGGCAGTGATTTTTCTCGCCACCGTCTCTTCCATGATCCTCGTCTCCCTCTTCGGCATCCTCGTGGGCAAATACGTGGGAAAGAAAATTCCCCAAGTGACGCTCAATTACTTTGCGGCCTTTCTCTTTCTCCTCTTCGGCACACTGAAACTCTACGGCGCCGTGGACGCGGGCTTTAAGACGCCCTTCTGGATCATCCTCTACGCCCTCATCCTCGCCATCGCCGTAGTGTACATCTTGATTCTGAATCAAAAGGCGCGGAAAAAACGGGACTCCCGCTACCTTTACGAAGCCTACAAGCGGGTGCGTGCGGCAAAGACCCCGGAAGAAGAGGCCGCCATTGCAAAAGAAATCGAAGCCATTACGGGGAAATACTTCGGCGAAGATATTCCCTTTATCGGCGACGTGCTGGGCCACGTGGAGCGCATCCACGGCGTGGACCCGGAAATATACGACGACATCAAAAAGCTGTGATCGGTAAGGGCCGCTCGCGGCTTTTTTTCTTGCCCTCGAGTCATCAATAAAGATTGAACAAAAAAAGAAGGCCGAATCTTCAGCCTTCTTTTCGTTTTTATGAGATAGAGTTTGTCGTTCTTCTTAATTAGGGATGCCCGTAGGAGCCATGGGGAAAGTGAAGCGCTTGCCGTTTAACAGGATCCACGTTTCGTTCTTTCCGTCTGCCTGTCTATGGTAATCGTGACCGTTCATGGCTTCTACCGCGGCCCCGTATGCCCAGTGGCTTTCGTCCATATCCCGCATCGGCGCGAGTTCGGTTTTGTGTGCCTTAGCAAAAGCGAGATCGGCGTAGCGGTTTAACATGCGATTGGTGGTGGAGACCACTTCGGCACGGGTAATCTTGTTTTCCGGCTTAAAGCTTCCGTCGGGATAGCCGTTGACCCAGCCCTTATCGGCCGCCGAGGCGATAACGTCATAGGCCCAGTGACCTGCTCCCACATCGTTAAAGGGCAGGCTCAAACCGATCTTCAATTGATCGAAGCGCGATGCGATGGCGGCAAATTCCGCCCGGCTGATGGGGTTGTTCGGTTTAAAGGTACCGTCGGGATAACCTGTAATCAGCTTGTTTTCCGTCATATAAGAGACGGCAAAGGCATACCAGTCATCCTTCGTCACATCGGCGTAGGGCATGGTGTAAACCTTGTTCGCTTCCGGACGATCCTTTAAGAGGCGGGCAAACATCATGGTGACTTCCGCCCGAGTCATGTTGCGGTTCGGCCCGAAGGTCAAGTCGGGATAGCCCTTCATATAGGCCAAGTGATCGACAAGATTCAGCTTGCTGTCTGCCGGGTTAATCGGCGTCACGGTCCAACCGGGGGTCGAGGGAGTTTTTTCTTCTTTGTATTTCAGCGTAAACTGAATCGCCGTGTTATTAGCTTCATCGACGATGACAAAGTCTTTTCCGTCTTTACTTTGCAGACCTTTAAAAATAAAGTTGAAATCGATGGAATTGTCATTGAAGGTAGCCGTCGCCTTGAAGTTCCCGCCGACGGTTCCCTTAACGGTATAGTTGGTGTTCGGCTTCGAATCCTTGTTAAATTTCGCGCCGCTCAAGGTGACCTTAAGGACGTCGCCGGCGCCGTTGACGGCAGTTTTAATATCCTCAAAGGTTGTGTACTTTCCTTCTTGGTCTTGATCCTTGAGCTTCATGGTCACAGTAACCTTTCGGCCGACGGTCTTCGTGTCCGTAATTTCGAACTTGTCCTTGGCGCCGTCAAGCGTTGCGGTGACCGTAGCCGGATCAAAATCCATTTCCTTCGGCAGTTCAAAGGTGGCGACCATCGAGAAGTCCAGGTTCGAGATGGCAATCTTGCTGCCCTGAACGGCGGCATTAGAATATTTCTTTTCGATATCCGCTAGTTGCTTTTTAATGGGCACTACATTTAATGTGCCGCTAAACTTTTGAACCACATTCTTGCCGGTTTCATAGACCTTCGTGTGTTCCGTTTCGTCGCCGATCAAAATGTCGCCTTCCAGGGGGAGCGTAGCTTTGATTTCCGGTATATAATTCAGCGTAAACTGAATGGAGGTATCGCTAGCATCTTTAATGATGGCATCACGCCCCTCTGCGCTTTGTCGGCCTACAAAGTCGAAATTAAAGGGCATGGCATTGCCGTTCATAGTGGCGGTTGCTTTGAAGTTTCCGCCGATGGTTCCCTTAACGGTATAGTCGGTGTTCGGTTTCGAAGATTCGTTAAATTTCGCGCCGCTCAAGGTGACCTTAAGGACGTCGCCTGTGCCGTTAACGGCCTCTTTAATGTCCTTAAAGGTTTTGTACTTACCTTCTTTGTCTTGGTCCTTGAGCTTCATGGTAACGGAAACCTTTTGGCCCTCGGTCTTCGTGTCCGTAATTTCGAACTTGTCGTTGGCATCGGTAAGCGTCGCTTTGACGTCAGCCGGGTCAAAATCCATTTCCTTCGGAAGTGTAAAGGTGGCGGTCATCGAGAAGTTCAGACCCGAGATGGCAATTGCCTCTTCTTGGCCGGATGCCCCGGGATGGCTGGTTTCGGTATTCGCCAGTTGCTGTTTAATGGGCCTTACATCTAATGCGCCGGTAAAGCTTAGAGTCGCATCCTTGTGAGTCGTGTAAACCTTGTCGTGCTCCGTTTCGCCGCCGATTAAAATGTCGCCTTCCAGTGGAATTTTTGGCGTACCATTCTGGTCGGGATCGATCGGTTTGGACGGGTCGGGTGCGGCGGGAAGACCGGTTGCCAAAGGTTTCGTTGCTTTATCTGACGCAAATATTATTTTTCTTAAGCTCCAGAGTCTACCACTTGGATGGATTTCGATTTCACCATCGGAGGTTATGGATTTGTTTCCTGCACCGGGGACGTCTTTCGTATTAAAGCTGTAAGGAATGGAAAGATCGACTGTTTTCGTCGAAGGATCGTTTTGTACGTCCTTTTCGTAATTCTTCTTCAAACTGGGATTATCGACGTCTTGCAATGGGATTTTAAAGGTAACGACATTTCCGCTTGTCGTGGCCTTAATGCCGTCTCCATAAATAATATTGGAGGTGTTCGCTGTGGTGATGCCTTCTCCGATGGATACATTTTCCGGAAATTGCACGCGGTATTCGATATAGGCAATCGTATTTTTGCCCTCTTTTCCGTGGGGATAACCGCGATCGGGAATTTTCGGCATGATAGGACTCATAACCGTAGCTAGGGGGATACTGGCAGTCCATGTTCCCTGATAGTTTCCTGTGGACGAATCTAAGTTTCCGTTGGTTTTAACGTAGTCGCCAATGGCTAATTGCGGGGTTTCACCTGCAGCATAGGCTAAATTGCCTCGGGGGGGGGTAATGATACCGAATACCATCACCATGGCGACGATGAGGGATAAGAATTTTCTTTTCATCGTTTCAATACTTCCTTTCTTTTTTTGAATAAGTAAAAACGGACGGGTTTGCAGGGCCGATCTTTATTGGCAGAGGTCGATAAAGGAACCGTTTCTGCTACCTTTATTTTACCACTATTTAGATAAAAAGAGTTCAAGCATTATGCAGTCGGGAAGTAAACAGATTGTTTTTTGCGCTCTCGGTTGTTCTGCAGGCTTAGATTTAAATTTCCGGTTTTGGTAAAACCATGGCTTTAGGGAAAGGGCGCCGCTTTTTTAGTACCGGGATCGTCCTTCGGGTATAATACAAGTAAGGAGGGCTTATGGGCAGTGATTATATTCCCGCAAACGGGATGCGTATTTTTCAGAAGAAGGGCGTCTTTTCCTTCAGCATGGATTCCGTGCTTCTCGCAGCCTACGGCGAGAGTAAAGGCCGGGTGCTGGATCTGGGCTGCGGCAGCGGCTATTTGGCTTTAATGGCTACGAAGGATGCCGACGAGGTGGTGGCGGTGGATCGATCGAAGGAGGCTGTGGAGCTGGTGGAAAAAAGCGCCGCGGCAAACGGCGTTACCATTCACACGGCGGTGGGAGATTTCAGAGACTTGGATCTCGCGCCCTTTGATGTGATCTTTACGAATCCGCCATTTTACAGAGACAGCGTGAAAAACGACGACCCGTCTATTTCCGCGGCGAAGCATTTGGATCCGGACATGCGCTGGTTTTACGAAGCCGCCCGCTTTTTAAAGCCCGGGGGAAGGATCTACGGCATCGTGGACGTGGCGCGCTTTCAGGAAGTGATGGCGGATCTCACCGCGGCCAAGGTGGCGGTGAAGCGCATGCGGCCCGTGTATTGGAAGAAGGGCGAGTCGGCCCGGCGCATTCTTTTTGAAGGGGTCTCGGGCGGCGGTTGTTTTATGGTTCTGGAGCCCGCCCTTTACGTTTACGAGAAGGGCGCGTACAGCGAGGAGGTCGCAGGTTATTATGGCAGGTAAGGTGTATTTTTGTCCCACGCCCATCGGCAATTTGGAAGATATTACATTGAGGACCCTCAGGGTGCTGAAGGAAGCGGACGTGATTTTCGCGGAAGACACGCGGCACTCCCGGCCTCTTTTGAATCACTACGCCATTGCCACGCCCATGGAAAGCTACCACAAGTTTAACGAGGCGGAAAAAATCGCCGCCATTTTGGCGCGGCTGGATAACGGGGAAGATGTGGCGGTCATATCCGACGCCGGCATGCCAGGGGTGTCCGATCCCGGTGCCGTGCTCATGACGGCCCTTTTAAAAGAGGGCCGTCCCTACGAGGTGCTCCCCGGGGCCTGCGCCCACGTGAGCGCGTCGGTCATCGCCAATTTAGAAGAGGGCCGCTATCTTTTCTGGGGCTTTTTGCCGCAAAAGCACGGCGCCCGGGTGAAGACCCTGAAGGAGTTGAAGGATCTGCCCGTCCCCGTGATTTTCTACGAGGCGCCCCACCGCATCGAGAAATTCGCCCAAGATGTCATGGAGTCCATGGGCAATCGGGTGCTGATTTTTGTGCGGGAGATTTCGAAGATGTACGAGGAGCGCATCGAAACCACCGTGGAGGATTTTCTCACCAATATCGACGACTACACGATCAAGGGGGAATTTGCCGTGGTGCTCATGCCTCGGCGGGAGGAAGAGACCGTGGACATTCTCTCGGCTCTGAAGGAAAAGATCGACGAAGGCATGAGCCCTTCCAAGGCGGCGAAGGTGGTGGCCAAGGAGTGGAATCTGCCGAAGAATGTGGTGTATAAGGAGAGTTTGAAGCTTTGAATCAAGAAGATCTGCTGGCCTTTCGTCGGGAAATCGACGCGCTGAACGAGGCATTAAAGACGAAGTACGATCCCCTGTTTCAAAAGTCCGGGGCGGAATTTAAAAAGGATCTCACGAAAGACGTGGGCACGATCCACGCACTGAATCCCTTAAGCGAGGATGAGCTTCAAAAGGTGGGCCCCGTGGCCGGGGTGGACGGCTCGGTGATTCGCCAGGGCGGCGCCTATCCTCACTATGTGGAATTTTATCAGGGCCTGGCCCTGAGCATGCAGAAGAAGGAGCGGCGCATTCGCCGCATCTACACGCCCCTTCTCGCCGGAGACGACGCCGCGAGCGCGGAAAAGCTCCACGACCGCTACCTGGCCGAGGTGGAGCTGGAGGCGGCCATGGCCTTGGTGGAAGAGGAGGACGTGGCTGTCCTCATTATGGACGGTGGCCTGTTGCGCTACGCCATCAACTCTCCCGCCAAATGGGAAGAGCTGCGGGGCCTTTGCCTCGCTGAAAATACCCTCCTCGTCGGCGCCATAAAAGACATAAAGACAAGGGACATCGCCCGGCGCATGGGCCGGGGGCACGATTTTTACGACCGGGAATACCTGGCCGGAAAGCTGGACGTGGGCGAGCTCTTAATACTCGCGGAGGATGGAGACGAGGAGGAAAAGGGCAAGACCGCCGCGGGCCTCGTGGGGGCCTTCTACCGCCCCACCCGCCACTGGGAAGTGGTGGGGATGGACGTGCTCTCTGAACAAAAAGAGGCGCTGAATTTCCTCGCCCGCCTCCTCTACACCCTGACGCCGAAAAACGGCCGCGGCGTGCCCTTTTGGATCGACATCGTGGACAGGGAAGTGAAGGTCAAGCAGAAGGAAGTGCGCCTGATTTTGGAAGAGGCCATGGACCGCGAGATGATGGAGCGATTTTTCGTGTCGGAAAGAGATCGAAGAGTGTAAAAATGTGATGAAAGGAAAATGACATGAAGCGTTTTGAACGAGCAGCATTACTTATGGTACTCGCAATTGCCCTTTTGTTTTCATCGGCCCCGATTCGGGCGCAGGGAAATGAGCCGGTGCACGTCTATATTTTAATGGACGCCCAAGCGATGTTCCCCGAGGAAACCCGCTTTGCCGGCACGATTACAGATTTTGCCGAAAGAATTAAAAAGCAAAACCCGAAAAACCGCGTGTCCGTCGTAGTGAAAGGCGACGTCATGTCGAATGATACCTACGGGGATTTCTTCGGAAATTACAGCGGACTTCACCACCGCGTCAACCTCATTTACGGAAACGGCGAGTATACTTTTAAAGATGGTGTTGCTCGCGTGAAGGAGCTTCAAAAAAAGGACGACCCGAGTTACCGAAAGGTGCTCCTTATGATCGACAACGAATGCGATGTATTCAAGGCTGCCGATGGCGCCTTTATGTTTGTAACCAATGATTCGGACTATGCGCGATATGAAAATCTCGCGACCAGAGGTTTTATGGATACGATGAAAGTGGCGGAGCCCTTTTGCAAAAATCAGGAGGTCTATTCCGTTCGCTTTCCCATCTATACCGGTGACGGCGGACCGCAGGATTATGCGGCTTATACTTCAAAAACCTTCGATCTGAAAAGACGAATGGGTACGCTGATTCTTCACAGTCTCCAAAATCAAGGCTATTACGAAATGAGAGACTCGGATCCCGCCGAACTGGACAGGGTGTTGCGTCAATATGGAAAGAAAATACTTGAGGGCTCCAAAAAGCGCGTGCCGGCTCCCTACACGATCACCGAGCGCATCATCGCCGGCGGCGATAACGACCGCACCTACGATGTGTCCGTGACCGTGGAGAAAAAGCCCGAAGCGCGAAATGTGCGAAATCTGCGCTTTCAGCTGGCCCTCCCCACCGGCTATGAAATCGTAAAAGACAATATAGAAGCCGGCTACAGCACGACAAGTGAGGTAAAACTCGACGACATAAGCGGGAAGTACGCGGACATTCAGTGGAAAATTCGCTTCAGTGGAAGAACGCCCAAGGCCGGAGATAAAATCACCCTTACTTACACAAACGACGATTACCTGCCGGAGCGGGTAGTAAAACAATTGGACATTCGGCCCATGGTGCTTCGGGAAAATTACTGGAGTTTTCCGAATTTCGGCCATCTTGAAAACCACCGTTTTTCGAATGGTTATGTTCAATCCTTGTACGACAGCTTGCCGCCGAAAGACCGCAAGCTTATGGACAAGGGCATGAGAGAAAATGTCGGCGGCAATTGCTACGGCATGGCCTTTACGTCGATTTTGGCCAATGAGAACAAGCTGGATAAGGTAAAGTTTGAGCTGAGAGATTTCGATAATCGTCCCGTAAAAAATAGCGACCCCATCGCCAAAGTGAACAAGGAGAGCGCGAAGGACATTATCCACTTTTACCAATCGTCCCAAGGCTGGGCCGCGCCTCGGAAAAAGGCTTTTCGTGTAAAGAGCAATAAGGAAGGAATCCAAAAGCTCGTGCGATCCATGAAGGATGTGGAAAATAAAGCTGCGCCGCCGGTGCTCTTTTCCTACACCTATAAGGGGACGGATGGAAAGTATTGGGGCCACAGCCTCGTCATGTATCGCATGACATCCAGCGACAAGGCGGGCTACGATTACGTCATCGACTATTACGATTCCAACGAACCCGGCGCCTTGGGCAACACGAAGCTTTACGTTAATTCGAAAACCGGAAGCTTCACCTCCCCCTCGATCTCTTCGAATGTGGTGCGGATCAGCGCCATTGCGCCTCGCATCGATTCCCTGGATCCCTTCAATTTAAAGGAAGTGGCCGATGAAGACAGCGTGCTCTTTATTAAGCCGGGAACCGTCTTTCAATTGGAATCCTTCGAAAGCAAGAGACGCTGGGCCATCGATACGCGGAACATGGAAAATACGAATCTTCCCTGGAGCGTTCTTTCAGGGGGCAAAGGGGAAAGCTATTATATCGTCGTCCTTCCGGAGAAGGACGCCGGCTACGCCTTGCTTCCCGAAGAAGGGACCGTTCCCGTGGACGCCATGGTTTCCTACAAGGATCAGCTTCTGGTCGCCAAGGCGGAGGGGACGAAAGGATTGGGCTTTAAACCCGGCGGAAGCGTGGTTCTGGATAGCGCAAAAGGATCCGTGGAAGCGGAGTTTGTCCGCAACAACCCGAAGGGCAATGAAAAGAATTACTACGCCGTGAAGGGAAGGGCGAAAGGCACCGTCGCCTTTTATCAAACAAAGGACGGCTTAAAGGGCGAAGGAAACCTGGAGAATGTTCAGCTGCGCTACGGCGACGGAAAAAACCGAGAGGCGACGAAGCGGATCGATCGCTTTGACGGCGGCTACTTCGCCGGAGGAAATAACAGGGGCTTTCCCTTTACGGACGTGGCGGAAGAAAGCTGGTATTATCCCGCCGTGGGCTACGTCTACGAAAAGGGGCTTATGACGGGGATCCGCGCGGATAGTTTCAGCCCTGAAACGTCCATTACCCGGGCACAAATGGCGCAGATTATTTACAACATGGAAGGCGGCAAACAGGCGACGGGCCCCTCGTCATTTAAAGACGTCCCGAAAAGCCACTGGAGCTATGAGGCGGTAAGTTGGGCGAAGGATATGAATATCGTCGAGGGCTACGGAGACGGCAGTTTTAAACCCGACGCCCCCATTGCCCGCCAAGATGCGGTGGCCATTATGTACCGCTACAAGATGAAAAATGCGGGTGAGGCGGTTTCAAGAGAGAAGTTCGATGGATTTAAAGATCGGGACAAAGTGGCGAGTTACGCCGAAAAACCCATGGCTTGGGCTGTGGAAAAAGGCATTATTAACGGCGACAATCATAAGCGTTTAAATCCGAGAAGTCCCATGAAGCGGGCGGAAATGGCGCAAATCTTAAAAAACGGAGAGAAAATCTTCCGTTAAATGCAAATAGATGGGAGCGAGTGTGATGCAAATAAAAGTAGTGGGACTGACCAATCCCAGAGAAGTGACCGTAGGGAGTCGGGATCATAATTTCCGGGTGGCGGAATTTTTAATGATCGAAGATCCGGTGCAGGGGGCGATCCTCGGGGAAGTAGTGGAAGCCGAGACCTACAACCGCTTTATTCCCATGGACGTGGGCGGCGATTTCGTCGACGACGGGGTGCTTGCCTCTTTGCGGCAATTGGGCTACGACATTCACAACGAAACCATTTACGTGGCCAAGGTGCGCTTTTTGCACGAGACCCCCTACCCGCCCCTGACGGGCTCCGACGCAAGACCGCCGGAATTTTCAGAAATCAAGAGCCTTCTCGTGCCTACATCCCCGGATGAAGGCTTGATACTCGGGGCGATTCGCCATACAGATTACCTTTACGATGCCATGGAAGACAATCTCAAGGGCCTTTTTGCCCTCTACGAAGACGGCACGCAGCTTCCTCAAAAGGACGTGCCCTATGTACTGGACCTTCGGGCCATGCACCAGTACCCCCACATGGGGATTTTCGGCGGCAGCGGCAGCGGGAAATCTTTCGGCATGCGGGTGCTTTTGGAAGAGCTTATGGAAAAAAACGTGCCCGGCGTGGTCCTCGATCCCCACTACGAAATGGATTTTTCCAATGCAGCGGAAGGGGGAAAGAGCTACGAAAAGAGCCACCGGCGCTTTCAAATCGGCGTGGACATCGGCATCGACTTCAACTCCTTAAACGGCGGCGATTTAAAGACCATCTTAAACGCCGTGTCGGAACTTTCCGAGGCCATGAAGAGCACGGTGGATCTCTTGTTTAAAATCGACACGGGCCTCACGGGTTTTACGACGGTGCTCGAGGATTTAATCGAGGGCCACGAAGCCGGATCCGTGGACAAGATTCGCGAGATGACCATGGTGCCCTCGCCGGATCAAAAGAAATGGCAGCGGATTCAAAGCCGCTACGAGCGCTTCGGCAAAGCCACCAACATTTCCTCCCTTAGGGGGATTTTGTGGCGGCTCAAAAGCGTGGAGCGAGACGGCCTTTTTTCCGGCGACTCGAGGCCCGTGGAGGAGGCGATCTTCGACGGGAAGCTCGCCGTGATTCAAGGCTCGGTGAAGCTTATCCAAATGTATGCCACCTATCTCATTCGCAATCTCTACAAAAAGCGCCGGGACTATAAGGACGCCCAGTTCGTGCAGCCCGCAGGCGGCGATTACTTCCCGCCCTTTTTCGTGGTCACCGACGAAAGCCACACCTTCGCCCCCAAGGGCATCCCGGCCCCGTCGAAGAGCGTGCTTCGTGAAATCGCCCAAGAAGGGCGGAAGTACGGCGTGTTTTTGATCCTGGCCACCCAGCGGCCCACCTTGCTGGACGACACCATCACCGCTCAGCTCAACTGCAAGATGATCTACCGCACCGTGCGGGCCCAGGACATCGACACCATTCAGGGCGAGACGGACATTAGCGTGGAGGAATCCCGTCGCCTGCCCTATTTGCAAACCGGCGACGTGTTTATTTCCTCGTCTCATCTCGGCCGCACCACCTTCGCCCGCATTCGCATGGCGAGAACCACCTCGCCCCACACGGAAAATCCCTTCGACGAATTGAAAAAGGTGAAGACCGCCTCCCAAGACCGGCTCTTAAAGGCGGCGGCGGATTTCTTCCCCATTTCCGCGGCGAGCAATATTCTCTCTGTCTTGCCGGAGCTGGAGAAGCGGGGCCTGTCCTTTACGCGGGAAGGGCTTATCAGTGCCTTGGATCAATTGGCGGAGGAGGGAAAGATTAAGCGCAGCGTGGACTTTTTAGGAAACAGCAGATACGAGGCGATTCGATGAAGTACACCTACGACGACGTGGACGGCGTGGCGGCCTATCTGTTTCACCGCGGAGAAAACGCCGAGAGCTACGGGCTTTTCGGCCCCCACCGAAGAGACGGGGGGATTTCATTTACCCTCTACGCCCCTCGTGCGGAGAAAGTGGAATTCGCCGCCGCATCCAATGATTGGCAGGGCCTTCCCATGAAGCGGGATACGGCCACGGGCCTCTTTCAAATTACGGCGGATGTGCCGGAAGGGGACAGCTACAAATTTAAAATCTTGGGCGAGGGCGGCTGGACATGGAAGGCGGATCCCTTCGCCTTCAGCTCGGAAAAAATTCCCGGTACCGCCTCCGTGGCCGTGCCCCTGGAAGCCATTCCCGAAGGCGAGATTTTGGCGCCGCCCCTTTACTCCATTTACGAATGCCATTTGGGCAGTTGGATGCGCTCGGAAGACGACGATTTTTTAAACTACCGCGAGCTCGCCCACAAGCTCATCGACTACGTGAAGGAAATGAATTTTTCCCACGTGGAGCTCTTGCCCATTATGGAACATCCCTACGACGGCAGCTGGGGCTATCAGGCCACGGGATTTTTCTCCGCCACGGGCCGCTACGGCAGCCCCCAAGACTTCGCCTACTTTATTCGCTACGCCCACGAGAAGGGCATCGGCGTGATCCTGGATTGGCCCTGCGCCCACTTCTGTAAAGACGAACAGGGCCTGCGCTATTTCGATTCCACGCCCACCTACGAATCCGACGCCCCCTATTTTGCGGAAAACCGCATTTGGGACACCATGGCCTTCGACTTTACCAAGCCCCACGTGCGGAGCTTTCTCTACTCCTCCGCCGATTACTTCGCCCGTCTGGGCATCGACGGCATTCGCGTGGACGCCGTGAGCTACATGCTCTACAAAGGCTTCGGCGAAGAGGCCACGGACACGAAGGATCCCGCCAATGTGCGGGAAGAGAGCCTCTACTTTTTGAAAGAGCTCGTGGGCCGCATCAAGGCCCGCCACCCGAAGCTCTTAATGATCGCCGAGGAATCGGAAGATTTCCCGGGCCTTACGGCGCCCCAGGCATCCGGCGGCGTGGGCTTCGACCGAAAGTGGAACATGGGCTGGATGCACGACACATTAAAGTACATGGAGATGGATCCCATTTACAGAAAATACCACCACGACGCCCTCACCTTCCCCATGGTCTACGCCTTTAACGAAAGATACATCCTGCCCTTCTCCCACGACGAAGTGGTCCACGGAAAAAAGAGCATGTTGAATAAGATGTACGGCGGCTACGAGGAAAAATTTGCCCAGTTGCGGCTCCTCTACCTTTACATGGTGGCCCAGCCCGGGGAGAAGCTGCTCTTTATGGGCCAGGAATTCGGCCAGTTTAAGGAATGGGTGGATCACGAGGAATTGGAATGGTTTTTGTTGGACTACGACAGCCACAAAAGTCTCAAGGAATTTGTTCAAGCACTTCTTAAAATTCACAGAGACCATGCGGCCCTCTCGTGTCCCCTTCCCGCCTACGAGGGATTCAAGTGGCAGGCCGTGGACGAAAAAGAGGCCTCATCCATCGCCTTTTCCCGCATCGCCGAAGAGGAGGAGATTCTCGTGGCCTGTAATTTTACGCCGACGGAGACCACCCTCCGCCTGCCCCTCGAGGGGACATACCTGCGCCTCTTCGACACCCACATGAAAAAAGAAAGCCCCACGCCTGAAGATGGGTATTTATCCATTAAGCTATCGCCTTACGAGGGCAGTTATTTTATAAAAGAGTAAGGAGGCATTATGGACATTCAAAACGAAGTATTGGCCCTTTTGTTGGCAGGAGGACAAGGTTCTCGCCTGAAAGAGCTGACCAAGCACACGGCGAAACCGGCGGTGCCCTACGGCGGCAAGTACCGCATTATCGACTTCGCCCTATCCAACGCCGCCAACTCAGGCATTCCCACCATCGCCATTTTGACCCAGTACAAACCCCTGCAGCTCAACGAGCACTTGGGCGTCGGCGAGCCCTGGGACTACAACCACGCCCCGGCGGGGATGAAAATCCTCTCTCCCTACGCTTCGGAGGAAGGGGGCCGCTGGTTTACGGGAACGGCCAATGCTATTTACGAAAATCTCGACTACATCGACTCGGTGAATCCCCGCTACGTGGTGATTTTATCGGGCGACCACATTTATAAAATGGACTACATGGCCATGGTGAAGGAACACGTGGCCAAAGGCGCCGACGGCACCATTTCCGTCATCGAAGTGCCTTGGGAAGAGGCGCCTCGCTTCGGCATCGTCAACATCGACGAAGGGGGTCGCATCGAGGAATTTGACGAAAAGCCCGAGCATCCGAAAAACAACATGGCCTCCATGGGCATCTACGTCTTTACCTGGAAGGTGCTCCGGGAATACTTAATCGCCGACGAAGAGAAAGGCGAGAGCGATCACGATTTCGGCAAAAACATTTTGCCCACCATGTTAAGCGAGGGGCGCAGGCTCTACGCCTACCGCTTCGACGGCTACTGGAAAGACGTGGGCACCGTGCGCAGTTATTGGGAAAGCAATTTGGATCTTTTGAACCGCAAAAACAGTTTGCGCCTCTTGGACGGCGACTGGCGCATCTACACCAACAACGCCAACTTGCCGCCTCATCGCATCGGCAAAGAAGCCAAGATTTCCGAGGCGCTCATTAACGAAGCCTGCGAAATCTACGGCGATGTGACGAAATGCGTCCTTTTTTCCGGCGTCCGCATCGAGGAAGGGGCCACGGTGATTAATTCCGTGCTTCAATCCAATGTGGTGGTGAAATCAGGCGCACGGGTGGAAAATGCCATCGTCATGGAAAATATCACCGTCGGAGGCGATCAGGTCATCGGCGACAGCGCCACGGTGAGCTTGGTTTCCGAAGACGGCATACGAGTGGAATAGGAGTGAGTTATGTATTCGACATTGGGAATTATTGCGCCGACCTACGACGATTCGGCCTTCGACAGCTTGACCCGTTCGAGAAATCTATCCATGTTGCCCTATGGATGCCGCTACCGGCTCATCGATTTGCCCCTTTCCAATATGACCGCCCACGGCATTCGCTCCGTGGCCGTCTACACGGGAAAAAAGATTCGCTCCTACATGGACCATTTGAGCATGGGAGCACCGTGGAATTTAAATCGCCGCTTCAACGGCCTGTTTCTCTTTCCGCCGACAGTCAGCGAAGACGAGCTGAATAAGTACGGAGAAATGGCGGAGTTTCAAGCCACTGCGGAGTTTTTCGAGCGAGCCAAGGAGGAATATGTCCTCTACATGCGCCCGGGGATTTTAACGAAAGTAGACCTCACGGCCCTTCAGGAAAAACTTCTCGCCGAAGAGGCCGACGCCGCCGTGGTTTACAAGCAGGTGGAAGACGAGGCCATGGCCTACGCCGGGGCGCAGAGCCTGTTCTTCAACGAAGAAGGCGGTTTGGAAAATTTGGGCTACCACTTCGGCAGCGACAAAACCGTGAGCCTCTACATGAATATGATTCTTCTGAAAAAAGACATCTTCACTCTTTTGGTGCGAAAGGCGCTGGAGCGCGGCGACATTTCCACCATGGAAGATGTGCTCTTTAACTACAAAAAGAAACTCCGCATTATCGGCTACGAATACGAGGGCTTCTTCGAAAAAATCGACAGCGTGAAATCCTACTACGACGCCAATATGCGGCTCTTGGATCCCGATTACTTCGACGACGTCTTTTACAAAGGCGGCCGGGTCTACACCAAGACCAAGGACGAACCTTCCACCTTCTATACGAAAACCGGCGAGTCCGTCAACTCTCTTTCCGCTAACGGCGCCTACATCGACGGCTCCGTCACCAACTCCCTCATCTTCCGCGGCGTGGTCGTCGAAGAAGGGGCCGTGGTAAAAAATTCCATTATTATGCAGAAGTGCCGCATCGAAAAAGACGCCGTGGTAGTCAACGCCATATTGGACAAAAACGTCGTCGTCGGCGAAGGGGAACACCTTATCGGCTCCGCCCAATCCCCCTACGTGCTGGAAAAGAACCTGGAAATCGGTGAAAGCCGATGAACATCGTCTACTGTGCGGGGGAAGTGCACCCCTATTTAAAAACCGGGGGCCTGGCCGACGTCATGGGAGCCCTTCCGGGGGCCGTGAAAGGGCCTGAGGATACCGTGTCCGTGATCATGCCCCTCTACGGACAGATTCCCGAGACCTACAAGGCTGCCATGGACTACATCGGCTACGACTACATCCACATGGGTGGCGCGGACATGTACATGGGCGTCATGCACCTCAAAGAAAAGGGCGTTGACTACTACTTCATCGACGATCGGGATATGTTTTTCCGCGACAGAGTCTACGGGGAAGACGACGACGGCTATCGCTTCGCCTTTTTCTCCAAGGCCTGCGTGCGGCTCATGGCCTATTTGGACATGGTGCCCGATGTGGTTCACGCCAACGACTGGCACACGGGCCTGGTGCCCCTCTACGTGAGGGATTTCGCCAAGGGGGATCCGCGCTTTTCGAAGACCGCCACGATTTTCACCATTCACAACATTAACTACCAAGGCATCTTCGACGAGGCCGTCTTTTCCTACGCCGATTTAAGCCGGGACTACTTTACGGAAGAGGGCGTGAAGTATTACGACGGAGTGAACTTCATGAAGGCGGGGATTCAATTTGCAGACGTGGTGACCACCGTGTCGAAAACCTACGCCTGTGAGCTGGAAGATCCCGCCTACGGATTGGACATGGCCGGGCTTATTCGCCGCCACAAAGATAAAATGACGGGGATACAAAACGGCATCGACACCGAGGAATACGACCCGAAGAAGGATCCTTTGATCGTAAAAAATTACGACGCAAAGAATTTGAAGGCGAAGGAAGAAAATAAAAAGGCCCTGAAGGAGGAATACGGATTGGCGCCCGGGGATCGTCCCCTCTTTACCATCGTGAGCCGCCTCGTGGACATTAAGGGCATGGAGCTGGTTCTGGATGCGGCGGAAGCGCTCCTGAAAAAAGATCTGGACATTCTCGTGGTGGGCACGGGGGATGGGCGCATCGAAGAGGCCTTCCGCGCCCTGGCCCGGGCCCACGATAACTGTGCCGTGCGCATCGCCTTCGATTCCGCGGCGAGCCACCGCATTTACGCCGGCGGGGATTTCTTCCTCATGCCTTCCTTGACGGAGCCCTGCGGTCTGGCCCAAATGATCGCCATGACCTACGGCAATCTCCCCATCGTGCGGGAAACCGGCGGTTTGGCGGACACGGTGATTCCCTTCGACGAAGAGGGACGTGGCGGCGGCTACACCTTTAAGCGAGCCGAGTCCTGGGATCTTTTGGATGCCGTGGACCGGGCATTGGCCGACTACCATTCGCCTGCCGATAGCATCCACCGAAAAAGCGCCATGGCCCAAGATTTCAGCTGGAAGAGATCCGCGGCGGCCTATCGCGAACTCTATCAATCGGCGAGGAGCAAGCGATGAGCGCGAGGGAAGAGGACCTGGCGCGGAAAATGGAAGAAGCCATAAAAGGCGATGTGGAGGAGTTAAAGGCCTATCTCGCCGAAAAGCGGCAAGGGATTCGAAAAAAAGAATGGGGTTATCCCAATCCCGAGGCCGTCGTCGTCGGCGGCGATGAGGAAAAAATCGAGGGCCTGAAAGAAAGCGCCCGCGCCCTCTACGATGCCCTGAAAAATTGCCCCACTCTGGATGTGTCCGACGTGGTCGTGGCGGCGGAAGGGGCGGAAGATAAAGCGATCAATCTTGATCTTACCACGGGGCACAAAATAAAAGTCGTGCCGGAAGATGTGCTGCCGGACATTTACCTTACGGACGATCCCTACCGGGCGGCCCTTATGGCGGCCATGGATGCGGATGTAGTAAAAGATGTGGACCTTCTCCGCGATCTGCGGCGCTTCAGAAAAGAAGAAGAGGCTGCCCCCGGCGTGGGCTACGAATTTCACGTCTACGCACCGGAAAAAGAAGCCATGGCCCTCTACCTTTACGACGACGAATTTACCGTGGAACGCACCCGCATCCCTATGGAAAAGCGGGAAGACACCTTTTACGCCCAGATTCCCATGGAGCGCCTCCCCGTCTACTACAATTTCGGCGACGGCGAAGAAGAATTCGTGGATCCCTACGCCAAGGCCCTTTCCCTGAACGGCAGGCGGGGCTACGCCTTCGACGGCATCGAAAGTTATTTCTCCGGGGACTACGTGGAGAAAAAAGAGCATCCCGTGATCTACGAGCTCCACGTCAAGGACTTCACCTACGAGCTCGATGTAAAAAATCCCGGCACCTTCTCCGCCTTGGTTGAATCCGCCTCAGCAGGCGGCGAGGCTGCAGGCTTCGATCACCTGAAAAATCTCGGCGTGGACTACATCCACCTCATGCCCGTGCACAATTACCTCACGGTCTTCGAAGAGGCCGAATCGAAGCGAGATGATGAAAATTACAATTGGGGCTACGATCCAGACCACTACTTCGCCCTTGAAAACAGCTACGCCGTGGATCCCGCCGATCCCACATCGGCCCTCGCGGGCTTTGCGGCGCTGATTCGCGCCGCCCACGCCGCGGGCATCGGCGTTATTATGGACGTGGTGTACAATCATTTGTACCTCGGGGAAAAATCCTCTGTGGTCCGATTGAATCCTCGGGCCGTGCGCCGCTTCGAAGACGGCACACTGTCAAACGGCAGCGGCACCGGCACGGAAGTGGCCACGGAAGAGCCACACACGAGAAAACTGATTTTAGACAGCATCGAGTACTTTCAAAAACTCGGCGTGGACGGCTTTCGCTTCGATCTTTGCGGCCTGATGGACGATGAGACCATGGCCGAAATCGAGGCCGCCGTCTACGAAAGAAACCCTGCGGCCCTTCTCTACGGCGAGCCATGGATGGCCGATGAAAGCGCCTTGGACGAATCCCTGCGCCTGAAGACCGAGGCGCGGGCCACGGCCTTTTTCGACGACGACTACCGAAACGGCTTGAGAGGCGACAGCTTTTCGAAGACCATGGGCTGGATCGGCGGCGATTTTTCCGCCCAAGACCACCTCGTCAGCGCCCTTTCGGGGGGCGGCAAGCACGCAAACAATCTGGCCTACTTCTCCTGCCACGACGACCTCGTCCTCGGAGACTTTCTGGACGAGGCCATGGACGCACCGGAAGAAGAGAAAGAGCGTGCCGCCAAGTTGGCCTTCGCCGTGCTCCTCCTGACCCCGGGTCCCGTGCTCTTCGGCGAAGGCGACGAATACCTGCGCCGCCGCTACAAAGAAAATCCCTACGACGGCCCCGCCTCCGCCGTGGCCCTGCACTGGGAAGAACTTCTTGCGAAAAAAAGCCTGTCGAACTACGTGAAAGACCTGATCGAGCTGCGAAAAGGGACGGATCTTTCTCGACATGAAATTTCAGGGGATGAGCCGGGCCTTCTCCTTATAAAAAATGAAGGCCGAATCTTTGCCGTCAACGGCACCGACGAGGCGAAGGAAATAAAAGGCTTGGAAGAAAGAGAATACAAAATCATCTTCGACGAAAAGGGAAAGACCGACGAGGCACTTCGAGAACCCCTCGTCCCGCCGAAAAGCTTCATTGTAATAGAATAACAGTCAAACAAACGGGCATCATTCGGTGCTCGTTTTTTATTGCCTTCACCCTATTTTATCCCAGAAAAAAAGCGCCCCGCGGGACGCTTTTTCATTTTCTAAGAAGTCGTATGTGGCTCGATTAGAAACCGAGCTTTGCCATGCCTTGGTCTTGAACTTCTTTCAATGCCTTGTAGGAAATTTGCATTTGTTCTTGTTCTTTTTCGTTCAAGGGCACTTCGATGACTTTTTGGATGCCGCTTCGGCTCAAGACCACGGGGGTGCCCATGTAGATGTCTTCGCAGCCGTATTCGCCTTCAAGGTAAGCGCCTACGGTAATAATGGAGTGGGAGTCTTCGATGATGATGCGGCAGATCTTTGCGAGGACGGTGGCCACGCCGTAGTAGGTTGCGCCCTTGGCGTCGATAATGTGGTAGGCCTTGTCGCGAACGTCGGTGTAGATTTTTTTCTTGGCCCCTTCGATGTCGTCGGTTTTGTCGGCGAGCCATTCGTCTAAGTGGCGACCGCCGATGGAAGCTTGGCTCCATAAGGGGAAGGAGGTGTCGCCGTGTTCGCCCATGATGCTGGCGGAAACGTCGCGGGGATCAAGCTCCAGGTAGCGGGCGATTTCGTCGCAGAAGCGGGCAGAGTCTAAGGACGTGCCGGAAGAGATGACCCGTTCTTTCGGGAAGCCGGAGATTTTAAGCACGGCGTAGGTCAAGATGTCCACCGGGTTGGCGGCGACGAGGAAGATGCCGTTGAAGCCGGATTCCATGATTTGTTCCACGACGTCTTTGACGATGGCCAGGTTTTTGTGAACCAGGTCCAAGCGGGTTTCGCCGGGTTTTTGGGGTGCGCCTGCGGTAAGTACGACGATGTCGGCATCGGCGCAGTCGCTGTATTCGGCGGCGTAAATGGTCTTTGCGGAGTTGTAGGTCAACGCGGCGGTTAAGTCCATGGCGTCGCCTTGGGCCTTTCTCGTGTTCACGTCGATGATGCCCAGTTCGCGGCCCAGGCCCTTTAAGGTCATGGCGAATGCGAAGGAAGAGCCGACGGAACCGTCGCCGACGAGAATTACTTTTGCGTTCGGGTTTTGAATCATATTGCTCATGTGAAGAACCTCCTGAATCGTTATTATCTTTTCAATTAATTTTCATTATAGACGACGAAAGGCAAAAAGGGAAGGGTAAAAACGGAAAATTTATTTTTTGGGAGAAATAATAAGGTCGACAAAATAATAAATAAAAAATGGGTAATAATCACGTAAATTAAGAGAAAAATGCAAAGCACAATGTCCGAAAATTTCCGAAAAGCGGTGGATTTTGTATTTTTAAAGTGCAAGAAGGGTAAGATTGAATTAAAAATCTCCGAGAAAAAGTTTTCTTTTTGCCTGCAGAATCCTCGGATTTTATAAAAAAGACCGCTTAAATTCAAGGCCGTGGGGTAAGTTCTTAATACATGATTTGAGAACGGGCGAAAATAATCGAGGAATTTTGTATTTTTTCGAAAAAACAAAAGGTGGAATGCCTTTACAACGGTAAAAGCCTGTGTTATAGTAAAACTATACGTAAGAGGTGCAGTTTACTGTACCGGCTTTTTCTCGGCCGTTCGTATGCATTGTCGTCTCTGTCATTGATTGCAAGGAGGAAATATGTTATTCAAAACCAACGAAGCGCACGAGGCGCTTAGAAAGAAAGTTCGCGAGTTCGCGGAAACCGTTGTCGCACCGGTCGCTTTTGAGCTTGACCGCGAAAACAAATTCCCGGAAGATATCGTGGCGCAAATGGCCGATTTAGGCATTATGGGTCTTCCCACCGCTGAAGAATACGGCGGTGCAGGGGCCGATGTCATTTCTTACGCCATTGCCGTAGAAGAGTTGGCCCGCGTGGACGGCGGCGTCGGCGTTATTTTATCGGCGCACACCTCCTTGGGTACTTATCCCATCGATCACTTCGGTACGGAAGAACAAAAGCAAAAATACCTGGTTCCCTTGGCAAAGGGCGAAAAGCTCGGCGCCTTCGGTTTAACGGAAACCAATGCCGGTTCCGACGCCGGCGGAACGGAAACCACCGCTGTTTTAGACGGAGATCACTACATTTTAAACGGACAAAAGATCTTCATCACCAATGCGCCGGCCGCTGACACTTACGTCGTCTTTGCCGTTACCACACCGGACATCGGCACCCACGGCATCAGTGCTTTTATCGTAGAAAAAGATTTTGAAGGCTTCACCTTCTCCGATCACTACGACAAATTAGGCATTCGTTCCTCCACCACGGCGGAACTCCACTTCAACAATGTCCGCGTACCGAAAGAAAACCTCTTAGGCAAAGAAGGCAAGGGCTTTAACATCGCCATGGCCACCTTGGACGGCGGCCGCATCGGCATCGCCGCACAAGCTTTGGGTATCGCTCAAGGGGCTTACGAACACGCCCTGGCTTACGCGAAGGAACGGATTCAATTCGGTCAACCTTTGGCAGCTAATCAAGGTATTTCCTTTAAGCTGGCCGACATGTACACGAAGATCGACGCAGCTCGTCTGTTAATCTATCGCGCAGCGGAAATGAAGACCAATGGCGAACGCTACGGCCTCCAAGCAGCTGAAGCGAAGATGTTCGCCTCCGATATGGCTCTTGAAGTGGTCAACGACGCTCTGCAAATTTACGGCGGCAGCGGCTTCATGAAGGGCATGGAAGTGGAACGCGCTTACAGAGATGCGAAGATTACCACCATCTACGAAGGCACCAACGAAATTCAACGCGTCGTCATCGCAGCCAATATTATCGGCAAGGCCGCTCGTTCTTCCGGCGGCGGCAAGAAGAAAGCGGGTAAAGGCCCCATCACCGGCATCCGCAAGAAAGAAATTTTCGACAGCGACAATCAAGAAGAAAATGTCAAGAACCTCATCGCCGCGCTGGAAAAAGACGGCTACGACTTCAGCGTCGGCATCGACTTAATGACACCCATCGTCGATGCAGAACGTGTGGTCTCCATGGGTAAAGGCTTTAACGGCAACAGAGACTTGGCCGAAGATTTGGCACGCGCATTCGGCGCAGCCATCGGTTCTTCCCGTCCCGTCGCAGAAACCGACAAGGTTCTTCCCATCGAACGCTACGTCGGTATGTCCGGTCAAAAATTCCGCGGCAACCTCTATGTGGCCTGCGGTATCTCCGGTGCCGGCCAACACTTAAAGGGCATTAAAGACGCCGCAACCATCGTGGCCATTAACAATGCCCCCAACGCCATGATCTTCAAAAGCTGCGACTACGGTATCGTCGGCGACATCGAAGAAGTTGCACCTCTGATTATCGAAGCCTTGGGTACGGAAGGCAAGGGCGAAGCACCTGAAATGGTCAAGATGAAACGCTCCAAACCGAGAAAGACCGCACCGAAAGACGACATCTACGTCTGCCAAGGCTGCGGCTACGAATACAATCCCGAACGCGGCGACGAAGAAAGCGAAATCGAAGAAGGAACGCCCTTCGACAAATTGCCTGAAGAATACATCTGCCCGAAATGCGGCGAAGAAAAAGACAATTTCATCAAGGTCGATTTCCCCGAAGACCGTACCTTTAAATAAGCATTAGGAGGTAAGTAATGTATACCGTAAGAAAAGTAACCGAAGATTTATACTGGGTAGGCGCCAACGAACACCGCCTGCACCTGTTTGAAAATATTCACCCGATTCCCCGTGGCGTCAGCTACAACTCCTACCTGCTTATGGACGAAAAAACCGTCCTCTTCGACACGGTAGACTGGGCTGTATGCCGGGAATTCTTAAACAATATCGAACACGTCTTGGACGGCAGAGATCTGGACTACGTGATTATTAACCACTTGGAACCGGACCACGCCGCATCCCTGGACGAAGTGTTGATTCGCTACCCCAATGCCAAAGTCATTTCCAACGAACGGGCCTTCATGATGATGCGCCAATTCGGCTTCGACATCGACGGCAAGGAAATCGAAGTAGCCGAAGGCGACGCCATGAGCTTCGGTCAACACGAAATCACCTGGGTCGCAGCACCAATGGTACACTGGCCTGAAGCCATGGTCAGCTTCGACACCACCAACGGCGTCCTCTTCTCCGCCGACGCCTTCGGATCCTTCGGCGCATTGGACGGCAAGCTCTTTGCCGATGAAGTGAACTTCGATCGCGATTGGATCGACGACGCCCGCCGCTACCTGACCAACATCGTCGGCAAGTACGGCCCCCACGTTCAAGACCTTCTGAAAAAAGCCGGCACCATCGACATTAAGATGATCTGCCCCTTGCACGGACCGGTCTGGAGAGAAGATCTGGGCTACTTTATCGAAAAATACGACAAATGGTCTCGCTACGAACCGGAAGAAGACGGCGTGCTCTTGGTTTACGCCTCCATGTACGGCAACACGGAATACGCCGCACAATGCTTGGCTACCAAGCTTTGCGAACGTGGCATGACCAACATCCACATGTACGACGTGTCCAAAACCCACGTCAGCTACCTGGTATCGGAAGCTTTCCGCTTAAGCCACATCGTCTTGGCATCGGTAACCTATAACCTGGAAATCTATCCCGTGATGCACCAATTCTTGGAAGAAATTCGTATGCTGAACCTGCAAAACCGTACCGTCGGCATTATCGAAAACGGCACATGGACACCCCAAGCCGGTACCCTCATGGAAGAATTCCTGGACAAAAACATGAAACTCATGGACGTCCTGGGCGGCGAAGTCACCGTAACTTCTTCCCTGAACGACTCCACGGAAAAAGAATTAGATGCCTTGGCCGACTCCATTATCGAATCCTTCGAAAAAATCAAGGAAGAAAAAGAAAAAGCACAAGCATAAGCTTAGATCAAAAAGTCCGATCCTACGGGGTCGGGCTTTTTTATGTGCTTTTCCATGAAAAAAACCACCGGATGGCGGTGGTTTTGATTGATTTAATCCTTATAGAGTACCCCTTCATTTTCTGCGCCGGAGATCGTCCAAGTCTTATAGCCGTCAATATTGTCGGGGTTTTCATCGGATCTGTACGTCTTATTGTATTGACTGTAAATCAAGTAATCGTAATCATTTCCCTCTTTATCTTTGTCGGAATAAATGTACAACTCAAAATCGGAGGGTCGAGCGCCGCCCCAATATTTATCGCCGATTTTCTGCATGAATGCCACATCGACTAAGTCCTTAAAATCCTTCATAATGGATATCAGTTTTTCTTTTTCCAAGGGACCCTCATAGACCATCTCCGCTCTCAAAGTGGGCCTTCGAAAGTAGAACTTTAAATCTTTTATATGTTCGTCGGACCGGCACATGGTTTCTGTAAATTGCCTGACCTCTTTCATGTGCACTCTTTTATCCGGATTACATTCCACGAGGATTAGTAAAAGGGCGGAAAGAATGATGCCGGCAAGAAAAAACTTTTTTTTCATCGAAAACCTCCGAATGTTCCATGAAAAGTTGACGGGACGAAATGTTAAAGGGCGATGCACATCTTTATTTTTCAATTATACTATATATTAGTGAATGATGGCTTTATCGATCACGCGCCCCCGGTGGCGGATCGGGCTTTTTTGTTGTGGAAATTTTTCCCGCCAAGGGGATTTTTTCGCGGCGAAGGGAGAAAAAATCGTGGTATAATAGCCGAACTTGGAGGGTTTATGAAGAATAAAATTTACATTACCGGACACAAGAATCCGGACACGGACAGCATCGCATCGGCCATCGCTCTGGCGGAATTGAAAAACAAAACGGGCCATCAGGCGGAGCCCATTCGCTTAGGGGAAATCAGTCGGGAAACGGCCTTCGTCTTGAATTACTTCGGCGTAGAGGCGCCGAGGCTCAAGACGTCCATTACGCCGCAAATTCGCGACCTGGATATGGACGGGGCCTACTGTGTAAATCCCGAACTTTCCATGGCCGGCGCCATGGAAATTATGCAGAAAAACAATATGTCTTCTCTGCCCGTGGTGGACGGGGAGGAAAATTTAGTCGGCATCGTGAGCCTTTCGAATATCGCCGCCTCCTACATGGAAATTTGGGACGATCGCATCATGGGCCGCTCGGACACGGGCCTGGAAAACATCAAGGACGTTTTAAAGGGCCGGTGGCTCCATTTGCCGGAGGTGCCGCGGCCTTTGACCGGGAAGATGGCCATTAAAGCCATTAAGAATCAAAACCTTATCGAGGAAGGAGATGTGGTCATCGTCGGCGACGACGTGGACGATCAAAAGGCATCCATTGAGAAAAATGTCTCCCTTTTGATCCTTACCATCTCCACTGAATTGGACGAGAACCTGTTGGCCCTGGCGAAAGAGCGAAATGTGGCCGTGATTTCTACGGGCCTTTCCACCTTTATGGTGGCGCGGATTTTGCCTCAGGCCGTCCCCGTCGGCCACGTCATGACGAAAGAAAATTTGGTGGTCTTTCATAAAGACGACTTAATCGACGAGGTGCGGGAGAAAATGGCGGAGTCCCGCTTCCGCTCCTATCCCGTCTTAGACGACAAACATCGCGTGGTGGGGAGCATTTCCCGCTACCATTTGATTACGGATTTAAAGAAGAAGATTATTCTCGTGGATCACAACGAGCGTAATCAATCCATCGACGACTTGGACAGCGCGGAAATTTTGCAGATCGTGGACCATCACCGAGTGGCCAATGTGGCTACGGCATCGCCTATTTACTTCAGGAACGAACCCGTGGGTTCCACGGCCACCATCGTCTCGAAAATGTATTTCGAAAACGGCATCGTGCCGTCGAAGCGCGTGGCCGGGCTGTTGTGTGCCGCCATTATTTCCGACACGCTTCTGTTCCGCTCCCCCACGTCCACTGCGACGGACCGCTACATTTTAGATAAAATGAGCAAAATAGCCGCTTTGGACGTGGAGGATTTTGCCATGAAAATGTTCAAGGCGGGCACCGGTCTGGAAGGGAGAAAGCCGGAAGAGCTTTTAAACACCGACGTAAAAAACTTTACCTTCGACGGATCCGTGGTGCGCATAAGCCAAATCTTTACCATGGATTTAGAGAGCATCGCCTCGGTGGAAGCGGATCTGAAGGCGGCCATGGAGGCGACCATTCAAAAAGAAGATGCGTCGTCTTACGTCTTAATGATTACCGACATTTTCAGCGAACTTTCCGAGGTCATCGTCGTGGGGGACTATAAAGAAGCCCTGGCCCGCCAATTCGGCGCGGCCCTCGAAGGCGACAAATTTACGGCAAAGGGGCTTCTGTCTCGAAAGAAGCAAATGGTGCCCAAGCTCGGCGCCGCCGTGAGTGAAAGTCGTTAAGGGAAGCGGGGCGGATTTTTCGTCCGTGCCCAATGAAAAAAGGGTGTAAATTACTAAATTTATAAGACAATTAGGGCAAAGTGTTTAGATTTCGAACACTTTGCCTTTTTTGCATGTACGAAAACGGGACTTTTACAGATAGGATAAAGGTGGAGGTGAGTCAATGAAACGATTAAAAAAAGTTAGGCAAATGTACACCCTGTTTTCCGTCGGGCTGATCTTATTAGGTGCCATGCTCTTAATATGGCCGAACATGGCCGCCGACGTCTTTTTCAAGATCATCGGCGTCTTGCTCGTGCTCTTCGGCATCGTCAAGCTCGTGGGCTATTTCTCGCCGGATTCCATGGAGCTTGCCTTTCAGTTCGACTTCGCCATGGGCATCGCCTCGGCCCTCTTGGGACTGGTTATGCTGTTTCGGACGAATCAGCTTCTGGACATCGTCGTCATCGCAATCGGCCTGTTTATGATTCTGGATGCCCTGCTCAGGGTGCAAACGGCGTTGGATGCGCGGCGCATGGGCATCAGGCGCTGGCGCATGCTGTTGATTATGGCTTTGTTGACCGCCGCCTGCGGGGTCTTGCTCTTTATGAAGCCGACCCAAGCCACGGGAGCCCTGGTCATGTTGGTGGGGCTGAACTTAATGATCGATGGTCTGCTCAATCTCTTCGTTGTGCAGTGCACCGTTTCCACCTTTAGGAGGTAAATATGGGTAAATTAACACACGCATCGGCACGAAAAGCAGCCGGACTCGGCGTCGATGTTATTTTAAAGAAAGTCAATAAAAAGGATCGAAACGAGGAAATGCTGAAGCTCGTGGACCTCATGGAAAAATTCATGGAAGGCGACGAGCTCGCCCTGGATTACGATTGGATTCGCGGGCTCGTCGGCGACGAAAACACAGCCTTGAACGGCTACTTAAACCGCGCCTTCGACGAATTGGATCCCAATGTGGTCAAGACCACGGTGTTAAACCTGGGGTTTGAAGCCATGCTTTCCGGCACGAAGACCATGCACGCCATGCGAAAAGAGCACGGATGCAATATTCCCTGGCTTATCTTAATGGACCCGACCAGCGCCTGCAATCTCCACTGCACCGGCTGCTGGGCGGCGGAATACGGCAACAAATTAAATCTGAGCTACGACGACTTGACCAAAGTGGTGAGAGAAGGCAAGGAGCTGGGGATTCATTTCTACATGTTTACCGGCGGCGAACCCTTGGTGCGAAAAGGTGATATTATTAAGCTTTGCGAGGAGCACCGCGACTGTCAATTCCTGGCCTTTACCAACGGCACCTTGGTGGACGATGCCTTCTGCGAAGAAATGAAGCGGGTAGGCAATTTAATGCTGGCCATCAGCTTGGAAGGCTCGCCGGAAGTCAACGACCTGCGCCGAGGCGAGGGGGTCTACGAAAAAGTCATGGCCGCCATGGATCGCCTGAAGAAAAACGGCCTGATCTTCGGCACCTCCATTTGCTACACCTCGAAAAACTGCGAGTCCGTCACGGATAAAGAGTTTATTCAGCTCATGGTGGACAAAGGCTGCCGCTACGCCCTGTATTTCCACTACATGCCCGTAGGCAACGACGCGTCGGTGGAACTTCTGCCCTCTCCCGAACAACGGGTGGCCACGAAAAATCGCATTCGGGCCATCCGCAATCTGACCCACGGGGAAGGCCTCTTTACCATGGACTTCCAAAACGACGGGGAATACATGGACGGCTGCATCGCCGGCGGACGAAACTACTTCCACATCAACGCCAACGGCGACGCGGAGCCCTGCGTGTTTATTCACTACTCCAATGCCAATATCCACGACTCCTCCCTCTTGGAAATCTTGAAGAGCCCGCTGTTTATGGCTTACCACGACAATCAACCCTTTAACGACAATCACTTGCGGCCCTGCCCCATGCTGGAAAATCCGGAAATTCTTCAGCGCCTGGTAAAAGAAACCGGCGCCGTGTCCACGGATCTGCAGTCGCCGGAATCGGCAGAACACCTTTGCGGCAAATGCGAAGGCTACGCAAGCAGCTGGAAGCCCGTAGCCGATCGCCTGTGGCAGGAAGAAAAGCAGGCGGAAGGAAAATAAGCCGCGGGTAGGGCGCCGATAAAAAAGGAGACGGAATGGAACCGGAATACCTATACAATCGACTCACCGTACACTTTCTTGAACAACTCCAGAATCAAAAGATCTCCTCCATGGTGCGAAAATCCATTCAGCCCTACAAGGAACTCATGAGCTATTACAGCTGCGCCATGATGGAAGTGGAGATGAAATTTAAGGTCTTGAGCGAGGAGCTCTCCATGCGCGACGACCGCAATCCCATCGAATCCATTCGCACCCGGCTGAAGACGCCGGAGAGCATTCGGGAGAAGATGGTGCGCAAGGGCTGTCCCCTCACCGTGGAGAGCATCGAGGAAAATCTCCACGACATCGCCGGTGTGCGGGTGATCTGTTCCTTCCCCTCGGACATTTACACCTTGGCCGACGCCCTATTAAAGCAAGACGACGTGCGCCTGATCGAGAAAAAAGATTATATCAAACACCCGAAGGCCAACGGCTACCGGAGCCTCCACTTAATCGTGGAGATCCCCATTTTTCTCCACGACCACAAAAAGACCATGAAGGTGGAGGTGCAGCTCAGAACCATTTCCATGGACTGGTGGGCCAGTTTGGAACACACGATTCGCTACAAAAAAGACTTGCCCGATTCGGACTTTATCGAAAAAGAGCTCAATGAATGCGCGGAAATGGGAGCGGCCATGGACGCGCGGATGGAGCGCTTGTACGGTATGGTGTGGGAAGGAAATCGCGATTTGTAAAAGGAGGACGGGGCGTGGCACTGTTTAAGAAATTCGAAAAGAAGACGCAAAAGGGAGCGGACAATAACGAGGCCGACACATCGGCTATGAAGGAGCAGTTCAGAAAAGTACAAATCGTCGCCGTGATTTCATTCGCCATCGCCCTGATCGCCATTTTTCTCAGCGTAAAAGAACATGTAACCATCGAAAGCCTCACCGCCGGCGTGGAAGGAAACTCCGCGCGGGCGGCGGGGTTTTTGTGGCTTCTTTTCGCCATTAAAAGCCTTTCCGTGGTCATTCCCCTGCCGTCGCTGTACTTGGCGAGCGGCCTTCTCTTTCAGCCCGTAAAGGCGGTGTGTATCAGCTACGTGGGGCTGGCCATTACCCTGACCATCCCCTACATCCTCGGGCGCTGGGCCGGCGGCGAAGGAATCGACTACATTACGGCCAATTACCCGAAAATAGAAAAAGTCCTTGAGTTTCAAAAGAAAAACGAGTTTTTCGCCAATTTTATCGTCAGGCTCATCGGCTGGTTTCCCTGTGACATTTTAAGCTTCTACTTCGGCGCCTCCAAGACGCCCTACATCACCTACCTCACGGCGTCACTGATCGGGTGCAGCATCGGCGTGGTGACCAACACCCTCTTGGGTGATGTGATTTTAAATCCCCTGTCCAAGCCATTCATTCTCCTCATGCTCATAAAAATCGCCATTTCAGCCGCCGCCATCGCTGCCGTGTACTTCTTGAATAAGGGGAAAAGCGACGGAAAATCGGAAGACTGATTCAGACAAAGTCCGTGAAAAAATAATGTGGAGTAAGAGCAAAACAATACTGCCTTTTCATAAAAAAGATGTTATAATCTAGTCCAACGGCAAAAGCGAACAGTATATATAAGAAAGAAGGTAGTGAAATGTTGCTGCACATGGGCTTGGACGTGGGTTCCACCACGGTAAAACTTGTGGCATTAAACGATAAGTCGGAGGTCTTATATTCTACTTATCAACGACATTTTTCCGATATGAAAAAAACCGTCGCCGATATTCTGACGACGGTTTCAAATAAATTTCCCGACGACGAAACCACCATCAGTGTCACCGGCTCCGGCGGAATCGCCGTGGCGGAATTTCTGAATGTTCCCTTTATTCAGGAAGTGGTGGCCGGCACCGCCGCCATCGAGGCCTATTTGCCCGAAACGGACGTGGCCATCGAGCTGGGCGGGGAGGATTCGAAAATCACCTACCTGCGCGGCAGTTTGGAACAGCGCATGAACAGCATTTGCGCCGGGGGCACCGGGGCCTTTATCGACCAAATGGCCTCCCTCCTGAAAACCGACGCCGCAGGCCTCAATGAACTGGCCAAAGAACACACGAAAATTTATCCCATCGCATCCCGCTGCGGGGTCTTTGCCAAAACCGACGTGCAGGCCCTTCTAAATCAGGGAGCGACGAAAGCCGACATCGCCGTGTCGGTTTTTCAATCCGTGGTCAATCAAACCATCTCCAATTTGGCCTGCGGCCGTCCCATTCGGGGGAAGGTCGCTTTTTTAGGCGGCCCCCTCACGTTCCTGGACGAATTGAAAAAGCGCTTTATCGAAACCCTGAATCTCGCAGACGACGAGATTTTGGCGCCGGAAAACGGCCAGATCTTCGTGGCTCTGGGCGCCGCCTTAAAGAGCGTGGATCACGCCCCCGTGAAGGTAAAAGATCTCTACGAACGGCTGGGACAGGAAGAGGACGTCCACGTGGATGCCGACGCCCTTCTGGAGCCTCTTTTTGAAGACGAGGCGGCCCTTGCGGCATTCCGCGCCCGCCACGCTGGCTGCGATTTGCCGAGGCGGGATCTGGCCTCCTACGCCGGCCCCCTTTACGTGGGGATCGACGCCGGGAGCACCACGACGAAAATGGTGGCCCTTTCCGATGAGGGCGAGGTTTTGTACGAAGCCTACGGCCCCAACAACGGCTCGCCCCTGGATCGGGTGAAGGTCTATCTCATGGATCTCTACGACCGCATGGCAGCCGACGCCTACGTGGCCTCATCCGGCGTCACGGGCTACGGCGAGGACTTTATTAAGGCGGCTCTCAAGGTGGATCGGGGGGAAGTGGAAACCATCGCCCACTTCCGCGCCGCCCGCTACTTTGAGCCCGAGGTGGACTTTATTTTAGACATCGGCGGCCAGGACATGAAGGCCATGAAGGTGAAGGGCGATGTCATCGAGTCCATTCTCTTAAACGAAGCCTGCTCCTCGGGCTGCGGCTCCTTCCTTCAAACCTTTGCCGGCGGCGTGGACTTAAGCGTGCAGGATTTCGCCGCCGTGGCCCTAAAAAGCGACGCGCCGGTGGATCTCGGGAGCCGCTGCACCGTGTTTATGAACTCCAAGGTGAAGCAGGCCCAAAAAGAAGGGGCGAGCGTGGCGGATATTTCCGCGGGCCTCGCCTATTCCGTCATTCGAAACGCCATTCAAAAAGTCATTAAAATTCGCGATCCGAAAAAATTGGGCGAGCACATCGTGGTTCAGGGGGGTACCTTTTACAGCGACGCCGTGCTCCGCGCCTTCGAAAAAATCACGGGCAGAGACGTGGTGCGCCCGAAAATGAGCGGCACCATGGGCGCCATCGGCATGGCCCTCATCGCCATGGAAGAAGGCGGCGATGCGAGCACCCTTCTCTCCCGGGAGGAACTGGACGAATTTACCTACACCACGAAACACGCCCGCTGCGGCCAATGCGCCAACAACTGCGCCCTCGCCGTGAATATCTTTAAAGACGGCAGCCGCTACATTACCGGCAACCGCTGCGAGCGGGGCGCGGGCATCGTGCGGGGGGAAGACGAAGCCCTGCCCAATCTCTACGCCTATAAATTAAAGCGGGTCTTCGACTACGAAAGCCTTCCCGAGGGCGCGCCCACCGTGGGCATTCCCCGGGTGCTGAACATGTACGAAAACTACCCGTTCTGGCACACCTTCTTTACGAAGCTGGGCTACCGCGTCGTCCTCTCCGACATGTCTTCCAGAGACCTCTACGAAAAGGGTCTGGAGTCCATTACCTCGGAGACGGCCTGTTATCCGGCGAAGATCACCCACGGCCACATCGAAAACCTCGTGGAAAAAAAGGTGGACGGGATCTTCTATCCGGCCATCTTCTACGAAGAACAGAAAATGGCCCGGGCGGACAACACCTTAAACTGCCCGGTGGTAGCGGGCTACAGCGAAGTCATTAAAAACAATGTGGAGAGCATCGAGAAAAGCGGGATCCGCTACCTGAATCCCTTCCTCTCCTTCGACAATCGGGAAAAGCTCGCCGAGCGCCTTTCGGAAGTATTCCCCGAGCACGACAAAAAGGCCGTGAAAGAAGCCGTGGCCGCCGCCTACGACGAAGAAGACCGCTACCGCGCCGACGTGCGCGCCGCAGGCAAGCGGGCGATGGATTTTCTCGAGGAAACGGACAGCGTGGGCATCGTCCTCGCCGGCAGGCCCTACCACGTGGATCCCGAGATCAACCACGGCATGGCGGAAATGATCACCGGCCTGGGCCTTCCCGTCTTGTCGGAAGACAGCATTGTGGATGAGGAAAACATCGACGGCAAGCTCCGCGTCCTGGACCAGTGGAATTACCACTCCCGCCTGTATCGGGCGGCGAAAATCGTCGGGGAAAGCGAGCACTTGGAAATGGTGCAGCTGAACTCCTTCGGCTGCGGCCTGGACGCCGTCACCACGGATCAGGTTAACGAAATTCTGGAGTCTTACCACAAAATCTACACCGTCTTAAAAATCGACGAGGTAAACAATCTGGGGGCGGCGAAAATTCGCCTGCGCTCTTTGATTCAAGCCGTACAAAACCGCACCTTGGATAAAGAAGCCGAGTCCATGTACAAAGATCCCGTGCTCTTTACGGAAGAAATGCGTAAGACCCACACCATCCTCATTCCGCAAATGGCGCCGATCCACTTCAGCCTCCTCGCCCCCATGCTAAAGAGCGAGGGCTTCAATGTGGAAGTGCTGCCGGATCTTTCCAATCACGTGGTAGACGAAGGGCTCAAGTACGTCAACAACGACGCCTGCTACCCCTCCATCTTTGTCGTGGGCCAATTTATGGAAGCGGTAAAAAGCGGCCGCTACGACACGGACAACTTAACCCTGCTTATGAGCCAAACCGGCGGCGCCTGCCGGGCCAGCAACTACGTGGGCTTTATCAGAAAGGCCCTGAAGGATGCAGGCTACGGCCACATTCCTGTCTTGGGCGCCTCCTTCCAGGGAATCGAACGGCACCCGGGCTTTCAACTGAGCAAGAGTCAGATGGTACGCCTCGGGAAAAAAGCCGTGCAGAATCTGCTTTACGGCGATCTGATCATGCGCCTTTCAAACGCCACCCGGCCCTACGAAGTGGAAGCCGGGGCCACGAAGGCCGTGACGGAAAAGTGGCTCGATCAATTAAATGCGAAAAATCGCCGCTACTCCCGGGCGGAATTTAAGAAAAACATCGACGCCATGATTGCCGATTACTCCGCCGTCGAAAGGCGGGAGGAAGTGCGACCGAAAGTGGGCGTCGTCGGAGAAATCCTCGTGAAGTATCTGCCCGAGGCCAACAATCACGTGCAGCGCCAATTAGAAGAAGAGGGCGCGGAAGTGGTGGTGCCGGACCTCACGGACTTTATGATCTACTCCTTTAAAAATGCGAAGATCAAAGAACATCGCTACGGCACGTCGAAAATGGGCAGCTTCTTTGCGGAAATCATGATCCGCTACGTGGAAAGCTACCGCCGCACCATTCGCGAAGCCCTGGCGGATTCCGCCTACGACGGCCCCGAAACCGTACAGACCCTCATGGCCTATGCCGAAGAATTTGTGGATCTCGGGAATCAATACGGCGAAGGCTGGCTGCTCACGGCGGAAATGGTGGAACTCATTCGCTCCGGCGCCGGCAACATCGTCTGCGTGCAGCCCTTCGGCTGTTTGCCCAACCACATTACGGGCAAAGGCGTGATTAAATCCGTGCGGGAAGCCTATCCCACGGCCAACATCATTCCCATCGACTACGACGCCTCCGCCTCGGCGGTGAACCAAACCAATCGCATCAAGCTTATGATGTCTCAGGCGGAGAAAAATAAATTCATAAACGACGACCTGGCGAAGAAACACAAAAAAATCGCCGCCGGGCGGTAAAACAAAGAAAAGCGGATTTCCGAGAAAGGAGATCCGCTTTTTGCGTTCTGAAGAGAGAGACTGTTTAACTTACCGTTCCGCCATAATGGTTTCGATTTCGTCGGGATTGATGCCCACCATGGCTTCGCCGATGTCTTCGCTCACTTCGGCGATGACGCTGTCGTCCATGTAGTTTTCTACGGCTCTCACGATAGCCTTGGCGCGTTTTTCGGGGTTGTCGGATTTAAAGATCCCGCTTCCCACAAAGACGCCTTCGGCACCGAGGCGGCGCATAAGGGCGGCATCGGCGGGGGTGGCGACGCCGCCGGCGGAGAAGTTGGCCACGGGGAGCTTGCCGTTTTCGTGGACGTAAACCAAAAGATCGTAGCTCACGCCCATTTCCTTGGCCAGGGCGTAGAGTTCGTCGGATTTGGCGCTTTTCACGTAGGCGATTTCGCCCATAATGGAGCGCATGTGATCCACGGCTTGGGAAACGTCGCCGGTGCCGGCTTCGCCCTTGGTGCGGATCATGGCCGCCCCTTCTTCGATGCGGCGAAGGGATTCGGATAAGTTACGCGCGCCGCAGACGAAGGGCGTGTCGAATTTCTTCTTTTCGATGTGGAAGGTGGTGTCCGCCGGGGTGAGGACTTCCGACTCGTCGATGTAGTCGATGCCGATGGCTTGGAGCACGGATGCTTCCACAAAGTGGCCGATGCGCACTTTGGCCATGACGGGGATTTTTACCGTCTTTTGAATTTCTTTGATCATCTTGGGATCGCTCATGCGGCTCACGCCGCCGGCGGCGCGAATGTCGGCGGGAATTCTTTCCAATGCCATGACGGCCACGGCGCCGGCTTCTTCGGCGATCTTCGCTTGTTCGGGGCTGGTGACGTCCATAATGACGCCGCCTTTCAGGGAATCGGTGAGTTTGATAAATGCTTCGTTCATGTGTTCCTCCTTGTGATTTATGTAATCTTTACAGTGACATTGTAGGCCAGATTTGGTACCATCAAAAGGATCAAATAAATAAAATTTGGAGGGACCAGATTGTTTACCATGCACTTTAACGGGGACGAGCCGCTCTATGAGGCCCTGTACGAACACATAAAAGACGCCGTGGCCACGGGCGCCATGAAGGAAGGGGAGAAGCTTCCATCGAAGCGGGACTTGGCCCGCCACTTGGGCCTGTCCGTGAACACGGTCACCGCCGCCTACGATCAATTGGTGGACGAAGGCTACCTCATCGCCAGGGAGCGGGTGGGCTATTTCGTGGCGGCCATCGAAAATCTCCACAAAAAAATCGCCCCGGCTTCGGCGGCGCCCGTGCGCGAGTTGCCGGCCTACGATTACGATTTCGACTTAAACAAAAATGCCGACTACCGCTTTCCGGACAATCACTTCAAAAAATGCCTCCAGTGGGCGGCGGAGCAGGAGGAGCCTTTAAACCGCAGGGAAAAAGAAGGGCTCGCGGAGCTCAGGGCCGCCGTGGCCGATTACCTGAAGGCCTCCCGTGGCGTGGACGTTTCTGCGGAAGACATTCTTTTAAGCGCGGGCATGGAGTATCTGCTTTTGATCCTCATCGCGCTTTTGCCGAAAGACGCGCCCTTTCGCCTGGAAAACCCGGGTTACATCCGGCTGAAGAAGATTTTCGAGCAAAACCGCGTCCCCTACGATTTCATGGCCGTGGACGAGGCCGGCGTGGATCCCGACACCCTCACAGATGAAAAGAGCATTTATCTCGTGACGCCCTCCCATCAGTTTCCCACGGGGAGCATTCTGCGGGTGGACCGGCGCATCAAGCTTTTAAACCACGTCAAGGCTACGGGAAGCTACATTATCGAAGACGATTACGACAGCGAATACAAGTACTACGGCAGGCCCATTCCCGCCCTAAAGAGCCTGGATGGCGTGGACCGGGTGATCTATATGTCCAACTTTTCAAAATCCCTCTCGCCCACCTTGCGCATCTCCTTTATGGTGCTGCCGAGGCCCCTTATGGCCCGCTACCGCCACTTGAGCCCGGTGATGAACTGCCCCATCCCCAATCTCGTGCAGCTGGCCCTGGCTCGGTACATGCGAGAGGGCCACTTCGAGCGGCGGCTCAATCGCCAGCGGAAGATTTACGACGAGCGGAGAAAAATCGCCGCGGAGGCTTTTTTAGGCGACGATCTCTTTTCCGTGGACGACAAGCGGGCCGGGATGCACTTTATTTTGACCTGCAAGGTGGATGGGAGCGAGGCGGAGCTCTTGGCCTATTTGAAGAAACACCGCATCCACATGAAGGGGCTCTCGGATTTCTCCCAAGGGCAAGGGCAGGAGGGCTATCCCCGCCTCATCGTGGGCTACGGCAACATGAGCGTGGATAAATTAAAAGAGGGCCTCGACGAATTAAAATCCCTCATAAAAAAATTTTCCGCCGCAAGCTGATTTTTTCGTGGAGGATGGACGTGCTTGTGTTACACTGTTTAATAAATACCAGCGAGGAGGAACCATGGGTTATTTACAAAAACGAATCGAAGCGGACGGGGTCATCTACCCGGGAAATGTGTTGAAGATCGATTCTTTTCTCAATCATCAAATCGATCCCAAGGTGATGAAGGAGATCGAGGCGGAGTTTTACGACTATTTCAAGGACCGAAAGGTGACGAAGGTGCTCACCGTGGAGGCCTCGGGCATTGCGCCGGCCATTATGGTGGCGGCTCATTTCGACGTGCCCATGCTCTTCGCCAAAAAGGCGCGCCCCGCCACATTAAAAGCGGAAGATGCCTTTGTCACCGACGTGTATTCCTACACGAAAAAAATCACCTCCAAGGTCATGGTGAACAAGGCCTATTTGACGGCGGAGGATTCCGTCCTGATCATCGACGACTTTCTCGCCAACGGGGAAGCGTCCCTGGGCCTGGTGGACATCGTGAGACAGGCCGGGGCCAAGGTGGCCGGCGTGGGGATTTGCGTGGAAAAATCCTTTCAGCCGGGCCGCGGGCGCCTGGAGGAGGCGGGGCTCGACGTGTATTCCATCGTGCGCATCGAGGCCATCGACTCGGAAAATCAACGGATCACTTTTAAAGAAGGGCATTAAAATAGCGGCCGGAAGCGAAAGGCTTCGTGGCCGCTTTTTCTTTTAGAAGGTATCTTTGTGTACCTTGGAGGAAATGTCGAAGTATTTTCTGCTTTGGATCCATTCGTCGGGGATTCCGAAGGGGATCAGACACAAAATGCCGTAGTTTTCGGGAATATTAAAGAGCTTTTTCACGATTTCTTCGGAGCTTTCCCCTGCCGAATTGGTTTGTTCGCGAATATTGATCCAGCTGGATGCGTAGCCTTCGGCGTGGAGCAAGAGGCCCAGATAAGCCGATGTAATGGTGGCTTCTTCGATCCAGGTGGGTTCCGAGGTGTCGTTGCCCATGACCACGATGATTTGCGGCGCATCGGCCAAATACTTCGTGCCGAAACGCTTTAATTCGGCCAGAGCCTTTTTCTTTTCGGGATCTTCCACCACGAGAAATTCTACCGGGTGGGCGTTGGATTTACTCGGGCCCATGGACGCGTAGGTAAACAGTTCCAATAAGGCCTCGTCGTCCATTTTTTGATCTTGTTTGTACTTGCGCATGGAGCGTCTTTTCTTTACCATTTGTTTAAAATCCATAAATAACCTCCTTCAGTCGCGAAAAGCTCGCGGGAATCGTTTCGTATCTTTCTTACTTATACCCAATAAATATCTTTGTAAAGGTTTCACAAGAAGTTCAACTTCGATGGGTATAGTCATAGTAAATAAACGATGTGAAACTCAGCAGATAAAAATAGAAAGGAATCCCATGGAACCAAACAGAGATTATGGCGGTGAAAACCGCACCACAAGCTATCACTACGGCGGAAAAAAGAAGAGGCGAGGCGGCTTTCTCATCCTCTGGGCTCTGATCTTTTCTTTGATCGGCGGCGCAGTGGGAAGCGTCATCACCTACAAATACATGCCGAAGCCCGCCGTGTCGGAAGGCCTGAAGCCGCAAGTTCAGCCTCCGGCGGACAAGACGAGAAAGCACGAAGCCGGCGTCGTTGAAAGCGTGGCTCAATACGCCATGCCTTCTGTCGTGGGGATCACCACCTCCACGACGAAAAACACCTTAATGGGCCCCATGGCCGTACAGGGAAGCGGCAGCGGCTTTATTCTTTCGGAAGACGGCTTTATCCTCTCAAACGCCCACGTGGTCGGCGCCAAGGGCAACAAAGTCAAGGTGCTTTTAAACGACCAATCGGAAGCCGAGGGCAAGGTCGTATGGTCCGACGAGACCATGGACTTGGGCCTGGTGAAGATCGAAAAGAAGGGCCTTACGCCCCTGCCCATGGGCGACAGCGACAGCATCAACATCGGCGAGACCGCCGTGGCCATCGGCAATCCCCTGGGCCTCGACTTTCAGCGCTCCGTCACCAGTGGGGTCATCTCCGGACTGAACCGAAACATCGGCGAAGTGCAGGGCAATTACATGGACGGCCTGATCCAAACCGACGCCTCCATTAACGCCGGCAACTCCGGCGGGCCCCTCTTAAACAGCGAAGGCCAAGTCATCGGCATTAACACCGTGAAGATTTCCTCGGCGGAAGGCCTGGGCTTTTCCATTCCCATTAACACGGCGAAACCCATTGTGGAACAGGTCATGAAGACCGGCGACTTTAAATCCGTGGCCCTGGGGATGAGCGGCTACACCGTGAGCGCCGTGGAACGCAGCGGCTACGATTTGGGCACCGGCGGCAAAGGCGTCATCGTCGGCGGCGTGGAAGCCGAGTCCCCGGCCGCCGCATCGGGCCTGAAGGTCAACGACATTATTCTGAAAATGGGCGATACGGAAATCCAAAGCATGAGCCAACTGAGGCGCGAGCTCTACAAGTACAAGGCCGGCGACACCGTGGATGTCGTCGTGTCGAGAAACGGCAAGAAAGAAACCTTAAAGCTCACCTTCACGGATTATCAAGTGCCCGCGGTGGGCCAAGAAGAAGGCCTGCGCCGTCTGATTCCGGGCTTAAATAATTAAGGCTCTATAATATCCATTGGGGAGTAAGCTCCTCAATGGATATTTTTGTGCAAAATGATAGCACTTGTTTTCCCTATCACCTAAAATTAAATCACCACAACATAATAAAGGGGGTCAAACAAGTGCAAACAATATTACCACATTACTTTTAGGAATCCAAGATGTTGAGGTCACCGGTGTTTCAGAAGAAAGAAGCCACATTACCATTGATTGCAAGCCCGTTCACGATCGGGTGTGTCCACACTGTGGCTCGTCCCACGCCTGGGTCCACGATCACCGGGAGCAAGTCCTTCGGGACGCACCGATGCGGCGCAAGCACGTGTTTCTTCGCGTCAAAAAGACACGCTATGATTGCAAGGATTGCGGCACGCGCTTTGAAGCACCTCTCTCCTTTGCCGCCAAGGGCAAGCAGATGACAAAGCGCTTAATTGCCTATGTGGTGGATGCTTTTCGAGATATCCGTTCCGTGTCGGAGCTGGCGCGAGAAGTAGGCATTTCAACGACGAGTATTTTCCGTATCGTCGCTTGTTTGTTTGTGCCCCGTCAACGGCTGCCTCGCGTCTTTTGTATCGACGAGTTTAAGGGCGACAGCGGCGGAAGCAAGTACCAGACCACCTTAGCCGATGGGGAGGCCCATCGGATTATCGACA
>NZ_OPYI01000011.1 GCF_900343085.1 Aedoeadaptatus coli | reverse complement strand
AACTTGCCGCCTATATTTTGGTGCAAACACGATATGATACTTACAATTCCAACTTGTATGTGCTAAGCTGTTCTTATCCATATGGATACCTCCTTGATATTTTATTGCCGATAACACAATAATTTTATCATGGGAGGTTCTTTTTTTACTTAAAGCTAAAGCTTTTTACGCCTACCACCAGCATAGCTGGTGGTTTATTCATGCTAAAGCGCACAATAAAGAAACCGGACGCTCGTCCGGTTTTTTAATTGGATTCAATTTCTTTCGGCAGCTCGATAAAGACCTGGAAGTAGTCTCCGTCGATAATCATGCGAAATTCGCCGCCTAATATCTCCACTAAGTTTTTTGCAATATAAAGACCCAGGCCGCTGCCTTCCGTGGTGCGGCTCTTGTCCCCGCGAATAAATTGACTGGACAGTTCGGCGGTGGACTGGTTGATCTTGTTTTTCGACCGGTTCTTCATATTGAAGTAGATCTTTTCCCCCACCACCGAGGTATTGGCGGTGACGGTGGTGCCTTCTTTTGCGTATTTGTAGCAATTGGTAAAGAGGTTTTGTATGACCCGGCTCAGGACATTGCCGTCGGTGTAAATGGGAATGTCTTCCGCATCGGAGGTGTAGACGAAGTTTAAATCTCTCGATTCGTAATCGGCGGCAACGTCGCCGTAGATCTGGCCGATCAGTTCGTTGAAGTCGATAATCACCGGTTCCAGGGTGACATTGCCGCTGCCGGTCTTGGAGGCTTCGATCAGATTGATGATCATGCTCTTGAGCCGCTCGGAATTGCGCCCCAAGATGTGGATGTAGTTTTTCGCTTCGTCGTCCATGACGTCTTTTTTGCTTAAAATATCGGCGTAGTTAATGATGCTCGTTAGGGGCGTTTTTAAATCGTGGCTGATGTTTGTGATGAGCTCCGTCTTCATCTTCTGGGAATTCACCTGGGCCTGGGCCGCCTGATACATGCTGTCTTTGATTCGGGTCAGATCCATTAAGGCCTCGTAGGTGGATTCCTTCATCATGGGCGAAAACACCGTAATGTCCACATAGCTTTGGGTCTCGGCGATGGCGGCGCGGAGGATGCGGTTTTGAACGACCTCATCTTCCCCCATAAGCATGAGCCGCAACACGGGCATGATCAAAATGCCGTAGAGCACGGGAAAGCCCGTGAGCACCATGAAAAAATACAGGATTAAAATCACGTTCACGACGCAGAAGAATCCGTAGATGGCTTCTTTTTTTATTTCCCGCACCAGATTGACCGTGAGCCAGGTGCGCGTCGTGGCCCGCATAAAGAGCTTGACGCCCCAAAAGGCCAAGAGGAGCACGAGGGCCGCGAGGCCGTAGAAGGCGGAGCGGGAAGGATCGTAGGCCAGGCCGCCGAAAAAGGACGCGAAGAGATTCAAGCATCCCATGACGAACCACAGATCCACCCAAATGATTTCCAGATAATTAGTCCGCGCGTAGGTGTAGGCGCGGGATTTAATTCTTCCGAGAAGCCCCTTGCCGCCTTCGGGCATCAGTCCACGTCCTCAAACTTGTAGCCCATGCCGTAGACGGACTTAATGTAATCGGGCTTTCTCGGATTGATTTCCACCTTGTCCCGCAAATGGGAAATATGCACGGAAATGACTTTTTTCACGTCGTGGGCCGCTTCTTCCCACACGATTTCGTAGATTTCGTCGCTGGAAAAGACCCGCCCCTTGTTTTTCATAAGCAGGCGCAGGATCTTGTATTCGTGGGGCGTTAAATTGGCCACTTCCCCGTCGACCCGCACTTCCTTGGCATTGTCGTTTAAGCTGATGCGGCCCACGGTGTAATTGCCGTCGTCGATTTCCGCCGCGCCCAAGGAGGTGTAGCGGCGAATGCCGGAATTGACCCGGGCGATGAGTTCCACGGCGTTAAAGGGCTTGATAATGTAGTCGTCGGCTCCCATGTTCAGGCCGATGATTTTATCGGTAATTTCACTTTTTGCGCTCAAGATAATAATGGGGATGTTGCTGGTTTCGCGGATTTTTAAAATGGCGGACATGCCGTCCATATTGGGCATCATTAAATCCATTAAGACCAAATGAATGTCTTCTTCTTTCATGACTTCCAGGGCTTCGAGGCCGTCGTAGGCCGGAAATACCTTGTAGCCTTCCGCTTCTAAGTAAATTTTTATTGCAGAGACGATGTCCTTTTCGTCGTCGCAAACCAAAATGTTGTATTGCATAAATCCTCCTCCATGATGGCTCTATTCTATCATATATATGTTATAATCGCCTTAGGAGGGAAGAAGGATTCTATGAATAAATTGAAAAGGAAACTCAAAGGTTTCGTTACAAAAAAGCCTTTTGCTTTTTTCGATATCCTTTTCTATCACATATTGAAAAACGATTTGATACAAAAGGCGGCGAGCCTGTCTTACTTTTTTGTCCTGGCCATCTTCCCCTTTTTTATCGCATTATTAAATATTCTTAACGCGGTGAACCGCAGCTATCTTTCTAAGGTGACGAAGATTATGGACAGTCTGCCTCCGGAGATACAAACCATCGCCGCGAGTTTTTTTAAAGATCTGCAACTGAACTCGTCTTCGGCGCTCTTGTCGATTTCCTTAATCGGCACCATTTACGTGGCGAGCAAAGGGATTAAGCAGCTCATTAAAAGCATCAACGACGGCCTGTCCATTACGGAAGACCGCGGCATTTTGGCCCTCACGACCCTGTCGTTTATTACCACCATCGCCCTTTTCGCCCTGGTGATTTTGCTTTTCGTGACCCAAGTCATCGGTTCGAATGTCATGCATTTTATTTTTCAGTTTCTGCAAATGCCGCCGGAGGCCTACAAGCTGATTCGGGGGATTACTACATTCGTGCCCCTGGCCTATATGTTTTTAAGTTTCTACTGCCTCTACCGCTATTCGCCGAAATGGCCCGAAGGCACGAAGCCTAAGGCCACCATTCATTTGGCCGCCGCCCTGTTTTCCACCGTGGGCATTTTGCTCTCAAACACGGTGTTCAGCTACTACGTGGCGAATTTTTCCAATTATTCCAACACCTACGGCTCTCTGGCCGGGATGATTATCTTTTTGGTGTGGCTCTACCTCTTCGGCTTGATCCTGCTTTTCGGCAGCTCCGTTCAGGCGAGCCTCTACATTTTACACACGAAAGGCGCCCAATGGCCTCGGGAAGAAACCCTGCTCTCGGGCCTCGTCTCATCGCACACACAAGTGCTCTGATCAGTTATAGGAGTTATTATGAAGCAATTTATCGTCGATACCTTTACGGAAAAAGTATTTAAGGGCAATCCCGCCGCGGTTTGCCTGCCCGATCGCCTCTTAACCGATGAGCTGATGCTCGCCATCGCCAATGAAAATAATTTGTCGGAGACGGCCTTTATCGTTAAAGACCGAGACAAGTACATCCTCCGCTCCTTTACCCCGGAGGAGGAAGTGGATTTTTGCGGCCACGCCACTTTTGCCGCCGCCTACATCGTGTTTTTGATCTTGGAACGGGAAGAGGACACGATCTACTTCGAGACGAAGTCCGGCACCTTGCCCGTCACGCGAAAAGGCGACATCTACAATGTAGATCTGCCGGCTTTTGAGCTGGAAAAAATTTCCGTTACCGACGCCATGGTCGAGGCCGTGGGCGCGCGCCCGAAGGAGGCCTATATGGGCCGGGATCTGCTTTTGGTCATGGAAGATGACTTCGACTTAACGGGATACGAACCGGATATTTTAAAGATCAAAACCTTGGAAGGCACCATGCTCCACCTGACGAAGGCGGGGGACGGGGAATACGACTGCTTCTCCCGCTCCTTCGCGCCGAAGCTGGGCGTGGACGAAGATCCCGTTTGCGGCTCCGGCCACTGCCACATTTCCGTCTACTGGGCGAAGGAATTAAACAAGCCCGACATCCTGGCCTATCAGGCCAGTCGCCGCGGCGGCATTTTGGACACCCATGTGGCGCCGGGCCACGTGAATTTATCGGGCCACGCCGTCATGTTTTACCGAGGCGACATTCACATTTAATCCGTTGCGCAAAAAAGCGATCACTCTATCTTGAGCGATCGCTTTTTTATTGCCTTTATTCATAATCCACATCCCGGGCCTTCATGCACACAATACCTGTGACGGAAGCCGCTCCGGCGTCCATGCAGGCAATTTCCGCGGCCTTTAGAGTTGCGCCGGTGGTGTAGGTGTCGTCGAACAGAAGAAGGTGTTTGCCGAAAACATTTTTCGCGGCGAAGGCGCCACGCACATTGAGAGCGCGGGCCTTTGCACCGAGGCCGATTTGATCCTTCACTTTCTTCGTAAGGTAAAGAGCCTCTTCAAAGGGCAGCTGCATCCGCAACCCCAGCTCGCCGGCGATGAGTCCCGGCGGATTGTAGCCCCGAATCCGACGCTTCTTCGCCGAAGTGGGCACGCAAAGGACGGCATCGAAGGGGCCGAGACCTGTATGGCGACAAAAATCCGCCGCCATTTCGCCGAAGACCTGCGCCCAAAAGCGCTCTTCCCGGAATTTCAATCCCTCGATCATAAAAGACGCCGCCCTGTTTTCCCGGAGCAGGGCGTAGACGGGAAAGGTCTTTTCGCTGTAAATTTCTTCCCCGATAAAAGAGAGGGTGTCCAAACAGCTTTCGCACAGGTGAAATTCGGCCGCCGCCTCTTTTTTGCACAGTGCGCAGTCTCCCGATGCGAAAAGTCCACTTACCATTCTCTCTTCTCCTTTAAAATGCTGTCCAGATCGGAGTAGCGCCAGCGAATGCGATTGTTTTGCACCATGCGGTCCAGGGCCTGAAAGCTTCCGACGATGACCACGAGTTTCCTGGCCCGAGTCACGCCGGTGTAGAGCAGATTTCTCGTATAGAGCATGGGCGGGCCGTTTAAGATGGGCATGACCACCACGGGAAATTCCGATCCCTGGGACTTATGCACGGTGCTGGCATAGGCCGGCATGAGCTCCGGCAGGTATTCGCTCGTGTAGGTGCATAGCCTGTCGTCGTAGAGGACCTTGAGCCAAGCCCCCTCCGGATCCACCGCCGTCACCCGGCCCAAGTCGCCGTTAAAGACACCCTCGCCCTCGTTGTCGAAGACTTTGTTTTGCGACTTCCAGGGCATTTGGTAATTGTTTTTCGTCTGCATCACCTTGTCGCCGACGCAGTAGGTGAAGCCGCGGCTCGCGAGGCCCTTCTTCCCGGGATTCAAGGTCTTTTGCAGAGCTTCGTTTAAATACTCGATGCCGCAGATCCCTTTCTTCATGGGGGCCAAGACCTGAATGTCTTCCATGGGATCCACGCCGTAGTAGGCGGGGAGGCGGTTTTTCACCAGATCGCAAATAAGCGCCAGGGCTTTGTTCGGATCGCTCTCTTCCATAAAAAAGAAATCCGTGCCTTTCTCGTTAACCTGAGGCAGCTTGCCATGGTTGATGCGGTGGGCATTTTTTACGATGTAAGAGGTTTCCGCCTGGCGAAACACTTCGTCCAATTGCACGGAAGGCACTTCCCCGGAATCCAAAATGTCCTTCAGCACATTGCCCGCCCCCACAGGCGGCAACTGATCCACGTCGCCGACGAGAATCAGGCGGGTCTTTTCCTTTAAGGACGTGAGCACGTCCCGCATCAAGAGCAAGTCGATCATGCTGGCCTCGTCGATAATCAACACGTCGGCGTCGATGTCGTCGCCGGAGACGATGGAGTTTGTGCCCTCTTCGTCGATGTAGTCGTATTTTAAGAGGCGGTGAATGGTGGAGGCACTTCGGCCCGTGGCCTCTTCCATGCGCTTCGCCGCACGGCCCGTGGGCGCCGCCAAGGCGATGGAAAGATTCAGCCGGTCCATGGCTTCGACGATGGCCCGAAGGGTGGTGGTCTTCCCCGTGCCGGGCCCGCCGGTAATGACGAGGAGATGGGAATCCACGGCCCGCATGAGAGCTTCTTTTTGCTTGTCCGCCAAGGTCATGTCCAGCTTTTCGCACACGGCATTGACCATGTCCTCCGCCATGTGCTCGGCCAAATCCACTTTCCCCCGCTTTTTAATTTCCCGCGCCACCAATTGCTCGGCGCGGAAGTAATTGAGGAAGTAGATTTTCACTACGCCGCCCCGCTGGGCCAGGTAGATGTCCGGATCCACGGCGAGAATTTGCAGAAATTCTTCCACAAAGGCCACGTCCATGTTCAACACCCGGGCCGCCTCTTCCATTAAAAGGTCCTTGGGCAGGTAGCAGTTGCCGTCCAGGACCCCGTTGGTCAGGACGTATTTCATGCAGGCGACGATGCGCTTCGGGTCGTCTTCCGCCATGCCGATTTTTCTCGCAATGGCATCGGCCTTTAAAAAGCCGAAGCCCCGCACCTTCCCGGCCAAGGCGTAGGGATCTTTTTCGATCACGGCCGGAGCGTCTTTTCCGAAGACTTTGTAAATGGCCATGGCTTCTTTGTTGGTGAGGTCGAAGGCCGCCGCGTCCAGAAAGAAATCCCGCATGTCCTTCTGCTCTTTTAAGGCTTCCAAAATCACGGCGAGCTTTTTCTTGCCGATTCCTTCCACCTCTTTCAGCCGCTCGGGATTTTCTTCGATGACCTGAAGGGTGTCCTCGCCAAAGGTGGCCACGATGCGCTTCGCCGTCACCTTTCCCACATGGGGAATAAGGCCGCCGGAAAGGTAAGCGGTAATGGCTTCCTTTCCTCGCGGCCTTATTTTTTCCGCCCGATCAAAGGCGAACTGCTCCCCGTACTTCGGGTGGTAGATCAGCTCGCCTTCCAGGCGCAAATGTTCTTTTTCATGGAAGGCCATGGACGTGCCCACGATGACGATGTCCGAATCCGCCGTAATGAATTTGGCGACGGTGTAGCCATTGCCCTCGTTTCGAAAGATCATATGATCCAAAACGCCTTCGATGATCACAAAGTCCCTACTTTCTGTTTTTTAATGCCTCACGAATGGCTTCGACCTTGTTCGTTTCTTCCCAGGGCGCCGTGACATCTTCGCGGCCGAAGTGGCCGTAGGCGGCGACGTCTTTGTAAATGGGGCGCAGAAGATCCAAATCGCGAATGATCGCTGCGGGACGCAGGTCGAATACGTCGTGAACCAGCGCTTCGATTTCGTTGTCCGTAAGATCCGAGGTGCCGTAGCTTTCCACGTAGACGGACAGGGGCTTGGCGATGCCGATGGCGTAGCTCAAGCCGATTTCGCATTTGTCGCAGACGCCTGCGGCCACGAGGTTTTTCGCCACGTAGCGGGCGGCGTAAGCGGCGGAGCGGTCGACTTTTGTCGGGTCTTTGCCGCTGAAGCAACCGCCGCCGTGACGGGCATAGCCGCCGTAGGTGTCCACGATGATCTTGCGGCCCGTAAGACCTGCATCGGCCACCGGTCCGCCTTCGACAAAGCGGCCCGTGGGATTGATGTAGATCTTCGTGTCTTCATCCATCCACTTGTCGGCGACCACGGGGTCGATGACGTATTTTTCGATGTCCTTACGAATCGTATCCAAATCCACCGACGGATCGTGTTGGGTGCTGACCACGATGTTTTCCAGGCGCACCGGCTTGCCGTCGTGGTATTCCACGGTGACTTGGGTCTTGCCGTCGGGACGCAGATAGGTCAAGGTGCCTTCCTTGCGCACGTCGGAAAGCTTCTTGGCCATTTTGTGGGCGAGAGAAATGGGCAGGGGCATGAGCTCTTCCGTTTCTCTGCAGGCGTAGCCGAACATAATCCCTTGATCCCCGGCGCCGAAAGCGTCCAGCTCCTCGGTGCCCGCTTCTTTAAAGCGGTCCACGCCCATGGCGATGTCCGGGCTTTGTTCCTTAATGGCGGAAATAACCGCCACGGATTCGGCTTCGAAGCCGTTTTGCACGCCGTGAACGTAGCCGATGTCCGTCAGGGTTTGGCGAACCACATTGGTGAAGTCCACGTAGGCATTGGTGGAAATTTCACCGGTGATAACCACCATGCCCGTGGAAACCAAGCTTTCGCAAGCCACGCGGGCGTTTTTGTCTTTTGCGAGAATCGCATCTAAAATTCCGTCGGAAATTTGGTCGCACACCTTGTCCGGGTGGCCTTCAGTGACCGATTCCGAGGAAAATAACCATTTATTCATCTTTACCTCCTCATTGATTCCATAAAAAAAGCCTGCACGCGGCAGGCTTTCATTCTTATCTTTCAGACCTGTCGCGTCTGTAGGATTTAGCACCAAAAAAAGGTTGCCGGGTTTCACAGTGCCTAGTCACTCCACCGCTCTTAATAAGAATGTTAACAGTGATATCAGTATAGACGAATCAAAGGAAATTTGCAAGTCACGGTTTCCAAAAGCCTTTTTTCATGGCGGCCTTGATGAGTTCGTCGCGAAATTCCGGATGGGCGATGGCGATTAAGGCCTTGGCCCGCTCATAAAGGCTCTTGCCCTTTAAATTGCAAATGCCGTATTCCGTGACCACGTACTGGGTCACCGGGGCCGGCAGGGTAATGGCCGTGCCCGTTACAAAATCGGGGACGATGTTTGAGTGGCGCAGGCCGTTTTTGTCCACGCGGGAGGAGCGCAGGCAAATAAATCCCTTGCCGCCCGGGGCCAGGTAGCTGCCCACGGCGAAATCAAACTGGCCGCCGGAGCCTGAAATTTGCCGCGTGCCCACGCTTTCCGAGCTCACTTCCCCGCGAAGGTTCACCTGAATCGCCGTGTTAATGCTCGTCATCTTGTGCTGGGCGGCGATGGTGGCGGCACCGTTGACGTAGTCCACCGGCCCCACCATAATGGAGGGATTTTCGTTGACGAAGTCGTAAAGGGCCTCGGTGCCCGCTAAAAAGGCGCTAACTTGCCGCCCCCGATCCAGGGTCTTTTTCATGCCCGTGACCTTTCCCGCCAAGGTCATTTTCATAAAGCTGTCCACATACATTTCCGTGTGCACGCCTAAATCCTTTAAGCTGCTGTCTGCGATCACATCGCCGATGGCATTGGGGAGGGCGCCGATGCCCAGCTGCACCGTAGCTTCATCTTCCATGCGCTCCACGACGATTTCGGCAATTTTTCTGTCCAAATCGCCGTAGGGCCGATTGGGTAGGATGCCCATGGTGTGGGGCGCGGCCTCGATGATCACATCCACCTGATCGATGTGCAGTTCGCTCTCTGTGCGGCCGAAGATCCGCGGCTGCTTTTCGTTCACCTCAACGATCACCGTCTTCGCCTTTTCCGCCAGGCGGAAAAAGTGGCTGCCGTCGATGCCGAAATTAAAGTAGCCGTGCTTGTCCATGGGGGAGACGGAAATGACCAGCGCGTCCGTGTCCCTGTTTTCCGTGACGTAGCGAATGATTTCCGAATAGCGCACGGGAATGTGATTGGCCGTGCCCGCATCCATGGCGCGGCGCACATCGCCGGTGCCGTGCCAGCTCTGCCACAGAAAGGGCCCGCCCACGGCCACGAGGCGAGAGGAATCCACGAGGACGCCGTTTCGTATGGCCACGTGATTCAGCTCGTGGGCCCTCTCCGCTAAGGCCGCATCGAATTCCACGGGGAAATTCGCGCCGAAGCCGATTTCGATTTCGTCGCCGTCTTTAATTAAGGCCGCCGCCTCTTTTGCCGTCTTTAATTTTTCTTTGTAAATCGTTTCGTACATGGTTTTCCCTCACAAAAAAAGCCGACCGCAGTCGGCTCTTTCTTATCGTTTGTTGCTTCTGCGCCAAATGCCCATTTCTTCAGCACTCTTAATGAGTTCATCTCTGAAGTCGGGGTGTGCTAAGTTAATGAGGCCTTCGGCTCTTTCCCAAGTGCTGCGGCCTTTGACATTGAAGATGCCGTATTCCGTACAGATCATGTGGGTGTTGGGACGTGCCACGGTAATGGCGGAGCCGGTTTGGAAATTGGGGAGAATCCGGGAGACGGTTTCGCCTTGTTTGTTGGTAAAGGTGGAGCTTAAGCAGATAATGCTCTTGCCGCCCTTGGCCAGGTAAGCGCCCAGTGCGAAGTCTAATTGACCACCGGCACCGGAGATGTGGCGAAGACCGGTGGATTCGGAGGATACTTGGCCCCACAGGTCCACGTTCAGCGCGTTATTAATGGAAATGAAGTTGTCGATTTCAGCGACGACGCCTGCACTGTTGGTGTATTCAACAGGAGCTGCCATACATTCCGGGTTTTCGTCCAGGTATTCGTATAATTCCTTGCTACCTGCGGCGAAGGCGTAGACTTGACGGTATTTGTCGATGGTCTTCTTGGAACCGTTGACTTTGCCTTTTTTCGCCATGTCGACGAAGGAATCCACGTACATTTCGGAGTGAACGCCCAGGTCTTTTAAATCACTGTCTGCGATTAACGCGCCGACGGCGTTGGGCATGCCGCCGATCCCTAATTGAAGGGTAGCGCCGTTGGGAATTTCATCGACGATAAATTCAGCAACTTTCTTGTCTACATCGCCGTAGCCCGATGCGGGAAGTTCCACGGGAGAAAGGGATCCCGCTTCCACGATGAAGTCCACATTGTCGATGTGAATTTCCGATTCGCATTTACCCGGGCAGTAGGGGAATGCTTCGTTGACTTCAACGATGACGGTTTTGGCTTTTTCCAAAATAGCCATTTGGTGAGAGGTGTTTAAACCGAAGTTGAAGTAGCCGTGTTTGTCCATGGGCGTCGTCATAACGACGGCCACGTCGATGTCGACTTCTTCTCTGTAATATTTCGGCAGTTCCGAATAGCGCAGGGGAATGTAGAATGCGCCGGGGCCGGCATTGATGGCTTTTCTTTCCGGGCCGCCTGCGTGCCAGGAATTCCAAACGAAATGTTTGCCTTCCGGGTCTACTTTAAGTACTTCAGGTGCAGCAAAGGCCAAACCGCCGTAGATTAGGACGTCGTCCAGTTCATCGACGCGCTTTGCCAGTTCCTTGTCAACTGCTTGGCTGATCCCCGCTGCCCAACCAAGCTCCACGCGGTCGCCGGATTTCACCTTGGCGGCGGCTTCCTTTGCGGAAATCAATTTTTCACTGTATTTCTTCGAATAATCCATGGTAATCCTCCCTGTTTTTTGATTATAAAAACGTTCGCTTGTTTAATAATACACGATATTGTATTGTTTTTCAATTTGAACTTGCCCGACTTTGTTATTTTTTTATAAAAATTTTATCTTCGCCACGAAAAAAGCCCCCTCCCTTTCGGAAGAAGGCGTTTCATTTCCCTTATGGCTTACAGGCCGTGTTCCCGGTACAGATCCCCGCGCCGGTCCTTTAAGAAGTGTTGCCAGCCTCTGGCTTCGTCGAGAAGGCTCTTTTCGAAGGCGGCGGTGACGATGCCCTCCTCGCTTCCCGCGGCGGCCATGAGATCGCCCTTAGGGCTTACCAGGGCGCTTCCGCCGCTTTTCACGCCGTTTTTCTCGTCGTGCCTTAACAGCCCGGCGGCGGCGACGAAGCATTGGTTTTCGATGGCGCGGCTTCGGATCACAAGCTCCACGTGCCCAAGCCACTTGGGCGGCCAGTCGAAGGCGGCAAAGATGATGTCCACGCCATTTAAGGCGTAGCAGCGAATCCACTCGGGAAAATCCATGTCGTAGCAAACGGCCACGCCGCAGTGGATGCCGTCCAGCGTCACGAGGCCGATCCCGTCCCCCGCCGCGTAAAATTCCTGTTCGATGCCCGCCTGATATAAATGGGCTTTGTCGTAGACCAAGACTTCTTCTCCTGCGCGGTCGAAGACGTGGCAGGTGTTGTAGAGTTTTCCGCCTCGGGCTTCCGCCACGCTACCGCCGACGATGTTTACCCGGTGCGCCTTCGCCAGGCGGGAGAGAAGCTTCCGCGTCTTGTCGCCGTTTTCATCGGCACCTTCCATGTGATCTTCGGGAGAGGAAAACAGATTCCACTTCTCCGGCAGAAGGATCACGTCGGGATCTTCCTGTGCCGCTCGGTGAATCCAACTCTCCGCGTAGCCGTAGGGATCGTTTTTCGCTTTATTGGCGTCGATTTGCACGGAGCTCACTTTCATGGACCAGTCCTTCATGATTTCTCCCTTCTTCCTATAAAAAAGACCTTGCACTTGCAAGGCCTCGGATTTATTCTTCGTCTTCGTCCCAGGATTCGCTTTCGCCTTCGCCCAAAGGTTTCATGGTGGGGAAGAAGAGAACGTCGCGAATGCTGGATTGGTCGGTCAAAAGCATGATCATGCGGTCCACGCCGATCCCCAAGCCGCCTGTGGGGGGAAGGCCCACTTCGATGGCGTTGATGAAGTCGTAGTCCATGGGATGGGCTTCGTCGTCGCCTTTTTCCTGATCCGCCACTTGCTCTTCGAAACGGGCCCGTTGGTCGATGGGGTCGTTTAACTCGCTGAAGGCATTGGCAAATTCCCAGGTGTTAATGAAGGCTTCGAAGCGGCGGGTAATGCGGGGGTCCTTGGGATCCCGCTTGGCCAAGGGGCTCACTTCCACCGGATGGCCGGTGACGAAGGTGGGCTGAATGAGTTTTTCTTCGCAGAATTCTTCAAACATTTCGCTGATGACGTGGCCGCGGGTCCAGAAAGGTTGCACGTCCAGGCCCTTTTCCTTGGCGATGGCCAGGGCTTCTTCGTCGGTTTCCACGGTGGAGAAATCCACGCCGGCGTATTCTTTTACGGCATCTTCCATGGCCACGCGGTTCCACGGCGGCGTCAGGTCGATTTCCGTGCCTTGGTAATTGATCACGGCGGATCCCAGCACTTTTTCAGCGGCATAGGCAAACATGTGCTCGGTAATGTGCATCATTTCGTCCATGTCTACGTAAGCTTGGTACAATTCGATATTGGTAAATTCCGGATTGTGGCGGGTGTCCATGCCTTCGTTTCTGAACATTTTGCCCATTTCGTAAACTTTATCGAAACCGCCGACGATGAGGCGCTTCAGGAAAAGTTCGTTGGCGATGCGCATTTGCAGGTCGATGTCCAGGGCGTTGTGGTGAGTCAGGAAGGGACGGGCGTTGGCGCCGCCGGCCACATTGCCTAAAATCGGGGTTTCAACTTCCAAGAAGCCCTTGTCGTCTAAAAATTCCCGAATGGCTTTAATGATGGCGGAGCGCTTGAAGAAGACCTCTTTCACGTCGGGGTTGACGATGAGGTCCACGTAGCGTTGGCGGTATCTGAGGTCCATGTCCTTTAAGCCGTGGTATTTTTCCGGCAGCACCTGAATGCTCTTGGACAAGAGGGCGACTTCCTCCGCTTCCACGGAAATGGCGCCGGCTTCGGTCTTGATGACCTTGCCCTTCACGCCGAAAAAGTCGCCGACATCGGCGGCCTTTACCACTTCATAGGCATCTTCCAAAATGTTTTTCTTGGCGAAGATTTGGATTTGTCCGTAGGTGTCCTGTACGTCTAAAAAGGCGATTTTTCCGTGACGGCGCTTGGAAATAATCCGGCCGGCCACGGAGACGGTCTTGCCTTCCATGGCGTCGAAGTTGTCGACGATGTCTTTGGTGTAGGTGTCCACGTCGTATTTTTCGACGATGTAGGGATTCATGCCTTCGTCGATTAAATTTTGGACCTTCTTAAGTTTCTGTTCTCTTACTTCACTGCTCTTTTGGCCTTTCGCCATGGTCTACCTCCTACTCTTATGCGATGGAAATCTTCAATACCTTGAGTCTGACTTTGCCTTGGGGCACATCGATATCGGCCACCTCGCCGATGCCCATGCCCATGAGTCCGGCACCGATGGGGCTTTCGTTGGAAATTTTTCCTTCCAGAGGATCGGCCTCGGCGCTGCCCACGATGTAGTAGGTATCTTCTTCTTGCGTGTCTTCGTCTACGACGGTGACGGCGCTTCCTACATTGACGATTTGATCGTTCAGGTCGTTGCCCTTCACCACTTTGGCGTTTCGCGCCATGTATTCCAATTTGGCGATGCGCTCTTCCACTTGGGCCTGTTCGTTTTTCGCTTCGTCGTACTCGGAGTTTTCCGAGAGGTCGCCGTAGCCCAGGGCCACTTTAATCCGCTCGGCCACTTCCTTGCGGCGAACGGTTTTTAAGTATTCGATCTCGCTTTCGATTTTCTCTAAGCCTTCTTCTGTAATTAATACTTCATTTTCTGCCATAGTATCACTCCACTTCGTTTCTCGTCGTTTATGAAGAAAGGACCCGACGTCGGGTCCATGTAATCAAGTCGCCCTATTATATAAAAAAATGCTCCGTCTGTCAATTAACGGGCCTCTTCCGCCAATCGGTCCAGGTAGGCGTCGATGGCGTCTTTTTCGGAAAGGGAGAGGATTTCGTTGCGACGCCTTTTCGCTTCGCTGAAGCCTTTTAAGTAGCCGATAAAGTGCTTGCGCATTTCGATGACGCCGAGGTGCTCGCCTTTTTCCGCCACGCTCAGCGCCAAGTGCTCCTTGGCCACGGCGATGATTTCTCTTTGGCTCGGCGCTTCCATGGCCTCGCCACGAAGGGCCGCGCGGATCTCCCGAAAGAGAAAGGGATGGCCCACGGCGCCGCGGCCGATGGCCACGCCCTCGAAGGATTCGTCCATGCGATTGAGCACATCTTCCGCCCACTGAATGTCGCCGTTTCCCACGACGGGCACGGATACAGCCTCGGCCACGCGGGAAATAAAGTCCCAGTCCGCCGATCCGCTGTAATAGGCTTCCCGGCTTCTTCCGTGGACGGTGATTTCGCTTACGCCGGCCGCTTCGGCGATTTTTGCGATTTCCATCCCCTCCTCGCTCCCTTCCTCGAAGCCCTTTCGGATTTTGACGGAAACGGGGATGGGGGAGGTTTCCACGCATGCCTCTAAAATGGCCCGGGCCTTATCCGGCGTCTTTAAGAGGGCGCTTCCCGCCCCGGTCTTCACGATTTTCGGCGCGGGACAGCCCATGTTAATATCCAGGCTGCGGTAGATTTTTAATTTGTCGCCGAGATCTTCAAGGACGGCGCGAAAAATAGCCGCCTCGTCACCAAAAAGCTGCAGGCTCACCGGCGCCTCGTCCTGTGCCACGGCCATGAGGCGGCGGGTCTTTTTGTCTTTGTAGTAAAGGGCCTTGGCGCTCACCATTTCCGTGGTGGAATAATCCATGCCGTATGCCGTGCAAATGCGGCGAAAACTTTGGTCCGTGTAGCCCGCCATGGGGGCCAGGGCAATGGTAAAGGCCATTAGCTGTTCATCTCGTAGAGAATTCTGAGCCCGTCCATGGTTAAGTCGCGGTCGATAATAATATCGTAGCGGCTGTCAGAGACCAGGAGATTGGCGAAGCCGCCGGTGGCGATGATATTAATTTCTTCGCTCCCCATGCCCAATTCGTTGCAGATGTGGGTGAGGATGCCGTCGATCATGGTGGAAAAGCCGAAGTAGAGGCCGTTTTGCATGCTGCTCACCGTGTTTTTCCCGATGACTTTCTCCGGCCGAATGATTTCGATTTTCGGCAGCTTCGACGTGCGGGACACCAGGGCCTCGGCGGAAATGGCAATGCCCGGCAGGATCAAGCCGCCCAGGTAATTCTTCTTTCCGTCCACGACGCAAAAGGTGATGGCCGTGCCCAAGTCGATGATGATGCAGGGCCCGCCGTATTTTTCCACAGCGGCCACGGCATTGACGATGCGGTCGGCCCCCACTTCCTTGGGATTGTCGTAGCGAATATTGATTCCCGTCTTGACGCCGGCGCCGACGATAATCGGGTAGCGGTGAAAGTATTTCACGATCATGTTCTGCATGGTGTGCATAATATTCGGCACCACCGAAGACATGATCACCGCTTCGATATTCACCGGCTTCAACTGCACATTGTCCAACATTTCCGTGACCAACATGCCGAATTCGTCGCTGGTCTTGTTTTGATCCGAGGAAATGCGCCAGTCGTGAATCAGTTCTTTTCCCTTATACGCCCCGAAGACGATATTTGTATTTCCGACATCGATTGCTAATAACATAATGCACCCACTTGATTCTATCTGCTTTTACCGGCCGTCCACGCCGTGACGACGCCGGTGGAGACGATGCCTGCGAGGATTCCCTCAGGCACGCCCGAAGTAATAATCGTACCGAATATAACTGAATTGACCAAAGCCTCCGACGCCCCGATGGCGCGAACAAATTCCTGAGCGAAGAAGATATAAATGCCGCCCATGACCATGACGGAGTGGAGGATGGTGGAGACGAAGGCCGCAAGGACCACGGCGCTCGCCTTGGTTTTTGTCCGCATAATCCAAATAAACAGAACCGCGGAAAGGACGAGGAAGCCGCCGTTTAAAATAGCGGAGGCCCCGTAGGTTTTTGCGGCGATGTTTTTATAAAGGCCCACGGCCAAAAAGACGATGACGCCGAGCCATGCCGCCATGCCCATTTTCTTTAATCCGTCGGCGTCGAAGGATTTAAAGAAGCGGAAAATATAGGCGGAGATCACGCCTAAAAGGATGCGCGGCAAGATGGATATGAGGGGATTGTAGAAGACAAAGGAGATGGGGGTCGGGCGGGTAATGGCGTTGAAGAGGGAGCTGAGCCCGAAGATCAGTCCCACGAAGCCGCCGACCACCGGCCCTTCGATAAAGGCGGCGATGAGGACGGGTATGTGCATGGTGGTGGCATTTAAGGGGCCGATGGGCACAAAACCCAAGGGCGTCATGCCCAAGACCACGGTAATGGCACCGAGAATGCCGATAATCACGATCTCCCGGGTGGTGAGAAAGGGTTTTTTCATTTTGTTGTTCATAAAAACCTCCGATCCGGCTCCCATGGATGCCGGTCTGTTTCACGAAAAATTATACGCTGTACAAACTGTTTGCCACGGCCCGTGCCATGACCTTCGGCAGGTAATACTCCGCCAGCTGCATGGAGCAGTCCACTTCATTTGTGGCCAGAGAAAAAATCGTGTCTCCGTCCAGGCCCGTGTGCACCGGGGTAATGGATTTCGCGTAGCCGTTGTGGGCCACGGATGCCAATTTACAGAGCTCGGTCTTCGAGAAGCGGCCGTTGGTGGCCACGACGCCCAAAGTGGTGTTTTGATGCTTCCCCTTTTCGAAATCCACGGCGCCTTTTAGAAGGGCCTCTTCCACGGAATAGGTGACGCCGTCCACTTCCGGTGCCGCCAAAACCTCGCCGGTTTCCGCATCCTGAATGTGGCCGAAGGCATTCACTACGACCAAAGCGGAAAACACCACGTCCCCCACGGTGATGGAGGCGCTTCCCACGCCGGATTTTTTCGCGTAGGCGGGGCCCATGGTCTTCGCCACCGTGGCGCCGCAGCCGGCACCGATGGCGCCCTGCCTCTTGTCATCAACGCTTGCCGCATCATAGGCGGCCCTTCCCATGGCCTTGTCGGGCCAAGCGTCGGCCCTTTTATACGTCAAATCGAACAAGACGGCGGCGGGCACGATGGGCACCACGCCCACGCCCACATCGAAGCCGATCCCGTCGTCTCGTAAGGCTTCCATAATGCCGGTGGCGCTGTCCAGGCCGAAGGCCGATCCGCCGCTTAAGACGATGGCGTGCACTTCGCTTACGGCGTAGGTCGGGCCCAGGAGCACACACTCCCTGGTGCCCGGTGCGCCGCCTCTGACGTCCACGCCGGCGGTGGAGCCTTTCGGCGCGACAATCACCGTGACGCCGGTGCCGCCATTTTCATCTTCCTTGTGACCGACGGCGATGTTCGCCACGTCGGTTAAGTGTCCCGAATACATACTCCCTCCTTTTTTAACGAAACGATTATACCATATCTTCGCCCCTATCACGGCAGGAAATGGCAATCCATCGCCTTTCTTTCCCCTGAAAAGAAAATAAAAATCCATCTTTTTGTTAAGATGGTGAAATTCGCGGAATTCCTGTCAACAAGTCAGATCCTTTTGATATAATAGACAATTATGAAGGAGGTTTCTATGGGTAAACGATCCGGCCGGAATCAACGAGAGGAAAATTCACTCCGTTGGAGCTCGGCCTTTAAAATCCTATTATTATTAATCGTCATCGCAGGCATTACCATGGTGGGCATCGCCGTGGCCTACGCCGTGACGGCGATCAGCCAGTCGCCGGCCATCGATCCGAAAAATATCCGTTCGGCTATTTCGGAAACCTCGGTGGTGCGCGACAAAAACGGCGACAATGTAGAGCAATTGGTACAAAATGAATTCAGCGAGTGGGTGCCCATTAAGCGCATGCCCGATTACTTGCTCGATGCAGCCGTGGCCATTGAGGACCAGCGGTTTTACGAGCACCACGGCGTGGATTTCCGCCGCCTGGTTTCGGCCACCGTGCGCAATCTCCAGAGCATGGACTTCAGTCAAGGGGGCTCCACCATTACCATGCAGGTGGCAAAAAACCTGTACACCTCGCCGGTAAAAAGCTACGCTCGAAAGTTTCAGGACATTTACTACGCCTTCCAATTGGAGAGCAATTTAAGTAAAGAGCAGATTTTGGAAGCCTATTTAAACTCCGCCGCCTTCTCCAAAGGCACCAAGGGCGTAGAAGCCGCATCGAAGACCTTCTTCGACAAAGACGTCAGCGAGCTTTCCCTGGCCGAAGCGGCCATGATCGTGGGCATTACCAATCGCCCTTCGGAGTACACGCCTTTTAACGCCGTGCCCATCGAGGCGGACGACGATCTGGACGCCATCGAGTTCAGTCTCATTCCCGCCGAATCCATCGGCGCGGAAGTGACGGAGCATGACAAGGAATTAGGCGACGCCCTGGCGGAAAAAGATTTAATCGATCCCTTCGAGCACAGCCAAATCGCATCGGGGGTTTTGGTGGCCAGAAAGGCCGTGGCCAATCCCGCCAGCAAAAAGCGTCAGGAATTGATTCTTCACAAAATGAATTCCCTGGGCATGATCGACGAATCCACCATGAAAGACGCCATTAACGAAGAGATTCATCTGGACTTAGGCACCCACACCACCAAGGGCATTTCGTCCTACTACGTGGATGCAGTGAAAGACGAAGTTCTGGATATTCTGAAGGAAAAGGGCTACAAAAAAGACGAAGCCCAACAGATTCTCTACAACGGCGGGCTGGTCATCGACACGCCGCTGAATCTGGACATTCAAAAGATCTTGGAAGAAAAAGTTTCCCAAAACAGCTTCTTCCCCGGCCGTCACACCAACGAAAAGGGCATTATTCAGCCCCAAGTCGGCATTACCATTATGGATCACCACACCGGTGAAGTGGTGGCCATCGTCGGCGGCCGCGGCATCGGCGGCAACAATATTTTGAACCGGGCGAAAAATCCCCGTCAACCGGGCTCGTCCATTAAGCCCATCGGCCCCTACCTCGCCCTCTTAAACAAGGGCGGCACCGCCGGGGACGTCTACCGCGACCTTCCCCGCCCGGGCGGCTGGCCGAAAAACTCAACGGGTTACCAAGGCTGGGCCACGGTGCGGAATTTGGTTCGCAACTCGTCAAACGTCGGCGCATACCTCGTCGGCAAGGGCCTGGCCCCCGGCGAAGACGAAGCGGCTCAAATGATGATCGACAATTTAAAGAAAATGCAGATCTCAAGCTTGGTTCTTCCCGAAGATAAAGACAAGTATCCCAATATCGACACGAGCAAATACAACGACGTGAACTTGGCCTCCCTCACCTTGGGCGGCATGACCGTAGGCATCAGCCCCTTGGAAATGGCCGGGGCCTTCAGCACCTTCCCCAACGAAGGCAAGTTCATTAAGCCCACCTTTATCGACAAAATCACCGATAAGAGCGGCAAAGTCATCTACGAAAATCCCAAGGAAGAAGTTGAAATCACTTCCCCGCAAAACGCCTACATTATGACGTCCATGCTGGAAACCGTCGTAAAGAGCGGCACGGGGACCTACGCCAATTTCAGCGGACAGGCCATCGCCGGCAAGACCGGGACCACCAACCGCAAGAGAGACAGTTGGTTCGTCGGCTTCACGCCCTACTACACCGGCGCCGTTTGGATCGGCAACGACGACAACACGCCCCTGTGGGACTACTCCCGTATGGCGGCCAATCTGTGGCGCTCCATTATGCGCGACGTCCACGCGGACTTGGAGTACAAAGATTTCGTTGCACCGGAAGACGGACTGTACAAGAAGTACATTCCCGTTTCGGGCTACACGGAAATCTTTGCCGAAGGCACCTCGCCCAAGGGCCTGAGAAATCTTTATCGTAACGTTCCGCCGAAACCGAAGAAGACGGAAGAAGATAAGGACAAGGATCAAGACAAACAAAACGGCAATTCCGATTCCCAATCCTCGAAAGGCGGCAACAAGAGCGGCCAACAGGGCGGAAATAACGGAAATTAATTCGCCGCAAAGAAAGAGAGCAAGACGTTCGGGTCTTGCTCTTTTTTCATGGGCATCTATTTACTTTTCTTCCCTTTCATAAAAGCCGAAGCAGCGGGCGGTGAATCCGGGGCCGTGAACCACATTGGGATAGCCCACGGAGATCACGCCGCCTGTGGCGGGCATTTTATCCAGATTCCGCATAAGCTCGATTTGGTAAATGTCTTGGGCCAAGACATAGGTTTCCACGGGAAGTCCGCCGGCTTCGTTGGAAATAATCGAGGCGTCCGTGTCCGATGTTTCGTGGCCGATGGCCTTGACCTTTCGCTCTTCGATTAATAATTTGCATGCGGCAATGGACCAGCCCGGGTAGTGGCTCACGCCGTTTTCGTCGATGTTGTCGAAGTTTTCCGTGCGCTTGGACCAATCGGTTCTCAAGGCCACAAAGCAGCCTTCGGGAATCGTGCCGTGGATCTTTTCGTGGGCGAGAATGTCTTTTTCCGTAACCACGTAATCGGCATCGGCCTTCACCTTCTCCACCACATCCACGACGACCAGAGGCAAAATCGTGTCCTTGGGATCCAGCTCGTCCAACATGCGTCCCCCTTCGGTGAAGTGGCCCGGGGCGTCGATGTGGGTGCCGTATTGGCTCACGATGCCGTAACGCATGGCCGTAAAGGCGTGTTCTTTGAAATTAAAGATCTCCTCCCCTTCCATCGGCGGAAAGCCCGCCCAGTGCGGCGTCTTCGGGCTGACCGGGTGGGACAGCTCCACCATTTCCACGCGGGATTTAAAATCTTTCAGCGCTTCCCATAATTTGTTCATAAAAAATCACCTCTTCTTTTCTCCATTGTAACACAGGATCAGAAGAGGTGATTTGTTTTACAGGATATCGACTTCTTCGCCGGCGAGGGCCTTGTTCATGCTCCGTACGGCGCAGAATTTCCCGCACATGGAGCAGGTTTCTTCCACTTCCGGCGAACGGTCGTCGCGCACGGCCTTGGCGTGTTCCGGATCCATGGCTTCTTTAAACATGGCGTCCCAATCCAGTTCACGACGGGCCTTACCCATGCGGTCGTCGGCGTCTCTGGCGCCGGGAATGCCCTTGGCGATGTCGGCGGCGTGGGCGGCGATCTTCGATGCCATAATTCCTTCCTTTACGTCGTCGGCGTTGGGCAGAGCCAGGTGTTCCGCCGGAGTGACGTAGCAGAGGAAGGCGGCGCCGCTCATGGCTGCCACGGCCCCGCCGATGGCGGCGGTAATGTGGTCGTAGCCCGGGGCGATGTCGGTGACGATGGGCCCGAGCACGTAGAAGGGCGCGCCCTTACAGAGGCTTTGTTGAATTTCCATATTGGCCTTGACTTGATTCAAGGGCACGTGACCCGGGCCTTCGACCATGACTTGCACGTCTTTGTCCCACGCCCGTTGGGTCAATTCCCCTAAGCGAACCAATTCTTCGATTTGAAGCAAATCGCCGGCATCGGCCAAACAGCCCGGGCGCGCACCGTCGCCGAGGGAGATGGTCATGTCGTATTCGCGGCAAATGTCCAAAATTTCGTCGTAGTATTCGTAGAAGGGGTTTTCGTTGCCGGTCATGCTCATCCAGGCGAAAACCAAGGAGCCGCCGCGGCTGACGATGTTGGTGGTGCGGCCGAAGCGCTTTAATTGTTCCACCGTGCGGCGAGTCAGACCGCAGTGCAGGGTGACGAAGTCCACGCCGTCTTCCCCGTGGGCGCGAATGACTTCGAGGAAATCTTCGGCCGTCAATTGACCCAGGTCTTTTTTATGGTAGATAACGGAATCGTAAATGGGCACGGTACCGATCATGGCCGGGCATTCGGAGGTGAGCTTCCGTCTGAAAATCTTCGTGTCCCCGTGGGTGGACAAGTCCATAATGGCATCGCCGCCGAGTTTCACGGCGTAGTTTACTTTTTCAAGCTCTTCGTCCAGATCTTCCACGTCTTTGGACACGCCTAAGTTGACATTGATCTTGGTCTTTAACATGGAGCCGATGCCCGTGGGATCCAAGGATTTGTGATTAATGTTGGCGGGAATGGCGACTTTTCCTTCCGCCACCCATTGTCTGATTTCTTCCGCCGTGCGATTTTCCTTTTCGGCGACGATTTCCATTTCCTTCGTAATGATTCCTTGACGCGCAGCGTCCATTTGTGTTGCGTATGCCATTATTTATTTCTCCTAACCATGTGATTGATCGGGCCTCGTCCTCGTCCAAGGTCGAGACCGTCGGCGATTGCATCGTACACGTAATTTTTTGCTTCTTCCACGGCCTTGGCCTCATCGAGACCGATCGCCAAAAACGAGGCGATGGCCGATGACAGGGTGCAGCCTGTGCCGTGGGTATTGGGATTGTCGAGCATGGGCTTTTCAAAGAGGTGGCTGTCTCCGTCGTAGAATACATCCGCCGCCCGCCCGGTGCCGTGGCCCCCTTTTACCAAGACCGACGCACCATAGGCGTCGTAAAGGGCTTTGGCTGCCTTCTCCTGATCCGCCGCGGATTCGATTTTCATTCCCGTTAAAAGTTCCGCTTCGGGGATGTTCGGCGTAAGGAGCGTGGCTAAAGGAAAGAGCACGGCTTTTAAACTCTCCATGGCCTCGTCCCTTAGAAGGGGCGATCCGGAGGTGGCCACCATGACCGGATCGAGAACCACCGGGCCTTTGTAGCCCGCCAGCTCTTCGCCGATGATTTTTATGATCTCGGGGGATGAGACCATGCCGATTTTTACGGCGTCGGGGTAAATGTCCGTCAGGACGGAGCGAATCTCTTCCGCCACAATATCGCCGCCCAAGTCGAAAATGGCCTGCACACCGGTGGTGTTTTGAGCGGTGATGGCGGTGATGGCCGAGGTGGCGAAGACCCCCAGGGCCGTGGCGGTTTTTATATCCGCCTGAATCCCCGCGCCGCCGGAGGAGTCGCTGCCGGCGATGGTGAGCATCGTCTTCACTTCGCCGCCTCCCACTTCTCTGCCAGCTCTTTCGCCGCGGCCTTGGGGTCTTCCGCCGAGGCGATGGCGGAGACGACGAAAAAGCCGTCCACGCCGGTTTCGGCCAAGTCCTTCATGTCCTCGGCCTTGACGCCGCCGCCGATGGTAATGGGCAGAGGCGAAATGGCCGCGAGCTCCTTGATTTCTTCGACGGTGCGGTAGATGATGTTGCCGTTTTCGTCCAGGCCGCAGTCTTTTTTCGTATCCGTTTCGTGGAAAGGGCCGGCTCCGAAGTAATCCACGTCTTTAAAATTCCCTTCCCGAACGTAGCGGGTTAAGTCGCCGGTGGGCGCGGAGAGGCCGATTACCGCATCGGGGCCTAAGTATTTTCGGCACACGGACACGGGAATGTCCGATTGGCCCATGTGAACGCCGTCGATCTTCGCTCCCGCTTCTCTCGCCGCCAGAGCCACGTCCAGGCGGTCGTTAATAAGCAGAGTGACTTCATCTTCTTTCTTCATGGATGCGATGAGATCCGACGCCCCCTGTGCCAGGTCGATCATTTCCCGCGCCGAGGCGGTTTTCGAACGCAGCTGGATGCAGGTAAATCCCGCCTCGATGGCATCACGAATAATGGGAAGCACCGGGCGGTTCCAGGTGTTTTCAGGGCCGACGACGAAGTATTTTTCAATGCTGAATTTCATTTAAATCTCCTTCATAGGGCAGGCGGCCAAATCGTCGCCGGTCATATTGGACAGGGCGTCTAAAAAGGCCACCTTAAAGCTCGCCGTGCCCTCGGCTTTCTTTTCCGCCATGGCACCGGCCACATTGTAGGCATTGGTCGCCGCCACCGCCGCCGTAAAGGGATCGGTAACCGAATGATAAACGGCGCAGACGCCGCCTAAGGAGCAGCCGCTTCCCGTAATGCGGGCGAAGTATTCGCTGCCGCCGAAGGAGAGAATGGTGCGCTCGCCGTCGGTAATTAAATCGTCTTTTCCCGATACGCAGACGGCGCCCTTAATGAAGCGGGCCAACACTTCCGCGGCTTCTCGCGCCGATTCCACGCTTTCCGTGGAATCCACGCCGCGCACTTTGCCTTCGTCCGTGTCGATTAATCCCCACATTTTTGCCAGGGTAATTACTTCCGAGGCGTTGGCGCGGACGATGGCCGGGGGATAGTCTTTCATATCCGTCAAGAGCTTGGTCCTCAGCTCGCCCAAGCCTGCCGCCACGGGATCCAGTACATAGGCGCACTTTTCGTGGGCGGCCTTCGCCGCATTGGGCACGGTTTCCGCGTGGACGGGAATCAGGGTGCCCACATTGATGTAGAGGCATTTGGCGATCTCTGCCATGGTACTTCCCTCGTCGGGCATATAGACCATGGCCGCAGAACCGCCGACGGCGATCTGTGCGTTGGCCACGAAGTCGATGGTGACGAAATTTGTAATGGACGGAGCCATGGGGCAGTTTGCCCGCACGTCTTCTTGCGCTTTTATTAAGGCATTCTTTAAATCGTTCATTTTGTCCTTCCTTTCGAGACAAAAAAAGGCATCTTCCCGTGAGAAGATACCTAAATTAAGGCCGCCCGAAAAGGCGGGCCATGCATTCCTACGCGAGTATTAACTCACAGGTTCAAAGGGTCAGGTTTTACCTTCTCAACTATCAAAGTTCCCCTTGCGCTATTCATTTAAAAAGACCTTACCATTCGGCAAGGCCTTTGTCAAATCAAAACCACGACGAATAAGCCGTCCTGCGCTTCTTAAAAGTCGACAGGCGGCTTATTTCGCGCCACGAGGCGCGCGCCGAAATTTTTATGTTTTTTTGTTAAATCTTACTGACGAACGACGAGCCGCCCGACTTTTCCCGAGAAATGACGGACGACGAGCTTAAACACCTCCGCGCCCTCGCAGTGATTGACTGCCTTTTCGTTTGCTTCCCGGCTCACATGGGGCGCCAAGGCATCGGTCATTTTCTGAAATGCCTCAAGACGCTCCTCCCCTTCCAATCGCTCAAGGGAACCGAAAAGGATGGCCGAGCGATAAGCCGTGGAATATTCCTCTTCCACGACGTCTGAGGCATCCACCACGGTGAAAGAGGCCTTGTTGTTCGCCTCGATGGCTTCCCATTTATGGCCGCTTCTCGCGCTGTGAAAAACGATGGCTCCGTCGACATAGGCGTAGTTTACCGGCACGCCGTAGGGATAGCCTTCTTTGCCGTAAAGAGACAAAACGCCCCAGGTATTTCTCATGAGCAGCGCTTCGATTTCATCGTGGCTCAAGCTTTGGTTTTCACGCTTCACGGGACGAAACATGATTGTCCACCACCTTTTCTAACGTGTAGCGGAATTTGCCGGCGGATTTCTTTCCGTATTCCACGGCTTCCACGGGACAGTAGTTCATGCAGGCCATGCAGTGGGTGCAGCGGTCGTACCACACGGGGCGACCTTCCTCCAGCTTCACATTGGCCAGAATGCAGCGGCGTTCGCATTCGCCGCAGCCGATGCAGTTGTCCTTGGCGTAAAAGGGCTTGGCCTTTACGAAAAGGGCGTAGTAGGCGCCGTTAATGGCCGTGAGCAATCGGCCGAGAAGGCCCGCGTTTTTCGCGCCGGCTTTTTTCGCCGCGATGGTTTCTGCGATTTCATCGATTTTTTTATCGGCCTTGGCGATAATGGCCCACGCCTCATCTCTTTTCGGCGCATCGAACATGGCGATGTAGTTTTCAGGCATGATCACCTGGAAGGCGCCGCCGTAGGCCAAATTTTTCTCCCGTGCCATTCTTTCCTCGTACACCGGCGCGCCGCCGATGCCGGAGCCGCAGGTCATGACCAAATAAAGGGTCTCGGCCTCCACCTCGATCTGATTCCAGTATTCTTCCACGATTCGGGGCACGCGCCAACAGTAGGTCGGCGTCACCAAGATCACGGCATCGTCTTTGATCTTGTCCATGACGCCGGTTTTAATGCGCTCCCCTATATCCACGGCGTCCACGCCTAGTTTATCGGCCAGTTGCCTCGCCACATAGGCGCTGTTTCCCGTGCCGCTGTAATAATAAATCATAAACCCCTCCTATGGGAGCAGTATAACATATTACAGATCCTTCATTAGGCCACGCAGGCTTTTTACCGCCGCTTCCGGGTCTTTGGCGTATTGAATGGCGGAAACCACGCAGATGCCGTCGAAGTCCTCGCCCTTTAGCTCGGGAAGGGTCTTTTCGTTGATGCCGCCGATGGCGTACACGGGCACCTTCGCGCACTTTTTAATGGCGCGGAAGGTCTCCATGGAAGTGTGGCGGGTAATGACTTTGGTCTGCGTGGGGAAAAGGGCACCGGTGCCGAAGTAGCTGGCCCCTTCCGCTTCGGCTTCTTTGGCCCGCTCCACGGTTTTTACGGAGGCGCCGATGAGGGCATTCTCCCCTAAAATGGCCCGAGCTTCTTTAATGGCCATGTCGTCGTCTCCCAAGTGGACGCCGACGCCTAATTTTTTCGCCACCTCCACCCGGTCGTCGATGATCAGGGGCGTGTCGTATTTATCCGCTTCTTTTTTTATTCGAAGGGCCCGGGCGTAGACTTCCTCGTCGGAGAGTTCTTTTTCCCTGAGCTGGATCAAGTCCACGCCGCCTTTTAAGGCCGCGAAGACGTCCGCGAAATAGGCTTCCTCGTCGTCGTACTTTGTGGAGTCCGTAATGAAGTAAAGGGTCTTCATAGGCGAATGTAGTCGTTTCTCAGGACGTAGAGGCCTTCTTCTTTCAGATCCTTTTCGATTTCATCCAAGGTGCGGGTATCGGCGATGACGAATTGTTCTTCCCCTTCGTCTTCATCGGGCTCTTCGCCGCGGCGACCGATCCCCGTGTCCACGGAGGCGGAAATCTTTGTGGCGGCATAGATCATGGCCTGGTCTCTGAATTCTTTTCTTTCCCGCGTGGAAATAGTAATGGATGCAAAGGGCATGAAAATGCGCATGGCACAAATAAATTGCATAAGCTTCTTTTCACCGATGCGATTGGTGTTGTCTACATCTTCCGCGCCGTGGGTGGGGCGAATTCGCGGGAAGGACACGGCGATTTCCACGTGGGGGTATTTCCGTTGCACCAAGTAGGCGTGAAGGCCCAGGCGGAAGCAGTCGGCCACGGGATCGGCCAAGCCGAAGAGCACGCCGAAGCCCACGCCGCGCATGCCGCCCATGGCCGCCCGCTCTTGGGTGCCCATGCGGTAGATGATGCTCCGTTTGTTTCCCCGGGGATGGTAGTAGTCGTAAACTTCCGGATCGTAGCTTTCCTGGAACACGGTGACGAAGTCGGCGCCGGCTTTTTGCAGCCGTTCGTAATCGGCTACATTGGCGGGATAAATTTCAAGGCTCACGACGCGGAAGTATTTTCTCGCGAGCTTTACGGCTTCTTCGATGTATTCCACCGGCGAATAGTGATTGCTTTCGCCGGTTAAGATCAGCACGTCTTCGATGCCGTCTTTTGCCAGTGCCCGCATTTCCACTTCGATTTCATCGGAATTCAGCGCCGCCCGCTTAATGTCGCTCTTGGCGTTGAATCCGCAGTAGCGGCAGCCGTTTTCGCAGTAATTGGCGATGTATAAGGGCGAGAAGGAATACACATTGTCGCCGAAGTATTGCCGGCGAAGACCCCGTGCTTTTGTCATCATTTGTTCGAGATAAGGTTCCGCCGCGGGAGAAAGCAGGGTGTAGAAATCATCGGGAGTGAGGCGATCTTTCCTGAGCACTTCCGCCACTTCGGCGCCGGTGACGTTCCTTTTGCTTTGACGTTCGTAGGTGGATGCAATTTCGTTGGGGATGGCTTCGGAGATTTGATCCATGCCCGGAGCGTAATCGAATACTGTTTTAATCATGAAGCCCTCCTCAATCGAAGAAATCTCTCAAGGGAGAAGAGGGATCGGCGCCTTTGTCCAGGACGCGGCCCGGTCCGGATAAATAGCCCAGGCGGCCCGCTTCGATGGCAAGCTTAAAGGCCTTGGCCATCATGGGAATGTCGTTGGCCGTGGCAATCCCCGTGTTAGCCATAATGGCGGCGGCGCCCATTTCCATGGCTTCGGCGGCTTGGGAGGGGCGTCCGATGCCGGCATCGACGATAATGGGCAGGTCGATTTCGTCGATTAAAATTTGGACAAACGCCTTCGTGGCCAAACCGCGGTTGCTGCCGATGGGCGATGCCAAGGGCATAATGGCGGCGGCACCGGCGTCACGCATGTCCCGTGCGTAGTTCAAATCGGGATACATATAGGGCATGACGACGAAGCCTTCCTTGGCCAAAATATCCGTAGCCTTTAAGGTTTGTTCGTTGTCGGGGAGTAAGTACTTGGAGTCGCGCATGATTTCGATTTTAACGAAATTGCCGCATCCCATTTCCTTTGCCAGGCGGGCGATGCGTACGGCCTCATCGGCGTTGCGGGCGCCGCTTGTGTTGGGGATCAAGGTGACGTTTTTCGGAATAAATTCCAAAATATTCGTCACATCCGCCGTGTTCGCCCGGCGAAGGGCCACGGTAATCATTTCCGCACCGGCGTGGGTAATGGCGGCGTCGATTAATTCCGGCGCGTATTTGCCCGATCCTAAAATAAAGCGAGACTCAAAGGTCTTGTCCCCTAATTTCCACGTATCTTTCACTCGAATCCTCCTATCATCAGTTCTAAAACAACTTGACACTCCATGGCGGCGATGGTCATGACCTTGGGCAGATAACAATCCTTTCGGTCCTCGCCGTTAAAATCCCCCACCATATGTATGTGACCGAAATCCCTGCGCTTCACGGCGCCTAAGGGCCCCGCCACGCCGGTGGTACAGACATAAGGTGTTGTGTGCGCTTGGAAAAAATCAAAGGCCTCTATTTTCGACTGAACGCCGTCGTAGGCCTCCACCACGATGTCGGCCTCGGCTTCGATGCCTTTAAGCACCTCGGCGTCCACAAATCGATTTCGGGCCTCCACGCAGACGTGGGGCAGCCACGCCTTGATGCGCTCCGCCGTGGCCTCGACCTTCTTTTTTCCTATATCTGAAACGCTGTAGTTTTGGCGATTTAAATTCGACGCCTCCACCACATCGAAATCGTACAAAATAAGTTTTCCGACGCCCAGGCGAGCCAATATCCACGCCACTTGGGATCCCAAACCACCGCAACCTAATACGGCCACGGTAAAATCCTTCACGGCTTCATTGATCTCGGGCCTTTGACGGGCCAGGACGTCTTCGCGTTTAACCTCCACCGGTAAAAGAAAACACCTCCAATACATCTTCGTCGTCGACGACTGTATTCGCCATGTCCGCCCGCTTCACCAGAGCCCCGTTCATTTCCAGGGCCACGCCGGAAGCGTCGTAGCCGGCTCGGATCAAAACGTCCACCAAGGGTTCGGGGCCGCTTAATTTCACGACCTTCCCGTTAATCTTCACAGTCACCTCCTCACAAAAAAAGGCACGAAGAAATCACACCCGCGGTGGTGTGCCCCTTCGTGCCTTGCACTCTGATGTGAGTATAACACGGCCGCCTTCCCGTGACAAGTCATATAGGTGTAAAATCTTCAACCTTACCCCTATCTCCCGTGCGTTTCTTTCTTTAATACCCCCTTCCCCGATGCCTTTTATTTTCCCGTCCCTTGCATCTTTTTGACGGCGGATCCGCATTCCTTCCGAGGGCACGACAAAAAACGCGGACAACCCCCCTTTTTTTCACATGGAGCGATTATTATTCATACGGCCGCCGAAGAAAGGGGAAAAGTCCGCGGGAAAACTTTTTATTTACCCCTTTTAATTAACTTACAGATCCTTCATTATTTTGATTTATTGGGTTTCGGTGCGCTTTCCCGGCTGATTCATCCGCTTTTCGTTTCACCGCCTTTTTGCCTTAAATAATTCCCCCATTTTTCCTGTTCTTTTAAATTTTAATTTCTGCGAATCTTTTCACTTGATAATTTTATCACCTGCCTCCCTCGGGAAAAAAATAGTTTTGAAAAAAGTCAACTTTTTTGTAAAAAGAGGTTTAATTTTCTGAAAAAGCGTGTATAATGTATTCACAAGCAGTTATTCATACTTATCTGGAGGTGACTTATGAGTTTTGCAGAAGTACTAGGTAAAATTGATGCGTTCCTATGGGGTATTCCTCTAATCGTATTGCTCGTCGGCGCAGGTATTATCTTGTCCATCCGCACCGGCTTCGTCCAAGCTCGACATTTCGGCTATATCATGAAAAATACCATGGGCAAAATGTTTGAAAAAGGCGAAGTTGAAGAAGGCGCCATCTCGCCCTTCCAAGCATTGTCTACGGCACTGGCCGCCACGGTCGGTACCGGCAACATCGTCGGCGTATCGGTCGCCATCTTAGGCGGCGGTCCCGGCGCCGTATTCTGGATGTGGGTTGCCGCATTCTTCGGTATGTGTACGAAATTCTCGGAAGTTAACTTGGCTGTCGCCTATCGGGTGAAAACCGAAGACGGCTATGCCGGCGGCCCCATGTACTATATTGACCGCGGCTTGAAGAAACCCTGGTTGGGCAAATGCTTCGCCTTCTTGGCAGCAGTCGCCTGCTTCGGTATCGGTTGTTCCGTACAATCCAACGCCATCGCCGGTACGTTGAAATCGTCCTTTAACGTTCCGCCTATGATCACTGCCGTCGTCATTACCATCGCCGCTTCCGTCGTTATTATCGGCGGGATCCAATCCATCTCGAAAGTTACCGAAAAGCTCGTTCCCTTTATGGCAGCGTTCTACATTGTCGGCGGCTTAATCATTATTATCTCTAATGCTTCGATGCTTCCCTTCGCCATCCGCGCGATCTTCGTCGGCGCCTTCAATCCGTCGGCAGTCGGCGGCGGTGTCATCGGTTACACCATTATGTTGGCTATGCGAAACGGCGTCAGCCGCGGTGTCTTCACCAACGAAGCCGGCTTAGGTTCTTCGCCTATTGCCCACGCCACGGCATCCACCGACCACCCGACCCGTCAAGGGATTTGGGGTGTTACGGAAGTCTTTTTGGATACCTTTGTTGTCTGCTCCATTACCGCATTAGTTATCATTACATCCGGCGTTTTGGACGAAGGCATCACCGATGCATCGGCCCTCGTAGCAACGGCATTCGATATGCACTTGGCGATCGGTAGATACATCGTATCCTTAGGCTTATTGCTCTTCGCTTTCTCCACCATTCTCGGTTGGGAATATTACGGCGAAACCTCCGCTCGCTACCTCTTAGGTAGAAAGATCGGCAAACCTTACAAACTTTTGTATGTCGTCATGATCTTTGTCGGTTGCGTTATGAACTTAGACCTTGCCTGGACCGTTGCTAATATTTTAAACGGTTTAATGGCTATCCCGAACTTAATCGGTTTGATCGGACTCTCCGGCGTCGTCGTCGCTTTGGAAAAAGACTTCTTCAAAGACGACCGCAAACGGACGTCCCCTGCTGAATACGAACACTTATTGAAATAAAAATAACTCATACTCATACTGCTAAAGAGGCCCTCGGCAATTGCCGGGGGTTTTCTTTGTGCGATTTTAAAAAAGCCGAAGACAAACTTCCGGCAAACAAAAAGACCCTTTCCCTACCTCGGAAAAGAATCTTTCTCTATCTTCTCTATTATCTCTTTCTTGACAAAGCCATCTCTTCGATTAAGCGCCGGTACAATTCGATGCCGCCGGTGCCCTTTAGTGCCACCAGGGAAAATTCATGGCGGTCCGTAATGCCCTCCACGCAAAAGGTGGCGAGGTGAGGATTGTTTTTCGCGATGCTTTCGTAGCCGAAGGAGATTCCAACATCTGCCGCCACCAATTTCGAAATCAGAGCCAAGCTCGACGAGGTGACGACGCGAGCAAAATCCCGCACTTCGTAGCCTTTGTAACGGAGTTTATCTTCGAGGATTTCACGGGATCCGCTCCCAGGCTCCCGTACCACCAAACAATCTCCTGAAACATCCTCCAGGCTCAGGGTGCGGCCCTTGTAGGGATGATCGTCGCTGCAGATGCCGGTGAAGGTCTCTTCTTTTAACACGGCGAAATCGAATTCGTTTTTCGCAAATTGCCCTTCCACCATGAGAAAATCCAGGCGGGCGTTTCGCAACCGGTCCAAAAGGGCCTCCGTATTGTCCACGGTGAGTACAAAGTCATTGGCGCGATCTTTCACCAGCGCCGCGAGTTTTTCCGCATAGGCGTATTCCCCCAAGGTCTTCGTAAGGCCGATGCGAATGGTGCGGGCCTTTTCTTTTTTGAAATGATCCAGAGTATCCCGGTAATTTTTCTGTTGGCTGCGGGCGTAATTTTCCAGCACCCGGGCCTCGTCGGTGGGGACCATCTTTTTCCCGTCGTAACGAAAAAACACGGCGCCGAATTCCTCTTCCAAAGAGCGCATGTGCTTGGTCACCGCCGGTTGGGTAATGTGCAGGTTTTCCGCCGCCCTGGTGTAATTTCCCGTGGCCAGGACTTCCAAAAAGGTGATGAGTCGAATATCCACAATGCCTCCATATCGTTTCGTTATCGCTCCATAATGAATTATAATTTTATTTTATCTTAGATTTGTGAGATGATCAATGCACAAGAAAGGAGCATACCGTTGAAATCCATCCAAGCAATTCTTCCCGGGGTCCTGTTGACCGTACTTATCGCGGCGACCTCGAAATTTCTCGAAAGCCTACTGCCCATTCCCCTAATCAGCGCATCGGTTATCGCCCTGTTTATCGGCATGATCATTAATTATTTCTTAACGTCCGACAATCCGGTGACCAAAGGCGCCACCTTCGCTTCGAAAAAATTATTGAAGCTCGGGATTATTTTACTGGGGGCCTCTCTGAATATGGCCACGGTCTTTCAGGTGGGCCGCCTGTCCCTTTCCGTCATGGTCTTTACTTTGCTCACCTGCTTCGGCATCGGCCACTTCTCCGGTAAGTTCTTCGGCCTGAACTGGAAGATGTCCAATCTCATCTCCGCCGGCACGGGGATTTGCGGCGGCAGCGCCATCGCCTCCATCGCCCCCATTATCGAAGCCGACGATTTGGACGTGGCCTACGCCATGAGCGCCACCTTTATTTTCGACATGGCCATGATTATCCTCTTCCCCATTATGGGCCACGCCCTGGGCCTTTCCGACATGGCCTACGGCCTCTGGGCGGGCACCGCCGTTAACGACACCTCGTCCGTCGTGGCGGCGGGCTACGCATTCTCCGACGGCGCCGGGGACTTTGCCACCATGGTTAAGCTCACCCGCACCCTGGTCATCATCCCCACGGTCATCGTCTTCGCTCTGATCAGCGCCCACTTAAAGTCCAAAGAGGAACACAAGCACGAAAAGGCGAAATTCTCTTTGACGAAAGTCATTCCCTGGTTTATCCTGGGCTTCCTGGCTCTCACGGTCATTAACACCGCCGGCTTCATTCCCGAAAGCGTGGGCCACAGCTTTAAACTCATCAGCAAATTCCTTATGGTCATGGCCCTTGCGGGCATCGGCCTGAAGACCTCCTTAAAAGACATGAAGAGCGCCGGCACCGGCCCCATGATGCACGGCTTCGTGATTTCCGCGCTTGTCGTCATCGTCGCCATCGGCGTCGAATATTTTATGGGTCTCGTTTAAAAATTGGGTATATTAAAAAGAGGATCAGCGCGTCCTCTTTTTTTCATACGCTATTTTATCTGTGAAAGGAGTTTATTATGTCTCATAGATTTGATTATATCGTGATCGGCGGCGGCAGCGGCGGAAGCGCCACGGCCAATCGGGCGGCCCAATACGGCGCCAAAGTCGCCATTGTGGAAGAAAAAGAATACGGCGGCACCTGCGTGAACCGGGGCTGCGTGCCGAAAAAAATCTTTTGGTACGCCTCGGGCATTCGCAGAACCCTGGAAAAGGAATCGGGCAATTACGGCTACAATGTCGGTGACTGGCACTTTGATTTTAAAAAATTGCGGGAATCCCAACTGGGCTATATCGGCCGCGCCAGGGACAGTTTCGAATCGGGCCTGGAAGATAACGGCGTCACCAAGCTCTTCGGCAAGGCTCAGTTTAAAGACGCCCGTACCGTCGTCGTCGACGGCGAAGAATATAGCGCCGATCACATTACCATCGCCGCCGGCGCCCACCCGAACCCCTGTAAACTTCCCGGCGCGGAACTTGTGGACTATTCCGACGATTTCTTTACGTGGGAAGCGTTGCCCGAAACCATCGCCATTGTCGGTGGCGGCTACATCGGCACGGAGCTTTCCGGCTTTTTAGCCGGCATGGGCGTGGAAACCCATCTTCTCGTAAGAAAAGATCGAATCCTCAGAAAATTCGATCCCTTTATTACCGACGCCGTTACAGAAGAACTTGAAAAAGGCGGCGTGAACATTCACTTCAACACCTCGTCGAAAGGCTTTAAAAAGGTGGACGGCGGCATCGAAATCACTTTCGAAGACGACACCACCGCCGTCTTTGAAAAAGTTCTTTGGGTGGCCGGCGTCACGCCGAACATCGAAGACCTGGGCCTCGAAAACACCAAGGTGAAAGTGGACGAGAAAGGCCGCATCGTAAGCGATGCCTATGAATGCACGGCGGAAGAGGGAATTTACGCCATCGGCGATGTAACGGGCAAATTGGATCTCACCCCGGTGGCCATCGCCGCCGGACGCCGCCTATCCGATCGCCTTTTCGGCGGAAAAGAAGGCGCCCACATGGACTACGACAATGTGCCTACCGTGGTCTTCAGCCATCCGCCCATGGGCACCGTCGGCCTCACGGTAAAAGACGCCAAGGAAAAATACGGAGAGGACGCCATTAAAACCTACACGTCGTCCTTCACGGACATGCGCTCCTCCGTATCCGGCGATCCCCAACAATGCAAAATGCTCCTGGTCTGCGCAGGCGATGAAGAAAAAATCGTGGGCCTTCACGCCATGGGCTACGGCGTGGACGAAATGATGCAGGGCTTCGGCGTCGCCGTGAAAATGGGCGCCACCAAAGCCGACTTCGACGCCACCGTGGCCATTCACCCCACCAGCGCGGAAGAAATGGTCACCATGAGATAAATTACAAAAACAAAACGCTTCTACCCAATGTGGTAGAGGCGTTTTTTCTTGGAAAATAAAAATCCCGCCGGCACTTTCACCGACAGGATTCCATCTCTTTATTTTCCTACGCGAACCGTCATCAAAATGTCGTCGATGCGGTCACTCGCCTTTTCGAATTTTTCCTTCAGCACCTTGTCTTGAATCATGGCCGGGTCGCCTCTGAAATCCGCGCCGTAGTAGAGGCCGTCTTTGTAGGCGAGGATGACGGGCCAATTGTTCCACTCCGCCTGCGGATTATGCACCCGGCTCAGGGAGAAGAGGAAGCCGTCGCTGCCCGCATCGTCATTGGACTTTTCGTAGAAGTGGAGGCATTTGCCTTCGAGCTTGTAAGTGATGTCCACATCCTTGGGCAGTACAAAGGACATGTCCACGTCTTTCACGTAGATGCGCTCACCGGCCGGCGCATCCTTTTGGGGATAGCTTCCCACGGTGACGACGCGCACCTTCGGCATCCACTTGACGGGAAGCCCCGTGGCTTCGCCTAAGTAGCGAGCGGGAATAAAGGTGCGATTTTTTTCCAGATAAGGTGCCACGTCCATGACCAATTCCTTGCCGCCCAGGCGGTAAGCTTTCTCTCCGATGGTCATGATCACGGAAGAATCACCCTTCGTCAGGGTCACTTCCCTTTTATCTCCGTTCCATGCCACGGTGTAGCCCAACTCTTCGGTCACCGCACGCAGGGGCAGGAAGGTGCGATCGTGGCGAATGACGGGCGTCGTCTCTTCGTCCCGAAGCTCACGGCCGTTGACGTAAACCGCGATGGGATCGGCTCCCTTCGCCAGCACCGCCGAGGGAAGGAGCAGCAAGCAGATTAATAATGTGGCTAACTTTTTCATAAATGCCTCCTTAAATAATTCCACGCGAGCGCACGTCATCCGACACTTCACGTCATCTCTTTGTTCCGACGGATGTTTTCGACAATTCATTCGAATCATCGGTCCGAAACAGAAAAATTTAGGCTTATCTGTATATTATTATACCCCCCTCCAAGGATTTTTCAATGCTTTTACGGGGCAAGGGCAGCGATCTCGGCTGATGAAATTTTTCGTTCAACAACGGCACCCCCGGTCTAACTGGGGGTTTTCTAATGCAAAAAAGCATCTCTTCATCGAGATGCTTTCGCCCTTTGTCGTGTACTTGATTTTTAATTTTACATCTTTACCGAGGTCAAGACGGACATGATGCCGTCGATGGCGTAGGAGCGTCGGCTCGGCACCTCGCCCTGTTTTCGCGGTTCTTTTTCTTTCAATGTGGCGACCAAATAGTTCCCGTCTTTCGCGCCTAAGAGGAGCTGGCCTTTTTTCGGGAAGTCTTTGGAATTTTCTTCGATGGTGCCTAAAATTTCGCCGGTGGCTCTGAAGATAAAGAGAATACGTCCCTTATCCTGTATTGCATTCACGCCTTCGATGCCGTCTTCCGGCCAGTCCCAGGTAATGTCGGGCTTGGTCAGACTTTCTTTTTTTGTGATGTCGCTGTAGGCCAAATCCCTTCGATCAAAGGTGCCTAAGACAAGGAGGTGTTTCTCTTCATCATAGCAGACGGTCTTTTTCTGCGATTCGAAGACCGTTTCCATGTTCACGTAGCGCTTGTCGTCTTGAAGAACGACGGTGTCTTTTCGAATGGGAATTTGAATGATTTTTTCCGATATGGTTTTAAAGGACACACTGTCTTTGTCTTTCACGGGCAGATAGCATGCCTTTTCCATGACCACGTCTTCGTCGATGAAGACCTTGCCGGCCTTTTCCACGTAGCCCGATGTGTCCAAGAGTTGCCCGCAAAAAATCACCCTGTCCACGGTTCGCGATGCCGGAGCGTCTTTTTGAGGATAGCTTCCCACGGTGACGATGCGCGCCTTCGGCATCCATTGAACGGGAAGGCCCGTGGCTTCGCCCAAGTAGCGGGCCGGAATAAAGGTGCGATTATGCTCCAGATAGGGTGCCACGTCCATGGCCGCCTCCTTGTCGCCCATGCGATAGGATTTCTTGCCGATGGTCATGACCACGGAAGCGTCGCCCTTCGTCAAGGTGACTTCTTTCTTATCGCCGTTCCACGCCACGGTGTAGCCCAGCTCTTCGGTCACCGCGCGCAGGGGCAGGAAGGTGCGGTTGTGGCGAATGACGGGCGCCGCCTCTTCGACCCGAAGCTCACGGCCGTTGACGTAGATCGCGATGGGATCGGGCCCCTTCGCCAGGGCCGCCGAGGGAAGGAGCAGCAAGCAGAGTAACAATGTGGCCAACTTTTTCATAAATACCTCCTTAAATCATTCCTACGCGAGAGCGTACTTTGCCCTACACTTCACGTCATCTCTTTGTTTCGACGGATCGTTTCGACAATTCATTCGAATCACCGGTCCGAAACAGAAGAATTTGTACTTCTCTGTATTTTATTATACCCCTCAACATTTTTTCAATGCGTTTACGGGTGCGGGCATTGATAAATAGCAGCTCGAAAAATCTTTTCCTACCAAGCAAAAAAGCGCCGGTTTCCCGACGCTTCTCTTATTACTTGCTTGCCTTTAAGGCTTCGGCCATTTCCTTGGCCAATTGTGCACATTTGTCTAAATCTTCTTGTTTCGGAGCGCCCATGACATCCACGGTGGTGGGGAGCACGTCCCATTTGCTTTCTTCGGCGAAGGCGGCAAAGGCTTTTTCCGCGCCGCCGCCCCAGCTGTAATTGGTGAAGGTGCCTAAGATGTGGTTTTTCATCTTTTGTTTCTTCAGCACTTCGACTAAATTGGCCATGGGCGGGAACAGATCCACATTATAAGTGGGGCAGCCTAAGATAATGCCCTTGTAGTTCCAGGTTTCGCTGATTAAATAGCTGATGTGGGTCTTGGATACGTCGCGAATGCGAATGTTGCGCACGCCTTCTTTGGTTAAGGAGCGGGCGATGGCTTCGGCGACTTGTTCGGAGTTGCCGTACATGGAGCCGTAGACGATGAGTACGCCGTCTTCGGTTTTTTGTTCGCTTAAATCGCTGTAAAGGCTCACGATGCGGCCGATGTTGTCGCGCCATACGGGACCGTGGTCCGGGCAGATCATCTTAATGTCCAGTCCGCCTAATTTCTTCAGGGCGCGAATGACTTGCACGCTGTACTTGCCGACGATGTTGGTGTAGTAGCGAATGGTTTCTTCGCGGTATTTTTCCCAATCCACTTGGTCGTCGAAAATGGCGCCGTCTAAGGTGCCGAAGCCGCCGAAAGCGTCTTGGCTGAAGAGGATGCCGGTTTCTTCTTCGAAGCAGACCATGGATTCGGGCCAGTGAACCATGGGCGTGGTGTAGAAGGTGAGCTTCCGTTCGCCGATGTCAATGGTTTCGCCGTCTGCCACGAGAATGGCGCGGTCTTCGCCGACGGAATAGAAGTTTTCCATCATGGTGACGGCTTTTTTATTGGTAATGACCTTGCATTCCGGGTAGCGTTCCAACACGCTCTTTAAGGAAGAGGTGTGGTCCGGTTCCATGTGATTGACCACGACGTAGTCGAGCTTTCTGCCGTCGAGGGCGTCGTCTAATTTTGTGAAAAATTCCGACACGGAGTCGATACGGACGCAGTCTAAAAGACAGGTCTTGCTGCCGCCGTCGAAGAGGTAGGAGTTGTAGCTAATGCCGTCGGGCAAAGGCCACATGCCTTCGAATAAATGGGTGTAGCGGTCGTTTACACCGATGTAGTGTACGTGATCATTGATTTTAACAAAACGCGTTTCTGCCATTGTATCACCTTTCTTTTAAAAATTTATTTCATATACCACAATAGATTTTACCCTGTTGCCCGCCCTTTTTCAATGGATTCTCTAAATATCCAATTCTAAATAGACGGGGCAGTGATCGCTGCCGAAAATGTCGTCGCGAATGTCCGCCTCCACGATGTCATCGGCCAGGCGGTCGCTCACCACGAAGTAATCGATGCGCCAACCGGCGTTCCTTTCCCGAGCCTTGGTAATGTAGCTCCACCAGCTGTAACGATCCGCCGCATCCGGGTAGAGGTGGCGGAAGGTGTCCGTGTAGCCGGCGTCCAGAAGATTTTGAAATTGGCTGCGCTCTTCGTCGGAAAAGCCCGCATTTTTACGATTGGCCGCGGGGTTTTTCAGGTCGATTTCCTTGTGGGCCACGTTTAAATCCCCGCAGAGCACCACGGGCTTCACCTGATCCAACATGTTCAGGTACTTGCGAAAATCTTCTTCCCACGCCATGCGGTAATCCAAGCGCGCCAGGCCCCGCTGGGAATTGGGCGTGTAGCAGGTCACCAGGAAAAAATCCTTGTATTCGCAGGTGATGACCCGCCCTTCCCTGTCGTGCTCTTCCATGTCGATGCCGTAGGATACGTGGATGGGCTCTTCCTTCGTAAAGACCGCCGTGCCGCTGTAACCTTTTTTCTCCGCATAGTTCCAGTATTGATGGTAGCCTTCAAGCTCCAAATCCAACTGGCCGGCGGAAAGCTTGGTCTCCTGCAAACAGAAAATGTCCGCATCCACGTCGTCGAAAAAATCCATAAAGCCCTTTTTTACGGCGGCGCGAATGCCGTTCACATTCCATGAAATCAGTCGCATACTACTCTCTCCTTTCGTAATGTTCCAAAAAGCTGTGCTTCTCTCCCTCGCCGTCTTTATAACCTAAAATCGCCCCGAGCTCCACATTTTCCGCCGAGCGGTAAATGGACATGGCCACGTTGGGATTTTCCTCCGCAATGGCTTCGATGAGGTTTTTCACATAGGCCCGGGCGCCGAAATTTTCCTTGGCCGTCACCGTGCAGGCACAGTCGATGGGAGTGAGCTCGTTGTACTTCACCCATTGGCGAATGTCCGATTCCCGTATGAAAATCATGGGCCGAATCAGCTCCATGCCCTGGAAATTCGTGGAATGAAGCTTCGGCATCATGGTCTTGTAGCTGCCCCCGAAGAGCACATTCATCATCACCGTTTCGATCACATCGTCGAAGTGGTGGCCGAGAGCCAGCTTGTTCGCCCCCAAGGACTTGGCCTTGTCGTAAAGGCTTCCCCGGCGCATGCGGGCGCACATGTAGCAGGGCTTCTCCCCGCCCATGTCCTCCGCCACTTCAAAGACATTGCTGTCGTAAACCTGAAGGGGGATCCCCATGGCCTTCGCCGTGTCCTCCACCTGTTCTCGAATGGCGGGAAGATAGCCCGGGTCCATGGTTAAAAACAAAAGCTCAAACTGCTTCTTGCCGTGGCGCTTTAATTCCTGCAAGAGCTTCGCGAGAAGCAAAGAATCCTTGCCGCCGCTAATAGCCACGGCGATGACATCCCCGTCTTCGATCATATCGTAGTCGTTAATGCCCTTAATAAAGCGGCGCCAAATGGTCTTTCGATATTTTTTTATAATGCTTCGTTCAATTTCTGCAACGGACATGATCGCGTCCTCTCTATATAAAAAATCCCGGCTCCCCGGGATCATACCATACCGCTTCTATGGTACTATAAAAGGCGGGCCGTTTCAATCGCCGCCCGCCTCGTTGAAATAATTTTTACATGGCCCTTGCATTTTTCCTTCCTATGGCCTAAAATAATAGAAGTATTCGCTAACGTGGCTCAGATGGTAGAGCAGCTGATTCGTAATCAGCAGGTCAGGGGTTCAAATCCCCTCGTTAGCTCCAAATCGACGCCTACGGGCGTCTTTTTTTATGCCCTTTTACACAGATTACAAATCCCGCTTCTTGAACTTTTTCAAAGCCACGGTATAAGAAAGCACGGTCATAAGAGCCAAGAATACAATGCCGAGTAGCACGATTAAAAGTACGTGGGCGCTTGCCCATTGATACAGAGCCTTGACTTCCTTAGGAAAGGCCGAGGCGGCAAAGCCGGAGATGCCGACGACGATCAATGTCGCGGTGATGAGGACCGCCCCGGCCACCGCCTTGGCTTTTTTGTGGCCCACGGCAAAGAAAATCGGCAGGTTGATGTCCGTAAAAAGGATGTACATGGCGAGATAAAGCCCGCCGCTCGCCAGGCTTTCGCCGATTAACAGCTCGCCGTTTTTCGCTAGATTCACAACGTTCATAATGACGATGGCGGCGAGGGTGGCGACGAGAAATACGACGATAGAATAAAGGTAGCGGCCCCGCACCGTGTCCTCATCTTCCATGCCGATCATGCGATAGAGCCGCTCCGTCCCCGAATCTTCCCCCGTGACAAAGGGGTAGGTCATGATCATTAAGGATATGGTCATGGCGAAGACCATGGGGAAGACGGAATAATCTCCAATGTAGGTAAATCCCACGGAAAACAGGATGAAAAAAGCGATGGGCTTCCACGTCATATAAGGGCGAATGCCCAAAAAATCCATTTTGCAGGTTTTAAGCATCTTCATCACCTCGATGGTAAAACGTCATAATGCGGTCGATGGAGGGCTTTTCCACCACGGTGTTTTCGCCAAAAGCGTCGGCCATAGTTGCCGCCACCAACACTTCCACGTGAGTGGCGGTTTTTTTCTTGCCCAAAATTACCTTCGGATCCGCGGCTTTCAAATCCGCCTCACGGCACTTGACGATGCGGTAAGCTTCCAAGAAATCGTCTTTCGTGCCGTAAAAGACGAGTTCCCCCTCCATAATAAAGGCGATGTAATCGGCGATGGCCTCCAAATCTTCCGTAATGTGAGTGGAAAAGAGCACGGTATTTTCCTCATCCTCCGCCATGTAGCGCTGAATGGTGTCTCGAAATTCGTCGCGGGAGCGTGGATCCAGCCCGCTGGTGGGCTCGTCCAAAACCAAAGTCTTGGCGCCGTGAGAAAGGGCGGCGGCGAGCATAAGCTTCGTCGTCATGCCTCTCGAAAGGCTCTTCACATTTAATTTTTTGTCGATGCCGAAAGCCGCCACGCGCTTCAAAAATTCCGCGCCCTTCCAATTTTTATAGCCCACGGACAAGACATTGTTCACGTCCTCCACGGACCAATCTGCCGGAAAATAGGATTCGTCCAGGACGATGCCTACATCCTGCAGGTAGTCGTTGTCTTCCGGTCGCGCGCCGCGGTAGAGCACCTCGCCTCCGTTTAAATGGTTGAGATTTAAAATAGAGCGAATCGTCGTGGTCTTGCCCGACCCGTTGGGGCCGATAAAGCCCGTGATAAACCCCTCTTTCACGGGAAAACTGATCCCCTTTAGGGTAAAGGCGCTGTATTCTTTGCGAATCGCTTTTAACGCTATCCTGTCCATTATTCACCTCCGAATAGTATATCCAGCATGGCCACGATATCTTTCTTGGCGATGCCGTGATCCTTGGCGATGGCGACGATGGCTTCCATGTGCCCTTCGATTTCCTTTTGCAGGATTTCCCTCGCCACATTTTCGTTTTTCTCGGCGACAAAAGATCCCTTTCCCTGCCGCGTCACGATAAATCCATCCGCCTCCAGCGCATCGTAGGCCTTTTTCACCGTCATAATGCTGATGGAAAGGTCCTTGGCCAGGACGCGAATGGACGGAAGCTTTTCGTCGTATGCCAACACGTCGTTTATAATTTGATCGCGAATTTGATTCCGCAGCTGCTCGTAAATGGGAACCGATGCGGAATTGTCAATGATGATGTCCATGGTATCCCTCATTTCTATAACAGTATATAACAGTAATAAACACTTGTCAATAAAAAGCTATTAGTCGGTTTGTGTTTTTCATACCAAGCGCTAAGGCGTTCAAAATGGATAAATTGAAACAAGATCATACATTGTCCATTTGTATGTTTTGTGCCATAGGCGGGAGACTGGTAAATTACTCATATAACCAAAGTAATATCGCGGTTCACGGCCATTTTTCGTGCGAATTGATTATTTGTAGGACCATTCTTAATTCGAGTCTCAAGATGGCTACTGCTATGTCATGGCTTATTAATAATTCTTTACTCAATTATTCGATTGTGATAGCATGAAGGTGGGTTATTAGTCTTTTAGAATTCCTAGTAGACGTCTTAAACGAGGAGGTGGCGAAATGAGTAAAAAATGTAATGTTACTATTTCCCGTTCGATTTTAGATTGGGTCATCTCCCATGTCAAAATGGAAACTTTAACGGAGCAAATAGCAAACTACCTAAAGGATTGGTATGCCGGTGAAAAGCAACCTACTTTCAATCAAGTGGAAAAAGTAAGTAAAGCAACAGGTATACCATTTGGCTATTTCTTCTTAAGTGCCCCCCCTGTAGAAGACTTATCTTTAATTGAATATCGAACCATCGATAGTTTGGAGTTAGTAAACCCGAGTCGGAATTTAATCGATACAATACACGATATGTCTCTTCGGCAAGAATGGATGCGTAATCATCTTATCTCGCAAGGCGAAAGCCCCTTAGACTACGTAGGAAAATTTAAAAATGGTTCTGCTAAAAATGTGACTAACGAAGTTAGAGCTATACTTAATCTATCTGAGGACTGGTTTCTCGACTCTAAAAACACTCCTCAATCTTTTAATCGTATACGACATGCTATAAGTAATGTAGGTACCATGGTAATGATGAATGGTGTAGTAGGAAGCAACACACATCGCCCATTGTCCGTAGATGAATTCCGCGCATTTACTCTGGTCGATGAGTATAGCCCATTAATTTTTGTTAATGGCAGTGACTCCATTAATGGGAAACTTTTCTCTCTTCTTCATGAGTTCTCTCATGTTTTAATAGGAGAAAACAGTTTGTTTAACGTCAAATATAGTGGCGACACTGAGGTAAACAATCTGGAAACCACATGCAACGCTGTTGCAGCAGAAGTTTTAGTCCCTCAAGAATATTTTATTGATATGTGGAAGCAAACAATAAGGAAAGCACCTGCTAATGAGGTGATTGTTGAGCTGGCAAACTACTTCCATTGTGGAACCATGGTCATTGCCAGAAAAGCTTTAGACAATAAATTTATCAAATATAAAGAATATACCGAAGCAGCTGAATTAGCCAAGCGACTATATAAAGAAGATAGGTTAAAGAGGAAGAACAGTACAGGTGGCAATTATTATAATACTGCTGCCAGTCGATTAGACCCCCATTTTTTTTCTCAGCTTGTTAGTAGCGTAAATGAAGGGACAACTTTGTACACTGATGCTTTCCGCCTCAGCGATACTAATCGCACTACATTTTCTAATCTTGTTGGGAAAGTTGGTGAAAAATGATGGGGCGTGAAACATTTTTAATTGATTCCAACTCTTTAATTACTCCATTTCGATCATATTATTCCTTCGACTTAGCATCTAAATTTTGGGAGAAGATGGGCATCGCTATTAAGTCTGGAAAAGTGAAAATCCTAGATTTAGTTGCTAAAGAGTTATTAAACGGAAGTGATGATGCCCTAGAAAAATGGCTAGTATCTTTGAGCGTAGAGTATATTGACCGACGCAATAATCAGGTAATATCCGAATATAGACGCATTTTAGATTACATTCAAGATAACCCTTGTTATAAAACTGAGGCGCTTACTGAATGGTCTAAATCTGATATAGCCGACCCATGGCTTATTGCAGTCTCATCGGTATATCACACCACACTCGTCACATTTGAAGCACCTAATAAAGGCCTTAACTCTAATAGTCCCAGTAAAAACCCAAAAATACCAGATGTAGCCGCTCACTTCGATGTTAAAACTGCTAATCTATTCTACCTAATGCGTCAGCTTCAAATTAACCTGGATTAACTTGATATGGCAGAGACGATAAATGGTAGTTAATAAATACAAGTGAATCGCTACATATTACTTTGATGTTGTAAATAGAAAAAGCTCTGTCTAATCTTCATAAAGATTAGACAGAGCTTTTAATCATCTTCAGGATTATTGATTTATTTCCAGTGGCAGCATCAAAGTAACCATTGCTCCCTTCCCCGACGGGCGATTTTTTAATTGCAGGTGGCCGTGATGCAATTCGGCGACGGTTTTCGCCGTGTAAAGTCCCAAGCCGTAATGGCTCGAGCTGTGTCGACTCTTATCACCGCGATAAAAGGGTTCCGAGGCTCGCTTTAAATCCTCGTCAGAAAAACCTGGACCTCCATCGCCAACGGTAATCTCGAGGAAGTTTTCCGTTGTCGAAATAACTAACTCAACAGCCGATGCCTCGGGTGAGTATTGAATGGCATTCATGAACAGATTCTGTACCCCTCGCTCCAGCTGTTTTAAATCCGCCCACACATAACTGTTTCCGACATGAATGGACTCCTCGATGGAGTGCCCATAAGCAGTCGCTATTTCCCTGGCGAGGGCCGCTATTTTTTCCGCGACAACAGAGACGTGCACACTTTTTATATCCAATTCTCCGGATACGTTTGATTGATTTACCTGTACGAGGGCATGGGCATAGGTCGAAATCCGCGTGGAGTTTTTTGCAATGAAATCAACATAGCCTCTTTGCTCATCGGTTAATTTCGTCTCTTTCAACAATTCCGCGTTCCCCTGAATAATGGCGACAGGCGTCTTCAAATCATGGGCTAGTGAGGAGATTTGATTTTTCCGCTTCGCTTCTTCCGTCCATTTTTCTCTTAGGGATCGACTCAATGCGATTTTCATCTTTTCCAAAGCATTTAATACACCGTTAAATTCTTTAATGGTCGACGGCCCGATTTCAAAATCTAAATTTTGTTTCGCAATTTCCTCTGAGGCCTCGATCATGGGCGCCAATTGCTTCGTTAAACGTTTCGCCCAAATCAGGGTGATGGCCATGGCGCTGATGAAGCATAGACTTACCATGATAGCAGCAAAGAAATAATTCACAGGAGGGAAGTGGGCCTCCATCCAGGGATTGGTATAGCGAGGTTTCAGGGTATAGTGGGTTACCATCACGCCTCCCCGGCGTTCGATCTCCATATAAGCGGAAGACGGCGTAGATATTACCTCTCCCCGAAGAAAGGCCACAGCTTTTTTCCTCTCCGCAGCCGACATATTGGAGGCGATCAGGTGCCCGTTATCTGCGAAATACGCGTAACCGACGTGCTCAGGAATCAAAGTGGGATCGAACGGCTCTGTTTGGGCGATTTTCGCCTTGCTCTGAAGGATAAACTGTTCCGTCGCATCGGCAGGTACGATTCCGTTCAATCGATACGCCGCCGTAAAAAGAACCAGCGCAAGGCCCGCGGATGCCGCAAGACCGATAGCGATACTGAATAAATACTTGAGAAAGATGATTTTTAGGGAATGCCCTCTTCTATTTAGTTCCATTTGTAGCCAATCCCCCACACAGTCGCAATGGGCTTTTCGCCGACCCGCTGAAACTTCGCCCGAATATTTTTTATATGCTCGGAAACCGCCGACGCGTCGCCTTCTCCCTCGTAGCCGAAAACCTGTTCATAAATCTGCTCTTTGGAGAAAACCTGACCTTTTCTTTCAGCCAGAAGTACACAAATCCGGTATTCGGATTTCGTCAAAGGTACTTTTTCTTCTGCCACAAAAATGCTTTTTGAAGACAGATCAAAGCGAATCGATCCAAGGTTGAATCCCGCATGTTTTTCTCTCTGCTCCCGTCTTAAGTGCGCCTCCACCCGCGCGAGCAATTCCTGTACGCCGAAGGGCTTTGTAATATAGTCGTCTCCACCGCTTAAAAGGCCTTTTACAACATCCGCTTCCGTTGTCTTTGCCGTTAAAAAAAGGATGGGACAGTCCACAATGCCGCGAATTTTTTTACAGAAAGTCATGCCGTCCATCCCGGGCATCATGACGTCCAACAAAATCAAATCGTATTTTCGTAAACTGTTTTCGTCTAATTCCAAAGGATTTTGAACCGCATGAACACAATGGCCCTTCTTTTTTAGAATATTTTCGATTAACACGAGCATGTCCTCTTCGTCGTCGACGGCAAGTATCGTCGCCACAAGATCACCTCCGCTATGCATCTAGCTCTTTTTCTTCTTAATTGATATGTTTATAGGGTTTCAATCGCCCCATTGTCCTCCGTCCCACCGATTAAACCAAATGATGGAGCCGATAAAGATCACTGCAGTAATGGGAAGGGCTGAAAATCCCCACTTCGCCAGCTCCACCGCTAAAAGGGATTGGTTTTGCCACGAGCCGGCTATAATATAGGTCCCCGGCAATCGTGCCGACCAAGTGCAAGGGATAAAATACCACAGCTTATCGCCTAAGCCGGTGGTGGCAAGAAGGGCGATGAGTGTTTCTACAACGCCAAGACCCATGGACGGGACCGAACCCAGTGCCAATGCCACCCACAAGTGAATCAAGTAGACGGCAACGGATGCGGCTAAAAGAAGCAACAGCGCTGCAAACCACACAGCTAAGGTTTGGTGGCCGAAAAGCCCTCCGAAGAGGCCGACGGCTAGGGACGTCGCCAAAATGAATCCCAGAAACAGGGCTCCCGCTTTTCCCAAATAAGCCTTCGCCCTTGACGGCGCCGAAAGCAACAGTTGAAAATGGCCTGCGCCGCTTTCCATATCTGCCACTTTGGATATCAAAACACCGACTACGATGGGTACTGCCGCGCCTAAAAGCGTGAAATAAATCTGAATCGCCTCATCGGGCATAAAATGTTTTAAGCCGGTAAATTGGCATGCCGCATAGAAGGCAAGGGCGTAGAGCACCGGTAAAATACCATGGATCCAAGGAATCCACGTGTGTTTAATTTTATAAAGCTCTGCTTTTAAAACTCTACCCATCATTTTACCTCCCGGGCTGCAAACCATCGAGCCGTTATCCCGGACAATAGGATAAAAATTCCAAGAGACAGCACACAGGGAATTAGGATCGACGTGTTTTCGATCATCGGTTCGACAGCTTTCGCCACAAGACCGTTGGGCAGGAGGTGGAGAATCGGTACCATTAAACGCGCACCCCACGCGTAGGGACAAAGGAGCCACATGGACGTATCAGCGAACATAGCCCCCAATGCCGCGCCCAACAAGATGTTGATGGACACGGCGGCCGATAAGCCGAACTTCTTCGCCAGAAACAAGCACAAAGGCACTTGCCACAGGTTTACAAAAAATAATACACCACTGGCAAAAATCAGGGTGTCCCACCCCACGTTCGGCGTCAGTTGACTGCTTAGAAAAGGTTGCAGAATGCCGACACCCGCCACGTGAATGACCGCGGCGAATAGCACATATACCGAAGCTACTACTACTTTCGATACCCATACTTTTTTCAAATCGACGTGAAGGGGGAAAACGGCGCGATAATCCAGTTTTCTCTCATCTCTTCGATGCACCATGGCCGGTACCAAAGCAAAGGTCGCCGGCAATAAAATTACATACCACCAGTTATAGGCATTGACAGAAAAGTAGGACGGCATAAGGACGAAGGCCATGACGATGGGCATTAGGGACATGATAACAACGAATGCTTTTAAAAAGGTGTGCTTCTGCTTTAAATGCTCAGCGAGAATATATTTTTTCATTTGCGCCACCCCTCGCTTCCATTGACGACCGCCATGTAGCGCGACTCTAAATCGTCGTTTTCTGCAATTTTTTCTTGGTACTTTAATTCCCCGCCAACGATAATTCCCACGTGGTCAGCCGATTGCGCCACTTCTCCTAAAATGTGACTGGATAAAATGACCGTCATGCCTTTTTTCGGGAAACTCCGAATTAAATCACGCAAATCCCGAATGCCCTCAGGATCCAGACCATTGGTCGGCTCGTCTAAAATTAAAAGCTTTGGCCGGTTCACCAAGGCGATGGCAATGCCCAGCCGTTGCTTCATTCCTATGGAAAATTGTCCCGCCTTCTTTTTCCCCGTATCCTTTAAATCGACGATGTCCAAAACTTCCTCAATTCGTTCATCGCCCAATCCCAATAACAGGGTTCTCACTTTCAAATTTTCTGCGGCGCTTAAATTATCGTACAAAGGCGGCGTTTCGATAAGGGCACCGATCGCCGCTAAATCGTCGCGGCCCCAAGGATGTCCATCAAATAAAATATCCCCCGATGTCTTGTGAAGCATGCCCGCAATCATCTTTAAAGTCGTCGATTTTCCCGCACCATTTGGCCCGAGCAATCCGTAAACGGAATTCTTTTCCACCTTTAAATCCAAATGATTCACGGCCATTTGGTTCTTAAACGTCTTCGTTAAGCCCTTTGTTTCTAAAATATATTTTCCCATAGCATATCTCTCCTTCTATTTTTAAGGAGAGTATACGGAACAAATTTAAGGATTTTATAAGGAAGCACTAAAAAACCGGCGATAAGCCGTGCCGCGAATCGCCGGGTACATTTATTCTATATGCTCCGTCTTCTTCCTCTCCCTAAACCCATCCGCCAGAAACAGTGCCACACCGGCCCACACGAAGGCAAACATCCAGGCGTGGGTGGTGGTAAATTCTTCGCCCAGGCAGAAGACGCCGAGGAGGAGTTGGATGGTGGGGTTCACGTACATGAGGACGCCGGCCACGGAGAGGCTGGTGTCTTTAATGCCCACGGCGAAAAGGAGAAGGGGCAAGGTGGTGGCGATGCCGGCGGTGGGGATCAATAGCATTTCTTTTGAGCTCAGGTCGCCTAAATGACTAAAGGCCAGGAGGTAGATCAACGCCAGGGGCGTGACCAGCAGGGTTTCCATAAATATGCTTTCCATGGCCGTGGCGGTGACTTGTTTTTTCACGGCGCTGTATACGGCGAAGCTGGTGCCGATAATTATGGCGAAGACGGGCACTTGGCCGTAGGCGATGATGGGCACGGTGACGCCGATGACGGCCAGGGCAAAGGCCACCCACTGCAGGGGCCGGAGGCGTTCGTTGTAAATAAAAAAGCCCAACACGATGGTGATGATGGGGCACATGTAGTAGGCCAGGGAGGCGTCGATGACGCGGCCGGTCATAACGGCGATGATGTAGCTGCCCCAGTTCACAGTGATGATGATGCCGGCGAAAAACAGAAACAGCATCTGCCGCTTGTCTTTCATAAGGGCGCGGAGAGCAGGACCGTGGCCCGTGGCGAGGGCGATGATCAGGCAAAAGATCATGGAAAAGACGATTCGAAAACACAGGACGGCCAAGGGATCCATGGCGCCGAAAAGGGGCCAGTACAAAACGAGGAAGGCCCACATTAAGTAACAGGCCAATACTTTTAAACTACCGGGCATCATGCACCTCTTTCTATGTATTACTTTTTATTTTATCACGTTAAATCGGATTTCTGAGCAAAAAAATAGCACGTTTTCCGTGCTACTCGTAGTCGATGGACATGAGGATGAGTCCGTTGGCTGCAGCCGTGGGACCCAGGTCTTTTCTGTCCAGGGTTTCTGTGGCTTTTAACAGTTGATCTTCCGGCATGAGGCCGCGGCCGATTTCCATGGCACAGCCCATAATGATGCGGATCTGGTTTTTTAAAAAGCTTTTGCCGAAAAAATCCACTTCGATGATCTCTCCCGCCCGGGTGACGGTGATTTCGTCGATGGCCCGCTTGGGATTGGCCGGGGATGCGTAGCGGCCGATGAAGGCGGAAAAGTCGTGAAAGCCCTCGATTTTTTTCAGGGCCCGCGCCATGCGCTCCACATCCAAGGGAAAGGGGGCGTGGACGGCGTAGCGATCCAACATGCCGTTTCTGTGCTTGGCGTTGTAGATGCGGTATCTGTAATGCTTCTTTTTGGCGCCGTAGCGGGCGTGAAAATCCGCGGGCACTTCCACGGCCTCGGTGATGCTTAAATCCCGCGGCAGATGGTAGTTCACCACGCGGGGAAAGTTTCCCAGATCGATGGGCGTATCGGAGAGGAAGTTCGCCTTCTGCCCCAGGGCGTGGACGCCTTTGTCCGTGCGCCCCGCCGATTGCAGAGCCACCTCGTGGCCCACGGTCTTTTCCAGAGCCGCTTTCAGAAGGGTCTCCACGGTGCGGAGCTTTTTCGGCCCCTGGTCCTGGTAGCCGTGAAAGTTCGTGCCGTCGTAGGCCACGGTGATTAAAATATTTCTCATGGCAGGGGCACGTGCATCCAGCGAGTGGCGGAAACCAGAATAAAGAAGATCATGTTTACGGCAAACAGAATATGGTCCGTTCCCGTCAGTTGCAGGGGATTTAATTTCGTGCGGTGCTCGTCGCCGCGGTAGCAGCGGCTTTCCATGGCCGTGGCCAGCTCTTCGGCCCGGCGCAGGGCGTTGAGAATCAAGGGCACGAGAAGGGGCACGAGATTTTTCGCCCGGTTCAGCACGTTCCCCGATTCGAAATCAGCGCCGCGGGCCATTTGCGCCTTCATGATCTTGTCCGCCTCGTCGATTAAGGTGGGGATGAAGCGCAGGGCGATGGTAATCATCATGGCGATGGCATGGGCCGGAAAGCCGACGCGCTTCAAGGGATTCATGAGCTTTTCAATGCCTTCGGTCAGGGCCAAGGGCGAGGTGGTTAAGGTGAGAAGGCTCGTGCCCATGACGAGGAGCACCAGGCGAATGGCCATAAAGATGGCCTGGGTGAGCCCTTCCCGTGAGATGGTTAAAAAGCCCAGTTTAAAGAGCACTTCCCCGGGAATGAAGAACACATTCATCACGAAGGTGAAGATCAAGATGAGTCTGAGGGGCTTGAGTCCCTTCACCACCATGCCCACGGGAATTTTTGCCGCGGCAATGGTGAAAAAGAGCCAGGCGAAGATAAAGATGTAGGGCCAAAAGGCGTTGATGAAGAACAGGCTCACGATAAAAATCGTCATAATGAGGATTTTGTACCGGGGATCCAGGGAATGGACCGGGGATTTGGCGGGGAAATACTGGCCGATTGTAATGTCTTTAAGCACGTCGTCCCTCCCACCATGTCTTTAATGCGTCGAACGCCTCGTCGACGGTAATGCAGTCTTCCTTAATATCGAATCCCTTCTCGACCAAATCGGTCATGGTGCGGCGCACTTGGGGCACGCCCAGACCGATGGCGCGAAGTTCTTTTTCTCTTGCGAATATTTCCCGAGGCGTGCCGTCCATGTGCACACGCCCCCGGTCCATGACGATGACGCGGCTCGCCAGGCGCGCCACTTCTTCCATGCTGTGGGAGACGAGGACGATGGTGGTGCCTGTGGATTCGAAGATTCCGCGAATCTCCTCGAGAATTTCGCGACTCCCTCGTGGATCCAGGCCCGCCGTGGGCTCGTCCAGAACCAAGACCTCCGGCTCCATAGCGAGAATCCCCGCGATGGCCACCCGCCGCTTTTGCCCGCCGGAGAGGGCGAAGGGGCTCTTCTCTCCCTTTTCGTCGTAGTCCAGGCCGACTTTCGCCATGGCTCGGCGCACCCTGTCTTCCACTTCCTCGTCGCTTAGGCCCAGATTCTTCGGCCCATAGGCGATGTCTTTGGCGATGGTTTCTTCAAAAAGTTGGTACTCCGGGTATTGAAACACCAGGCCCACCTTTTGGCGCAAGGTGGTGATGTTTCCCTTTTTTCTGTAATCGACGCCGTCGTAGAGGATTTCCCCTTCCGTAGGTTCCATCAGGCCGTTTAGGTGTTGGACCAAGGTGGACTTGCCGCTTCCCGTATGGCCCACCAAAGCGATAAATTCGCCTTCGCCAATGTCCAGGCTGACGTCGTCGAGGGCCCGCTTTTCAAAGGGCAGGCCTTCATTATAAATGTAGCTTACATTTCGGATGCTGATGCTCGGCATAAGGCGTCGACAAACTCCTCTCTGTCTAAAATTCCGTCGGGCAGAGGCACGCCCACGGCTTTTAACCGGGCGGCGAGCTCCGTGACCTGGGGCACGTCGAGGCCCAGGGATTTCATGGTGTCCACTTGATTAAACACGTCCCGAGGCGGCCCCTCGAGAATGAGTTTCCCCTCTTCCATGACCGCCACCCGGTCCGCCTGCACGGCTTCGTTCATAAAGTGGGTGATGAGGATAATGGTCTTGCCCTCTTCTTTGTTCAGGCGCAGAATCGTGTTCATGACTTCCTGGCGCCCTACGGGGTCCAACATGGCCGTGGGCTCGTCTAAAATAATGTAGTCGGGATTCATGGCGAGAATGCCTGCAATGGCCACCCGCTGTTTCTGGCCGCCGGAAAGTTTGTGGGGCTGATCCTCTTTAAATTCGGTCATTTCCACCGCCGCCAAAGCCTCGTCGACCCGCCGGCGAAGCTCCGATTGTTCCACGGCCAAGTTTTCCGCCCCGAAGGCCACGTCTTCTTCCACCACCGTGGCGACGATTTGATTGTCGGGATTTTGAAAGACCATGCCGGCCCGGGCGCGAATCTTCCAAATGTCCTCGTCTTCTTTCGTGTTCATCCCGTCGACGATGACATCGCCGGAAGTGGGTCGAAAGAGGCCGTTTAAACACTTGGCCAAGGTGGATTTGCCGCTGCCGTTGTGGCCCAAAACGGCGATAAATTCGCCCTTCTCGATGGTCAGACTCACGTCGTCCACCGCCGATTTCACGGCGTCTTCGTATGCATAGACTAAATTTTTGATCTCGATCATAAGCGCTCCTTCGCTTCAACTGTTGCCCTAACCTGTGTATTATACCACAGGCCCGCGGCCCTCGCTCAATTTACGGAACATAGAAAAAGAGCGAGGGCAAGGTCGCCTCGCTCCTTTCGCTACGCTCGATTGCGTTTGTAGTTGACGGCGATGACTCTTTCGTAAATGACGCCTAATACCGCCGTCATGGCTGCCGTGGGAAGGACGACGGCGACGAACATGGCCGTAAAGGGCGCGCCGCCGGGAAGGCCTACGAGGAGCATGGCCGTGCCCAGGAACACGGAGCCGCTGATAATGGTGGTTAAGAAATAAATAATGGCTTTTTTTACGGTGCCGTCACCGGGAATTGCGCGAATCATAAGCAGGGCGGAAAATGCGGCGACGATTTTATCGCAGATATTCGGAAGCTGACCGCCGGGAAATTGGGTGGTTAATGCCGCCATAACGCCGGTGGCCACGCCCATGGCCAGAGTGGACAGGGGCTTCGGATTCAGCATGATGTAAGCGATGAGGCAGAAAAGCATAAAGTCCGGCTTCATGCCGTTAAAAAATCCGGGGACGATGGTGTGTAAAATCGTGCCCAATGCAATAAAAATAGCGCCCTGTACTAATGTCTTCGTGTTCATAATAACTCCTTTTCTCGGCACAAAAAAACCACTTGCTCGTTTAGGAGCAAATGGTGAATTCGCGGTGCCATCCTAGTTGCGCCCAAAAAGACGCATCTCATTTTAGATACTAACATATCCTATCTCTATAACGGGAGAACCGGCTCGGCTACTTTTTTTCACCTCGCACTCACAGACCCATTCACAACAGGGAACTTCATCGGTTCACACCAACCACCGACTCTCTGAGAAGGGCACCTGAAGCTACTTGCTTCTGCTCGACGTTTTCATATTTTTTAGGATTACTAACAGTATAGCAGAAAAAAACGAAATTGCAATTGCTTTTTTATTTTTTCCAGAGCTCAAAATCGGAAAGTTTGCCCGCCCGCTTCAGGGACAAGAGGACCAGGATGCCGATGGATGCGCCCACCACGGTGGAGGGCAGGAAAAAGGGAATGTAGTAGAAGGGGCTGCCCAGATCCAATCCGTAGAGGTATTTCATAAAGGGGTAGGACAGAATGGCGCTCAATATCCCCGTGCCGAAGACTTCCCCCGCCCAGGTGGCGGGAAGGGAGGCGGTTTTTTTGTAGACGAGGCCGGAGAGGAGGGCGCCCACCACGGCACCGGTAACGGAGGTAATGGGGCGGCCCGTGCCCATGCGAATGAGCCCGGTTAACAGGGCGCAGAGGAAATTATACCAAGGCCCGAGGATCACGGCGCCGATGACATTGATGGCGTGTTGAAAGGGCGCCATATTGGGAAAGACCACCAAGGTGGACAGGGTAACGGAAAGGGCGCAGAGAATGGCCGTGGCCGTTAAGAGGCGGGTCTTGTTATTCATTTTCGCCCACCTCGAATGTAATGGCGCCCTCTTCCGAAACAAAGGCGGGCACGCCGATGTTTCCCGCTTTTTTCACTTCGTCGAAGGCGGGCGATGTATCTCTTAAGCGCAGAAAGGCCTTTAAATCGGCGATGTCTTTCGTGATGTCCACGTAGTCGTAGGGAATCTTTCTTTCGTCTAAAACCTTTTTTGCCGCCAAGCAATCGGGGCACAGGTCGGTTCCGTAAATTTTCATTTTTCCTCCCAATAAAAACCGGCATGAACTGCCGGCTTTTCGTTCTTATGATTTTGTCTGATTTTATCGGTTTTCCAAGAAGCGAATGCGCTCTTCCAGGGCGTAGACCCTTTGCTCCAAGGCGGCGTAGCGCAGCTTCAGCTCGCGAATATCCTCGTCGTCCATGGTTTCCGTCATGACGTCCTGCGCAATCCGCGCATCTCTTTGGGCTTCATCCACCCGCTCCTTGGCGTAGCGCTTGGCCTTGGACCATGTTTCCCGGGCTCCTCTTTCCACTTGACGGAGGCGGCCCTTGGCTTCTCTCGCCGCTTCTTCGGCGCCGGCTTCCATTTTTTCCGCGCCTTCTTCCACATTGCGACGCATTTCCTTCGTCTCTTCGCGGAAGCGGCCGATCTTTTCCTCGGTGAGGCGGGATTGTTCTTCCTTCAAGAGGATGTCGATGTCGTTTTTTCGAGTGGCGGCAGTGGCGAGAAAGGCGTCGCTTTTCGGCTTCACTTCCGCCCCGGTGCGGGCGATTGCCGCATTGACGATGGCGTCGACGGCACTTTCCGGGCGGAAGCCCTTTTCATTTAACACCGCCATAAAATCGCTCTCGGCACGAAAATCGGCGGAAGCCCGGACGTCGATGACGTAGGCCTTCTCCCCGTCCGCTTCCATGACGAAAAAGCCCATGTCCTTCAATTGAAAGAGCTCGAAAGCTTTTTTCGCCGTATTCCTTACGAGGTCCTCTTCTTTTTTGCTCAGCTCCCCGCCGACGGCCTTCGTAAAGACGCTGACGTCATCGCCGTTTCCGATGAGGGCCACGTGAACTTTCTTGCCCCTTGAAGGCTCCCTGAGGTAGATGATCGGGGCCACATCCAGAAATTGCTTGGCCTCTTCGTAAAGGGCCTCTTCATCGGCCACAAACACGGATTCTTCCCCTTTTGCCGTTACGATCACGGGGTAGGTGAGCTCGATTTGCGCCAAATCCACCACGCTTTTCGCGGCGTGTACGGGGCGAAAATCCATGCCCTGTTGCTTTAAAATAGCGGCGGCGAGCACGGGATCTTCCGCGATTCCCAGGCCCATGACGCCGGCGCCGACGAAGGGAATGCCTTCTGAGGTCAACATGGACGCCAGGCCCTTAGCGGCATCGCCGTCTTCTACCAGGGGAAAGACCAGGTCGATCTTGTCCCATTTTAGTTTCGCCACGAGGGATTCGTGGATCACGTATTGGGCCACGTCGGCTTTTTTCGCCAACATCGCCTCCAGGGCATCTGCTTCTTTTCGCGCGGCGGCCACTTGCAGCCGGCGATCAATTTTAGATTTTCCCGATTTATTTAATAAGTCACTGACAATTCCGATTCCCATAGGTCACACTCCTTTATGGGATTCTACCCCAATGAGCGATGAGGCAATCAGCACTCGGAATTATAGTCGCCGATTTCGTAAATTCTCAGATCGTCTTTCAAGGGATTGTTCTTTAAGGTTTCGGCATAGACCTTGGCCTTGTCCAAGTTGGTGAAGAGTTCCACGTCGCATTCGATGGCGTTTCGGCGAATTAAAAAGCCGTCGCGCTTGGAGTCGTTGCCCTTGGTGGGGGTGTTGAAGACGAGGTCGATCTTGCCTTCTTGGATCAAGTCGATCATGGTGGGGGCTTCTTCGCCGATGCGGCGCACTTCTTCCGCGTCGATGCCGTGTTTGTTTAAGAAGGCCTTGGTGCCCTTGGTGGCGTAGAAAATGACGCCGTCTTCCGCCAGGGACTTGGCGATGGGCAAAAATTCCTCTTTGTCCCGATCGCGAATGGTGCAAAGGGCGCGGCGGCTCTTCGGCGCAATGTCCGTGCCGGCAGCTAAAAAGCCCTTGGCCATGGCTTCTTCTTCCGTGCGGCCCACGCCTAAGACTTCGCCGGTGGAGCGCATTTCGGGCCCGAGGGAGGCTTCCACTCGGTGAAGTTTTTCCGTACTGAAGACGGGGATCTTCACGCAGGTCGTGGGGGAAACGGGGCCGATGCCCGTGCCGTAGCCCATGGATTTTAAGCTGTCGCCCAGCATGACTTTCGTGGCGATTTCCGTAATGTTCATGCCCGTGACTTTCGAGAGGTAGGGCACGGTGCGGGAGCTCCTGGGGTTGACTTCGATCATGTAGAGGGTGTCGTCTTTAATGATGTATTGAATATTAATCATGCCGATGACGCCCAGCTCCAGTGCCACTTTCTTCGTGGCCTCTAAAATGGCGTCGTCCATTTCTTTCGAGATGTGCCTGCTGGGATAGATGCTGATGGAGTCGCCGCTGTGGACCCCTGCCCGCTCCAAGTGTTCCATAATCCCCGGCAAGAACACGTCGGTGCCGTCGGAAATGGCGTCCACTTCACATTCCATGCCTTGAATGTATTGGTCGATCAGCACCGTGCGCTCGGGATCCATGGCGAAGGATTCTTCCAGATAGTAGCGCAGATCTTCATCGGCGGTGCAGATTTCCATGCCTTGGCCGCCCAAAACATAGGAGGGGCGAACGAGAACGGGGTAGCCCAGGCTTTCCGCCTTTTCCATGCCTTCTTCCACGCCGTGAACGCCGACGCCTTTCGGGCGAATGAGGTTCAGCTCTTCCAACATGGCGTCGAATTTTTCCCGGTCTTCCGCCCGGTCGATGGCCGTGGGATCCGTGCCTAAAATGGGAATGCCTTCTTCTTTAAAGACGCCGGCAAGCTTAATGGCCGTTTGGCCGCCGAACTGCAGGATGACGCCTTCGGGCTTTTCCTTTTCGATAATGTTTAATGTATCTTCCGCCGTGAGGGGCTCGAAGTAAAGTTTGTCGGAAATGTCGAAGTCCGTGGAGACGGTCTCGGGATTGTTGTTAATGATGATGGTTTCGTAGCCTTCTCGGCGCAGGGTCTTGACGCAGTGCACGGAGGCGTAGTCGAATTCCACCCCTTGACCGATGCGGATGGGGCCGCTGCCGATGACGATGATGCGGCGCTTGTCTTCGTGAACCGGGGATTCGTCTTCGCCCTCGTAATTGGAGTAGAGATAATTGGCCTCGGCATCTGCCATGCCCCCTTGGGTGTCCACTTTTCTGTACTTGGCTTCGATACCGAAGAGCTTTCTCAGCTCGCGAATGAATTTTTCGCCGACGTTTAAGCGATTGGCGATGATTTCGTCGCTGAAGCCCAACCGCTTCATTTCGCGGAGCTTGTCTTCCGTCAGATCTTCCTTCTTCATGGCTTCCAATTCCGCTTCCACGCAGACGATGCGCTTAATGATCCTGAGGAAGTAGGCGTCCATGCCCGTTTCTCTGGAGAGGCGGTTAATGTCGTAGCCCGTGTTTAAAAGAGCCGCCAGATAGAAGAGGCGCTCGTCGTTGGGCCGTTTGACATTTTCCTTTAATGTGGCGATGTCCATGGTTTTGAAGCGGGGGTGGAGGAGGCTGAAGGCGCCGATTTCCAAGGAGCGCAGGCCTTTTAAAAGAGCCACTTCAAAGGTGGGGCCGATGGCCATGACTTCGCCGGTGGCCATCATTTTCGTGCCGAGGTTTCGATCGGCGTTAAAGAATTTGTCGAAGGGCCACTTGGGAATCTTCACCACCACGTAGTCGATGGAAGGCTCGAAGGCCATGGAGCGGGTGCCGGTGATTTTGTTTTCGATTTCGTCCAGGCCCAAGCCCAAGGCGATTTTTGCCGCCACGCGGGCGATGGGATAGCCCGTGGCTTTCGAAGCCAAAGCCGAGGAGCGACTGACACGAGGATTGATTTCGATGACGGCGTATTGCAAGCTGTTGGGCTCCACGGCGAACTGCACATTGCAGCCCCCTTCGATGCCCACGCCTTCGATGATACGAAAAGCCGCTTCCCGAAGCATGCCGTGTTCGATATCCGTCAAGGTTTGGGTCGGCGCCACCACCATGGAGTCGCCGGTGTGGACGCCGACGGGATCGATGTTTTCCATATTGCAGACGCAGATGCAGCTGCCCTTGGAATCGCGGATCACTTCGTATTCGATTTCCTTCCAGCCGGTAATGCACTTTTCGATTAAGACCTGACCGACGCGGGAAAGGTGGATCCCGGCGTGGGCGATGGTCCTGAGCTCCGCTTCCGTGTCGCAAATGCCGCCGCCGGTGCCGCCTAAGGTAAAGGCCGGGCGCACAACCACCGGGTAGCCGATGATTTTTGCATAGGCCACGGCGTCTTCCACGGTTTCCACGGTTTTCGATTCGATAATGGGCTCACCGATTTCTTCCATGAGTTGACGGAATTCTTCCCGGTCTTCGCCCTTTTTAATGGAGGGAATGGAGGTGCCGATAATTTCCACGCCGTATTTTTCCAAGACGCCGGAGTCGAAGAGCTCGATGGAAAGGTTCAGGCCCGTTTGCCCGCCCATGCCGGCGATGAGGGCGTCGGGGCGTTCGCGTTCGATGATTTTTTCGATGACTTCCGCCGTCAAGGGCTCGATGTAGACCTTGTCCGCCACTTCCCTGTCGGTCATAATCGTGGCCGGATTGGAATTGACGAGGACGACTTCCACCCCTTCTTCACGAAGGGATTCGCAGGCTTGGGTGCCGGAGTAGTCGAATTCCGCCGCCTGACCGATGACGATGGGGCCGCTGCCGATGACGAGTACTTTTTGAATATCTTTATTACGGGACATAATTCCTCCTAGGCTAATTCACTGATAAGGGCTAATTGTGTGCTGAGCAGATCCCGGGCGCCGGGCAGGCCGAAGGGATCGAAGAGCACGCCCACGGCGTTGTTTTCTTTGTCTGAAAAGCCTTCCACGGATCCGTCGGCGACATTTCTGTAATTGATGGCCACGGATTCCGGCAAGTGCTCGATGCCGTACTCTCTGTTTTGGCTCGTCATATACACCCGCTCCCCTTCGCCCTTTACGGCGATGGAGGCGCCGGCGTGAGGCGAGGCGAGTTTCACCAAATCGCCGCCTAAGGCCAAGCCCAAAAACTGAGCCCCGAGGCCCATGCCGTAAATGGGCAGCTTGCCGATCATTTGTCCGATGTCATGGACCAAATCCAAATAGTGGGCGGCGACGCCGGGGCCGGAGCTTAAGAACAAGAGATCCGGATTATCGTCCAAAATGGTTTCATAATTGGTCATGGCGGGGTAGACGATGAGGCGGTAGCCCGCGTCGTTTAATGCTTCCAGAATGCCGTCTTTTACGCCGAAGTCCCAGAGGGCGATGGTGGGGCCTTCACCTTCGATTTCCGTGACCTCGATGGTGCTCACTTCTTCGATGGTGTTGGGATTTTGTTCAGCGAAGTATTCGTCCATTTCGGAGGGCGTCATAAGGCGATCGGTGATCACGCCCCGTTGCATCCCCGTTTCTTTCAAGTGGCGAATGAGCCCGCGGGTGTCCACGTCTTCGATGCCCACCACGTCGTAGTAATTTAAGTATTCCTTCAGATCCATTTCGCTGCGGAAATTCGTGGCGTTTTCCATGGCGCGGCGACAGATAAAGGCGGAAATCGCCGGTCCGTCGGATTGATTGTCTTCGAAATTCATGCCGCTTCCGCCGATCAGTGGATAGGTGAAGAGCAGGATGCGATCCAAATTGGCGGGATCCGTCATCACTTCTTCGTGGCCGATCATGGTGCTGTGCACGGTGAAGCGACCGCCTACTCTGCGCTTTTTGCCGCTGAACTGTTTGCCCGTAAAGACGGTGCCGTCTTCTAATTGAATGTACATAGTCGCTCCTTTAAATAATCCCGCGAATCTCGTCCAAGGATCCGATGTTTTCTTCGTTCATGTATGTTTCCAAATCGGCGATAAGTTTCGGCACGATGTGGGGATCCACTAAATTCATGGTGCCGATTTCCACCGCTTGCGCCCCCACCATCATCATGGCGATGACATCTTCCGCCGAGCAAATGCCGCCCATGCCGACGACGGGAATCTTCACCGCCCGAGCCGCGTCCCGCACCATTCTGAGGGCGATGGGAAAAATCCCCGGGCCCGACAGACCGGCGTAGACATTGTCGAAAACGGGGCGTCGATTTTTCACATCCACTGCCATGGCCTGAAAGGTGTTGACCAAGCTGATGCCGTCGGCTCCCGCCGCTTCACAGGCTTTCGCCAGCTCCGCCGGATTGTCGCCGTTGGGAGATAGCTTCACCACGATTTTGTGGCGGCTCACTTCCTTTACCTTGGCCGTAATGGCCGCCGCATCCTGACAGTGTAGGCCGAAAGCCATGCCCCCGGAGGCCACATTGGGGCAGGAGATATTCAGCTCGATCATGTCGATATCCGCGTCGTTTAACATTTCCGCGGCGATCAAGTAATCCTCCACGCTGTGGCCGCCGAGATTGGCGAGAATCACCGTGTCCATCTTCCGCATCTCGGGCAAAATTTCTTCGATGAAATGCTTCACGCCGGGATTCTCCAGACCGATGGAATTCATGATCCCCGAGGGCGTTTCGTACACCCGCTGCCCCGTGTTGCCCGGGCGAGGATTGAGTGTGAGGCCCTTGGAGGAAATGCCGCCGATGATTTCGGGATCGTAAAAGGGGGCGTATTCCTCGCCGAAGCCGTAGGTGCCCGAAGCGCCGATAAGGGGATTTTTCATGGTGCATCCCAAAAGTTCCGTCTTAAGCATAGATTGCCCTCCCTTCGAAGACGGGGCCGTCTTTGCAGACACGCACCCGCTTGCCCTCACTTTCGCAGGTGCAGGCCAAGCAGGCGCCGAAGCCGCAGCCCATGTGTTTTTCCATGGAGACGTAGATTTTGTTCTTCGCCCGCTTCACCGCTTCTCGCATCATGGGATCCGGACCGCAGGTGTAGATCACTTCGTCTGCAATGGCAAGTTCGTCGAAAATATTGGCGCCGATATAAAATTTCACCCGATCGCCGTAGGGGGCGTAAATGGCCTGAAGGGCCTCGTTTTCTTCCCGAAGGCCGATGGCCACGGAAAGTTTCTTTTCTTTGTCACCTTCCAACAAGTGGAGGGAGGGGGCGATGCCCGTGCCGCCGCCGATAAAGAGGGTCTTTTCTTTTATTTCGGGAAAGCCCCGGCCGAATGGCCCTTCCGCCACGATTTCCTCGCCGGGAAGGAGCCGCGCCAAATCCTCGGTGCCGCCGCCGACTTTTTTTATAAGGAAGGAAAGGGCGCCGTCTTTTAAGGAAAAGATGGATATGGGCCGACCCAAAAGCTTCGCTCGGTCCCGGGGCTTCACCATGAAAAATTGCCCCGGCGACGCCTCGCCCTCGTAGGCCAAGGTGAGGACGAAGAGCTCCTCGCCCAGCGCCTTGTTACTGATTACCTTCATTTTTTGCCTCCAGTAAAGTCAGAATCAGAGCCATGCGCATATACATGCCGTTTTGCGCCTGCTCGAAGTAAAGAGCCCGAGGGTCGCTGTCGATTTCCGCGTCGATTTCATCGACCCGCGGCAGGGGATGGAGCACGATTAGATCATCACTTCCCGCATTCAGCACCTCGGCGTTGAGCAAGTAGGAACCTTCGTAGCGCTTGGCCTCGTCTTCGCTGATGAAGCGCTCCTTTTGAACCCGCGTCATGTAGAGCACGTCCAAATCCCCGATGACGGCCTTTAAATTGTCCACTTCCTCGTAGGGGCAGCGGGCCGTGTCCAAATATTCTTCCGGCATATTCAGCCCTTCCGGAGAAATAAACACAAATTCATTGTCGTAGTGGTTTAAAAACTGAAACAGGGAGTGGACGGCGCGGCCGTAGCGCAAGTCGCCGCAAAAACCGATTTTTAAACCGGACCAGGCCCCTTTGTGCTTGCGAATGGTAAAAATATCCGCCAAGGTCTGTGTCGGGTGGGCGTGATCCCCGTCGCCGGCATTGATGAGGGGCATGTTTTTCAGCACGTCCACGGCCTTGTGTTGGGTGTAGGCGTGGGGATGGCGCATGGCGCAAATGTCCGCGTACTGATCCACGATGTGGAGGGTGTCGCGCACCGTTTCCCCCTTGGCCATGCTGGAGACTTTGACATCACCTAAGTGAAGCACTTGGCCGCCGAGGCGGTACATGGCCGCGTCGAAAGACATGCGGGTTCTCGTGGAGGGCTCAAAAAAAAGACTGGCCAGGATCTTTCCGTCGCACGCATGGGCGTACTCCCCGGGATCCGATGCAATTGCTTGCGCCAGTCTAAATAAATCGTCGTACTCTCTTTCTGTCATATCATCCGGTTCTATGAAATGTTTCAGCATATGGCCTCCTATAAAAAAAGCTTTTACACAGGTAAAAGGCACAAAGAGAGACCCGTCCTCTCGGGACAGGTGTATTCTGTTTTGCGACCTTTTTAGTGTCTCGCACTAAATTAAAGTATCTTCGCTACCAAATAGTCTACGCTCCCCAAGGCCATTCGTCAAGGAAAAATGACGGGAGAAATAAAAAAGCCCGAAGGACGCGTCATGTCCTTCGAGCAATGTTTCATCCTTCCTCTTTTCCTCCCGGCCACGGCGGTGCTTCGAGATCGGCTTTCAGTTCTTGTCTCGCCTTTTCCAAATCGTAGGGCGCGTTCTTCTTTCCCTGAAGCTGCCAACTGTAGTCCAATTTATCGGTCGTGTTGCCATAAGCCCCGTCGATTAACCAAGAGGCCCCCGTGTCGCCGGCCATGGCCGCCAAAACCTTGGGTGCACCCGCTTCGATGACGAGATGGATTTTGTAGGGGTAATTCACGGAGGCGTGATCCTTGCCGTCGTAGAAGGAAAAATCCACGCACATGGTGACGTCGTAGGTGCCGTCGCCGTTGTCGATGAATTTTTCGTCTTCGAAGATCGCCTTTTCAAGGACGTATTTTCGCCCCACCACCTCGCAACGATACGCATTCATGGCTCGTTTGTCTTTTATAAACTGTTGAAGCTTCTTCGAGCCTTTGCTCAGATTGGTCGTGCTTAATTCCTTGTCCTGAGCGAAATCGCAAAAGTCGTTTAAAATAAAATTCCGCGCCGTCTTTAAGCAGGGCTCTTTCCACTCGTTTTTCTCGCTTTTCGCAAAAGACATGTAGGGTACGATGCAAAAGGCCGCCGCAAGGGCCACGAGAGCCAGACCGCCGCCGAATAGAAGTAACTTCTTCATCTTCATCCTCCTTCTATGCTTTTTTCTATGTACGGTGCCGACGTCTGCTTTATAAAGGCATTCGACGCTTTTTTGGCTACCGCTATCTGATTTTAATATACGCCTTGTCTCCTCTCCCGCGGTTACAAAAAGATGAGTAAAAATTGATGTTTTGTCAAAGAAAAAGAGCCGAAATTTTAAAAACGAAAATAAAGGGAAAATATGTTAAAGAAAGGCTACTCGCCACAGGATGAGCAACAATTTTATACAGTGAAGGAGAATGGATTTTACTATGAAAAAGAGAGACATTTTATTTTGCCTATTTCTTCTGATCTATGCCATTTTTGGATGTAGCTATGCTTTTTTCTCGGAGTACAAATTAAATAGAATGCTCACAACAACATTCGGATTTGCCCATTTATATTCTTTTTTTACCATGATATGCCTTGTAATGTTCCTTTTTTCATTATTAGCAGTGGCAATCACCTTGTTAAAGAATGGATTTAAATTGAAATTTGATACGCCAAATTCAATTTTAATTTCATCAATGGTTTTTTCAATGCTTTTTATTTTCGGAGGAACTGGCACAGATAAACTAGTCGAGACAAGCCGTGATGGTCAGACAATTAGACTAGTTGAATGGAATGTAGCTGACAATATAAACGAGGCAAACATCCGAGATATTTTCGGCGAATTTGACGCTGATATAGCTGTGTTCCCGGAACTTGGAGGATATGAAAAAGGGGATCATTCGAATAGCAGGCTCATTAATTTGTTCAAAAAAGCCGGTATTGATTTCGAAAAGTATGAAGTCTATGTTTCGGAACCGACGGAGGGCAGTATAGCTCCCGTTACAATCGTGATAAAGAGGGCATTCGGTCGCTACAATTTTTACAAGAAAACACCTATGACGAGATTTGGAACAGTCTATTTATCTCCAACTACAAAGGGCAAACCGTCCATTATAGGATTGCACACGGCACCTCCGCTTCCGGGGTTAATGGGCATTTGGAAAAATGATTTAGATTTAATTTCAGACCTTTCTAAGCATAATAAAGATTCGATTATAATTGGAGATTTCAATGCCACAATGAAGCATGGTCGTCTTAATACTATAAAAACACATGTAGATGCTTTGGAGCATGCACCGAAATTTAATTCTGGAACATGGAACATAGATATTCCATCGCCTTTTAGGACAAGAATAGATCATATTTTAATACCAAATAATAAGTATGGTGTGAAAAGCATAGAGCTTAAAGCCCATAGCAACTCAGACCATTTGTGTGTGTTTACAGAAATACAGGAGTTAACCAATTAAAATTTACGTTATGAAGCAAGCGACTTAGAATGATATCTTCGTCGCTTTTTTATTGTTCAAATTGCAATCGAAGTGCAACGGAACCCCCGGTCTAACCGGGGGTTTTCTAATGCAAAAAAGCGCAGAAAAGGATTGACGAAAAACGAAAACCGTTGTACATTATTGTTACCGACGGAAACGTCGGTAACAGAAAAAGGGAGGAGAAGTTATGGTTAAAAAGCGTTTACGTCCGGAGGCGCGAAAGAAAGAAATTTTAGCTGCGGCGGCAAAACTCATAACGGAAAAAGACTACAGCCACGTCACCATGGAAGATGTTGTAGAGGCGACGGGGCTCTCCAAAGGCGGCTTGTACCATTACTACAAAAGCGTCGACGACATTCTCTACGATTTAATGGTAGAAGGCATTCGCTACCGGAACGACATCATCAAGGATGCCATGGCAAGCTATGACGGCCCGATCGATCCGAAATTTGTTGCGGAGAGCATCGTAGAGAAAATGCTCGACGACAACCCCTATATGCCGGTGTACGTGCAGTTTTTACTCGCCAAACGTCGCAACGAAAAATTGGAAAAGCTGTTTTTAAAATTGAAGGAGCAAACCCTGGAAGAATCAAACGCATTTTTATTTTCCAAAGGGGGCGTGCAGATGAATGAGGACATGCTGGATTTGCTCACGGATTTTATCAACACGATGATCCTCGGCAGCGAACTTTTAGATGCACGGGAAAATTTTAAAAAGCATCGCCAACTTCTTCTCGCAGCCACCCAAAACATACTTAAATCGACAGTCTAAGTCGGTTTAAGTTTTTTTACAAGATTTCGTGATAATTATTATCACGATGAAGGAGGTCCTATGGCCATTTACAAAAAAATATTCGCATATGTACCCGAGGCGAAGGGTTACGGTTACTTATCTCTGCTCTTATCCGTTGCAAGCGCCGCAGGTCTCGTGGCGGGCTATTATTTCGTCTACTGCGTTATGGTGGCGTTGATTCAAGAAGGCAACGTCGCCCACGCCATGGCGCTCTCTATTCGCGCTATGATGACCTTGACAGCGGGCAGTTTGCTTTATTTTGCATCGGGCATCGCATCCCATAAATTAGGATTTCACGTGGAAACCAATCTTCGCAAAAAAGGCATCGACGGCGTGACAAAAGCCAGCTTCCGCTTTTTCGATCTCAATCCCAGCGGCGTCGTTCGCAAAACCATCGACGACAACGCCGGGTTAACTCACCAATCGGTGGCACACATGATTCCCGATTTAGGGCAAGCCTTCGTCGTACCCATTCTAAGTTTGATCTTAGGTTTTTACGTGAGCATTCGTTTGGGCATTGCCCTCGTCGTCCTTATCGTCATCGGCGGTTTGCTCTTTAAATCCATGATGGGCGGGGAAACGAAATTTATGCAAATTTACCAAGACGCCTTAAAGCGCATGAGTGCCGAAACGGTGGAATACATTCGGGGCATTCAAGTTGTCAAAATTTTCGGCGCCGACGTTCAATCCTTTAAAGCACTTCACGACGCCATTCACGATTACGCAAAATACGCCTATGCTTATTCCAAATCCTGCAAATTGCCTTACACGGCGATTCAATGGCTCTTAATCGGCGTCATCGCCATCGTCATGGTTCCTCTGTCATTATACTTACACCGCGTAGGCGATATGCGTTCTTTCTACGTGGAACTGATCATGCTGCTCTTTATTTCGGGGGTCACCTTTTCATCCCTCATGCGAATCATGTATTCCAGCATGTATATTTTTAACGCCAACTACGCCCTCTCCAATTTAGAAAAAATGTACGACGACATGCTGAAAGATAAAATTGCCTTCGGAACGAAGGAAACTTTTGACGGAGAGGATATCGTCTTTTCCCACGTGGACTTCGGCTACGGAGATAAGCCCGTCTTTAAGGATTTAAACCTGAACCTGGACGGGGGCAAAACCTACGCCCTCATCGGCGCGTCGGGATCGGGGAAATCCACCCTCGCCAAATTGCTTTCCGGATTTTATAAAATCGACGGCGGCGACATTTTCATCGGCGGAACACCTTTATCCGAGTATTCGGAAAAAGCCGTGGCGGAAAACATCGCCTTTATTTTCCAAGATCCGAAACTCTTTAACGGCTCCATATTCGACAACATCGCCGTCGCCAAAGGCGGCGCCACGGAAGACGAGGTGTTGAAGGCGCTGAAAGACGCCGCCTCCATGGATATTATCGAAAATCTTCCCAACGGCATGCACACTTTAATCGGCGCCAAAGGCGTGTACCTTTCCGGTGGAGAAAAACAACGAATCGCCATTGCCCGCGCCATGTTGAAAGATGCAAAAATCGTCGTGATGGACGAAGCAAGCGCCGCCATCGACGCCGACAATGAGTACAAATTACAGGCATCTTTTAAAAAGCTCATGGAGGGAAAAACCGTTATCATGATCGCCCACCGCTTGACGAGCGTGCGAAACGTAGATGAAATCCTCGTCATGGAAAAGGGGAAGGTTGTGGAGCGGGGAAGCCACGACGTGCTTATGGCAAAAGACAGCTACTACAAGCGGGAACTTTTGCGTTATAACATGGCCAATGATTGGAGGATCAACGATGAAAGAGCACTTTAAAAAGAAATTCCATGTAACCGAAGAAGGTGCACAGGGATTGGTGTGTGCCGTGTGGGCGAGCTTTATCGTCAACGTCATCGCCATGTTTCCCGTCATGATTCTTATGTTGCTGGGTCAGCAGATTTTAGAAGGCACATTCCATTCGAAAACACTTTATTTCGCTTTATCTCTCGGCATTTGTGTGATCTTATTTATTGCTCTTCTCGTCGAATACGAGCGCATGTATAACGCCACCTACAAAGAATCGGCGAACTTGCGAGAAAATTTGGGGAAGACTTTGGCGAAATTGCCTCTGGCCTTTTTCTCAAAACGTAATTTAAGCGACTTGGCACAATCCATTATGTCCGATGTGGAAGCCATCGAACACGCCATGAGCCACGCTATTCCGAAAATTTACGGGCTCTACCTCTTCATTCCCATACTCGGCATCATGCTGTTGGTAGGGAATGTTAAGCTGGGCCTTGCGGTCATTCTTCCCATGACGCTACGCCTCTTAATCCTCGTCGCGTTTAAAGGAGAGGGCATTAAGAGAAATCAAAAATTCTTCGATCAGCTGCGGGCCAATGCGGAAGACTTTCAAGAGGCCATCGAGCTGCATCAGGAAATCAGAAGCTACCATTTAACGGATGACGTTCAAAAGGATCTTTACACCAAAATGGACGAAAGCGAAAAGATCCAGATGAAGACCGAAGGCTTAGCTGTGGGCATTATGGCCCTATCGAATTTATTTTCCTTTATCAGTCTCGGGATCGTCCTTTACGTCGGCGTCGACCTTCTCGCCAAAGGGGAAGTGAGTTTACTCTATGTCGTAGGCTACGTCCTCGCCGCCATGAAGCTTAAAGATTTAATTGATCTTTCCAGCGAAACGGCTCTGGAAATTCGCCACATTACCCCTCGCGTCGAAAATATAGCCTCTATTCAAGATGCGCCCCTCCAAAAGGGAAAAGACGTGGATCTTCGTCGCGTAAGCATTGATATAGAAGATGTTCACTTCGGCTACGGCGAAAAGAACGTGCTGGACGGCGTGAACTTCACCGCTCTCCAAGGGGACGTTACCGCCCTCGTCGGGCCCAGCGGCTGCGGTAAGAGTACCCTCTTAAAACTCATGAGCCGCCTTTACGATTACGATTCCGGCGCCATTCGCATCGACAACTACGATATTCAAAATGTTTCCACCGACTCCCTCTTTAAAAAGACATCCATCGTCTTCCAAGACGTGATGCTCTTTAATACGAGCGTCATGGAAAATATTCGCATCGGACGTTTGGATGCCACCGACGAGGAAGTAAAAGAAGCGGCGCGTATGGCCAATTGCATGGATTTTATTGACGAAATGCCCGAAGGATTCCATACGGCCATCGGGGAAAACGGACAGGAACTTTCCGGCGGTCAACGGCAACGGCTTTCCATCGCCCGCGCGTTCTTAAAAGATGCGCCTATTTTAATTCTCGACGAAATTACATCCAGCTTGGATGTGGAAAATGAACGGATCATTCAACAATCGCTGAACCATTTGATTCAAAATAAGACGGTGGTCATCATTTCTCACCGCTTAAAGAGCGTGGAAAAAGCGGATAAAATCGTCGTCTTAAACAAGGGAAAAGTCGAAGGGGAAGGCAGGCACGACGAACTGCTGAAGATCTCGCCGACCTACCGAAACCTTATGGAAAAATCTGAAATGGCGGAAGCCTTTGTGTATTAGGAGGAAGGAGGAAGTATGAAGAATGAAAAATTAAAGGTCAAAGATCTCGTTACCATCGGGATCTTTGCCGTTATCTATTCTATTGTAATGTTCGGCGTCGGAATGATGGGCATGATCCCTATTTTATTTTTAATCTATCCGACCATTCTCGGCATCGTTAGCGGCGTCATCGTCATGTTGTTTATGGCGAAAGAGCAAAAACCCTGGGCGCTTTTTATCTTCGGAATGTTGACGCCCCTCGGAATGTTTGTCATGGGACATACTTACGTGGTGCCTGTACACGCATTAGTGGTAATGTTGATCGCCGAATGTATTCGCCGAGGCGGAAATTATCGTTCCTTTAAATATAACGCCATCGCCTTTGGTATTTTTAACATGTGGATTTGCGGATCCCTTATGCAAATGCTCTTAGTAAAGGAAAAATACATGGAAATGTGTGCCATGATGGGATCGGATTATGTTCAAGCGCTTGAAAAACTTATCACCTACCCCCATATGGCCATCGTCTACGTGGGAGCCTTTATGGGCGGCATCGTCGGCGCATGGATCGGCCGCACCATGCTTAAAAAACACTTCATTAAGGCGGGCATTGCATAATGAATGGAACGCAGCATGTTTCATTTAATCCAAACCCCATTACGAAACTCATTGTTACTCTGCTCGTAAGCTTTACCGTATTACACCCCATTGGACTACTCGCCTGGGGCGTTATGGTGTGGATCAGTTTGTTTTTTTGGTTGAGCGGATTTAAAAAAGAATCATTGCAAGGTTTTTTGGTTTTCGCTCTTCTTTATTTCCTGCCGAATTTTGAAGGCGCCATGGCCCTTCCCGGATTTTTAAAAATGTTTGTTGCCCTTTTAGTCGTGGTTAAAATGTTTTATTTGCCCTTTATGGCGGGGAAATACTTGATTCAAACATCTGACGTAGGCGATATTATCACCTCTATGGATACCGTCCATGTGCCACGAACCATTGCCATCCCCGTCGCCGTCATGTTTCGTTTTTTTCCTTCCTTTAAGGAAGAACATCATCACATTAAGCAGGCGATGAAAATACGAGGGATTACGTGGAAAAATCCTTTGCGCTACGGGGAATATGTAAGCATTCCGTTGCTCATTTTATCGTCGACTATTGCCGATGATATTGCCATGGCGGCGGAAACACGGGGAATCGGCATCGAGGGAGAGAAAACGCGCTTTCGGGAAGTGAAACGCGGCGTCGTCGATCTCGTGTATTTTCTCGGCGTGTTCGGTTTTGTATTGGGAGGCTGGTTATGCTTGAGATAAAACATTTATCCCTAACGTACGGCGAGGCCGAAAAAAGCTTACACGACATTACCTTTTCTGTGGCGGACGGCGAATGCGTCTTGCTCGCGGGAAAGAGCGGATCCGGAAAATCTTCCATTTTACGCGCCATCAACGGCATCGCCCCTTCTTACGACGGGGCATCGCTCGAAGGGGAGATTCTGATCGACGGTCGTGCAGTTGAAAAAATGAGCATGGCCGATCTGTCCCAAATGATAGCCAGCGTGTTTCAAAACCCAAAGACCCATTTTTTCAATGTGGATACGACCTTAGAACTCGTTTTTTATTTGGAGAACATAGGCCTTTGTCGCGAAAAAATGAAGGAGCGATTGGAGAAAATGCTCGCTCTTTTCCATATCGAACATTTAATGAATCGTGATATTTTTAAATTATCCGGCGGCGAAAAACAAGTCTTGAGTATCGCCGCAGCCTATATAAGCGGTGCACCCATTATACTCCTCGACGAACCGTCGTCAAATTTAGATGAAAAGACGACCCGAACCTTACACGATATGCTTTATGTGCTAAAACGAGAAGGCATCACATTAGTGATTGCCGAACATCGGCTTTATTACCTTATGGATCTCGTGGATAGAATTTATCTTATGGAGAAGGGAAGGCTGAAAACAACGTTTAATAAAAGTGCGTTTTTGGATCTTTCCGAAAAAGCGTTGTACGCCCAAGGGTTACGTTCGACGCAACATGTGGCGTTAAATGAAAAGTCGGGAAAGTGTAACGGCTCGGATCTCAAAATCCACTGTTTACAGCATTTTTTTGAGGGATCGGCCAAGGGATTTTCCGTAGAAGGTATTGGCCTTGCAAAAGGAAAGGTTTACGGCATCGTCGGAACCAATGGTTGTGGAAAATCCACATTCCTCAGAAGCCTTCTCGGCATCGAAAATAGTGCGAAAGACGATATCGAGTTTAAAGGATCGACACTATCGCGACGTAAACGACTGGCACATTCCGCATTGGTTATGCAGGATGTGAACCATCAACTTTTCAGCGATACCGTGGCGGGGGAAATCGTGCTCGGGCAAAAGACGATCGACGAGGAAAGGCGCGAACGAATATTGGATCGCTTAAACCTTTTGGATAAGAAAAAGCGCCATCCCATGAGTTTGTCCGGCGGCGAAAAGCAACGGGTCGCCATTGCTTCGGTTTTATTGAGCGATCGGGAAATTATCGGTTTTGACGAGCCGACAAGCGGAATGGATTTCGAAAACATGGTAAGTATTTCAAAGCTTATGCGGTCCATGGCGAGAGACGGAGCGATTTTAATCGTCGTGTCCCACGATACGGAATTTTTAAATCGTACGGCAGATGAGATCATCGACATGGGTTCCTTCAGAATTCAAAAGAATTAAACGAAAATAGCAGCTTAACCTTAGTAGAGTGACCCCATAAAGTTGGACCCGGAAATCCAAGCTTTGGGAGTCAGTGCACTTCGGAGCTGCTTTTTTTGTTGCACTTCAATTAATTATTCAAGGCAATAAAAAAAGACCCGGACCTCGCCGGATCTTTGGATCCCCCGCTGGGCCGGGCTTCGTATAATTCAGACCCGCCCTTAAAGTAAAGGTGGGTAATTTGCTAACTACGTCTAACTTCCACTCAGTGGAGGCTTGTTATAGGTAACTAGACACAATTTCCCGTGTCTGATTTGTCGGTTGAATTAATAGAAGGTATCGAACCCCGCAGGGGTTATTTAACTTGTCCTTATTATACTACGACGGCCCCGCTTAATCAAGATCGCCGCCGGGGCCTGTCATTCGCTTAAGTAACTTACCCACTCGTTTGGCATAGGCGATGTAAAGACCATGGGCGCCTTTGTCCGGGGATGGACGATGGAAATTTTGTGCACGTGAAGGTGCACGCCGCCCCCTCCGCCGCCGTAAAGTTCGTCGCCGAGGACGGGATGGCCCAGGTGAGCCATGTGGCAGCGGATTTGATGGGTGCGCCCGGTGTCGAGTTTTATCTCAAGCAAACTCACCTCGCCCGTTTGAAGGGGCCTGAAGTGGGTCACGGCGCTTTGCCCGTCATCTCTTACGACGCGCACGAGGCTTCTCTCCCCCACGCCTATGGGTGCGTTTACCGTTCCCGCTTCCTTCACTTCCCCCTTCACCAGGGCGAGATAGGTCTTGTTTTTCGTGTGGTCTTTCTCGAGGACGCCGTAGGCGTAGGGATTTTTCGCCGCGATCAACAGCCCGGTGGTCTCCCTGTCCAACCGCCCGAGCATGCGCACCTTCCGCCGAATGCCCTTGGACTGAAAATAGCCCCACACTTCGTTGGCCAAGGTGTGATCGGGATACATTTTACAGGGCATGGCGGGAATCACGCCCTTGTCGATGACGAGGAGGTCTTCGTCTTCGTAGCAGATTTTTTGTCTCATGGGCGCCGGGGCGAGATTCGACTCTTCGTCGGCGAAGGCCACGGCCACCGCCGTGCCCGCCTCCAGAGGCGCGGATTTAAAAATCACCTCGCCCCTCACGGTGACCAGGCCCGCGAGGAAGGCGCGACGAATATGGCTGTGGGAAAAGCCCAGGCTTTTCAGGAAGCTGTCCGCCCGGGCATAATTTCTTTCTGTGATAAATTTCATGGTGTCTGTACTTTTCATTTTTCCCCTTTTGTTTTACCATATAGGTGAAGGAAGTTTTTAACAAGGAGGTGAACTTGTGGCAAGTCCCATCATCAATATTATATCGAATTCGAATTTCGAAAGTCGCAAGACCACGAAGCGCCTGATTCAGAAATTGAAGCAGCACCACTTCACGCCCACGACGACGCTCTCGCCGAAAGCGGAGCTGACCATTACCGTCGGCGGCGACGGCGCCTTTATTAAAGCGGTCAACCGCATGAATTTTTCGTCCACGCCCATTGTGGGGATTAACACGGGCCATTTGGGCTTTTATCAGGAGATCAACCCGGATCGCTTAGATGACTTTATCGAAGATTACAAAAACAAAAATTACCACATCGAGGCGCTTCCCATTTTAGGCGCGGAAATTTACACCAATCAGAAAAAATTTTACGCTCAGGCCATTAACGAAATCGTGTTAAAGGCGCAAAATTCAAAAGTCATCCACATGAACGTCTTTATCGACCGCAACCATTTGGAGAAGTTTTCCGGCGACGGCATGCTGGTCTCCACGCCTTCCGGCTCCAGCGGTTACAATCTGTCCTTAGGCGGCGGCATGATCCATCCCAAGGTGGAGGCCATGGCCATGACGCCCATGGCGCCCATATCGTCCCAAAGCTACCGCTCCCTCACCACGTCCATCGTGATTCCCGGCGAACACGTCATTTCTCTCGTCCCGGAACGACGCTACGCCAACAGCAATCTGGTCCTGGTCGACGGCAGGGAACACAGCTACACGCAGATGAAGCGGATCAATATTCGCTTCGCCGACAAGCGCATTCATAAATTAGTCATGGAAAACAATTATTGGGAAAACATTAAGAGCAAATTCCTGTAAAAAAGGCCCCGCGAGGGCTTTTTTTCATGTCAAGAAAAAAGAGCCCGCCGGCTCCCCTTTCTTCTCGCCTACTGCTTCTTTCCGTACATGGATTTGTAGCGGGCGATGTTTTCGTCGTTTAAAAAGTCGTTGGCCGCGTTGATTTCCTGAAAAATCTGCGTCGTGTCCTTGTCGGGATTTAAATCCGGGTGGTATTTTTTGGCGAGCTTTTTGTAGGCCAGGCGAATTTCGTATTTGTCGGCGTTCACGTCCACGCCCAAGCGCCGGGTGGCGGCTTCGTATTTTTCCTTAAAGCCGCCGTCGTAGGCCCCTTGGTAGCCGCCCTGATTGTAGCCGCCCTGATTGTAGCTGCCGTAGTCGCTGCCGTAGTAATTGGCCTGATTAAAAAAGGCTTCGAAGCGCTGCCTGAAAAGCTCCTCTTCCATGCGGGCGCGGGCCTCTTCTTGGCGGCGACGCTCTTCTTCGATTTTCCGTTGGTAGCGCCTGCCGTAGTCGCCCATGGTTTCGTAGGTAATGTCTTTTCCCAAAAGATAGTAGTCGGCCCGCTCATAGAAAAATTCCGTCACCATGTATTGCAGGTACTTGAGCCGGCTCACGGCAAAGGAGCCGATGACGGGAAAGATCAGTATAAGAAGCAGAATTCCGCCCCAGTTCGTGCCGCCTCGGGAAGAGAAGCTCATGGGAATCAAAAAGATGAAGAAGAAGAGGCAGCCGCCGAAAAAGAGCAGAGACAAGAGCAGGCTGCGAAAGGAGCGAAAGAGCTCCGTGAGCATACTGAACACCGTAATAAAAAATTCCAGCACGTAGTCGATGGCCGTGCCCACGTATTTAAAAAAGTTTCCGTAAAGTTTATTCATGTTCCCTCCGGTGCCGCTCCATAAAGGCCAAGTCCTCCAGGACCAGGTCGTTTTCGCCGGCCAAGGTTTCTAAGTGATGGGTCAGTTCGTGGTACAAGGTTTCTTTCAGCCGCTCCGTAATCCCTTCGCGGGATTCATAGCCGTAGAGGGCCATAAAAGAGCCGTAGTACAAGACGATGGATTTGCCCATGGGCTCGGACTTGTAGTGGCCCATAATGTAAAGTTCCGGATAGGTCTCATCGTGCATCTCTTCCCGCGAAAAGAGCACGCCGCCGTTTAGGCCGCGGAAATAATATTGGGGCAGCTCGTCCACCAAATCGTCCAATATCGTGGCCATTTCCTCAAATCGATCTTCCATACCCACCTCCTGAACTTTCATTATAGAAGATCGACGTCCAATTATAAAGCCGTTCGGAAAAACTTCGATTTGTCTTCACAATTGAGCTCTTTTCTCCACAAAAAAAAGCGAGGCCGAAGCCTCGCAAAGTGTTACAGTTGGTTTCTCAGTTCCGGGTGCTTGTTGTGACGTCCCACGAAAGAAAGGACGACGATCAGCATGACAACCCCTGCAATTAAGGGGATGTAGGGATCTTGAATGAAGCCCGCGATAATGTAGCAGACGGCGCTGATGCCGGCCACGGTTAAAGCGTAGGGCAATTGGGTGGACACGTGAACCACGTGATTGCATTGGGCCCCGGCCGAAGACATAATGGTCGTATCGCTGATGGGCGAGCAGTGGTCGCCGCAGACGGCGCCGGCCAAGCAGGCGGACAGGCCGATAAAGAACAGGCGATTGTCGACGGTAAACATGCTGGTCACGATGGGGATCAAGATCCCGAAGGTGCCCCAGCTGGTGCCGGTAGCGAAGGCCAAGAGGGCCGCTACGATAAAGATAACCACGGGGAGGAACAATTGCAAGCTGCCGGCCACATTGCCCATCATGCCGCCGACGAATTCGGCGCTGCCTAAAAGGTCGTTGGAAATACTCTTCAGTGCCGTCGCCATGGTTAAGATCATAATGGCGGCGACCATGGAGTTAAAGCCTTCGGTCAAGCAGTTCATGGCGGTGTTGAAGCTCAGCACTCTGCGAATGATCAGATAAGCAATGGTAAAGAGCAAGGTAATGGTGGCGCCCCAGGGAAGGGCCACGGTGGCGTCGGTGTTACCGAAGGCGCCGATGAAGTCGCCGGTAAAGTCCGATGCGGGATCGAAGTAGCCGCCGACGTAAATCAGTGCCACGACGGAGGTGATGATCAGGAAAATAATGGGAACCACCAAATCGAAAAGGCTGGCGTGATCGGCGGTTTCTACCGTTTGCAATTCTTGTTCCAGTGCAGAAATATCGTCGCCCTGAAGAGCCGCTTCTTCGTAGCGAAGCATGGGGCCGTAATCGTCGCGGCGCCAAATTAAGACGATGACGAAGGCCAAGGTCAGAAGGGAGTAGAAGTTGTAGGGAATGGCGCGAACGAACATGGTAATGCCGCTCATGCCCGTGCCTTCCGCATAGCCGGATACGGCTGCCGCCCAAGAGGAAATGGGGGCGATCATGCAGATCGGCGCTGCCGTGGCGTCGATAATGTAGGCGAGCTTGGCGTGAGAAATCTTGAAGCGGTCGGTAACCGGTCGCATAACGCTGCCCACGGTAAGGCAGTTAAAGTAGTCGTCGATAAAGATCAAGATGCCCAGGAAGAAGGCCGCCGTTTGCGCGCCCCGTCTGGATGTAATGTGTTGTGCGGCCCACTCGCCGAAGGCCTTGGTGCCGCCGCTTCGATTAATGAGGGCGACGAGCATGCCCAGGAGTACGAGGAAAATAAAGATCCCCGCCGTACCGGATACGGCGTTGATTAAACCGTCGTTAATGACGTGGTCCATGGTGGTGGGAAAAGATCCCCCGCTGGCCAAAATGGCGCCGACGAAGATCCCGGTAAAGAGCGACGGAAATACCTCTTTGGTAATCAGGGCCAAGGTAATGGCCACGATGGGCGGCAAGAGGGACCAGGCCGTGGCCTCTGTGGCCATGCCCGATGCCGCCACGGCAAAGCTCGCCCCGATGGCGACGATGCCTAAAATTAATGCGATAATAAGATTGCGTTGATTCGTCATGTTAATCTTCCTTTCTGAGTTTTCAATCGAAAAAAGAGCCATGATACTATCATGACTCTTGATTATTTCACGAGAATAAAAACTCAAAAGGCACGATAGCTCTCCGTTCCGTAGAACGACAGTACGCAGGATATTCTCCTACGTCCCGGTGATAGCGACTTGTGGACACAAGCGACTAACCCTCGGCACGTCACCCTTTCACGATTATCCATTGACCGGAGATAAACGTTACTGATGTGAAGTGCGCCTCTATCATGTGGATTCGATTGTTGAGTATGAGTATAGCACACCAAAAAGGAATGTCAAGGAAAAAAACAAATTCTTTTTATAAAATAATTAAGCTGGCGCCCATGACCATCATGCCGAAGATCAGGCCCAAGAGAGACAAATGGGTCTCGCCGTAGGCGCGGGAGGCGGGCAAAAGCTCGTCGAAGGAGATCAAAACCATGATGCCCGAAATGGCGCCGAAGACCACGCCGAAAAGGGTGGGCGTGAGAAAGGGGCGCAGCAAGAGATAGGCCAAAATGGCGCCGATGGGCTCCGAGACGCCGCTTAAGAAGGTGAGCCACAGTGCCCGCTTCTTGTCTCCCGTGGCGAAGTAAATGGGGGCCGCCACGCCGATGCCTTCGGGAATGTTGTGCATGGCGATGGCCACGGCGATGGAAAGGCCCATGGCCGGATCCATCAAACTCGTCATGAAGGTGACCATCCCCTCGGGAAAGTTGTGGATCCCGATGGCGATGGCGCTTTTCAGTCCCACCTGCTCCAAGGCGAGCTCTTCGCTCCTCTCTTCCATTTCCTCTTCGGTTTTAATTTCGTGGGGCTCGTCGGCTTCCGGCACCAGGTGGGAAATGATGCCGAAGACGGCCATGGACCCGAAGAAGGATGCCAGCACCATCCACTGAGCCTGTTTGTCTGCCATGGTCTTCATGAAATTTTCCTGTGCCATGGGCATCATTTCCATAAAGGAAATAAAAATCATAACCCCGGCGGAAAAGCCCAGGGCGGATGAAAGAAATTTCTTATTGTCCGACTTCGACACAAAGACGATCAGGGCGCCGAACATGGTGGCGAGACCGGCCAAGGCGGAACTTACAAAAGCAACTGCGACATTGGACATACTAACTCCTATTTCTGTTTGCGGCATGCGCCGAAAAGACGTCTGACGCCAATTATTTTACCATATATTCCGTAAAAAAACGCCCCGCCACCGATTCACAGTGGCGAGGCGCTCATTTAACGAAACAGCCGAGCGGCTTCGTCGACGAGCCGTTTTAAAATCAAGACTTGTACGACGATTTTTATGACGAGCATCAGGCCTTGGAAGGGAAGTTTTGCCGCAAACAGGGGCCCGTAGGGGCTGCCCGTGAGCATGTGCACCCACACGGTGCCTAAGCAAACATTCACCACCAATGTGGCCACCACATTGGCCAAGATGATGCGTTTCAAAGTCAGCTCTTTTTTGTAGAAGAAATAGCCGTAGATCACCGCGCCTAAAAAGGCGTTAAAGGTGAATCCCGGGAAATAAGGTCCCGTGGGTTTGGTGACGAAGCCGATAATATCGGCCACCGCCGCCGCGATCCCCGAGGGGATGGGCCCTGCCACCGCCGAGGCCAAGGTGACGGGAATGAAAGAGAAGCTGATTCTCTGCACGCTTCCCAGGTCGATCCCCAAGGTGCGGGTAAAGACGATTTGAAGCGCCACCATGACGGCCAAAAAGGCCAGTTTCTTCGTATTCAATTGTTTCATTTTTCCTCCTTAAGCTGCTTAAGAGGACAGCAGCGGATGCGACAGAAGATAGCGAGCCTCTTCACTCTTCGTTTGAGAGCAACTTCCCATCTCTCAACACTTAACGCCTTCTGCCTACTCTACTTACGAAACAATTATATGCATTTGCCGCTGTTCATGCAAGGCCGCCCTACTTCGTGCGCACATTCCCCAAGAAGATTTCCCCGGTGTCGGCGTTCATTGTGATGACGTCGCCGGATTTCAGGCCGTCGGTGATTCCCTTGCAGCCCACGATGGTGCATTTGCCCAGGGACAAACCGGCGATGGCCGACGGGGAGGTGAGGCCTTCTTCTTCTGAGATAAAGCCGCCGGCCCGAGCCAAATAGGGCGCCAGAGCTTTTTCGTAGCTTTTCGCCACGATAATGTCACCGTCGGTGAAGTCCCGCATGTAGGCCCCGTCTTCGGAGACGATTCTTGCCCGGGCGGTCTTTTTGCCCATGACGATGCCCACGCCTTTGTGGAGCGTCGAGGCCACTTGATGGACCTTCACCACATTGGTGCTTCCGGCCACCCCTTGGGGAATCCCCGCCACCATGACGATTAAATCCCCTTCTTTAATGAAGCCTGCCCGCTTCACGATTTTCGCCGTTTCTTCGAAAATTTGCTGTTGATTGATCGCACCCTTGACGCCGGTGACGCCCCACTGCAGGCTCATTTGCCGAAGCACGGCGTCGTCTTCGGTGACGGCAAAGACGTCGGCTTTCGGGCGAAACTTCGCCAGATTTCTCGAGCTGTATCCCGTGGCCGTGGCGATGACGATGGCATCGGCGGAGATTTCTTCCGCCATTTCCACGGCGTGGCGCACGATGACATTGGTGGTGCTTCGCTTAAACTGGCTGCCCTTATTTAAAATATGTTCGTAATCCAGGGCGGCTTCGGTGAAGGCGCAGACCTTGGCCATGGTCTTCACCGCCTCCACCGGGTACTTGCCTCCTGCGGTTTCTCCCGAGAGCATGACGGCGCTGGTGCCGTCGATAATGGCGTTGGCCACATCCCCCACTTCCGCCCGCGTGGGCCGGGGATTTCGAATCATGGAATCCAACATTTGCGTGGCGGTGATCACGGGAATCCCTTCGTCGATGGCCCGCTCGATTAATTGCTTCTGCACCAGGGGCACACGCTCCGTTTCGATTTCCACGCCCATATCGCCTCTCGCCACCATGATGCCGTCGGCAAAGGAGGCGATTTCATCCATATTGTCGATGCCCTCTTTGTTTTCGATTTTCGCGATGACCTTGATCCCCTCGCCGCCGTGGCTTTCCAGGACATTGCGAATGGCGATGAGGTCGTCTTTTTTTCGAATAAAGGAGGCGGCGATAAAATCCACTCCTTCCTCGATGCCGAAGCGAATGTCTTCCACATCTTTATCCGTGAGGGCCGGCAGCTGAATGGAGGCTCCGGGGACATTAATTCCCTTGTGGTCCTTAATCACGCCGCCGTTTAAGACTTTCGTGTGGATGGTCGTGTTTTCGATGCCCACGACTTCAAGGGCCATGAGCCCGTCGTCCAGCAAGATGACCTGACCCGGCGCCACGTCTTTATAAAGACTGTCGTAGGTAATGGAGACGCCCGCCGCGTCCCCTTCCCCTTCGTCGGCGTAAAGGGCGAAGGCCGCCCCTTCGTTTAAAGTGGCCTCCCCTTCTTTAAAGGTGACGGTTCGAATCTCCGGTCCCTTTGTGTCCAGCATGAGGGCGACGGGCAGATTCATTTCCTCCCGCACTTTTTTGATCCGATCCATGGTTTCTTTGTGGCTCCCGTGGTCGCCGTGGGAAAAATTCAGGCGACACACATTGACGCCCTCGGCGAAAAGGGCCCGCAAAGTGGCCTCGTCCCAAGACGCCGGGCCGATGGTGGCTACGATTTTTGTCTTTTTCATCGTCCCTCCTAAATCGAAATTTTATCCAGTAAGTGGTACATGTCGCGGTCGAAGGTTTTTTCCACGGCCAGGGCCTCTTCCAGATCCATGGCTTTGAGCTCCCCGTGAACCAAGCCGAGGGCAAGGGATTTTTTCTCGCCGCGGCAGTAAGCCACCGCCTCGGCCCCGAGGCGCGACGCGTTGATTCGGTCGGCACCGGTGGGAATGCCGCCTCGCTGCACATAGCCCAGCACGGTGACCCGCGTCTCGATGCCCGTGGCCTCTTCCAGATCTTTCGCCAAGGCGTAGGCGGAAAGCTTGTCTTCCGTAAGAAGAATAATGTGGTGGCGCTTGCCGCGAAGTTTGCCGGCGAGCATTTTTTTCTTCACACCGTCGAAATCGAAATCCACCTCGGGCAAGATCACGCTCTCCGCCCCGCCGGCGATGCCCGCATAAAGGGCCAAATCGCCGCAGCGCCTGCCCATGACCTCCACAATATTGGCCCGCTTGTGGGCGCTTGAGGTGTCGCGAATCTTTCCGATGGCGTCCAATATGGTTTCGATGGCCGTGTAAAAGCCGATGCTGCCGTGTTGGTAGCCCAAGTCGTTGTCGATGGTGGCGGGAATGGTAATCACCGATTGGCCCAGTTTCGACAGAGCCAGGGCCCCGTGCATGGAGCCGTCGCCGCCGATGACCACCAAATGCTCGATGTTCATGGCGTCCAAATGCTTTTTCGCTTCAATCAGCCCTTCTTCCGTGCGCATTTTTTCCGAGCGGCTCGTGCCCAAAATGGTGCCTCCCTTGTGAATAATGTCGGCCACGGAAGACAGGTCCATGTTCATGGCGTCCTCGTTAAAAATGCCGGTGTAGCCGTTTCGAATCCCCAGCACCTCTTTGTTTTCGTAGACCGCCGAGCGCACCAACGCCCGTATGGCTGCGTTCATGCCCGGCGCGTCGCCGCCGCTTGTCAATACTCCTATGGCCATAATGCCTCACTTTCTGATTATATCCTTCTCGGGATCCACGTATCGGCTCAGATCCCGAATCAATTCGTCGTCGCAGTTTACCGCCAGGCGTTTCGGAAGGCCCAGGGCTTTTTGCTCATCGGTAAAGTATAAAATCACGGAAACAGAACCCCTGTGGTTTTCCAGCACGCCTTCGATGTCTTTTTGAAGGTCGCGGTTTTTCAGGCGGATAAAGAGCTTCTCCTCCGCCTCCACATCTTCCAATGGACGTATGGATTCCACCAAGACCTTGCCTTCTTCCACCTCGCTCCCCTCGATGCGGCCCGTGACGGTAATGAGCTTTCCCTCTTCAAAAAGGCCCGGGAGCAGAGATGCGTAAACTTGGGGAAAGACCACGAGCTCGATGGTGCCGTAGAGGTCTTCCAAAATGCCGAAGGCCATCATTTTATTTTTCTTCGTCACCAAGGTTCGCGTCTCACGCAACATGCCGCCTAAGGTGCGATTAAACAGGACGTCCGTGGTTTCCAGGGCCTCTTTAATATCCGCCGTATCCGTATTGGTTTGGCGCTTTAAGCTCTTCGTGTAAGCTTCCAGGGGATGGCCCGAGACGTAAATGCCCAGCACGTCCCGCTCGTATTCCAGCTTCTGCTTTTGATCGTAGTCCTTGAGCTTCGGAAGGGCTTCGTCCATGGCGCTTTCCGTCTGTTGAAACAAGCTCACCTGGCCGGGGATGTTTCGTTTGTTTTCTCCCTGTATCTGGTCCATGAGCTTGTCGTAGACGGCCAGGTACTGAGGCCTGTTGCCCCCGAGGCTATCAAAGGCGCCGGCCTTGATCAAGGATTCCATGCTGCGCTTGTTCATGGCCCCGGGGGCCGCTTTATCCACCCGGCGAATAAAATCCGTCATGGAGGTGAAAGGCCCTTCGCCCCTGGCCTCTTCAATGGCGCGGACGAAATTGGCCCCGACATTCTTAATGCCCTTCAGGCCGAAGCGAATGGCTCCGTCTTCCACATTGAATTTCAAATAGCTCTTGTTCACATCCGGCGGCAGGAGGGAAATGTTCAGCCGCTTCACTTCCTCGATGTACATGCGCATGTGATCGCTATTGGACATAAAGGAGGTGATCTGGGCCGCCATAAATTGCGCCGGATAGTAGCGCTTCAGCCAGGCCGTGCGGTAGGCCACCACGGCGTAGGCCACGGAGTGGGATTTGTTAAAGGCGTAGTTGGCGAAGTCGATCATGAGATCGTAGATCTTGTCGGCGCTGGCCTCGTCCACGCCCTTTCTCAGGGCGCCGGCCACGTCCACTTCCCCGTCGTCGTTTAAGCTGCCGTAAATAAAGTTCTGCCGCTCCTGTTCCATGACGGCCATTTTCTTCTTGCTCATGGCCCGGCGCACCAAGTCCGCTCGGCCCAATGAGTAGCCGCCGACTCGGCGCACGATTTCCATAACCTGTTCCTGATACACGATGCAGCCGTAGGTTTCTTCCAAAATATCCTTCACCGCCTCGTGGGGATAGGTGATCTTCGAGGGATCGTGTTTCGATTCCACGAATTTCGGAATCTGGTTCATGGGCCCCGGCCGGAACAGGGCGTTGGCGGCGGCGAGGTCGGCGAATTTCGTGGGCTTTAATTCCTTCAAGAAAGCCCGCATGCCCCCGCTTTCAAATTGAAACACGCCCAGGGTCTCCGCCCGCTGAAAGAGCTTCAGCACCTCGGGATCGTCGTAGTCCATGGCGTCGAAGTCGATTCTCTTGCCGTAGTCCCGCTCGATAAAGGCAAGGGCGTCGCGAATCACCGTGAGAGTCCTCAAGCCCAAAAAGTCCATTTTCAACAGGCCCAGCTCTTCCAACTCGATCATATTAAATTGGGTGGAGATGATCTCGCCGTTTCGCGTCAGAGGCACGTAGTCGGTCATGGGATTTTGACTGATCACCACGCCGGCGGCGTGGGTGGAGGTGTGCCGGGGCACGCCTTCCAGGCGACGGGCCAAATCCAAGAGCCGGTGCACGTCCTCTTCTTCGTCGTAGGCTTTTTTCAGCGACGGCGAAATTTCCAGGGCCCGATTCAAGGTGATGTTTAATTCATTGGGCACCTGTTTCGCCACAAAGTCCACGCGGCCGTAGGGCAGATCCATGACCCGACCCACGTCGCGAATGGCGGCCCGGGCGCCTAAGGTTCCGAAGGTGACGATTTGCGCCACGTGGTCTTCCCCGTATTTGTCGATAACGTAGTCGATGACCTCTTCTCTGCGTTCGTAGCAGAAATCCACGTCGATATCCGGCATGCTCACCCGCTCGGGATTTAAGAATCGCTCGAAGAGCAGGCCGAACTTCAGGGGATCCACGTCGATGATCTCGAGAGCATAAGAAACCACGCTCCCCGCCGCGCTTCCCCTGCCCGGGCCCACTTCGATGCCGGAAGCGCGGGCGAAGGCGATGAAGTCCCACACGATGAGGAAGTAATCCGTGTAGCCCATGGAAAAAATCGTATCCAGTTCAAATTCTACCCGATTGCGCACGGCCTCATTCACTTCGCCGTAGCGCTTCACGAGCCCCTTTTCCACCAACTCCCGCAAATAGCCTTCGTTGGTGTAGCCTTCCGGCAGTTCGAAATGGGGCAAATGTAAGTGGTGAAATTCCAGTTCCACATTGCAGCGATCGGCAATTTTCGCCGTGTTCTCCAAGGCCTCAGGGGCGTAGGGGAAAAGCTCCGCCATTTCCTCCGGACTCTTCACGTAAAATTCGTCGGAGGGGAATCGCATGCGCTGCTCTTCCTCTAAAATCGACGCCGTTTGAATGCACAAAAGGGCGTCGTGGGCATCGGCATCTTCTTTATTTAAGTAGTGGCAGTCGTTGGTGGCGACAAGGTCGATCCCCGTCTCCTTGGAAAGGCGCAGGAGCTTTCGGATCACTTCTTTCTGCTCCCGCATGCCGTGGTCCTGAAGCTCCAAAAAGAAATTATCTTCGCCGAAAATTTCCCGGTAACGCAAAGCCGCCGCCTTGGCCTCGGCCTCGTCGTTTTGAAGAAGGGCCTGTTGCACCTCCCCGCCCAAGCAGGCGGAGGTGGCGATGATTCCCTCGCTGTGCTTCCTTAAATCCTCCATGTCCACCCGGGGCTTGTAGTAAAAGCCGTCCACATAGCCTGTGGAGACGATGGCCATTAAATTTTCCCAGCCCACCTGATTTTCCGCGAGAAGAATCAAGTGGTAACGCCGATTGCTCTTATCCGTCACGGATTTATCCTGCTTCGTGACGTAGACTTCGCAGCCCAAAATCGGCTTCACGCCCGCCGCCTTCGCCGCCTTGTAAAAGGCCACCATGCCGTACATATTTCCGTGGTCCGTCAAGGCCACGGCATCCATGCCCATGGCCTTCACCCGCTCGGGAAGGTCGGCGATTTTCGTAAAGCCGTCTAAAAGCGAATACTCCGAGTGCAAATGCAAGTGTACGAAAGATCCCATAGTCGTCCTCTCTAAATAAAAAAAGAGCTGTCGAAAAGGCCAGCTCTTTTAATTTAATTGATTTTCTACAAATTCAACCATGCCCTCGACGGCCTCGTCCTCGTCCTTGCCTTCGGCCCGCAGGATAATCTCTTGACCCGAGAAAATACCCAAGCTCATAATGCCGATAATGCTTTTGCCGTTGACCTCTTCGCCGTCGCGAATAATCGTAATGTCCGATTCGTACTGATTGGCCGCCCGAACGAACATGGCCGCCGGTCTGGCGTGCAGACCCTCTTTGTTTTTAAGTATTACCTTGGACTCTTTCAATTTATTCTCCTCTCAGCTTTTCCGCCAGCTCGTGTATTTTTTTCAGGCGGTGATTCACGCCGCTTCTCGACATCTTCGGTTCCATCATTTCGCCGATCTCCGCTAAACTTGCCTCGGGATGGTTCATGCGACAGGTGGCCACGGGGATGAGCTCCTCGCCCAAAGCCTGAAGGCCCACGGTCTTTTGAATCAGCTCGATGTCCCGCATCTGCCTCGACGCGGCGTTGACCGTCTTGGAAAGATTGGCCGTTTCGCAATTCACCAGGCGGTTCACATTGTTCCGTACATCTTTCACCACGCGGGTGGATTCGAATTCCAATACGGAGCGGCTCGCGCCCATAAATGCCAGAAGATCGGAAATTTTTTCCGCCTCTTTTAAGTAAAGAATGTAGTCGTCTTTTCTGTAAATGCCCTTGGCCGAAAAACCTACCCGCGAAAGCCACTTGTTTATATCGTCGCCGTGGGTCTTGTCGTGAGAAATCAACTCTAAGTGATACCTCTTCGACGGACTGGTCACGGACCCCGCCCCTAAAAAGGACGCGCGAATGTAGGCGCGGATCGACTGTGCATCTCGAAGGAGGGCCGGATCCACGGCATAGTGCATTTGAAAAACATTGTCGGGACGAAGGAAATCGCTATCCATAAGAAGAGAACGAACCGATCCTTCGTCGGTCATGCGTATGCGGTACTGTTTGTTTTTCTTTAAATACATGTTCTGCGTCGCCGCCACTTCCACGTCGCTGCCGAAGAGCCGCTTAATGGCAGACAGGATGCGCCGGGCCACGGAGGCATTCTCCGTGTGGAAGGAAAGGTCTATTTTCAGCCCTTCCCTCAGGCGAATCACGCCGCAGGTGCGCACATAGGCTGCAAGCTCCGCGTGAAGAATCGCCATGTCTTCCATGGGCACGCGGGCCAATTCATTTTTTACATCTTTCGAAAAACTCACAGTCTCCTCGATTCTACTCCCTCTCTATTATAGAGCAGTTCTTCTTTCCTTGCAATGGATTTCCCGATAACGGTCGCATAAGCTTAAAAGTCGTTGGGCCACGGCGAGGCCGTCGTGGCGAATGAGCTCGCCTCCTGTGGCCATAAAGGTCCCTTCCTCCACGTCGACGCCGCGGGTTGCGAGAACTTTTCGCTCCTCGTCCGACAAATAAATGGGCTGCACCCCTTCTTCGCGGGCGTACTTTTCGAAAAGCTCCGGATCCGTTTTTGCATCGTTTGCAAGAATGCAGGTCACCGGCCTCATAAGACCGTGAGCTTTTAAGGCGTCCAGGTGGTCAATGAGGCCCATGCCCTCGGTCTCGCCCCGCTGCTCCATCATATTGGCCACGTAAACCAAGGGCGCGGGGGATTCGTTCAGAGCCCGGGCCACTTCCGGCACGAGGAGATTGGGAATCAGGGACGTGTACAAGCTCCCAGGCCCGAGGACCAAGAGATCCGCCGATAAAATTTCCTCGATGCAATCGTCGTTGGCACGAGGCGCCCGCGGTGCCAATTCGATGGAGGTAATGGCCGCGTCGTTTTCGTAGGCGTAGCGGGGAATGGCACTCTCGCCGCGAATGCTCGCCCCGTCGGCGTAATGGCCGATAAGGGCGATGGATTCTTCCGTCACGGGAAGCACGCGCCCGGTGATTTTTAATACTTCCGCCGCTTCCTTCACCCCTTCGGCGAAGCCGCCGTAAATATCCGTGAGGGCCGTAATAATTAAATTGCCCATGTTTTGATCTTTCAAATTCCCGTCTTTAAAGCGGTACTGCAAGAGGTTTTTCAGCGACGGCTCCGCATTGGCGAGGGCCACCAAACAGTTTCTCACGTCCCCCGGAGGAAGCATGCCGTAATCCCTGCGGAGCATGCCGCTGCTCCCGCCGTCGTCGGCCATGGTGACGATGGCCGTAATGTCGTCGCTGAAGCGCTTCATCCCCCGCAAGAGGACGGAGATGCCCGTGCCGCCGCCGATCACTACAAATTTCGGATCGCTCATGCTACACGCCTAAATCCCTGTGGCCGACGATGACGCCGTAGCCCGCCTCGCGCAGGGCCTCTCCCAGCCTTTCTGTCATGGCCACGGAGCGGTGAAAGCCGCCGGTGCATCCGATGCCGATGGTCAAATGCTCCTTCCCCTCCGCCACGTAATCGTCGCCGAAGGTCTTCATGTAGTTGACGATAAAGGCGACGAAGTCCTCCGCCTTTTTCTTCCCGAAGACGTAGTCCCGGGTTTCGGGATTCAGGCCGTTTTTCGCCTTCAGTTCGCTGACGTAATAGGGATTGGGCAAAAAGCGCATGTCGAATACCAGATCCGCCTCTTCCAAAATGCCGTTTTTGAAGCCGAAGGAGATCACAGAGATGCCCAGCTTGCCCCGCTCCTCGATTAAAATGCTCTTCAGGCGAATTTTTAAATTATAATTGGTCATCTTCGACGTGTCAATAATGTGATCCGCCCGGGCGCGGAGGGGCTCCATGCGCCGCTTTTCCTCTTCGATGCCCTTGGCGATGGAAGAGCTCAGGGGGTGGGGGCGGCGCAGCTCCTTGAAGCGCTGAATGAGCACGTGGGGATCCGCCTCCAAATAGATCACGGTGACATCATCCACTTCTTTGTCCAGGGTTTGAATGGCAACGTCCAGCTCGTTAAAAAACAGGCCGCTTCGTATATCTAAAACCAAGGCCACCAAAGGCATTTGAGCCTCTTCCACCATTTCGATAAACTTCGGAAACAGGGCCGGCGGCAAATTGTCCACGCAGTAGTAGCCCAAATCCTCCGCCGCTTTGAGCGCCTGGCTCTTGCCGGCGCCGGAAAGGCCCGTTAAAACTAAAAGTTTCATTCCGTCTCTCCCAATACTTTTACTTCCGTCTCCAGTTCCACGCCGTGTTTTTCGTACACCGCTTCCTGCACCGTGCGGATCAATTCCACCACGTCCTTGCAGGTGGCGCCGCCGCAGTTAATGACGAAGCCGCAGTGCTTTTCGGACACTTGGGCACCGCCGTGTTTGAGGCCTCTCAGGCCCGCTTGGTCGATGAGCTGCCCGGCGAAGTAGCCTTCCGGGCGCTTAAAGGTGCTTCCGGCCGAGGGATATTCCAGAGGCTGCTTCGAGAGGCGCCGTTGCCACAATTCGTCCATGCGGCTTCGAATGGCCGCCATATCCCCCGGCTTTAATGCGAAGGTGGTTTCTAAAACCACGAGCTTTTCGTCGTAGACCCGGCTGTTTCTGTATCGAAAGTCCATTTCATCTCCGGGGATCACTTCCGTGGTGCCGTCGTGGTGCATGACCTTTACCGATTCCACCACGTCCTTCATTTCTCCGCCGTAGGCACCGGCATTCATGGTCATGGCGCCGCCCACGGCTCCGGGAATGCCGTGGGCAAATTCCAGGCCTTCCAGGGAAGCCGCACAGGCCGCTTCCGCCACTTTTCTTAACGAGGCGCCGCTTTGGGCGATGACCCGCGTGCCGTCCACCTTCACATCGGAAAAATAATTTTCCAGGCGAATCACAGCCCCCCGCATGCCCTTGTCGGACACCACCATATTCGTGCCCTTGCCCATGACCATCCAGGGCATGTTTTCTCTTTGAACCGCGGCGATCACTCGGCGCAGCTCCTCCTCGGTGCGGGGCTCGATAAAGTAATCCACGGGTCCGCCGATTTGAAAACTGGTCACTTCCTTCATGGGGTAATGCTCGATGATGTGTTCTCTTACCAATTCGTCCATGTATCTAAACTCCTTTGTTTTTATTTCTGTAAACCTATTGTACCAAAGAAATGCAAAGAAAGTTCAAAAAAGGGGGTTGACAAGTGGCGGAGGTCCTTGTTAGAATTGTGCCAACGAGTTTGACGAGGAGAGTATCTCGAAGGGATCGAACTACAGAGAAGCTTCATTTGGTGAGAGAAGCGTTTTGGTTTTCGAGTGAACATGGCCTCTGACTCTAAGGGTCGATACGAGATTCTTACAGGTGCGCCTGTTACAGCGCCGGAGTATGATGGTACTCGTTGAGGTGTAAATCGTGAGGTTTACATAAATAAAGGTGGTAACACGATTTCTATCGTCCTTTTTTCCTATGCGGAAAGAAGGACGTTTTTTTATTTTCATTTTGAACGAGGAGGTTCATCGTGATCGACTTGAAACATATTTCCGTGGTCTTCGAAAAAGACCGCAAGCGCTTCACGGCGGTGGACGATGTGTCCATTAAAGTGGAGCAGGGCGATGTCTTCGGCATCGTCGGCTACTCCGGGGCGGGGAAGTCCACCCTGGTTCGCACCATCAATCTCTTGCAGCCCCCCACATCCGGGGAGGTCATCGTAAACGGCGAAGACTTAACCAAGCTTCCCGTAAAGGAGCTGAGGCAGCGCCGCAAAAAAATCGGCATGATTTTCCAGCACTTTAATCTCATGAACGCACGCACCATTTTAGGCAATGTGCTCTACCCGCTGAAAGACAGCAAGCTCTCCGATGCAGATAAAGAGAAAAAGGCCATGGATCTTTTGCGGCTGGTGGGCATCGAAGAAAAGGCCCACAGCTATCCCCGAGAACTTTCCGGCGGACAGAAGCAGCGGGTGGCCATCGCCCGGGCCCTGGCCAATGATCCGAAGATTCTCCTCTGCGACGAAGCCACCTCGGCCCTGGACCCCCGCACCACCACGTCGATTCTCCATCTGTTGAAGCGACTGAACAAAGAGATGAACTTAACCATCGTCCTCATCACCCACGAAATGCAGGCGGTGAAGGAAATCTGCAACAAAGTCGCCGTCATGGAATCGGGGCGGGTGGTGGAATCCGGTTCCCTTATCGATATTTTCGCCAATCCCCAAGAGGAGATTACACAACAGTTCGTAAATACCGCGAGCCACTGGGACGAAACCATCGACAAGCTCAAGGACCACGGCTACTTCAATGCCGAGGATCCCACCAGCGAGCTCATCCACCTGCGCTACATCGGTGCCTCGGCCACGAACCCGGTCTTAAACGACGTGTTCACGAAATTCCACGTGAAGACCAATATTTTGTCCGGTAGCATCGAATTTTTGGAAGATGTGCCCTTCGGCAATCTGGTGGTGCTCTTTGAAGGATCCCCCGACGCCATTAAACAGGCGAAGCAATACATGATCGATCAAGACGTCGACCTTCGCGTCGTCGATAAGGAGGTGATTTAATGGACTTTTTTGCCAACGCCATCGCATCGAAGCAAGACTTTATTACGGAGACCGGCGCCACCATCTACATGGTCGTGGTCACCTCGATTATCGCCGGCATCATCGGCATGTTAGGCGGCCTGGCCCTGACCCTCACCCAAGAAGGCGGCCTGTGGGAAAATCAAAAAGTGTATTGGGTCTTGGACAAAGTGGTCAACATCTTCCGCTCCATTCCCTTCATTATATTATTGGCCCTCATCTCTCCCGTAACCCGCGCCATCGTGCATACCACCATCGGCAACACCGCCGCCATCGTGCCCCTCGTCGTAGGGAGCGCCCCCTTCTACGCCCGGCAAATTGAAAATGCCTTGGCCGAAGTGGACGGCGGCATCATCGAAGCGGCGAAATCCATGGGGGATTCCCCGGCGAACATCGTCTTCGGCGTCTATTTAAAGGAAGGCCTTCCCGCCATCTTGCGGGCCAGCGCCATGACCATCATCAGCCTCATCGGCCTCACCGCCATGGCCGGCGCCGTGGGCGCAGGGGGCCTTGGAAACCTGGCCATTACCCGCGGCTACAACCGCTACCAAAACGACATCATCATCGTTTCCACCGTCCTCATTTTAATCTTGGTATTTATTACCCAGGGCATCTTTAACCTGTGGGTAAAGAAAGTACAACACTAGAGCACAGTCACTTTAAGAAAGGAGCTCATCATGAAGCAATTATTTAAGAAAGTCACCTCCATCGCCCTTCTCTCGGCCCTGGTTCTCACCGGATGCGCCGGCGGAGGAAACAACGCGGCGAAAGACAATGCCGCCGAAAACAACGCTGCGAAAAACAACGCCGCCGCACAAAAAACCGACGAGAAAAAAGACGGTCAAGTCGTAAAAATCGGCGTCGTCGGCGACGACCAACGCCTCTGGGAAAAGGCCAAAGAAAATGCCGAAAAAGACGGCGTCACTTTGGACATCGTGGTCTTTAACGACTACAACACCCCCAACGACGCTTTGGCAAACGGCGACATCGACTTAAACGCCTTCCAACACAAGGCCTTCTTAGACGATTACAACGAAGCGAAAAAGCAAAACCTCGTGCCCATCGGCATGACCTACCTCTCCCCCATCGGCGTCTACTCCGACAAGATTAAGGACTTAAAGGAACTGAAAGACGGCGCGAAAATCGCCATCCCCAACGACGCCACCAACGGCGGCCGCGCCCTGATCGTGCTCGAGCAAGCGGGCGTCATTACCTTAAAAGACGACGCCGGCCTCGTACCCACGGTAAAAGACATTAAGGAAAATCCGAAGAATGTAACAATCGACGAACTGGATGCCGCCCAAGTGGCCCGCTCCCTTCCCGATGTGGACGCCGCCGTCATTAACGGCAACATGGCCGTAGACGCCGGATTGGATCCGAGAAAAGATACGATCTTCGTCGAAGAAATGGGCGAAAGCATCGCACCCTACATCAACTACGTCGTGGCTCGGGAAGAAGATAAGGACAACGAACTGTACAAAAAAGTCGTAAGCTATTACCAACAAGACAATGTAGACGAACTTCTCCAAGAACTTTACAAAGGCAGCCAATACGCCGCATGGAAATTGGATCTGAAAGATCTGGGCCAATACGGCGAGGCGAAAGACGCGAAATAAGTTTGAAGAAAGAAGGTCTGTGATGAAAAAGAAAGGGCGAATGCTCTACCCCTCCACCCGCTTGCGAGACGGCCGCTCCGGCGGCCTCGGGTGTGAAGGGCTCAATTGACCACCCGCTGTCGGCTTCGGCCAAAAATCTGAATTAGAAAAGGAATGATACCAATGAAACACATTTTTAAATCCCTGACCGCCGTTCTCTTATGCGCCTGCTTCCTCTTTACCGCTACCGCTTGCGGGAAAACGGAGGATGCATCGCAACAAAAAACCGTCAAACTGGGTCTCGTCGGCGACGACCAACGACTGTGGGAAAAAGCCGCGGAGCTTGCGGCGAAAGACGGCATTAAAATCGAATTCGTCAAATTCTCCGACTACAACACCCCCAACGACGCACTGGTAAACGGCGATGTGGATCTGAACGCCTTCCAACACAAGGCCTTCCTGGACGCCTACAACGCGTCGAAAAACACGGATCTCGTCCCCATCGGACGCACCTTTATCTCCCCCATCGGTGCTTACTCGAATAAGATCAAGGATTTAAAAGATGTGCCCCAAGGCGGCAAGGTATCCATTCCCAACGACACCACCAACGGCGGGCGGGCCCTCTTCCTTTTGGAAGCCGCAGGCCTCATTAAACTGAAAGACGACGTGGGCGTGAGCCCCACCAAGGCGGACATCGTGGAAAACCCGAAGAACATCACCATCGACGAGTTGGATGCCGCCCAAGTGGCCCGCACCCTTCCCGACGTGGATGCGGCGGTGATCAACACGAATCTCGCCATCGACGCCGGCCTCTCTCCGAAAGACGATGCCATTTTCATGGAACCGGTCAACGAAAACTCCGCCCCCTACATTAACTACGTGGTGGCGCGGGCCGAAGACAAAGACAACGAACTCTACAAGAAAGTCGCTTCCTACTACCGCACCCCGGAAGTCAAGAAATTAAACGACAGCTTGTACGAAAAGACCCAGCTCATGGCTTGGGAACTTGATATTCCCGATGCCGGCAACACGGCGGATCCCGCCTATCGCCCCGGCAAGTAATCTGATCCTCCTTTAGCAAAAAGCCCTTCGGGGCTTTTTTTGGGCTCTATAATATCCGTTGGGGAGTAACCTCCTCAATGGATATTTTTGTGCAAAAAGATAGCACTTGTTTTCCCTATCACCTAAAATTAAATCACCACAAAATAATAAAGGAGGGCAAACAAGTGCA
>NZ_OPYI01000007.1 GCF_900343085.1 Aedoeadaptatus coli | reverse complement strand
TGCACTTGTTTGCCCTCCTTTATTATTTTGTGGTGATTTAATTTTAGGTGATAGGGAAAACAAGTGCTATCTTTTTGCACAAAAATATCCATTGAGGAGGTTACTCCCCAACGGATATTATAGAGCCTAATTTTATCATGGGAGGTTCTTTTTTTACTTAAAGCTAAAGCTTTTTACGCCTACCACCAGCATAGCTGGTGGTTTATTCATGCTAAAGCGCACAATTAAGGCGATAGGGGCTTATCTGCCCCTATTCGCCGTCTTGATTTGATAAAGTTAGGTTCATCATAGAGTTGATAAGACAAGAAGAATGATGGATTCGTTCTTATATCCTGACGGGTTCTTCCGGCTTGGGGCTTCTTAAGTTGTGATGGTTCAACTGGTTAAGTTTCTATTTTAGAAATTAGTTTTATAAGAATAGCAGATTAAGAGAGGTTATTCTTAGCCATATATAGAGAAGCTATTCACTTGATAAGTTATTAACAATTATTCAGTGCTAAACTTTAAAAGATTAAGTCAAACAAATAGCATGAAGTAGGCGTATAGGTTAAGTAACACAGAAAAAGAAATAGAGAATACACTTGATAAAAATATAACATAGAGAAAGTGAATATTTAGAAGAATAGTCTATTAGTGATAGGCATTGAAGATGAAGTGAACAACTAGAACATATGTTCTTAAGGCATTTATTTTTAGCTTAATCATAAACCTTTTATGACTGCTTAACTTAGAGTATCCATTTTTATTTGTGCTAAATATATCAATGATGTTAAAATGAGAGAAGCATAGTTAGTTAAGTATCGGCATAAGAGGTAGTAGTATTGTATTGCGACATTTGTAAGAAGTTGGGAGTGCTCATATGAATGATTTCATAAAGAAAGTAAGTTTACTTTCAGATAAAGATAAAGAACTTGTATATAATCTTGTAAACGATCTTTCTATTTCTTATGATCCTGATTGGGTCTTGCTAACAGAGAAGGAAAAAAGCAATCTTGAAGAAATTTCGAAAAATGGTGAATTTAGAGATTTTAAAGACGTTTTAAAGGAGTTTTACCATGAATGAAAAAATAGAAAGGGCGAATGAACTTTATAAGATTCTACCTAAAGAGGGAAAAGAAAGGGTTCTAAATTTCATAAAAGCTTTAATGATGGCGGAAAAAGAAGCGAATAAGGGCACAAAATCAAAGGGAAAGATAGATGAAGAGGCTAAGAGTATGAGAAGAATTATGTACAAAGGAATTGTTGGCGTCATTAAAGATGGAAAAGTTGATGGGAAATTTAGTGGACGCTTGCTTGTTGATGGTGCGTTCGTATTTTATGGTGAAACTGAAGAAGAAATGCTCGAGGATTTTAAAGAAGCAGTTGAAGCTTATTTTGAAGCTTGTGAAGCAATGGGCATAGAGCCTGAATCGGTGGAAATGCTAGACGAAAAAGAGGTGTAGTATGAAGTTAATGAAATATAAGGACTACATCGGTAGTATTGAGTATAGCGAAGAAGATAAGATGTTCTTTGGAGAAATTCAAGGGATTGATTCTATTGTTGGCTATGGTGGTGAAACGATTAGTGAACTAGAAGAAATGTTCCGTGAATCGGTTGATGAATTTGTAGGGGATAAGTGAATGTATGCCATAGTTTTTGATTTAGAAATAGATGTTTTAAAAAGATGGTATGGTGATTTATACAATAAAGCCTATGACGAAATAGGACAAGAACTGAAAGAGGTTGGTTTTGAGTGGGCGATGGGAAACCTCTATATTAGCCATTCAAATAGAGAAAACTTAACGCACGTTTACCGTGCGATTAACAGATTATCTAAAATCAACTGGTTCAAGGAAAGTGTTCGGGATATACGAGCATTTAAAGTTGAAGGCTGGTCAGACTTTACGGAGATTGTAAAAGGATAACTTAAAGGGCTATCTTAACGGGTAGCCTTCTTTTTTCTTCGCCAATTTTATGGGAGGGGTTAGGGGGCATATTAGCAACCATTAAAACTTTTTAAAGATTAGTTAACTACCCCCCTTCTAATTCGTTGAGGTGCTAACGGTATGAATTAGATAAGAAAGTAGGGGAGTATATACTACGACAAATCATAAAGCGTATGAACAGAGAATGTATAGCCTTCCCCGTATATCATTTTCTTGTTGCTAATGATTGAGAGCGAAGAGAATGATTCATGAATCATAGATTCAAAAGCAGAATGAAAAGTCGTTCCATCTTTTTTTTGTTGCTAATGTTTTACCGGCGATACATAGAGAGGGAACAAACGGAAGATTCCTATTCATGACCATTTAGAAATATCTGTTTATAAAAGTACACAAAAACAAACAAGGCTAAACAAACAGAAACAGTGTTTATAAACATAGCAAAAACAATTTACAAATGTTTATAAAAAAGACTAGACATTTAAAAACACTTCGGCTAAAATAGAATCACCAAATCAAAAGGGGGTTCTATTATGGCAGATAGTTACACTTACGGTTATGCGAGAGTATCGACGAAAGAACAAAATGCAGATAGGCAAGTAAAAGCGATTTATGATTATTGCAATCAAAAGGGAATTTCCATTGACGAACGTCATATGATTGTTGACAAAGCAAGCGGAAAAGACTTCAAGCGAGAAAACTATTCTGCACTTCGGAACACCATGTTGAGATCCGGCGATACGCTTATTGTTAAGGAACTAGACCGCTTAGGACGTAACAAGGAAGAAATCAAAAGGGAACTGGAACACTTCAAAGAACAAGGCATAAGGGTAAAGATACTTAACATTCCAACCACGCTGGTAGACTTAGAGGGCGAACAATCTTCTCAATGGGTCATGGAGATGGTGAACAACATTCTAATAGAAGTATTAGGTGCTATTGCCGAAGAAGAACGATTGAAGATAAGGCAACGCCAAAGAGAAGGAATCGATCTTGCCAAAGCGAAAGGGGTAGAGTTGGGTAGACCGAAGATGAACTATTCAACGCTAACAGATCAACAAAGAGAGATTATAGAAGTGAACTATCCAAAGTGGAAGAGTAAAGAAATTACCGCTACAAGGTTTATGGAACTGGTAGGGCTAAAACGCAACACCTTCTATAAGATCATGAAGGAATACGGGGAAGAAGTGTTGTAATTTGAATAGGCTTATGGTATCTTAAGTTTAGGTTCAAAATGAATTCAGATATAGATAAATACAAGTTAATGGCGACGGACTATACGATCAAGCGAGAATTGACGAGGCTTCAAAGATTGAATCTTAAGTGCCTTTGGTTCGAATCCTTTGCGGTACGCCAAAGCAAGTTTACTTTTGTAAGCTTGCTTTTTTATTGCTTTCATAGAATAATAAAATTGCTGCAAATGATTTTAGAAAGCCGTCGATGGCGCTGCCGATTACTATGCCGTAAAAATGGAAAAGTTGCCGTTGCGGGACCGCTATAAAGGGATTGAGATTGAGATGGTCTCCCGACAAGTAATTTTTTTATCGTGAGGAGGATGGGATGGACGCATCTGGTTTGTTTATCGTTTTACTCGTCGTCGCCTTTTTTGCCGTGATGATTTCTTACAATTTAAAACGTCCTTCGGTTTCGGTACATAAAAACAGTGATCCCATTCAAAGGCCGGCAACCTCTCCTACGGACAGGGATCGGATCATTCAGTCATTGGGACTCAATGCTTCCGATGAAGGACTCGACGAGGTCATCGAAGCGGCGCGCAAAGTTTACTACGACGTATACGACTGCGTCATGACCGCTAACACCGGCGCGGAGGTCGCCGGTTTTTTGGCACGGCTGATCATAACCAATCCCTATTTGATTCAAAAAAGCCAATTCCAAGCCATACTGGATTTAGAAGTGCTCATGGATAAGGGCGCCGTACACAATGAAGACGGTTCCCTGTGGAATTTGGAGCTTTTAAAAGAAGTATTGAACAGCATGGCCGATTTTTTTCTTGAAAAGGTGGATTCTCCTCTCTTTACCTCCGAAGAGTCGGCGAACACCGCGGATTTCGGCGTGAAATTCGGTATCCTGGAGACGCTCGTAAGGGGAGGCATGGGAGCGTACGGGTCGGATGCGCCTTCTGAGACGACGTCAGCTTTTTTAAATGCAAAAGCGGATGAGGAAGAGGCCCGCATCATGGAAGAGGAATATTTTGAATGGTGGCTCGTCCATTGGATCATCGAAGAAGAGGAACGCCGCCGCGAATCACAGCCCGACCGAAGCATCTTCACGCACAAGGAGTCCCGCGATTCGTCCACCTACGAACAGGATCTTTTGTACGACGAGGCCTACGACGGAGGCGGCGACGTGGAAGAGGTCTACGACGATTACGACAATTACTGGGATCGCTACGATGCGGGGGATGTAGACGATTTGGATTTAGACGAGTAGTGCCTCATGATTGAATGCTTCGATGCATATCGAGGCATTTTTTTATTGATGAAAAACATTAGAATCGTTGACAAAATCAGAGGAAAAGCATATTCTATAAGAAGTGACAAGGTGTCATTAAGGAGGTTATGATGGCGAGAGCGACATTTGAAAATTTAGAGGCGTCGAAAAAAGAGCGACTGCTGAAAGAGCTGCAGAAATTTTTTGAAGAGACGCCGGTGAAATCCATAAATGTAACGAATATTGTAAAGGCGCTGGGCATTGCCCGCGGGTCGTTTTACCAGTATTTCGACGATCTGGACGATTGTTATTTCACCGTGCTGAAAGAAGCCACGGGGCAGGTGCACCATGTGTTCTTTGATTTGCTTGAAAAGAACCATCACGATCCGGAAGCCACCCTTTGGGCCTATCAGGATTTTTTACTGGAAGCCCTTTACGATCACAATTTAAGAAATTTGTATCGGCCACAGTTTTTGGCATTCGAAAAGACGTCCCTTTCCCACGGAAAGGCTTTTATAAAAGCGCACTACGGCAAGAGTGAAGCCAATTTAATTTTATACATGATGGCGGTTTTCCACGAATTGATCAAGGACAGTATGACGGAAGATTATTCGAAGGAAGAATTTAAAGAAACGTCGTCGCAGTACATCCAGTATTTGTTGGGAGGTATCGGGGATGAAAGAATTTGAGCTGTTTTTCGACAGCATGTATTTAATTTTCGTCATATTTATCGGCATTCGCCTCTTGCTTTTAAGAAAGGAAAACACCGGTCTCGTCGGGGCCATGGCCATGCTGCTGGGCTTAGGAGATGCCTTCCACCTGATTCCCAGAATCGTCGCCAATGTGGAAGCCAACGGGTTTGCAGTGAACGCATCGGGCCTTTTTATCGGCACGCGGGTTTCGGCCATGACCATGTCATTATTTTATCTCTTGTTTTATTACTACATTCGGCGGGAGATGAAGGCGTCCAATCGCACCTTGGACCTGGCCATGCCGGCGCTTTTTCTCGTTCGCGTCGTAACGGTGATTTTATCCTTCAACCAATCCCAAACCATGGACCTGATCTCAAACATTCCCTTCGTGATCATGGGCCTGGTGGATATCGTGCTTCTTTTTAACCAACGGGGAAACACAAACTTCGGGAAGCTTTACCTCTACGTATTCTTCAGCTTCCTCTTCTACGTTCCCGTGGTTTTGTTTAAAGAAACCATGCCCACCATCGGCATGTTAATGATGCCGAAGACAGTGATGTACGTCCTTATCGTGTGGAAGCTCTACGGCAATTTAAAAGGCGAGTTTAACAGAGACGATCTGCTGCAATTTGCCCTGGCCTATTTGTTCTTCGGAATTTTCGCCGGCGCTTTTTATCGGGAAATCGGCAAGATCTATCCCGTGGTCACGAAAATGGCCTTCCTGCACGTCCACTTAATCGTATTAGGGTTCGTCCTCTTAACCTTAGCCTATCTGCTTCTTCGGGACCGGGCCTTTGAAAATGCCCGCCTGAAAAAGCTGCTCACCCTTTACAACTTCGGCATGTTCTTTTCATTCAGCTCCATGTTTCTTCACGGACTCATCGACAGCTACACCTTCGGCGCCTTCGCGCGAATCGGCATGGTGGCTGTCTCGGGCGTGGGACACATTTTGCTCACCGTGGCCCTCATTTGGGCGGCCGCATCTGGGCTGAAAGCAATCGAAGCATAAGGCGAATCGGCACAAGAAATTGTGTCGATTTTTTTGTGGGCATTTTCTCTTTGGGCAAAACAGCTGAAAACGAATCCTTCGCCGTGTCCGCTTTTTTCCATGCTATAATAAAACTCGGAATCGAAGAGAACGGATTGAACGCGGCGACTGTAGATTTGTGAAAATCGGGTATAAATTTCATGAGGTGTTTTTTATGAAAAAGACGAATGCGCTCAGGCATTTGGATGCCGAAGGTATCCCTTACGAAACCTTTGAATACGACGCAGATGCCGAGGTAGACGGCGTAAAAATCGCTGAGTTAAATCATTTGCCCGTTGAGGCTGTATTTAAGACATTAATCACCGAGGGAAAAGACAAGGAACATTTCGTCTTCGTCATTCCCGTGGCCGAGGAATTGGATTTAAAAAAGGCGGCCAAAGTGTGCGGCGAGAAAAAAATCGAGATGCTTCACGTAAAAGATCTCTTGCCCCTTACAGGCTATGTGCGCGGCGGTTGCTCTCCCGTGGGGATGAAGAAATTGTTTCCCACCTACATTCACGAAACCGCCATATTGTACGACGCGATTTACGTAAGCGCCGGGAAAAAGGGCCTGCAAATGCGCGTGAACCCCGAGGAATTAGGCGAGCTAACGCGTGCCGAGTTTGCAGATATTACGAAAGAAGGTTGAAATGATGATTCACGATGGATTTTATCAATGGAGAAAACTCGAGACCCTCTGTGACGACGACCGGGAAAAGCTTTTGAAAATGACCGACGAGGAAATGAAAGACAGTTTTTACCAAGAACTGGCCTTCGGAACGGCGGGCCTTCGGGGGAAGATCGGCCCGGGCACCAATCGCATGAACGAACAGGTCATCGCCCGCGCTACGCGGGGGCTGGCCGGCGTCATCGAAAAGCGGGGACAAAAGGCCATGGACCGCGGCGTCGCCATCGCTTGGGACGTGCGGGACAGGAGCGAGCGCTTTATGGAAGTTGCCGCGTCCATGCTGGCCTCCTGCGGCATTCAAGTGCATATATTTTCGGGGATTCGCCCCACGCCCATGCTGTCCTTTGCCGTAAGGGAGCTTGGGACGCAGGCGGGCATTGTGGTGACGGCCAGCCACAACCCGAAGGAATACAACGGCTACAAGGTCTATTGGAAGCAAGGCTCCCAAATTCGCGACGACATCGCCGATGAAATTTCGCGGGAGATCGCCAAATTCGATTACAGCGTATGGCCGGAAAAATCCTTCGACGAATACAAAGACGAGGGCTTTATCCACGTCATCGACGAAGCCTTGGAAGAAAAATACTACGCCCTCACCTTGGCAAAAGCCGTGGAAGACGACATCAAGAAAGATATTTCCATCGTCTACACGCCCCTAAACGGCACGGGGAATTTGCCCGTTCGCCGGGTGTTCAAGGCACGGGGCTTCGACAACATTCACTTGGTCGAGGAGCAAACGGAGCCGGACAGCACCTTTAAATCCGTGGGTTACCCTAATCCGGAAGATTTCAAGGCCTTCGAAAAGGCATTGGCTCTGGGAAAAGAAGTGGATGCGGATATTTTGATCGCCACGGATCCGGATTGCGACCGCGTGGCCTTGGTGGCAAAGGACGACTCCGGGGAATTTATTCCCTTTACGGGCAATCAGACCGGGGCCCTTCTCTTGGAATACATCTTGTCCCGACGGGAAGCGAAAGGCGATTTGCCGTCAAACGGCGCCGTGGTTAAGAGCATCGTCACCGGGGACATCGGCCGCAGAATCTGTGAACACTACGGCGTCGCCATGTTCGACGCCTTGACGGGCTTTAAAAACATCTGCGCCCTGGCCAACGAGTGGGACGATACACGCGCCTATGAATTTTTATTCGGCTACGAAGAAAGCATCGGCTACGTCTACGGCGATCACGTTCGCGACAAAGACGCCGTGGTCACTTCCATGATGGTGGCGGAAATGGCGGCCTACTACCTGAGCGTGGATAAGCGCCTGCCGGAGGTCCTTGGGGAAATCTTCAAAGCCTACGGCTACCAAGGCGAGAAACTTCTTTCCGTCGTAAAAGAAGGGCAGGAAGGTCAGGCCTTGATTCAGGGCATCATGGTGGATTTGCGGAAAAATCCCATTTCATCCATCGAAAGTCTGAAGGTCGAAAAAGTCGTGGACTACGCCGAAGGCGTGGAAGGCATCGGCACGAGCAATGTGCTGGAATACCATCTGGACGACGGCAGCCGCTTCTTTGTGCGGCCTTCCGGCACGGAGCCGAAGATCAAGCTGTATATTTACACCAATGACAAAGACGAAGAAAAAGCGAAGGAAAAAATCGAATGGATCGAGTCTGCCGTACTCCGTCGATTTGATCTGAAATGATTCTCTTAGTCGACACCAATCCTCTCTTAGAGCAGCGCTTGAAAGGCGAAAGTTTTCCGAAAGGTGCGCGCGCCCGCGCGACAGAAAAGCAGACCACACCGGCCGGATACGGCGCCCACATGGCGCGGCTCGCGCGAAGCATTAACGAAGATGCGCGGCTTATGGCATTTCTCGGCGGCGACGCCGGGGAGCGCTATAAAAAGCTCATGGAAGCCGAAGGCATCCCCGTCGTGGCGAAGACGATTCGCGACGAAACCGTGGAACGCCTGATTTTAGAGGAAAAAAATCGAAAGACCACCATCGAAACCAAAGCGCCGCGGCTCACGCGGGAAGACATGGTGGATTTCTACGACCGTTTTTTAAACGAAGCGGCGGCATCGGATGCGGTGGTTCTCGCCGAATCGTCGGATGATGACGGAGCCGACGAAATGAAGTTGCCCCTGGTTCGCTATGCCCGCAGACTGTCGAAGCCCGTGATCATCATCGCCAATGAAGAGGACGATGTGGAGGAAGTGAAGGAAGCGAAGCCTTTCGGCCTCGTCGTAGAACGAGACGTCTTGGCGGCGAAGCTGAACAAGCCCATTCACTTTTTAGGTGAGATCGTCTCGGCCCTGGATGCGCTTTACGGCGGCGAGATCCCCCTGATTCTCGTGACGGGAAGCGAGCGCGGCTCCATACTCTGCGCCCGGGGAAGCTATTATTTTGCGAAAAACGAAGAAAAGGGCGGGGCCTTCGACGCCCACTACGCCGCCGCGGCACTGGCCGCCGGCATCGTGCGAAAATACGACGCTCCCACGGTGTTGAAGCTGGCCCACGGGGCGGCGTCCACCGAAGGCGACGCGGATTTCGCCGATTTAAAAGGACGCATGAATAAAATAGATGTACAACAAATGGAGGTTTAAAATGAATTATTGCTTGGATCGAGATAAGGTATTATTTTTATTTATAGATATTCAGGATTCCCTGGCTTCCGCCATTCACGATATTGATAAGGTGAAGAAATATGCCGGCGTCTTGGCCGAAGGGGCCGGAATCATGAACATTCCCGCCGTCTTCACCACCCAATACAAACGGGGACTCGGCGAATTCAACGACGCCATTCGCGGCAAAGTCTCCGGTGGCGAAGATTTCGACAAAAAGGCCTTCTCCTGCATGTTGGATGAGGAAATCGCCGCCTACATCGAGAAAAAGAAACCGGAACAAGTGGTGGTTTGCGGCATCGAAACCCATATTTGCGTGCTCATGACTGTGCGCGATTTAATCGCCAAGGGCATCGACGTTTACGTCGCCCACGACGCCGTGGGATCCAGAGTGAAGGAAAACGCCCTTTATGCCCTCGAAGAAATGCGGCAAATGGGCGCATCCGTTCGCTCCACGGAAACCATTCTCTTCGATCTGAACAGCGTCTCCGGTACCGACGAATTTAAAGCGGTACAAAAATTAATCAAGTAATGCGCTTTCTGCACACTGCGGATCTGCATTTAGGACGAAGTTTTCCCTACGAACGAGAAGAAGATCGCGCCATCGGCAGGAAGGATCGCTTTCGCACCTTTGAGCGCATTTTAAAGCTGGGGATTCAGGAGCAGGTGGACTATCTTTTTCTCGTCGGCGACATCTTTGAACAGGACAAGGTGACTGCCGCCGAGGTGGATTACGTCTTGGCCTGCTTGGATCACGCGCCTTTCACCACCTTGTTTCTATTGGGCAATCACGATTACAAGCTCTACGACGATGTGGCGGCCCGTTTGCCGGAAAATGTGCGATTGTTTTCCAACGAAACCATGGACCGCTACGAAGATTCCTCGCGGGGCGTGGTCTTTTACGGCACCAGTTGGACCCGGGCGAGCTACAATAAAATCCTGCAGTTTGACGGCGAGGCCGGCGACGAGGGCCTTCACCGTGTCCTTCTCCATCACGGCAACTGGAGCGGCGGCGACGGGTATTTTCCCGTAGACGCGAATCTCCTCCACGCCTTCGACTACGTGGCCTTGGGCCATGTGCATAAGCCGACCATGTACGAGAACAAGTTGCAGATGTGCGGCACGCCGGAGCCTTTGGACCATACGGACCGAGGCAATTTGGGCGTGGTATTAGGCGAGCTCGACGAGGTACTCACCACGCGCTACGTGCCCGTGGCGGAGCGCAGCCTGAAGCAGAAAAATTACCTGCGAAGGGACGCATCGGATGACGAAGCCATCGTGGCCGATGCCAAGGCACTGGTGCGATCCGGGGATTTCATTTACAGCTTTTACCTCGCCGGCGCGTACAGCGGCATATTGGAGAGGGAGCTTCGGAGGCTTTTCGACGAGAAGGGCCTTCTCTACGAACTTCACTGGGAAAGGGATCTGCCGAAGATTATCGAGCGCATGGAAAGGGAACACGAAGGCGATCTTCTCGGCGCCTTTTTGGCGCGGGCGAAGACCTATGACGGCGACGAAGAGACGCGACTGGCCTTGTGTGACTTAGGTTTACGCGCCCTTTTGGGGGAAGACTATGATTCATAAACTCTATATGCGGGACTTCGGCTGCTTTCACGACACGACGGTTTCTTTTAAAGAGGGCTATCAATGCCTTCCCGGCCCCAATGAATCGGGAAAAACCACGACGGCGGCCTGCATTCAGGCGATTTTATACGGCTTTTCCAAAGACAGCCCCACGCGCAAACTTTACACTTCGGCTTACGAGGATTACTTTCCCTTGGATGGGCGGGATTTTTCCGCCGCCATGGAACTTGAGGTAGGGGGCAAGCACTACGTCATCGAGCGCAACTTCATCAAGGAAAAGGAATCGCTGAAAATTTACGACGTGGCGGCCAATCGGCTCCTCGCGGATTCGGAAGCCCTCTACATCTTCTCCGGCATCGCTCAGCCCGGGGCGCTGTTTTGGCAGCTTTCCCAAGGAGATTTCCTGCGCTTCTTTGCTATGGACGATTTGCAGTCCGCGGGATCGGAGGCAATTTTTAAGCGCATTCAAGAAATGAAAAATTTTCTGCGCTCAAACAGCACTGCCTTGGATGTAGAAGGAGCCTTCGACTATTTGGCAAAGGAGAAAAAAGCCCTGGGCACGGAACGGGCGAAGAAATCCCCCATTGGAGACAATCGGGAGCGACTCAAGGGAATGGAGGCGACTTTGGCCGATTACCGGGCGAAGTCCAGGCATTTAAATGAGGACGAGACGGAGCGCGAGGCCCTTCTCGAAGAACTTCGCGTCTTGAAAGGGCGGCAAAAGCAGGCGCGGGACAAAGCCGTGCTCCTGCCCCAGCTGGCCGTCGCCACGGAAGAAGTGGAAGCCTGGGACCGGGCCTTGGATGAAAACGAGGCGAAGATCGAGCGCTACGAAAGAAAGCGGGGCAAGGGCCTTTCAAGAGGCGTTTACTACAAGCTCGCCGGCATCGCGGCCTTTTTGGCAGCGGCCTTCGCTGTTTTTTTCATGACGAGGGACCGCGCGGATTTGGCTTCCCTGTCTGCTCTTGCAGGGGGAGTGGCATTTGTGGTCGCCCTGATCTTCTTTATCTTGCGGCGGCTGACCTTAAAAAACATTCAGCGCTACCATCGGGCCTTTTACGAACGGGATCAACTCCTCGAAAAGAAGAATGCCCGCTTCAATTGGTTTGACGCCTTGGTGGAAGAGGATATTACCATGGAAAATCTCGTCGAGGCCATGAAACGGCGCGCGCGGGAACTGGAGAAGGCGCCTCTCGAAACAGGCATCGACGAAAGAATAGAAGCGTTGCAGCGGCAAGTGGGCCAAGCCGATGCGCGCCGGGAAGAAAAAGATGCCCTTGAGAGAAAAATGCAACAGACGACAAAGGCCTACGAAGACGAGCGCGCCCGCGGCGAAGCGCTGAGTAAAAAGCTGGCGCTTGTTGAAGCCTGCGAAAGCATCCTCAGGGAGCTGGACGACGCGGGAAGAGACGATTTCAATCGGGCCGTTTTAGAGGACGGGTCCCGCTACATGGAGGATCTTTCCAACGGGCGCTACAAAAAAATCGCCCTCTCAGGCGACGGATTCGTCCTTCAAAAATCAGACGGCCGCTGGCTGAAAGAAACACAACTGAGCAGATCCACGGCGGATCTCTTGGTTCTTTCCCTGCGGCTGGCTGCCGTGGAAAAGATGGATCCTTCCATCCCCATGGTCTTCGACGACGGCTTCGTCTACTTGGACGAAGAGAGAAAAGGGCGACTGAAAGATGTATTACAAAAACTGAACCGGCAGGTGATTGAATTTACCACGCCGAAAAGAGAAAGGAGTACCGATTGATCTGGGCGATTGGCGATCTGCATTTGGATCATAAAAAAGAAAAGCCCATGGATGTATTCGGAAAGAAATGGGAAAATCACGAGGAGAAAATTTTCTCCTCCTGGGAAAATTCCGTCGCCGAAGACGATCGGGTCTTGGTCGTCGGCGACATTTCATGGGCCCTGAAACTGGAAGAGGGGGAAGCGGACCTTCGACGCATCGACGCTCTGCCCGGAAAAAAATTCCTAATTAAGGGCAATCACGATTACTGGTGGTCTTCCATGAACAAATTAAATGGCTTGGATTTAAAGACCGTGGAGTTTTTACACAACACCGGCGCCGTAGACGGAAACGTGGCCTTTTGCGGCAGCCGCGGCTGGACCGACATCGACGCCACGGGATTCGACGAGCAGGACGAGAAAATCTATAAGCGGGAGTTGAATCGCCTGCAGCTCAGTATCGACGATATGGAGAAGAAGGCGAAAGATTTGGCGATCGACAAGCGAATCGCCCTTTTGCACTACCCGCCCTTTAACGCAAAGGGCGAACCCAACGACTTCGCCGATCTTTTGAGCGCCGCGGGCATCAACATCTGCATCTACGGCCATCTGCATAGCTTCGGCCACAAATTTATCGTTGAAGGAGAAATCAACGGCGTCCGCTACTACTGCGTCTCGTCGGATTACATCGATTTCGAGCCGCGAAAGATCGAGGTGTAAGATGGAGCGAGAAATCGAAGTAAAAATACTTCACGTGGATTTAAAGGCCATGGCAGAAAAACTGATTCGGAAAGGCGCCGTAAAAATCGGCGAGGAGCATCAGACCAATTACCTCATCGACTCGACGTCTTGGCCCATCCCCGCCGAGCGGGGCTACCTGCGCATTCGTCGGATTAAAAGAGGCGGCGAAGAGGAGATTCAGTGCACCTTTAAAGAAAAAAAGACGGAAGCGGGCGTTCGGGCCTACGACGAGCACACGGTGCATATCGACAGTGCGGAAGAGATGCTCGCCATCTTTGCCCTTTTGGGCTACGACGAGGTGGAGGTGGCAAAGAAGCATCGCATCAGTTATGCCTATAAAAATTGCCGACTGGATCTGGACCTGTGGGATCCCGAAAGTTTCCCCGAACCCTATATGGAAATCGAAGGCCCGGACAGAGATGCCATCGAGGCGGTGATCGAGGCCTTAAACATCGACCGAAGGCAGGTGAGCACGAAATCCATCGCCGAGTTAAAAAAATCTCGGAATAAATAGTACAACATATATGGCGAGTATGCTATAATAAATGCCGAGGAGGAATTCTATGACAGGTTTTAAGTACATTCGTTTTTTTCATGAAATCCGCAAAGACGACGTGGACATCGTCGGCGGCAAGGGAGCCAATCTCGGTGAAATGACCAATTTCGGTCTGGACGTACCCCCGGGATTCTGCGTCACATCGAAAGGCTACGACGCCTTTATCGAATACGCCGGCCTCGATGAAAAAGTCCGTTTTTTAATGCAAGATTTAGACGTGGACGACGTGGACATGCTTACAGCAGCATCCAACGACATTCGCAGAAACATCGAACAGGGCGAAATCGATCCGGCTCTGGAAGAAGAAATCATTTTAGCTTATAAGGAATTCAGTCGTTCCATCGACTTGAGAGATCCCCAAGTGGCCGTTCGTTCCTCGGCTACGGCGGAAGACTTGCCCGACGCATCCTTCGCCGGCCAACAAGATACCTATCTGCACATTGCAGGGGAAGAAGAATTAGTACAACACGTACGGAAATGTTGGGCATCCTTGTGGACGCCCCGGGCCATTTACTACAGAGAAAAACAAAAATACGACCACTTCGCCGTATCCTTGGCCGTCGTCGTACAAAAAATGGTCAATTCCGAAAAATCCGGCGTTATGTTTACGGCCAACCCCATTAACAACAGTCGCGACGAAATGATGATTAACGCCAGCTACGGCTTAGGCGAAGCCGTCGTCAGCGGCACCGTCACCCCCGACGAATACGTCATCAAGAAAAGTGACAAGTCGATTCTTGAAAAAGTCATCGCCGACAAGAAGAAAATCGTCGTACAAAACGATTCGGGCATCGGTACCCACGAAGCCGATGTGGAAGATATTTTAGGCGCCGGCGCCGTCAAGGAAGAATGCCTGACGAAAGAAGAGTTGAACACCTTAATCGACGCAGGGCTGAAAATCGAAAGCCTCTACGGCAGCGTGCAAGACATCGAATGGGGCATGGACAGAGACACCAAGGGTCTCTACATTTTACAATCCCGACCCATTACCACACTGGGCGATGCCCCGAGCGCATCGGACAATCCGAAAGAGGAAGGCATGAATCAAGCACCTGAAAAATTAAATCCCCTGGTTCGCGGCTTGGCTGCATCGCCGGGCATCGGACGCGGCAAAGTGAAGAAGATCAAAGACGTCAGCGAAATCAACTTGGTCAAAGAAGGGGACATCCTCGTCACGGCCATGACCAATCCGGACATGGTACCGGCTATGCGTACCGCCGCCGCCGTCGTCACCGACGAAGGGGGCAGAACCTGTCACGCCGCCATCGTCAGCCGGGAATTAGGTATTCCCTGCGTCGTCGGCAGCAACAATGCCACGTCTGTTTTGGAAGAAGGCCAATTCATCACCGTCGATGCCACCCGCGGCGTCGTTTACGAAGGCGATGTATTGAAAGACAAAGAAAAGAAGAGCGATGAAGGCGCCGAAAGCACAGGCGCAGGCCTGGGCATTTCCGCCGAAGAACTTCGCAAAATCGTCGCGCCCACCACGGCAACGAAGATTTACATGAACCTGGGCGAACCGGCTCTCATCGAAAAATACAAGAACTTGCCCTTCGACGGCATCGGCCTCATGCGCACGGAATTTATTTTCACCAATAAAATCGGCGCACACCCCATGTACCTGGCAAAAACCGACCAAGGCGACATTCTCATCGACCAATTGGCCGAAGGCATCGCCGAAGTTGCCGGGGCCATTTACCCGAGACAAGTTGTCGTTCGTATGAGCGACTTCCGTACCAACGAATTCCGCGGTCTCAAGGGCGGCGACGAAGTGGAACCCCACGAAGAAAACCCCATGATCGGATGGCGTGGCGTCAGCCGCTACATTTCGCCGGAATACGAAAAAGGCTTCCGTCTGGAATGTAAGGCCATGCGCAAAGTGCGCGAAGACTTCGGTCTGGACAATGTGGTCGCCATGTTGCCCTTCGTCCGTACGCCGGAAGAATTGGTTACCGTCAAAGAAATTATGGCGGAAGAAGGCCTGAAACAATCCAAGAACTTCAAGATCTGGATTATGGCGGAAGTGCCCTCCGTGGTCTTCCAAGCCGAAGAATTTGCGAAATTGGTCGACGGCTTCTCCATCGGCTCCAACGACTTGACGCAGCTCACCATGGGTGCCGATAGGGACAGCGGCATCTTGAACCGCATGGGTTACTTCGACGAACGCAACGAAGCAGTGAAGCGCGCCATTAAGATCTTGGTCGATGCAGCCAACAAAGAAGGCATTACCTGCTCCATCTGCGGCCAAGGCCCGAGCCAATACCCTGAATTTGCAGAATTCCTCGTAGAATGCGGCATTACCTCCATGTCCGTTAACCCGGATACCGTCGACTACACCCGTCGTTTAGTCGCCGGTGTAGAACAAAAAATGATTCTGCGCAAACTAAGAGAACAAAAATAACAACATTTCTGAAAAATCCGTCTCTCGAAGGCGGATTTTTTGGTGCAAAGAAACAGGTCCTCGAATAAAAAGGCAAATAAAAAAAGCTCGAGTGGGTGCTCGAACTTTACTCATTGAATGAAATTTATCGGAATGAAATTTTTAAAAGATTTAATTTACAGATCCACGTGAAAGAGTTTCGCGTAGTCGCGAAGGCCGGTTTCGATTTCTTTCAGGGAAAAATCGCCTTTTCGCAATTCTTTTTCGTCGACGCGAAGCAGGGATTCGTAGAAGAGGATGCCCGTAGCCAGATCCGCCTCGCCTTCGTCGAAGGCATCGAAGAGGGCGTCTTCCGCTTCGCCGTACTTGCCTTCAAGGGCGAGGGCATAGAGTTTTTGTGAAATGGCCGAAGCCTGCGTTTTGTTTTTTTCCTCGTCGCCGAAGCCCATGGGATAGGCCAGGCCCAAGAGAAATTGGATCAGCTCCTTGATTTGCTGCATGAGAAAGTCGTTTTTTATCATAATGTGCTCCCTTTATTTCAAACACCTGCATGGTGAATAACCCGCAGATTTATTTTCAGAGGTCCGCTTCCCGTCGCGAAAGCTTTTCGATCACCGCGTCGCAGAGAGATTCCTGCGTCGCTTTTTCTCCCGTCACTATATTTTCCTTTTTTACGCCTGCTTTGACAAGGCTTCTCTTCGTCGTCTCGCCGATGGCGAAGGCGCACGCGGGCATGGAAGAGAGGCCGTAGGCGGCGATGAAGTTCTTCACGGCGGAAGGAGATAAAAAGGCGACTGCATCGTAGGCCTCGGGAAGGGGGCGGATGTTTGCGGGCGCCACGCTGCTGTAGATGACGCGGTCCGTAGTGCGGGCGATTTTTCGAAGCGTATCTTCTAAATAGGGATCACTCCCCTGGGCGTGGGGGTAGTAGATGCGATGGGATGCATCCACGCGGCTTTTTAAAAATTCCGATAAATGGCGACCGTCGTAAATATCCGGATGGCCGTCGGCACGGAGGCCGTAGCGGGCGAGGGCCCGGGCCGTTTTTTCACCGACGACGTAAATGGAAGTGCCTGCGAGATCTCGAATGTCGCGGCTTTGAAGGAAGGCATCGAAGAAGAAATCCACGGCGTTTTTCGACGTAAAGACCAGGGCGTCGTAGGAAAAATCCGCGAGATCTTTTTCAAACTGCACCTGATTCACGGCTTCGGTTTCGATCATGGGACGTAAGAATACATGTGCCCCCGCATCCCGCAGGTCATCGGCCATGGCGTGCTGATCTTCCCCGGTTAAAATAATTTTTCGCCCGGACAGGGGCAAGTGATTGAGCGGCATTAAATCCTCGTGAAGATCCACCACGTCGCCCACGACGATGAGGCCAGGGCTCGTGATATGCTCGGGCAGGCCGGAGGCGGCGACTTTTTCCAGGCTGCTGTAAAAGGATGTTATCTCGCCGTCGTCGGATGCCTTCAGCACGGCGAAGGGCGTCTTCGGATCTTTTTCTCCCGCCAAAAGATCCTTCGCGATTTTTTGAGAATTTCCCAGCCCCATGTAAAAGACCAGGGTTCCGGGCACGGCTGCGTAAGGGGAAAAATCATTTTCGCCCTTGGCGCGGTGGCCCGTAATAAAGGACACGGAGGTAGCCACATTCCGCTGGGTGACGGGAATGCCAGCCATGGCGGGAACTGCGACGCCGGAGGTGATCCCCGAAATCACGCGAAAGGGAATGGACCGCTCGGAAAGATAGAAAGCCTCCTCGCCGCCGCGGCCGAAGACGTAGGGATCGCCGCCCTTTAGGCGAATCGCCCGCTTGCCGGCGCGGTAATAGTTTTCGAGAAGCGCCTGAATATCTTCCTGGGCCATAGTGTGTTTCTCGGCGGCTTTTCCGACATAGATCTTTTCCGCGTGGGGGGCGAAATCCAAAATCGTCGGATCCATGAGGCGGTCGTAGACGATAACATCGGCGCGAGCGAGGGCTTTATAAAGGGCGAGGGTGATGTTGTCGCGGCCGCCGATGCCCGCCCCGGCAAGAATCACGGGATACTTACTCATGGCCCTTCACCTTCCTCACCAATTCAAAGACATCGTCCATGGCATTTTCCGCCGTCGTGGCCACCGTGGCATAGATCAATGGATCCTCGGCGGTTTCTGCGAAGCAGCCGTGAAGAAGGATGCCGCCGTCCTTCTCCTCGACGTGAATGCCGATTGGCGAGGCGCAGGAGGCACTCAAGGCCCGTTGAAAGGCGCGCTCCACCTTCATGCGAAAAGCGGCGCGGGGATCGGAGGCTTGGGTAAATACATCTAATAGATCCCGTCGATCTTTGGCGAGCTCGATGCCCAAAAGGCCCTGAGAGGGAGATGGGATAAAGCGCGTGGGATCCAAGACCGCCGTCGCTTTGTGGGCAAGCCCCGCCCGTAAAAGGCCGGCGTAGGCGAGAAGGGTGCCGTCTGCCAAGCCGCTTTCCACTTTATTGATGCGAGTCTCTACATTGCCGCGAATGGGCACGATCTTTACGCTGGGATAAAAGTGCTTCAGTTGGGCGATGCGCCGATTGCTTCCCGTAGCGACCACCATGGTGGCCAAGTCCTCTTCCCTGAAATTGTCGCCATTTCCCACGAACACATCCACGTCCGCCGGGGCAGCAGGCGGCGGGGCCAAGGTAAATCTCGGGGCGATTTTTGATGGCATGTCTTTTAATGAGTGCACGGCAATATCCACCGCCCCCTCCCGAAGGGCGCCTTCCAACTCGCCGACGAAGACGCCGTTTTTTCCCACCTTGTGGATGGGAAGGTCTTGGACGCGGTCGCCTTTTGTAGAAATGATCTCGAGCTCCGCGTCGATACCCGCCTCCTTAAGGATATTCACCACCGCCATGGCCTGAATCTTCGCCAGATTACTGCCTCTCGTTCCCACTTTCAGTTTCATCGAATAACTCCCCGTAATTTTTACTGATTTTTTCATCGTTCCATAATTCTTCCATAATTTCCGAAATGTGCGCGCTCTTTCGCTCCACCAAGAGCCTTCGTATGCGGTTCATTTCAAAAAGCTTTTCTTCGTCGTAGCGCGAAAGAAATTCCTCCATATCCGCCTTCACGTGCTTGCTCACCGTGGGATTGGCAGTGGAAATGCTCACCGCGAGGGGGCCGCGGCGGACCACCGAGGCCATGTGAAAATCCGACGATGCGGGATCCGAGGCGGAAAGAACCGGCACCGAAGCCGCCTTGGCCCGGCGAAGAAGGACGTTGTTTAAGGCCTCGTCATCTGTGGCGACGATGAAATAGTCGTAGGCGAAAAAGCGAAAATCACCGTCGACCCTTTTCTCCTTCAGAAAAATCCGCTCCGGATGTTCCTCCGCCAAGGCGATAAGATCGTCGCAAAAGGCGGGAGATAAACAGTAAAAGAAAAAAGAGGAGTCGATGAGCCCCTGAATCTTTATGGCCGCCGCCTTCCCGCCGCCGACGACGAGCACTTTTTTATCTTGCGTGTCTACCATGAGAGGAAAATATCGCATAAGCCCTCCTAATTGATCAATGCATACTCTCTCTATTATAACAAAGGAGAGGGTAAACGCCCGCCGAGATGAAATAAAAACGTAACAGCGAGGCGCAATTGCCATGTTATAATAGGGACAGGTAGGATTTTTTATAAGAATTCTAGGAGGAAACTATGAAGAAAAACAAAGCAAAAGCAGTGGCCACTCTGGCCTTGGCAGGCGCATTATTGACGACGCCTTTTGCGGCACAAGCTGCAAACTTTAAAGACGTCGGCGTAGGTCACTGGGCATACAGCTATATTTCGAAATTAAGTGATTTGAGAATCATTAAAGGCTACGACGACGGCACCTTTAAGCCGTTGCGTAATGTCAGCTATTTGGAAATTCTGGAACTCCTTAAAGGCGTTCAAAATCCAACGAGTACTGAAATGACCTCGGCCATCGCAACGTACGGCTACATCGCCGATGCTTACAAAGTACCGAATTGGGCAAAGCCCGCGGTTTGCATCGCCCTTCAAAACAATGTCATCACCGAAGGCAATTTAAAAGCGGCATACAAACTGAATTACATTAACAATGTACGAAACGCCGATCAATTCCCCAGTCGTGAACTGGCCTTGGTTTACTACGCCAAAGCCCTGCGCATTGAACCGAAGAAAGACACGTCCAATATTAAAGTCACCGACATCGACTCCATCGGCAAAACGTCGAAAGAGCTCATCGGCGACGTGGATGTAAAGGGCCTCTTGGCATCCATGATCGATGCGGGCATCTTCAATGCATTCGGTACCGGCGCTGAATTTAAGGGGAACCTGCCTCTGCAAAGAGACCAAATGGCGAAGATTACGGACATGAGCTACGAATACAAATCCGTCAAATCCTTTGAAGGGGAAGTCGTGGCCATTGTTAAAAACAACGACGTTCCCGCCCTGACCATTAAAGACAAAGACGGAAAGACGCAGGCTTTCGTTCTCTCGAAGGACACCGTCATTACCATTAACGGCAAGAGCGCCAAGGCCGAAGACCTAAATGCAGGCAGCAAGGTAAAAGTAAAAGCCTTTCCCCAAAGCGGCAGCATCGCTCCCTATCAAGCGGTATCCGTTGAAGTGGTCAGCACCGAGTTAAACGGCGTCGGGATGGTGGAAAGCGCGAAATTCGATGAAATCAAAATCGCTTACTCCACGAAAAAAGACGCGCCCATCGACGAAAGCTTTAAGGCGGAAAAGACCGAAACCTTTAAATTGGATAAGGACGCATCGATCACCAGCTTCGGCAAGAAGTTTGACTTAAAATCCCTCAGCTCGAGAGATATGGTCGCCTTCAAGGCCCAAGACGGCGTAGTGAAGGAATTGGAAGTTATCCCCAATAATGGCACGGTGGACGGCGAATTTGTCAGCTATACCTACAACGGTTACGGCGAAACCTCTACCTTGGTATTAAAGCTTGCAAATAAAAAGGAAATCTCCTTTACAGCGAAGGGCGATGCAGCTGCGAAATTATCTGAAGTGACCAAGGGATTAAACAAAGGCTATCCCCTCACCTTGTCCACACATTATCTGCAAATTAAAGAAGCCGGCGTTACGGAAGGTAAGTTAGAGGGTTATTTGGTGAATGTCAGCAACAATACCTTCGGTAACGGCACCATCGAAATTCAAAAACAGGATGGTAAGAAAGAAACCAAGTTGTTGGCTAAGGAAATCAACTTCAAGGGATTGAATGATGAGAAAGCCTCTCCGATCGATGCTTACCAGTTAACAGGAAAGTTGATGGGTAAGAAAGTTTACTTGGAACTAGAAGTCAAGGGCGAAAATGTCGTCGCAGTTACAGTTAAGGCAGAATTGATCAAAGAAGACAAAACCGTCAATGTTAAAGAGGTGAAGCGAGTCAACGAGGGCTTCACTTGGAATGGCGGTCCCGTCATCGCTTCTGCCGGAAAAACTTACGGCGAATACGAGTTTACCTTGGAAGACGGAGCAACGGACTTCGCGGACAATAAATTCAAAGGTCTTGTAGAAATTGACGAATTTGACAAGATGAGAGGCACGATGTCGTTAAAGGTTGTCTATGATATTTATGACAATGGAAATAAAGTGGAAAGGAAAACAATCACTAATATTCGCGTAAAGGGTGGAAATACTATCCTCCCCGTATACAGCGATAAAAAGTAAGTACCTTTCCACTCATACAAAAGACCCTATGGTTTGTCTCCATAGGGTCTTTTTTGATATAATGAGGTGTTAGTATGGGAGGTAGTTATGGATCCGTTTTTGCGAACGCGTTGGTTGATCGGCTCGGATGCCGTGGATCATCTGCAGAAAAGTTGTGTCGCCGTTTTCGGCGTCGGCGGCGTCGGCGGCTTTTGCATCGAAGCCTTGGCGCGGGCCGGCGTCGGCCGATTGGACATCGTGGATTACGATAAGGTGGACGTGACGAATATCAATCGCCAGATCATCGCCACGACAGAAACCGTAGGCGAGCTGAAAGTGGATGTGATGAAGGCGCGCATCGCATCCATCGTGCCGGAAACGGAGGTGCGCACCTATCCCATGATGTTTAACGAAGCCACCGCCGAGGAAATCGACTTCAGCGATTACGACTACGTGGTGGATGCCGTGGATCAGGTGACGGCGAAGCTTTTAATTATCGAAAAGGCCAAGGCCTGTGGCGTGCCCGTCCTATCGGCCATGGGCGCGGGGAATAAACTGCATCCGGAGGCCCTCGAGCTCGCCATGCTTTCAGAAACGAAAGTCTGCCCCCTGGCGCGGGTCATGCGCCGAGAAGTGAAGAAGCGGGGCCTCGGCGACATTCCCGTGGTCTATTCCACGGAAGAGCCTAAAAAGGTCGAGGGCATTGAAGAACGTTCGCCGGCCAGTATTTCCTTTGTGCCTTCCGCGGCGGGGCTGATTGCGGCGTCGAAAGTGATCCGAGATTTAGTTCAAAGTGAGAAAGAGGATAGTCTTGTTAGAAAATTACAATGATCGTCAGAAAGAAGCCATACTCCACACAGAGGGGCCTCTCTTGGTGCTCGCCGGAGCCGGCAGCGGCAAGACCCGCGTGGTCACGGGAAAAATCGCCTATTTGATCGAAGAGATGGGCGTCTCTCCCTACCGCATTCTCGCCATTACCTTTACGAACAAGGCGGCGAAGGAAATGAAGGAGCGGGTGGCCAAACAATTGGGCCGCACCGTGGAAGGCATGTGGATCAGCACCTTTCACTCCATGTGCGTGCGCATTCTTCGCGGCGACATTCATTACCTGGGCTACGACAAAAACTTCGCCATTTACGACAGTGCCGATCAAAAGACCCTTATTAAGGAGTGCATGAAGGAATTAAACATCAGCAAGGAAATGTTTAAGCCCTACGGCCTCTTGAGCCAAATTTCCACGTGGAAAAACGAAGGCACCGACGCGGACAGCGCCATGAAGGAGAATTTCGGCGATTTCTACGGTCGGCAAACGGCGGAGGTCTACCGCCTCTACGAAAAGAAGAAGCGGGAAAACAACGCCCTGGATTTCGACGATCTTTTGGTAAAGACCGTGGAGCTCTTTCAGTTGAAGGCGGATGTTTTGGCCTATTACCAACAGAAATTCGAATACATTTTCGTGGACGAATACCAGGACACGAACCACATTCAATACTTACTGGTCAAAATGCTCTCGGCCAAGGCGAAAAACCTTACCGTCGTCGGCGACAACGATCAATCCATCTATCGCTGGCGGGGCGCGGACATCGGCAATATTCTTTCCTTCGAGAAGGATTTTCCCGGCGCGAAGACCATTTTGCTGGAGCAAAACTACCGTTCCACCACGCCGATTTTGGACTGCGCCAACGCCCTTATCGCCAACAATCCCAAATTGAAAGAAAAGAATTTGTGGACGGCGAAAAGCGGCGGCGATCCCGTGGTCTACCGGGAATTTTACCACAGCTCCGAAGAGGAATTGGCCGTGGTGCAAAAGATGCAGCACTTAAATTACAAGGGCACGGCCTACGGGGAGATGGCGATTTTGTATCGCACCAACGCCCAGTCCCGGGGCTTTGAGGAGGCCCTTATGCGCGAGGGGATTCCCTACCGCGTCGTGGGCGGCCTGCGCTTTTACGACCGCAGGGAAATCAAGGATGTTATCGCCTATTTGGCGGCGGTAAACAATCCGAAAGACGACATCAATATCAGCCGCATCGTGAACGTGCCGAAAAGGGGTATAGGTGATACGACTTTAGAAAAGCTCCGCGCCTTTTCAGCCGAGCGGGGCATGAGCCTCTTCGCCCTTATGGAAGAGCTGGAGTCCTATCCGGAACTCAAAATTCGCGCACAGAAAAACATTCGCGAATTTGTGAACTTGATCCACCTTCTGCAAAACAAGGCGGCGGAGCTTAGTCTGGCGGAGTTGGTGGAAGCGATTTTATTTGAAAGCGGCTATGCCGACGAGCTGAAGCGGGAGGACACGGTGGAATCCCGCACCCGCCTGGAAAATGTGGAGGAATTTATCTCCGCAGCGGCGGAATTCGAAGAATCCAATCCGGATATGAGCCTAACCGATTACCTGGGTAACCTCAGTTTGATCTCCGATAAAAATGAATTGGACGACGAATCCCACGCCGTAAAGCTCATGACCATTCACGGCGCAAAGGGTCTGGAATTTCCCGTGGTTTTCGTGGTGGGGCTGGAAGAGCGACTGTTCCCCACATCGCGAAGCTACGACGACGAGGAGAGCATGGAAGAGGAGCGCAGGCTCATGTACGTGGCGGTGACCCGGGCGGAAGAGAAGCTCTTTCTCTCCTCGGCCAAGTCCCGCACCCTCTACGGCAAGCGCAACAGCGCCATGCGAAGTCGCTTCGTGGAAGAGATCAAAGACAACATTACCGTCCACGAAGAAGAACCGCGGAAGAAGGATTTAAAGAGTCGCCACGACATTTATACCGGGGCGGTTGCGCCGGAGACGAAGCCGGTGAAAAAATCTCAGCCGCTTCCCGAATTAAGCGTCGGCGACACGATCGTTCACAAAAAGTGGGGCGAGGGGATGCTCGTGCAGTTAAAAGGCGACGAAGGCATCATTTCCTTTGAGGGCAAGGGGCTGAAGACTCTGAACCTGAAGGTGGCGCCCATTCGAAAGAAGGAATAAGATGGAGAAGATGCGAGGGATCATCGACCAATTAAATACCTGGGCCCACGCCTACTACACCTTGGACGCGCCTTTGGTGGACGACAAAACCTACGACGCCCTCTACGACGAGCTCGTGGCCATGGAGAAGGAGACGGGGGAAGTGGCGAGCGATTCGCCCACTCGTCGCGTCGGCGGGGATCTCTTGGAAGGCTTTGAAAAGTTTACCCACGAAAAGCCCCTCTATTCCCTGGACAAGGCCCAAAGCTACGAGCGCCTCAAGGCCTGGTGCGATCGCATGCGCGCGGCCGGCGCCGACGACAAGGGCTATATGGCGGAACTGAAATTCGACGGGCTCACCATTTCCCTGACCTACGACGACGGCAAGCTCACCCGCGCCGTCACCCGGGGCAACGGCACCGTGGGCGAAGTGATTACGGAGCAGGTGGTCACCATCTCCACCGTGCCCTTAAGCATTCCCTTTAAGGGCCATTTGGTGGTGCAGGGCGAAGGGCTAATGCCCTACAAGAGTCTTAAAAAATACAACGAAACGGCGGCGGAGCCCTTAAAAAATCCGAGAAACGGTGCCGCCGGCGCCTTGAGAAATCTCGATCCCAAGGAAACAAGGCGGCGCAGGCTCACGGCCTACTTATACAATTTAACCGATGCCGAGGGCATGGTTTTCAAAACGGACGAAGACGTGAAGACTTTTTTAAAAGAACAGGGCTTTCTCGTCCATCCCATGACCCGCCGTTGCGAGGATTTTCACGCCATTTTAGACTACATCCACGAAGTGGAAAACACCCGCGACCGGTTGGACGTCATGATCGACGGCATCGTCCTCAAAATCAACAACGTCACCAAGCGCGAATCCCTGGGCTACACGGTGAAATTTCCCCGCTGGGCCATCGCCTACAAATTCGAGGCGAAGGAAGTGGTTACGAAACTTCTCGACGTGGAATGGAATGTGGGCCGCACGGGGAAGGTGACACCCACGGCCATTCTGGCGCCTGTGGACATCGACGGCGTCACCATTCAGCGGGCCACATTAAATAATTACGACGACATTCTGAGAAAAAATGTGCGCATCGGCGGCGAGGTGTTTTTAAGGCGAAGCAATGACGTCATTCCCGAAATTTTAGAGGGAATCGGCGAAGAAGGTGATAGAATAGAGATGATCACCAAATGTCCCGCCTGCGCCACGGAGCTGGTGCAAAAAGGCGTGCACAGCTTCTGCCCGAACACCATCGGTTGTGAGCCCCAATTGGTGGCGCGAATCGATCACTTCGCCTCTCGCGACGCCATGGACATTACGGGGCTCAGCGAAAAGACGGCGGCAAAATTAATCGCCGCAGGTCTTTTGCACGAGATTCCCGATATTTACGCACTGAAGCGGGAAGAGCTCACGACCCTCGAGGGCTTCGGCGAAAAAAAGGCGGACAATCTATTAAACGCCATCGAGGGATCGAAAAAAATCAGCTTTAAGCGCTTTATCTACGCCTTGGGCATCGGCCAGGTGGGCATTAAAACCGCCGGGGATCTGGCGGATCACTTCGCCGATTTCGACGCCCTGGCAAAGGCCGAAGAAGCGGAGCTTGTGACCATCGAAGAGATCGGCCCGGAGACGGCGAGAGAGATTCGCCTCTTCTTCATCGATCCCGTTATCGGCGGCTACGTCCACGACTTAATGGATGCGGGGATCGAGCTGATCTACGAGCAATCGAAAAAATCCGGCGTCCTCGACGGCATGACCGTGGTGCTAACGGGCACCTTGTCCAGGCCGAGAAGCGAAGTGAAAGCGGCACTGGAAGCGGAAGGCGCGAAGGTAACCGGATCCGTATCGAAAAATACCGATCTCGTTCTCGCAGGCGATGCGGCGGGATCGAAAGCGGAAAAAGCGGAGAAATTAGGCGTACCCGTCTTATCGGAAGAAGCCTTTAACAGAAAGTGGGGAGACCTCCTATGAAAAAAGACGAAATCAGACATATTGCGGAAATATCCAAACTATACTTCACCGACGAAGAATTGGAAGCCATGGAAAAAGAATTTTCCGACACCATGGATTTGATGGATACGATCAAACAGGCGAAAGTGCACTGTTCGCCCACCTTCCATACGAACGTCTTGCCCAATCGCCTGCGGGAGGATGAAATTCGCCCGTCTCTGGACCGGGAAGATGCCACAGGCAATGCCGTGGCCGTGAAGTACGGCTACTTCGAAATCATTAAATTTGTGGAATAAGGAGGCCTCATGAATCTGACCCAATTAAGCGGCTTGGAAACCAGACAACTTTTCCTCGACGGAAAAATTACTTGCACGGAATTGGTCGAAGCCTATTTAGAAAATATCAAGCGGGACGAAGAGGATTTAAATGTCTTTATTACCCTCACCGACGAAATCGCCCTTGAAAAGGCGAAAGAATTGGACGAAAAGCGAGAAAGAGGCGAAGAGCTCGGCAAAATGGCCGGCATGGTCGTCACCATAAAAGACAATATCGCCGTGAAAGACGTGCGCATGACCTGTGCATCGAAAATGCTCGCCGATTTCATCTCCCCCTACGACGCCGTGGTTACCACGAAGTTAAAGGCGGCGGATGCCATTATTATCGGCAAGGTCAATTTAGATGAATTTGCCATGGGCTCCTCCACGAAGACATCCTATTTCGGCACCACGAAAAATCCCGTGGACAGAACCCGCGTCTCCGGCGGCTCCTCCGGCGGAAGCGCGGCGGCTGTGGCGGCAAACTTCTGCTCCATCAGCTTGGGAACCGACACCGGCGGATCCGTGCGTCAACCGGCGTCCTTCTGCGGCGTCGTGGGCATGAAGCCCTCCCACGGAAGCATTTCCCGCTACGGCGTGTCTTCCATGGCCAACACCTTCGATCAAGTGGGCGTCTTGGCCCACACCGTCGACGATGTAGAATACGTCCTGGAAATTCTGGAAGGCTCCGACCTGCGCGACGCCACTTGCATCGGCAACGATTCCCTGAACGCCGAAGCCGTAAAAGCGGCGAAACCTTTAAGCCAATTAAAGGTCGCCATTCCCGACACCTTCAAGACCTTCGAAGTGGAAGAGCCCGTGAGAGACGCCTTCCAACGCACCGTGGACTTTATGCGGGATCAGGGCGCTGAAGTGGAATACGTCCACATCGAGAGCTTGGATCTGGCCATCGCCGTGTACCATATTTTGGTCAACGGCGAAATCGCGCCGAACATGAGCCGCTTCGACGGCATTTTATACGGCTTTATCGCCGATGATTACGACAATATCGACGAGCTATACATCAAAACCCGCAGCGAAGGCTTCGGCGATGAAGTGAAGCGCCGGATTATGATCGGCTCCTACATTATGAGCATGGATCACTCCAAGGAATACTTCGAGCAATCTCTGGAAATGCGTCACTGCATGATGAGTGAATTCAACGAAGTATTCGAAACCCACGACGTGATCCTCTGTCCCACCTCGCCGACGGTGGCACTGCCTATCGACAAAAACATGACGCCGGTACAGATCTACATGCTGGATTTATTTACCGTCCCCGTCAATCTCATCGGTACCGGCGGCATCAGCGTGCCCGCATCGACGAAAGACGGTCTTCCCGTAGGGATTCAAATTATTCCGAAGAAGAGCCACGACAATCAAGCCATTGCCACGGCGAAAGAATTGGAGGGAAATATCTAATGGGTTACAAGACAATTGTGGGATTGGAAATCCACGTCGAATTATCCACAAAGACCAAAGCCTTCTGCGGCTGTGAAAATGCCTACGGCAGAGAGCCCAACACCTGCACCTGTCCGGTATGTTTGGGCCTTCCCGGGGCCACCCCCGTGTTAAACAAGGGCGCCGTGGAGCGCGCCATTGAAATCGCTACGGCATTTCACATGCGCATCAACCACAAGTCCACTTTTTCCAGAAAGAATTACTTCTATCCCGACTTAACCAAGGGCTATCAAATTACCCAAACGGACGAGGCCGTAGCCAACGACGGTTACATTGAAATCGAAACCGATGACGGACCGAAGAAAATCGGCATCCATCAAATTCAATTGGAAGAAGACACGGGTAAGAGCCTCCACACGGAAAACGGCACCACCCTCATGGACTACAACCGTTGCGGCGTGCCCTTGGTAGAAATCGTCTCCGATCCGGACATGGCATCGGGTTTGGAAGCGCGTCTGTTCTTGGAAAAACTGAGAAACACCCTGCGCTATTTGGAAGTCAGCGACGTGAAAATGGAAGAAGGCTCCCTGCGCTGCGACGTGAATGTCAATATTAAGAACACGGAAACCGGGGAGCGAAGCGCCATTTCCGAAGTGAAGAATCTGAACTCCTTCCGCGCCGTTGAAAAGGCCATCGACTACGAAGTGGCCCGTCAAATCGAGCTCATGGAAAAGGGCGAGACGGAACTTCGCGCCACCCGCCGCTGGGACGACGCGGAAAACAAAACCGTGGTTATGCGTGTGAAGTACACGGCCAGCGACTATCGCTTCGCGCCGGAAGGGGATCTGGGCCCGCTGTTTATCGACGACGAATGGATCGAAAAGGTGCGCGCGGGCATGGCGGAGCTTCCCGATGTGAAGATTGCCCGCTTTATGGACACCTACGGTCTGAAAGAATACGACGCGAAAGTTATTTGCGGTTCGAAAAAAGTCGCCGACTTCTATGAAGAAGTGGCGAAGCACTTTACGGACTACGACATGCTTTCCAATTGGTTTATGACGGAATTTCTGCGCCGCGTGGAAGTCTCCGACGAGGGGGAAATGAATGTTCCCTTCGAAGGAAAAGATTTCGCCTACCTTCTCGAACAAATTAAATCCGGCAAGATCAACAACAATGCCGGGAAGAAAGTCTTCCGCAAAATGTGCGAGGAAGGCAAGAAGCCCAAGGCAATCATCGAGGAAGAGGGCCTCGTACAAATCGGCGACGCGTCTGAAATCGAAGCCATGGTGAAGGAAGTATTGGCGGAAAATCCCGAGTCAGTGGAACAATACAAGGCGGGCAAAGACCGCGTCGTGGGCTTCCTCGTCGGTCAAGTGATGAAGAAAAGCCGCGGCAAGGCCAATCCTCAAATGGCCAACGAAATGCTCGTGAAGCTTCTTAATCAATAGGAAAGGGCATACACAGTGGAACGTGTGATCACTTCGGCCATTACAAATTACGGGTACTTGGCCGTCTTCGCATTGATTTTTATTGAAAATGTGTTTCCGCCCATTCCATCGGAAGTGATTTTGCTCCTCGGCGGCTTCTTCGTCGGACGGGGCAATCTCGCCTTTCTTCCCACCACCTTGGCGGCCACGGCGGGATCCCTTTTGGGTGCCTACATTCTCTACGGAATCGGGCGCCTGGTTCCCACGGAAAAAATTTACGACTCCGCCGAGCATGGTTGGATGGGAAGGTTGGGCTTTAAGAAAAAGGAAATTATGGGCGTGGTAAACACGTTCGAGCACAAGGGCAAGGCTCTCGTCCTCGTGGGCCGCTGCGTGCCCGTGGTTCGTAGCCTGATTTCCATTCCCGCCGGCATGGTATCCATGCGGCTTTCCGTGTTTTCCTTACTTACGGCGGCGGGTTCCTTCGTATGGAACTGCGTGCTCACTTTTCTCGGCTACAAAACCGGCGAAAATTGGCATGTGATCCTCACCTATTTGGATTACTATAAATACGTCATCGTGGCTCTGCTGGCCGTGCTGGCCGTAGCTTATTTGATTTGGCATTTTAAACAAAGGGACGCAGAATGAAATATAAACGTATGGAAGAAGCGGTTTTTCTTAACAGGGAAAATCGCTTTATTGCTATGGTAGAAAAAAACGGCAAAGGGATTCGGGTTCACGTGCCCAATACCGGGCGATGCCGGGAGCTTTTCGTCCCCGGCGCGAAAGTGCTCCTCGAGGGGGCTGATCCTGCGAAAAAACGAAAGACCCCTTATAGCCTGGTCACGGTTTACAAGGGGGAAAATTCCATAAACATCGACTCCCAGGCCCCCAATCAATTGGCTGCGGAATACTTCGACGGTGCGCCTTATCTAAAGGGCTTCGGTAAAATCATATCCTACGAACGGGAGGTGAAGCGCGGCGACAGTCGCTTCGACTTTTACCTCAAGGGCACAGAGGGCGAGGGCTTTTTGGAAGTGAAGGGCGTCACCTTGGAAGAAGACGGCCTGGCGAAATTTCCCGACGCGCCCACGGTGCGCGGCGCGAAGCACATTCGCGAACTCGGCGACATGGCTGCGGAAGGAAAGTGCTGCGGCGTGCTATTCGTCGTGCAGATGAAAGGCATTTGGGGCTTTACGCCTAACGAAGAGACGGATCCCGATTTCACTCAGGCACTGAGGGAGGCGGAAGCGAAGGGGCTTCATATTTTCGTCGCGGACACGGTCGTCGACGGGGCGGAAATGGCTATGGATAAAGCCGTGCCCTACTTCAGAAAAATGCCTCTCGCCCTCGTGAAGGCAAGAGAAGAAGATTTGCCTCCCGTCATGAAGATGATCGACGGGGCACGGGCCGCATTGAAGACCGACGGCGTGGATCAATGGCAGGGAAAGGATCCTGCGCCGGAAGATCTTTTGGAAAACATCAAAGCCGGTTGTTGCTACTTTTTTAAAGACGATACCGTCGTCGGCATGGCCGTGCTAAAAGAAGGGGCGGATCCTACTTACGATGTTATCGACGGCAACTGGCTCACGGATGGCGACTACCTCACCGTCCATCAATTTGTCGTGGACGACAAACGAAAGGGCGAGGGCATGAGCCGCCGCATGATGGATCGGATTTTCGCCTATGCAAAGTTTAAAGGCATTCCCGCCATTCGCATCGACACCCACGCCGATAATTTCCGCATGCGGGGCCTAATCGAGTCCGCGGGCTTTACCTACTGCGGCGTCATTACCGTGGCCGACGGCACGGAGCGGGTGGCCTACGAGCAGGTGATTCGATGAAGCGCATGCTATTATCCGCCGGACATTCCGGCGCGGGGAAGACCTCCATTACCATGGGAATCATCGGCGCCCTGATTCGCCGCGGGATGACGCTGGCATCGGCGAAGATCGGTCCCGATTACATCGATCCTATGTATCACCGAGCTCTCGGAGCTTACGGCGTGAACCTGGATCGCCATTTGATGGACGACGATTACATTCTTCACCTTATGGCCCGGTTGGAGAAAAAGGACGTCATCGTCACGGAAGGGGCCATGGGCTATTACGACGGCATGGCCACCACGACGAAGTGCTCGGCGGCGGAGATGGCGAATTTCACGAAGACGCCGACGATTTTCATCGCTTCGGGGCGGGGCAAGGGCGCGAGCCTCGGCGCGGAGCTTCAAGGATTTTTAAATTACGGGGAAAACACCATTTCAGGCGTGATCTTAAATCACACAAAGCCCGCCATGGCATCCTACTACGAAAAGATCATCGAGGAAGCTACGGGGCTTCCCCTTTTCGGCTGCATTCCCGACTTGGATCGGGATTTGCCCGAGCGCCATTTGGGCCTGCATCGACCGGAGGAGATCGAAAACTTTCGCGTCTTCGCAGATAAATGGGCGGATAGCGTGGAAAATTACGTGGATTTAGATAAGCTCCTCGCCGCCTGTGAAACGAGGTCCGTGGGCCGAGAAATGGCGATGAATCCTTCGCGGGAAAAAATTCCCGTGGCCATTGCAAAGGACGAGGCCTTTTTCTTTTATTACGAAGACGTCCTCGTGGATCTTTCCGAGCGCGGCGTGGAATGGATTCCCTTCTCGCCCCTCGCGGATTCTCTGCCCAAAGGAATCTGCGGCGTCTACCTGGGCGGCGGCTATCCGGAGCTTCACAAAAAAGCCCTCGGAAAAAATAAAGCCCTTGCTCGGGATTTAAAAACTTTCGCGGAAAAGGACGGCGTTATCGTTGCCGAGGGCGGCGGCTTTATGAGCCTTCTCGAAAAAATCGACGGCAGCGAAGCCTTCGGGTTCTTTCCCGGCGAGGCGAAAATGACCGATCGCCTGCAACATTTCGGCTATCAAGTGATCACGGCGGAGGAAGACGGCCTCTTATTAAAGGCCGGCCGGTCGGCGCCAGTCCACGAATTTCATTACAGCGCCGCCGATGAGGAGGGGGACGAACTTCTGATTCAAAAGCCGAGCGGCTGGGGAAAGAGACGCACGGCGCATTACGGGAAAAATGTTTATGCAGGTTACCCGCAACTTCACTTAAGCGGCGACGAGAGACTGAGAGAAAATTTACTGCAAGCATTAAAGGAGGCGACACCGTGGCAGGGTTAATGGTATTGGGAACGGCGTCCAACGCGGGAAAGAGCGCCATGGTGGCGGCGCTCCTTCGCATTTACGCCAACAGAGGCTACCGTGTGGCGCCCTTTAAGGCACAGAACATGGCGCTGAACAGCGGCATCACCGACGACGGATCGGAAATCGGGCGGGCACAAATCGTGCAGGCGGAGGCGGCGCGGATACCCGCCGACGTGCGCATGAATCCGATTCTCTTAAAGCCTACGGCGCCGGGGGTGAGCCAGGTTATCGTAAATGGCCGCGTCTACAAAAATCTCGAGACCCGCGCCTACTACGCCGAAAAGAAGAAGCTATTTCCCAAGGCCCTGGCGGCCTACGAATCCTTGGCCGATGAATTTGACTTTGTCCTGTGCGAAGGGGCGGGGAGCGCATCGGAGATCAATCTAAAGAGCGTGGACATGGTAAACATGGGCTTTGCCAAGGCGGCGGACATTCCCGCAATTCTCATCGCCGACATCGATCGAGGCGGCATGTTCGCCTCCGTCGTGGGGACATGGGAGCTTTTCGATGACGACGAGCGAGGAAGGCTCAAGGGCATCGTCGTGAACCGCTTCCGCGGCGACGTGTCCATATTAGAGCCGGGCCTTAAAATATTGGAAGAGCGCACCGGCGTTCCCGTCCTCGGCGTCGTGCCCTATGCCGACGTGCGCTTGGAAGCGGAAGATTCCCTGGCCATGGAATTTCACGAGACGGATCGCGGAGCCGTGGACATCGCCGTCATACGCCTGCCCCACATCTCCAATGTCACCGACGTGGCTCCTTTTCAAATGATGGCCGATGTTTCCGTTCGCGCCATTACACGGGTGGAGGAATTCGGCGAGCCGGATCTCTTGATCATCCCGGGGACCAAAAACACCATGACCGACTTAAAATGGCTGAAGGAAACGGGGATCTATGCCCGCGTTCTGCGCCACGCGGAGAGAGACGGAGCCGTCTTTTCAATTTGCGGCGGCTTTCAAATGATGGGAGACATCCTTTCCGATCCGGAGGGAGTGGAAAGCGGCGGCACCATGGAGGGGCTCAAGCTCTTTCCCATGGACACCGTCTTTTCAAAAGAAAAAAAACAATGCCGCGTGGAAACGACGATTGCCCCTTCCGAAGGCCTGCTGAAAAATCTTAGCGGAACAAAAGTGGCGGGCTACGAAATTCATATGGGACAAAGCGAGATAAAAGAGACCGGCGAAATAGAAGAACTGACGGAATCCGGCGGCATCGTTAAAGAGGGAAGACTCTACGGCACCTACATTCACGGCTTTTTCGACGCCCCTCACATCGCCGAAGAGATCGTGGCCGCGCTTAAGAAAGAAAAAAATCTGCTGCAGAAAGAAGCGATGGACTACGCCGCCTTTAAAGACAGCCAGATAGAAAAACTGGCCGCGGTAGTTGAAGAGGCCCTGGATATGAAGAGGCTGGACGAAATTTCAGGTCTGTTGTAAAGGGAGGCGACCATTGAAGATTCTGATGATCGAAGACGACGAGACCATCGTCTACGGCGTGAAAACGTATCTGGCTCGGTACGACATGGATGTGGTGGCGGCGAGTCGCTTGGGCGATGTGGGCGAAGAGCAAATACGCTCCGCCGATCTGCTCATTCTCGATGTAAATCTTCCCGACGGATCAGGTTTCGATTTCTTAAATTGGGTCCGTTCCTTTTCTAAACTGCCCATTCTCATGTTGACGGTAAAAGGCGACGAAGACTATGTCGTGAAGGGACTGTCTCAAGGGGCCGATGAGTACGTGGCGAAGCCATTTTCCCTTCCCGTACTGAAGGCGCGAATTGACAATCTTTTTAAGCGCCTCGGATCGGGAGAAGAGTTGTTGGAATTTAAAGAGCTGATCTTAGACAGGCAATCGAAGACGGCGATCTTGCGGGGCGATGCAGTGGACTTAAATAGACAGGAATTTGATCTGCTGGCCATGCTATTGGCACATCGGGGCAGACAATTGTTGCGAAGCCAATTAATCGACGAGGTGTGGGGCTTTGGCGACGAAGTTAACGATAATACACTCACCGTCGCCGTGAAGCGTCTTCGCAAGAAACTGGGACCTTACGGCCATTTTATAAAAACTGTGCGGGGCATGGGCTATTTTTGGGAGGATGGCGATGACTAAGAGACAGACCCTATTGATCCTATCGCTGAATCTCGTCCTTTCCATGGTTGTAGTCGCTTTCTTTCCCCGCTTCGATTGGTTGACCGTCGCGCTATTTTTTATGATTAACGCAGGGCTTTACTTTGCCATCGATCGCTTTGAAGGGAAGGGTTACTTAGAGATCGAAGAGAAGGTTGACGACATGATCCGCCTCCTACATAGTTCGGATCCGGAGTCGCGAGTCGATGAGGCCGAAGAAGACGATTTTTCTAAGCTGAGAGATGAAATCGTGAAGATGACATCAGAAAATAAGCGCATCGCTCAAGAGGCTGAGAGGCGTCGCGTTCAACTGAAGGAATATACGGAAGATATCGCCCATCAAATCAAGACGCCAATTACAGGCACCTTGCTTATGCTGGATCTCATCGACGATGCATCGGACAAAGAGGCCCTTGAACGTATGGGCCGATCCATGGAGCGCCTATTGGGCCTTTCCGATGCGCTACTGAAATTGGCGGCGGTGGACAGTGACGTGGTGGCCATGAAAAAAGAAGCGGTCGACGGTATGGAGCTGGCGACATCCGTGGCGGAAGGATTGGAAAGTGCCTTCGGGAGAGAAAAGATCCCTTGCACTATTTATGGCGAATCAGTGGCTCTCTATTGCGATAAGAAATGGACCTACGAAGCCCTGTTTAATCTGGCGAAGAACGGCATGGAAGCGTCCAAAGAAAGAGGCATCGCCATGACTTTCCTAGAAACCAATGTCTACAAATCCATTGTCGTCGAAGATTTCGACGAAGGCATGGATCGGGACACCTTGGAACAAGCATTTCGGCGCTTTTATAAAAAAGATCCCAACACACCCGGCTTTGGAATCGGCCTTCCCATGGCAAGGGCGATTATGAAAAGACAAGGCGGCGATCTCCTCTATACAAAAGGCAAGGAATCAAATCGATTTGAGTTGCGCTTTTACGAATAGACGAGGCATCGGTACTCGGTCACCGACCGGTCACTTTCACTTGATATCGTAGGCTCAGAAAAGGAGGAACCCTATGCATATTGTAAAAACAGTGAATCTAACGAAAACCTACGGTCGGTCGGTGGAAGTCCGCGCTCTTGACGGCGTGAATTTCCAGTTGGAAAAAGGAGACTTGGTGGCAATCATCGGCGACAGCGGATCGGGAAAATCCACCTTACTCCACCTTTTGGCGGGCATCGACAGGCCCACCGGCGGCGAAATTTATATTCAAGATAAAAACATTACCACCCTTAGTAACGAGGAAATGACCATTTTCCGCCGACGAAACATCGGGGTCATTTACCAATTTTTTAATCTGATCCCGAATATTACGGCGCGGAAAAATATCTTGCTCCCCTTGCTTCTCGACGGAAGAAAGGAAGATGAAGCTTATTTTAAAGAGATTATTTCGATTCTCGGGATCGAAGATAAATTGGACCGCTATCCGAAACAACTTTCCGGCGGCGAGCAGCAGCGGGTGGCCATTGCCCGAAGCTTAATCACGAGACCCGCCCTGATTTTAGCGGATGAGCCCACGGGAAACTTGGATCGGCGAAATTCCGAAGAAATCACTGCCCTTTTCCGATTGGTCAACGAGCGCACCGGCTCCACCATGGCCATCGTGACCCACGATGAAAAGGTGGCCAACAGCTGCCAAAAAGTTTTTCGCATGATCGATGGAAAACTCTTCCCTTCGGAGGTGTAGATGATGAAAATAATTGGTGAATTAGCTGCCTCCGTGGTCAACGCCGGAAAAAAAGACGCCTTGGCGGTAAAAACAAGCATACTGCTTGCCGTGATCCTGCTGGGAACCATTCTCTTCATCACTACCTCTTTAAGAAAAGCGGAAGTTGATTTTGCCATCGCCGATTCAGGCGATTACCACGCGTCCATTGCCGAGGTCGACGCCTCTTTTTACGATGAGCTAAAAAAGAATCCGGCCATCGAAAAAATTGCCTTCGATCGCATTGTAAAAACGGACCGTAACGCCGTGATTTACGAACGAGAGGATTATTTCAATCAATTAAAAAGCTTCGAACCCGTCGAGGGAAGGCGACCGGAAAGAGAAGACGAATTGTTGGTGCCCGATTCGTTTTTGAAAAGCAACCGGGATCTGCATCTGAACAGCACTTTCGAGGCGGAAGGGAAGACTTATCGGATCGTAGGCGTTTACGAGAGCCCCGAAATATCGTTTGATGAGTATTATCTGATCGGCCGCTTGGGAGATGCGTCAAAAGACGCACTTTATGACGGTTCGAGTGGCGTAGAGGCCTATATATGGTACAAAAATCCACGGGATACCTACACCCTGACGCGGGAGATTTTACAGAAGCGAAGCATCGATCCGAAGACGGCGGAAAGTCAGGGGCGATTGGGTTACAACACCCGTCTCTTGAATTATAAATTGATCTATCCCAATGGAATTATTCCGCCGAAAAATGTGCTATCTCGTGCACTGGAAATGTATATTCCCATGAGTCTGTTGGTACTCTTATTTGCCTTTATTATTTACGGCGCTTTTAACGTGTGGAACAGTCGGGATCAGCGGGAGATCGCCCTGTTAAAAAGTGTGGGCATGACGGAGAAACAAGTAAAGAAAATGATTCGCAGGCGCGCTTTTCTTTTGGCGAGGGGGCCGATTTTGCTGGGCACGGCTCTGTCCTATGGCGTGGCCAACGGACTCTTGTATTTAATGTGGCGCAACAATGCCAAGAGCATTTATGCTATGTCCGACATATTAAGCGAGCGAATTAAGGCGCCGGATTTTCAACCTGTGAGCCTTTCACCCTATGTGGTTTTGGCTATTTTAATACTGGCAGCGGCGGCGGTTTATCTATCCGCCATGGTGCCGGCGAAGCGTTGCGGGAAATTAAATATTATCGAGGGATTAAACGGTCTATCGGAAAAGGACGGGCGACTGGGTCCGTCGAAAGTAAGGGGAAAAGTCGAAAAGACTTTGGCCAAAGATTATTACCTTTCTTACATGAGAACCTACCGCACGATCCTTTTGTCCACGGCGCTTTCGGCCGTCATTCTCACCGTGGTCATGGTGTCCGGTGCCTACTCCGGGCTCACTGAGACCTACGATAAATTCCGCAGCCCCTATTCTTTTTCATCGGTAATCTTTACCCCGGGATCCATGGATCCCAAAATGATTGAGGATCTAAAGGCTCTAAAAGGAGCGGATGAATGGCATTTATATCGCAAGCAAAACTTTAAGTGCTTTGTCGGAGACAACGGAGCGTTCTTTTCGGAACCCATGAAAAAGGCGTTAAAAGACGGTAAGAAGTCAAAGGAATTGTATGCCAGGATGTATGGGCTTAGCGACGAGGATTACGAAAAGCTTTTGGAGGCGAATGGATACGATAGCGATACGTCGTATTTGCTCTTAAATAAAACCGCCGCCGACGACGGAAGCCCCTATGCCTTTCGGAAATACATTCCCGTCACCGACGGAAGCGGTGCGGTGAATTTGCGCTACGCCGCGGAGGGCAAGGTGATGGCCGTCGGCATCGGCGGCGTGATCGACGAGATGCCCTTCGCCATCGAGCCCATGACGGCCCAAGAAGTCTCCCTGTTTACGCGACAGTCCACCATGGAAGCCTTTTTTGAAAAGGAAGGACACGATCCCGCAGATCCGGTTAGTTGTTACAATATTAAAATGCGCGCGGACAAAAACGTGGACAAAGTGTCCGAAGATTTTGAGAAAGTCATCGCCTCCTATATTCCGAAGACCGACCACTCCACCTTGACTCAAGCCATGAGTCGGGCCTTGGATAATGAGGCAGAGAGGAATGTGCGCGTACTGAACGGAGGCATTCAAGGGATCCTCCTCCTCATTGCTTTGACCAATGCTTACAATAGCTTTATCGGCAATTTACGGGCGAGGAAGAGGGATTTTGAACTGCTTATGACGGCGGGCATGACGAAAAGGCAAATGAAATCCATGGTTTACAGAGAAGGCGGTACGCTCTTTGTTCGCCTACTTGCCCTTTACGCCATCTTGCTTCCCGTGGTCATCTTGGGGCGATCGGCGAGGAGTAAATTCGCCATTACTTTCGCCGCAAAACATCTTTTCCTCACGACGAACTATCTGCCCATTGTCTTTGTCTTCGTCGTCATGGGAATCGGGATCAGTCTTTCTATAAAAAAGGGTTTGGAGCAAGTATTCGTTGAAGACTTAAATTGAATTGCACTCAAAAAGGACTTCCGCCTTGGGAAGTCCTTTTTCCATGAAAAAATCGGCACAAGAAGCCTTGTGCCGATTCGTTATTTTTATTCGACGGTTACGGATTTCGCCAGGTTTCTCGGCTTGTCCACGTCGTTGCCTAAGAGGACGCTCACTTTGTAGGCGAGGATTTGTTGGGGCAGGACGGCGAGGATGGGGGCGTAGAGATCGGAGATGGCGGGGATGCGAATCAGATCGTCGGCCACTTCGTCGATGTGGGCGCTGACGTCGTCGGTGATGACGATGTTGTAGGCCCCTCTGGCTTTCACCTCTTTAATGTTGGAAATGCTTTTTTCCACGAGAAGGGATTGGGTGATAATGGTGACGATGGGAAGTCCCTCTTCCACGAGGGCGATGCTGCCGTGTTTTAATTCGCCGGCGGGCATGGATTGGGCGTGAATGTAGGAAATTTCCTTGAGCTTCAAGGCGCCTTCTTTCGCGCTCAGGTAATCGATGCCGCGTCCCAGATAGAAGATGGCCGGGTGAGAGGAGAGGCGCTTTGCAATGGGATCCAAATCATCCACATGCTCTAAAATGGATTCGATTTTTTCCGGAACGCCGGAGAGCTCTTCGATGGCAACCTTCACCGCTTCTTCGTCGTAGGTGCCCAGCTTGTAGCCGAAGTCCAGGGCCAGGAGATAGAGGCTCAAGAGCTGCGTGGAGTAGGCCTTGGTGCTGGCCACGGAAATTTCGGGGCCGGCGTCGCAGTAAATGACTTTGTCGCTTTCACGGTCGATACTGGAGCCCAACACATTGGTAATGGCGAGGACCTTCGCGCCCCGTTGCTTTGCTTCCCGGAGCACGGCCAAGGTGTCGCCGGTTTCGCCGGATTGGCTCACGACGATGAGCAGGCTGTTTTCGTTTAAGAAGGGCATATTGTAGCGGAATTCCGATGCGATTTCCGCCGTAATTTCTTTTTGCATGGCATCTTCCAAGGCGCGCTTGCCCACTTGGGAGGCGTGGAAGGCCGTGCCGCAGGCCGTCATAAAGACGTGGTCGAAGTTTTCGATTTCATCTTTCGTAAAGGATTGATCGCCGAAGCTCACGAAGCCGTCGTTGACTTTGCGGAGCAAACAGTCGCGAATGGCCTTGGGCTGTTCGAAGATTTCTTTCATCATGTAGTGATCAAAACCTTCTTTGCCGGCGCTTTCCATGCTCCATTCCACGGTCTTTACTTCTTTATCCACGATTTCGCCGTGGTTGTAGATGGTGTATTTACCGCCTTCGATGACTACGAGATCGTCGTTGTCTAAATAAATCACATCCCGCGTGTAGGCCAAGAGGGCGGGGATGTCCGATGCGGCGAAAATGCCGTCGTCGGCGATGCCTAAAATCAAAGGCGATTCTCTGCGGGTGACGATTAAGGTTTCCGGATCGTCGGAGGAGAGAACGGCCAGGCTGAAGGTGCCGCGCAGTTCTTTCGTAGCTTCTTCCACGGCGGATTTCAAATCCCCGTGAAGTTTCGATGCGATTAAATTGGCAACCACTTCCGTATCCGTTTCGGAGTAGAAGGTGAAGCCTTCTTCCATAAGGCGGTTTTTAATGGCCTGGAAGTTTTCGATAATGCCGTTGTGCACCACGGCCACCTTGTGGTCGCTGGACACGTGGGGATGGGCGTTCATTTCGCTGGGAACGCCGTGAGTGGCCCAGCGAGTATGGCCGATGCCGTTGTAGCCCTCGAGGGGATGTTTGCGAAGTTTTTCTTCCAGTGCGTCCAGGCGGCCGGCGGCCTTCGTTACTTTCAAGAGGCCATGGTCGATCATGGCGATGCCGGCGCTGTCGTAGCCGCGGTATTCTAATTTTTCAAGTCCCTGAAGAATGCGTTCTTCAGCATTTTCCTTGCCGTTAAAGGCAACAATTCCACACATAATATCCTCCTAATCTCGGGAGCTGCCGTATTGATTTTGTGCCAAGATTGCTCCGGGTTTTGTACAATACTCAGGTTGCAGACCTATGAAGCATCCGCCGAAAATTCGATCACTTCATTCCTCGTCCACCTAAATGGTGCTGGCGCTTAGTATCTTCTCCCGTTTAAATAAATTGCGTACGTATTTCATTATACCATAGCTTTCGCAATTTAGAGAATAGGTACAATCTTGACGGAAACACAGGGGATTGTTATGATAAAGAGCAGTGAAAGGCAAACAGCCACACTTATTAGGAGGTAAATTAATGACAGAAGAAAATAAAGTATTGGCGTCCATCGGCAATGTTGACATTCACGAATCCGATGTGGATGCCTATTTAAAGAGCATGAATCCCCAAATGGCCATTCAATTCCAAGGGGACGAAGGCAAAAAGCACATCTTAGACGAATTGGTGCGCCAAGAGCTCTTGCTTATGGATGCCATGGACAAGAAGATGGACGAAGACGAAGAATTTAAAAAGGTCTTTGCCGACACGAAAAAGTCCCTTTTAAAATCCTACAACTTCAGCAAGACCATCGAAGGCGTGGAAGTGTCGGAAGAAGACATGAAGAAATTCTACGAAGAAAACAAGCGCTTCTTCAAGAAACCGGAATCCGTTCACGCCGCACACATTTTAGTCGACGAAGAAGAAAAGGCCGCCGACCTTGCCAAGCAAGCCCGCGACGGCGCAGACTTCGGCGAATTGGCGAAAGAACATTCTTCCTGCCCCTCCAATCAAAACGGCGGGGACTTAGGTACCTTCGGCCGCGGCCAAATGGTGCCCGAATTCGATGAAAAGGTCTTTGACATGAAAGACGGCGAAATTTCCGATCCCGTAAAGACCCAGTTCGGCTACCACGTCATTAAGCGCATCGAAGGCAATCCGGAAGGAGAAAAGAGCTTCGACGAAGTGCGCGGCGAAATCCAAATGGAACTCACGCGCCAAAAACAACAAGAACGCTACTTGGAAAAAGTGGCTGAACTCGAAAAGAAATACAAAGTCGAATACAAATAAAATGAGCGGCTCCGGCCGCTTTTTTATTTACAAACATTGAAATCAAGCGGTTTTCGTGCGTATGGGCCGCTTTTTTAATCGGGGAGAAGGATCGTTTTCCTGCACGATTCTGTGATATACTGGTTCTATGTCAGGGGGAAGATATGGAACTGGATTTATTCAACTTTATTGACCGCTCCATCGAGCTGTTGAACAATAAATACGAGTTTATAGCGGAGCTCGAGCGGGAGCTTGAAAACTTTTTTGAAATGGAATTTAAAGACAACGACAGTTTTCTCGCGGTCAATTCACGAATCAAATCGGCAAATTCTCTAAGAGAAAAAATTATTCGAAACAGCCTCTATATGCGCTACGACGACGCTGCGGAAATGCTCCGGCACATGCAGGATATTATCGGGCTTCGGATCGAATGTCGTTTTACCGACGATGAGGTGGCCATTTATCGGGCCATTAAAGACCTGTTTTACATTCCCGTGGGAGGCGGCTACTACCGATCGCCGACCCACAAACACATTTTTCTGGATATGGAAACGGCCCAGCCTATGATTCAAAAAAACGGCTTCGGTATTTATAAAATCGACGGAATCATTCAAAAGGGCGACGAAAAGCTCAATTTCGAATTGCAGATCAAGTCCCTGGTCAATGTATTCTGGGGGGAAATCGACCACAAGGTCTTATATAAAAATTACAACTACATGCTCACGGAAGAATTTTTCCGGGACATTATGCATTCAATCAAGGACAATCTGTCCATGATCGACCGCCAGTTGCGCATCCTATACGAACATGTCAACGACATGGATTCCTCGGCGGTGAAGAGCAATCACAGGCAGCTGAAAAGCCTATTGTCGAAAATCATTCACGATATTTTCGTGGGCACCATTCGCAAGGAGCTTGGTTTTGTCGTGGACTTTAACGAGACCTCGGACATTATCGTGGAATATTTGGACTACAAATGCCAGGCTCTGTTGGATTACGACGAGGGGGAAAATTTCATTCGCCTGTTGAACCGAATCAACCACATCGACCAAAAGGGCTTTAAAGTGGCCGAGGGCGTAGAATTCGATCGGCGGCCAACCTTTACCACGGCCTTTACCGAGCGTGTGGGCAAGGCGGTATACGCCGTCATGCAGCGGGAGTTCGGTTGGAATCTGTTTTTTAAGATCATCGCCGAAATCGAGCAGTCGGAGCCCAGGATCGACTTCGAAGAATTTTTCCGCTATTTGGAAAGTTTGTTAATCGAGACCATAAAAAGGGAAGTGGACAGCAGCGGCTTTTCCGAGGAAGAGTACGAGGCGGTCATCGACTTTATTTTAAACTGCTACGCCTCCATGGTGGAAAAAGATCCCTCCATGAACCACATGATCAGCAGTTACTACGGCTTGAGCACCCATTCCATTTCTCAGGTATTCAGAAACATTCGGTCCTACGAAGATTTTCAGAATAATAAAGGGCGCATCGAGCGCATGTTAAACTATTAGGAGGTACCATGGCAGAAATTATTTTGGCCGGCGGTTGTTTTTGGGGCGTGGAAGAATACTTTCGGCGCACCGATGGAATCACCGCCACCGTGGTGGGCTACATTAATTCCGACATTCCGAACCCCACCTACGAAGATCTTTGCTACGGTAAGAGCAAGGCGGCGGAAGGCGTGATTATCGAATTCGATCCCGAGGTCATATCCCGGGAACAAATCGTGGATTTATTTTATAAAATCATTGACCCATACAGTTATTTCCGCCAAGGCAACGACGTGGGGCGCCAGTACCGTACAGGGCTCTATTACCGGCCCGGGGACGAGGCCCTGAAGGATTTCTACGAAGCGGATAAACAGAAGCGTCAAAGCCAATCGACGCGCAAGATTTGGGTGGAGGTGGCGCCTCTTGAAAACTTCACTGAAGCCGAGGAATACCACCAACGGTATTTAGTGAAAAATCCCGGCGGCTATTGCCATATTCCTTTACCGAATAAAAGCGAAAAGTAATGACGAAGCGGCGCGTTTCGTGTAATATGTAGTATAAAGAAGAGGTGATAGGATGATAAAAGGTTTAACCGGCGATTCACCGGTTCTAAACTTCTTTGCCGCCATTACGGACATTCCCCGGTGCAGCAAAGAAGAAGAAAAAATCAGCGACTTCCTGGTTCAATGGGCCAAGGATCGCGATCTCGAGGTCATTCAAGATAAATGGAAAAACATCGTTATTAAAAAGCCCGCATCGAAAGGCTACGAAAACGAGCCCACCGTGATTTTGCAGGGCCACATGGATATGGTCTGCGAAGCGGTAAAAGGCTACGAACACGACTTTTCAAATGATCCCATCGAAGCCGTGGTGGAAGGCGATCGAATCATCGCGAAGAACACCACCCTCGGCGCCGACGACGGCATCGCCGTGGCCATGATGCTCGCCATCTTAGACGGCGACTACGAACACCCGGCGCTGGAATGCTTGGTTACCGTCGAGGAAGAAACGTCCATGGCCGGCGCCCACACCATCGACGGCAAGTATTTTGAAGGCCGCACATTAATCAACATCGACTCGGAAGAAGAAGGCATTATAACCGTCGGTTGTGCCGGCGGCATGGTGTCCGAAATTATCTTCGAAAAAGAATTTAAGGCGCCCGAAAAGGATACGTTCCTCGCCGTCGATCTCGGCGGCTTCCGCGGCGGCCACTCCGGCTCGGACATCGACGACGAGCGGGGCAATCCCATTCTCCTGCTGGCGCGGATCTTAAGAGAAGTCTCCTACGACTACGATTTCGAACTGGCTGATTTCTCCGGCGGTTCGAAGCCCAACGCCATTCCGAGAGATGCCGAAGCCCTTATCGGCGTCGACGCAAAAGACGTCGAAGCCGTCAAGGCGGCACTGAAGGCATCCGCCGACACGATCTTCAGGGAATTTGTCGCCACGGATCCCAAGGGCGCGCTTAAAATCGAAGCCGCCTCCGCCGACAAAGTCCTCGCTCAGGAGGTGGCCGACGGCGTCATCAATTACCTTCTCGTCGCACCCAACGGCGTCAACACCTTCAGCAAGAAAATCGAAGGCTTGGTGGAATCCTCCACCAACGTCGGCGTCGCCGCAAGTGACGATGAAAAAATCGTCTTTACCATGCAAATCCGAAGCGATGTGGAAAGCAAGATTCATGAAATCGCCCTGAAAAACCGCATCGCCGGCGAATTAAGCGGCGGCACCTTCCGAGAACTTTCCGCCTACGCCCCTTGGGAATACGCGGAAGAATCGCCTCTTCGGGACAAAGCCGTGAAATTATGGAAAGACATGACCGGCAAAGATGCCACGGTGGAAATGATTCACGCCGGCCTGGAATGCGGCATTCTGCAAGATTCCATCGGCAAGATGGACATGATTTCCATTGGCCCTGACATGGACGGCGTCCACGCCCCCGGCGAAAACTTGTCCATCGCATCGACCAATCGGGTCTTCGATTACCTTATTGAACTTTTAAAAATGAAAGGATAAATATGAGCCACGAACACGATCACGAACACGAACACGAACACGAGGAAATGGACGTCATTACGCTGACATTGGAAGATGACAGCGAATTGGACTGCGCCGTCATCGGCATTTTCCCCTTTGAAGAAAAAGACTACATCGCTTTATTGCCTTTAAAGGGCGACGAAGTGGACGAAGACGCCTCCGTTCTGATTTACGAATACACCGAATTGGAAGACGAAGAATTGGAATTGATCTTTATCGAAGATGAAGACTATTTCAACCGCGTCGCCGACGAATTCGAAAGTCTCTATGCGGAAGACGTGGAAGATCAAGGAGAATAACATTACGGAGCCATTTCCCTATCGAAGCTTCAGCGCCTACGCCAAGGATGCTTTCGGCATGAAAGTGTACAAGGTGCCCATCCACCTGAAGGGCAGCTGTCCCAATCGCGACGGCACCGCCGGGGTGGGCGGTTGCATCTTCTGCGGTGAAGAGGGAGGCAGCTTCGAATGGATTCAAGGAAGCGTACGGGAACAGTTTCGAGAAAACAAGGCGCGAATGAAGGCGCGGTACAAGGCCCAAGGCTTTATCCCGTATTTTCAAAATTTTACGGGCACCTACCTTCCACTGGCTGACTTTAAGGAAAATTTAGAGGCGGTGGCGGAAGAAGACATCGTCGGCGTCTCCGTATCCACGCGGCCCGACTGCGTGGACGACGACTATTTATCGGTGGCGAAGGAAATTTTTCCGGATAAGGTCGTCACCTTTGAATTGGGCCTGCAATCGGCCAACGAAAAGACACTGGATGCGATCAATCGCGGCCACGGCATCGACGAATTTATCGACGCGTCGAAGCGGATCAAGGAAAAAGGCCTGAGGCTTGCGGTCCACATGATTTTGGACCTGCCTTGGGACAGCCGAGACGACGTGCTTCGAGGCGCCGAGCTCTTGGCCCGCGTCGGCGCCGACGAGGTGAAGATACACAACCTTTACGTGGCGAAGCACACGAAGCTCGCCGACATGTACACCGCCGGCACCTTCGTGCCCCTTCCCATGGAAGAGTTTATGGAGCGGGTGATCTTATTTCTGGAGCATCTGCCTCCGGAGACGGTTATCGGCCGTCTCTTGGGACGTGCGCCGGAAAAAGACGTGCTGTTCGCCAATTGGAACAGAAGCTGGTACTACATTCGCGACGAAATCGTACGGCGAATGATCGAGGAAAATCGGCCGCAAGGTCATTTGTATAGGAAATAGAGAAAGGATGATTACAATGATTCGTTATATCTTAGGAGCAAAAGGTGCAGGAAAAACGAAATGGTTAATCGACCACGCCAATGAAGACCACGAAGGCGGCAACGGCAACATCGCTTTTGTTGAAGTCGACGACGACCACATTTTCAGCTTGGATTACAATGTGCGCTTAATCAATGCCACGGAATACAATCTCACCAATTTAGACGAATTCTACGGCTTCTTAAGCGGCATGTTCGCCATGGACTACGACTTGGAAAAAGTTTACGTCGACGGCATGTACAAGGTCATGGACCTCTCCATCGAAGACTTGAAAGATTTGGCCAATCGCCTGGAAGCGTTAGGCATGGAAAACCGTCAAATCTACATTAACGTCAATTACGTGGAAGCGGACTTCCCGGAAGAATTAAAAGAATACGCACAAGAAGTATCTTTGGAAGGCTAACGACTGACAGGGGATTGGAATGAAATCGAACAAGACATTTATCCGAATCGTGGCCGTAATTTTATGCTTAGCTATGGTGTTGCCGGTACTGATCAATGCATTCTTATGATGACGACCTCGTAACCATGGAGCCGATTTGCGACAAGTGGTTTCAGCACTTTATGGAAAGGCGCAGCGCCTTGATTCGCGCCTACGAGCGCGGCGATTTAAACAAAAAGGAATTTTTGCAGACGAATTTAAAGGACATGCACAGCAGCAATGTGCGCCCCTTTTTTCTCATCGATCGGCTGGAGAAGGGGATCTTTAATTACCAATACTACAACGCCTTGGCCAAAAGCTACCGCATGGAGGCTCGGCGCGTGAAGCGGATGCAGAAGAGCAATCGCGAGTATTGCCGCTCCCTTTCTTTGGCTGAAAAGTATTACGGAAAAAAGGACGACACGATCTTGGAAATTTTGGATTTTGTCGATTACAAAAATGTCTACGGCTACTTCGTTCACTGTGACGGCAAGAAATTGCAAGACCGTCTCTTTGAAATCGTCTTTATCGAGTATCCGGAGTATATTTTGCATTCCACGTCCAAACGGGTTTATGAAGCCTTAGTCGATCGGGGCGTTTTCATGGAAGAAAAGAAGCGCTCCAAAATCGACACCTACATTAACGACAGGTATTAAACCGAGAAAGGGGCAAGGATTGGATTACAAGCACTTAGAAAAGACGGATCTTGAGATCTATTCGCTGGTACAAAAGGAAACCGAACGGCAACAAAGTCACATCGAGCTCATCGCCTCGGAAAACTTTGTCTCTTACGCCGTCATGGAGGCCATGGGTTCTCCGCTCACCAATAAATACGCCGAAGGCCTGCCCGGCGCCCGCTACTACGGCGGCTGCCAAGTGGTGGACGAGGTGGAACAATTGGCCATCGATCGCTTTAAAGCCCTCTACGGTGCCGATCACGCCAATGTTCAGCCCCACAGCGGCGCCAATGCCAATATGGCCGTGTACCTGGGTCTCTTAAAGCCCGGCGATCGGATCTTGGGCATGAACTTAAGTCAGGGCGGCCACTTATCTCACGGAAGCCCGGTGAATATCTCGGGAAAATACTTCGACATCGTGGATTACGGCGTCGATGAAAAGACGGGACGCATCGACTACGACGCCTTTGAAGCAGCGGTGAAGAAATACAAACCGAAGCTCGTCATCGGCGGCGCGTCGGCCTATCCGAGAAAGATCGACTTTAAGCGCATGGCGGAGGTCGTAAAGGCGAGCGGCGCCTACTTTATGGTGGACATGGCCCACATCGCCGGCCTCGTGGCCACGGGTTATCACGAAAATCCCGTGCCCTACGCCGACGTGGTAACCACCACCACACACAAGACCCTCAGGGGCCCCAGAGGCGGCGCCATTCTCTGCACGGAAGAATTGCACAAAACCATCGACAAGGCCGTGTTCCCCGGACTGCAAGGCGGTCCTTTGGAACACGTGATCGCGGCAAAAGCCGTGGCCTTCCACGAAGCGGCGCAACCGGATTTCAAGGTGTACTGCAAGCAAATCATCGACAACGCCAAGGCCATGGAAAAAGTGTTCCTGGATCAAGGCGTGGACTTGGTTTCCGGCGGTACGGACAATCACCTGCTGCTCTTGGACCTTCGTTCCCTGAAATTAACGGGCAAAGAGGCTGAAAAGTTGTTAAACGACAGCGGCCTCGCCACCAACAAAAACATGATCCCCTACGATCCCGAATCGCCCATGGTGACCAGCGGCATTCGCATCGGCACCCCGGCCATGACGACCTTGGGCGCGAAAGAAGAAGACGCGGCCTATGTGGCGCAAATCATGGTGGATCTCTTGAAAAAAGAAATTACGGAAGACCAAGCAAAAGACCGCGTGCGGATTTTTTGCAAAAAATTTCCTCTGTACAAATAAAGCGGGAAGGACTCGAAAGAGTCCTTTTCTATTACGGCCATAGGAGGCGCCATGAACCCTTATGAAATCGACATCGTTCATAAAGCATTAAATACCATTCGCTCTGTCGATCCCGGGTCCATCGGCGAAGAGTTGGAAATCGAAGCGGGGGACCGATTGATCGCCATTAACGACAACGAGGTGCGGGATGTCATCGACTACCGCTACGAATCGGCCAACGAATACATTACCCTCACCATCGAAAAGAAAGACGGCGAACTGATTCTCTACGACATTGAAAAAGACGTGGAGGAGCCCATCGGGCTGAATTTCGTCACGCCGCTTTTGGATACGCAAAAGACCTGCTCCAATCGCTGCCTCTTTTGCTTTATCGACCAGATGCCGCCGAATATGCGAGACAGCCTCTACATTAAAGACGACGATTCCAGGCTCTCCTTTCTTCAGGGCAATTACATTACCCTTACCAATATAAAAAAAGAAGATTTCGATCGCATGATCGCCTACGGCCTGAGCCCCATCAATGTGTCGGTACACACGACCAATCCCGAGCTTCGGGTGGAGTTGTTGAAGAATCCCTCGGCGGGAAAGATAATGGAGGATATGAAGCGCCTGGCTGATGCGGGCATCGTCATGAACGCGCAAATCGTGCTGCTCCCCGGCGTGAACGACGGGGAGGAACTGAAGCGCACCTTGAGGGACTTGACATCTCTCATGCCTCAAGTGGCCTCCGTGGCCATGGTGCCCGTGGGTCTTTCTAAGTATCGTGAGAATTTGCCGAAGCTTTCTCCCTACACGAAGGATCAGGCGCGGGAAGTGATCGCCATTGCCGAGGCATTTGCAAAAGACATGCGGAAAATCTGTGGCCGCCACTGGGTCTACGCTTCCGATGAGTTTTACCTCATCGCCGAAAAGGATCTGCCCGAGGCGGATTTCTACGACGGCTACCCGCAGTACGAAAACGGCGTGGGCCTCATGCGCTCCTTCTACGAAGAATTTAAAGAAGCCCTGGATCGGGCGGAAGGGGCCCATCGTTCCAAAATCACTTTGGCCACGGGAGAGTATGCGGCGCCTCTTTTTGAAGAATTGGACCATATGATTCACGAAAAATTCCCCGGCATTCAATGCGACGTGGTTACCATAAAAAACGAATTTTTCGGCGACACGGTAAAAGTGGCGGGGCTCTTGACGGCGGAGGACGTGGTCCGTCAATTGAAAGGTAAAATCCACGATGCTATAATGTTACCTATGTCAATGTTTCGAAGCGACCGCGCCATTACATTAGACGATGTAACAGTGGATGCTTTGGAAAAAGAATTAGGTGCGAAGATTATCACCGTAAGCAACAACGGTGCGGAATTTTTAGAAAAATGTTTGGAGGTGCGTCCTGTTGAATAGACCGGTCGTCTGTATATTAGGTCGCCCCAATGTGGGGAAGAGTACCTTATTTAATGTGCTGACGCGCTCGAAAATATCCATTACCGAGGATACGCCGGGCGTGACGCGAGACAGAATCTATGCGAAGGCTACGTGGCTCGATCATGAATTTACTTTAATCGACACGGGCGGGCTGGACCCCTCCAGCGACGAGACCTTTATGCCTGAAATCATGGCCCAGGCGGAAGTGGCTGTGGAAAATGCGCAGATTATTTTATTTGTCGTCGATGGCAAGGAAGGCCTGACCACCGTGGACCGCGAAGTGGCCGCCTACATTCGAAAGAGCGGAAAAGAAGCCCTTCTCGTCGTCAATAAAATGGACGCCAAGGAATCGGAAGACCATCGCTACGACTTCTACGAGCTTGGTTTAGGCGAGCCCTACACAATCAGCGCAGAGCAGTCCCGGGGCATCGGCGATTTGCTGGATGCCACGGTGGCCTCCTTTCCAAAGGTGGAAGAGGATGATTTCCGCGACGAAATTAAAGTGGCCTTTATCGGAAAGCCCAATGCGGGCAAATCTTCTTTGGTGAACCGCATTTTAGGGGAAGAGCGCTCCATCGTGACGAACATTCCCGGCACGACTCGGGATTCCATTCACTCTTTCTTCGAATACGAGGACACGGACTACGTGCTCATCGACACGGCGGGCCTTCGAAAGCGCAAAAAAATCAACGAAAAAGTGGAACGCTACTCCGTGGTGCGTACTTTAAGAAGCATCGAGTTGGCCGACGTTTGCGTGCTTTTAATCGACGCCACGGAAGGCGTCAGCGAGCAGGATTCGAAGATCGCAGGCTACGCCCACGACAACAACAAGGCCATGATTATCGCCGTGAACAAGTGGGATGCCATCGAAAAAGAAACCCGCACCATGAAGCAATTCGAAGAGGCCATTCGCATGGAGCTGCCCTTTTTAAACTACGCGCCCATGATTTTCATCTCGGCCCTGACAGGTTCTCGCGTGGAAAAATTGTTGAACATGATTCACGTGGTCAACAACAATTACTCCCTCAGGATTCAAACCGGGGTCTTAAACGACATTATGAACCGGGCCGTCTTAATGAATCAGCCCCCTTCGGATAAGGGCAAGCGCGGGAAGCTTTACTACGCGAGCCAAGTCTCGGCCAGACCGCCGAAAATCGTGCTGTCCGTCAACGACAAGGAACTTTTCCACTTCACCTATTTGCGCTATTTGGAAAATCAAATTCGCGCGGCCTATCGCTTCGACGGCGTGCCCATTATTATGGAGTTGAGGAATCGATGAAGACGCTCCTCGTACTTTTTGCCTGCTACTTGGTGGGCTCTGTTTCAGGCGCCTATATTTTAAGTCGCGCGTTTTTCCACAAAGACATTCGCGACGAGGGAAGCGGCAATGCCGGCACCACCAATGCCGTGCGGGTCATGGGGAAGAAGCTGGGCTACACCACTTTCGCCATCGACGTATTAAAAGGCGTGGTGGCCATGGCTTTACTCGCGCCCATGCTGGACGAATCCATACGGCTCTTCGCCGCCCTCTTCGTCGTTTTAGGCCACGACTTTCCCTTTTACTTAGGTTTTCGCGGCGGCAAAGGCATCGCCACAACCTTCGGCTCCTATACGACGCTTCAGCCATTGTGGGGAGGCGTCGCGGCCATCGCCGGCGTCATCGCAGCGAAGGTCACCAAATACGTGAGCGTCGGGTCCCTGACCTTTCTCAGCCTGAGCAGTGCGGCCATGCTTATAAAATACGGAAGCATCGGCTACAATCGCTGGGCGATTCTCGCCGTGTGGTTGTTGGGCTTTATTCGCCATAAAGACAATTTGATTCGCTTGAAAGAAGGCAGAGAAAACAAGATCGGAGGTTGATTCGGTGAAGATCGGAATTTTAGGTTGCGGCAGTTGGGGCAGCGCCATTGCCAATCTCCTGGCCCGCATCGGCCACGAGGTGCATATGTACACACGCAACGAAAAACAATACGCGCGGATTCAATCGGTGGGGGACAATCCCGGCTATTTAGAGGATTTCACCTTCGATCCGTCGATTCAGGTGCACCTTTCTGTGGAAGAAACCATCGAAGGAGCAGATGGCATCGTCTTGGCCGTGCCCACAGGGGCGGTGCGCTCCACCATGGAAGCCGTGGCACGCTCCGGATCGAAAGCCCCGGTCATTAATCTGGCCAAGGGACTGGAGCAGGGAAGCCATCTGCGCCTCTCTCAAGTGGCCAAAGAAATCCTGCCCGATTCGCCCTACATCGTCTTATCCGGGCCTTCCCATGCGGAAGAGGTGGCGAAATTCATGCCCACCACCGTTTTGGTCTGCGCCGAAGACGAAAAACACGCCCTGTGGGCCCAAGACTTATTTACTTACGACAGCTTCCGCGTCTATGTTCAAGATGATATGATCGGCGTAGAAATCGGAGGCGCATTAAAAAACATTATCGCCCTCGGTGCCGGCCTTTCCGACGGCCTGGGCTACGGCGACAATGCCAAGGCCGCCTTGATGACCCGGGGCCTTACGGAAATTCAGCGTTTAGGCATTGCCTTGGGCGCGAAGCCAATTACCTTTCAAGGCCTTTCCGGGATCGGCGATTTAATCGTCACATGCACCAGCGTCCACAGCCGCAATTGGCGCTTCGGCAACCTCATCGGCAAGGGGACGGATCCCGATGCCGCCATCGAGAAAGTGGGCATGGTGGTGGAAGGGTATAAAACCACGAAGGCATGCTACGAACTCTCTCGGGAGCTTGGCATCGAAATGCCCATTACCGAAAAACTCTACGACGTCTTGTACCGCGGCGCCGATCCCGGGCAGGCCGTGTCGGATCTCATGCAGCGGCCCAATAAACACGAAAACGAGAAGATATTTTTACTATGACTCAAAGTTCGAACGTTCGAAAAAAAATTCGACGACGGCAGAACCGGAAGAAAAAGCGCAGGCGGCTTCTTCTTGTTATCCTTCTGTTGCTGATTTTAGCAGGTGGTGGCTACTCCCTTTACTACCGCCTGGTTTGTGCGCCTAAAACGGAGCAGCCCCAAGAGGTGTGTTTTCGCGACGTGGTCCGCGGCGACGGCTACCTGCTTTTCGACGAAGAGACGATCTTCACAAAGGCGAGCGGCACCGCCGTTTACAATGTGCGGGAAGGAAAGAAGGTGCCCAAGGGCTTTCGCGTGGCGGATATTAATGTCATGAACGACAATTCCAAGGTGAAGGACCAGCTCATTCGAATTCAGGCGGCCATCGACTTTAAAAACGACCGCACCTCGGAAAAATCCAAGGACAGGATCAACGAAGAAGACGAAAACGTCATTCGAAACATTCAGCGCTTCATTCGCGACGAGGATTACGAAAAACTGATTTCGTCCATCAACACCTTGGATTTAAGCACGAAACATACGGTGAATGTGTCGGAGCTCAACGAGTTGTTGAAGCTTTCCATTCCGGAGCTGGAGGAGAAAAAAGATCGGCTCACCCGCCGCATCGCCTCTACCAGCGCCGATTATGTGGCCCCTTCATCGGGGGTCGTCAGCTACACCTTCGACGATTTTAAGAAAGAGCTTTCCCTGGAAAATGACGACGACACATTTACCGCAGCCTATTTGAGCGGGGTGAGCATCGAGCCTTTGACCCGTGGCGAAAATCAGGTAAAAGAAGGCCGGGCATTCTTCCGCACCATCAGCGACACGGCCTATAAAATCGCCTTGCCTGTGGAGGACGCGCGATTGGTAAAAGACGAAATGGGAAAAATGGTGACGGTGAGAATCGGAAAAGTCGTCACCGAAGCGCGGGTGGAATCCGTGGTAGGCGACGACCATTCGCCGGTGGTGATTTTAAGCCTGCAAGATAAATTGCAGGAAGTCTATCGACCTCGGAAGCAAAAGACCACCATTATAAAAAGCGAATCCCCGGCTCTGAAGATTCCCACCACGGCCATCGTCAAAGGAAAACACGGCGAAAAAGGCGTCTACGTCGATGCCGTGCGCCGCTTCGTCACCTTTGTGCCCGTGGAGGTATTGTCGATTCGCGACAAAGCCGCTTACATCAGCATGGGTGACGACAAAGGCATGATAAAAAATAAAAAAGGCAAAAAAGTGACCACTTTGCGTCCCACCAACGAAATTATCGTGGAGCCGAAGAAGGTCCGCAAGGATAAAATAGTGTATTGATCACAGGAGGTGCGTATGTCGACGATTGGCGACGAACTCAAGCGGGTGCGAGAAGAAATCGAAGAAGCGAGACGCCACAGTTTAACCGGCGAGCCGGTGCAATTGATCGCCGTGACGAAAACCCACGGCGTGGATGTCATCGAGGAAGCATTGAAATGCGGCGTCACGGATATCGGCGAAAACAAGGTGCAGGAACTGACGCAAAAAATAGATGCCCTCGGTTCCCGTGTTCGTTATCATATGATTGGAAACTTGCAGTCAAATAAGGTAAAATATATCTACAATGATGTGGTTTTGATCCATTCACTGGACAGGCCGTCCTTGGCGAAAGAAATTCAAAAACGAGGATGCGAAACGGATCACGTCGTCCATTGTCTGTTGGAAGTAAATATCGGCGATGAAGCCTCCAAAGGCGGCCTGGCCTACGATCAGGTCCTGCCTTTTCTGGAATCCATCCTCGATTACTCCCATCTGAAAGTCGACGGCTTAATGACCGTCGCGCCCAATGTGGATGACGAGGCTTATTTAAGGAAGCTGTTTCGGAAAATGGTGGCCTTAAAAGAAGACATCGCCGGACGCCATTACGAAGGTGTCGACATGACTCACTTGTCCATGGGCATGAGCCAAGACTTTCACATCGCCATTGAAGAAGGCGCAAATATGGTACGCGTAGGCAGTCGCATTTTCGGTGCACGGCATTATTAAGGAGGAAATTATGGCAGATTTTGGTAACAAGTTAAAAAGGGCGTTCGGTTTCGGTGAAGATTACGAATACGACGACGAATACGATTACGCGGAAGACGACGCGTTTCAAACGACGGAAGTGGAACCCATCACCACGACCCATTCGCAAAAACCCGTGGCTCCACGCAGAAAAGACAGCGGCAATGTGTTGAGCATTCAAACGAAAGCCGCCATGGTCATTACGGTGCATGAACCCTTGAGCTACGACGAATCGCCGAAGATCGTCGACGACTTAAAGGAAAACAAGGCCGTCGTCTTAAATTTCGAACAACTGGATTTAGACGTGAAGCGGGAAATTTTTGACTTCGTCAACGGCGCCCTTTACGCTATCGAAGGCAAGATCCAAAAGGTGAACAAAGACATCTTTATTCTCGCGCCGGCGAACATCGCCATCGACGGCTTAAAAGAAGAATTACAAAACTCGGGCATCTTTCCTTGGTAAAGAGCCTTCGGAAGGATGAACTCCTTCGCCACATAAGAGAGCCTGAAAAAATCACTCGGTTGCGCCACGTTCTCGATCTGCCTGAAATCAGCTCGAGAAATTACAGGGCGACAGCCGGTGATTTTTTAGATCCCTACGAACAGAGCCTGGTGGCTTCCTGGGCCGGTCATTTCCCGGATGTGGAGACGTCTTTTGAGCCGGCGGGAAATTGGGAGCGGAAGATCCCGGTCTATAAGCCCTTTCCCGCGGAAGAGGAATTTGTCGCGGCCTTTTATCTGGAAGGCGGCGACTTCGATCACCGACAAATTCTCGGCTCCCTGTTGGGCATGGGCATCGAGCGGGATAAAATCGGCGACATCGCCCCCACCGACGAGGGGGCCTATGTCTTCGTGAAAAAAGAGATCGCGAATTTTATCGCCGTGAATTTCAGAAAAGTCGGCTCTGCGCCCATAAGCCTGAAAGAGATTCCGACGGCCTCCGTGCCTGAAATCGAAGAGGACTGGATTAAGTCCGCGGCCGTGGTGTCGTCCATGCGCCTGGATGCCGTGGTGCGGGCCGTGACCCACAAGTCGCGAGACGAAGTGAAGGGCCTCGTGGCCAAGGGCTTGGTGAAAGTTAACTTTAAGCGGGCGGAGAAGACCCACGACACCGTCGACCCCGGGGATCTGATTTCCGTGCGGGGATTCGGGCGCATAAAAATTTTCGAGCCCCTCTATGAGACGAAGAAGGGGAAAGTGCGCTTTCAGTACGGAACCTTAAACAGCAGATAGGAGCGCTATGGTTACATTAATTATTCTTTTACTGATCGCCTTGGATCAGCTTTCCAAACTCGCGGTCTTGGGCCACTTGGCAGGCGGCGGGGAAGTGGAGATTATCCCGGGCTTTTTTCGCCTGCTCTACGTGGAAAATCGCGGCGCCGCCTTCGGCATTTTGCAGGAAGGCCGGCCCCTTTTTATCGTGATTACCATCGCAGTCATCGGCGTTTTACTCTACGGCATTTACAGAAAGCGGGATGAAGTGAAAGGCCCCATGCGGGTGGCCTTGGTTTTGATTCTCGCAGGTGCCGTGGGAAACTTTATCGACCGGCTCCGCCTCAACTTCGTCGTGGACTTTTTGTCCTTCCGCTTCTTTGGCCGGGACTTCGCCGTCTTTAATCTCGCCGATTGTTTCATCGTCGTGGGCACGATTTTGCTTATGGTCCACGTCCTTTTCGGAGATGAGAAAAACAGCCATGCTTCATAAATATACGGCGGAGAATGCCGGCATCCGCTTGGACAATTTTCTTGCCGAAAAGCTCGAAATGAGCCGCTCCCAAGTGAAGCGGGCCGTAGACGAAGGGCGGGTCTCGGTAAACGGACAGAAGGTGAAGGCGGGCTATAAACTTCAAGAGGAGGATGAAATTTCCTTCGAAGAAGAAGCGCCCTATGTACTTGAGCCGAAGGACGTGCCATTCAAAGTTCTCTACGAAGACGAGCACCTGGCCTGCATCGACAAGCCTTACGGCCTCGTGGTCCATCCCGGGGCGGGCCGGGAAGAAGAAACCCTGGTTCACGGACTGCTGCACCGCTTCGATCACTTGGCGCAGGGAAGCGATCCCCTTCGCCCGGGTATCGTTCATCGCCTGGACAAGGATACCTCCGGCGTCATGGTGGTGGCGAAAACCGACGCCGCCTACGACGGATTGGTGGAAGCGTTTCAGGATCGGCGGGTGGAAAAGATCTATTACGCCATTTGCCGCGGCGTGATTCGGGAGGCGGGCATCATCGACTCGCCCATCGGGCGGGATCCGAAAAATCGCATTCGCATGGCGGCCGATGTGTATCCTTCGAAGGAAGCTCTGACAGAATATACGCCGGTGCTCGCTTTTCGCGACTCCACCCTGATTCGCGTGGCCCTTCACACGGGGCGCACCCATCAAATTCGCGTACACATGGCATCCGTCGGCCACGGGCTTTTAGGCGATCCCCTATACGGGGCAAAGAACGACAGGGAAAAAGAACTTTTGCTCCACAGTTGCCATTTGGCCTTCACCCACCCGATTACGGGGAATGAAGTGGCCGTCACGTCGAAACTTCCCGAGCGCATGCTCGCCTATATACGAAAGGAGAAAGGGGACCGATGCACAAGATTTTAGATGAACTTGCCATGAAACGGGCCACGGCTCGCATCGCCAATGAAATAATCGAGCGAAACAAAGGGCTGGACGACGTGGTCCTCATCGGCATCGTGACGCGGGGCGAATTTTTCGCTCGCCGCCTTCAGGAGAAGATGAAACAAATCGAAGGCGTGCATGTGCCGGTCTATACCCTTGATCCGAGTTTTTTCAGAGACGATCGACGGGACGAGGCCTTTTTGCCCATGGAATTTATGGGAAAAATCGACGGCAAGCGGGTGGTCTTGGTGGACGATGTCCTCTACACGGGCCGCACGGTGCGCGCCGCCATGGACGCTTTGATGGTGAAAGATCGGCCCAAGCTCGTGGAACTGGTGGGCCTCGTGGATCGTGGCCACAGGGAGCTGCCCATACGCGGCGATTTTATCGGCAAGAATGTTCCCACGGCACAGTCGGAAAAAATAATCGTACACTTTAAAGAATGCGACGGCGAAGATGCCGTCTATGTAGAGGGATAAAAAACCGGCGGCGTGATCTTTATGATCGCGTCGCCGGTTTTTTCTCGGATGAATTACAAGAGATCGATGCGCGCCTCTCGCGGCACGCGCTCCGAAGTAAAGACCTCGTCCACGGCGCGGATAATCTTGTTTCTCACCTCTTCGGATTTGGAAATAACCATGGTGTCACTCACGCCGGTGCAGTAGTTGATGACGTGGCAAATATTGGCGTAGTGGAGGCCCATTTCCCGCGCAAGAACCACTTCCGGCACATTGGTCATGCCCACCACGTCGCCGCCGATGGAGGCGTAAAAATTTATTTCCGCGCGGGATTCGAAGCGCGGGCCTTCCGTGGCCACGTAGACGCCGCGGGGAAGCTTTTCGCCGAAGGCCGCTTCGAAAGCGTCATTTAAGTTTGAGTCGTAGGGCTCGCCCATGGCGATGTGTTTCGCCGCCTCGTGATCGCCGTCGTAAAAGGTGTGGGGCCGGGTCTTCGTAAAGTCTAAAAAATCGTCGCATAAGACGACGGAATCGGGGCCGTAGGCTTTTTTTAAACTGCCCACGGCGCTGATGCCGTACACTTCCGTGACGCCGATTTCTTTCAGTGCCCAAATATTCGCCCGATAAGGCACCTTGTGCGGAGGAATGGTGTGATCCGTGCCGTGGCGAGAGACGAAAACATAGGGCTTGTTTTCGGGATAAATAAGCTTGGCCTCGCCGTAGGGCGTGGAAAAAATTTCTTCTTTGGCGGGAGAAAAGGGGGCTTCAAAGCCGGTGCCGCCGATGATTCCGTAATGCATGATAACCTCGTTTCTCTTTCCTGAATATGGTACTATTATACATGGAAAGAGAGGTTCGTATGGAATTTGACGGAGATTTAGCCTACATGCTTCAGGCGGAGCACGTGGCCTATTATAAAGACGGCGTCGTGTCGATTTTGGACCGGCGCATTTACCCGGTGCGGGTGGAATACGTGCGTTGCAAAACCCATGTGGAGGTTCGCGACGCATTGAGAAACATGGTGACCCAATCGGCGGGGCCTTACACGGCGGCGGCCATGGGCATGGCCCTTGCGGCCCACGAATCCCGCCACTTAAAAGGTGAGGCGCGGCTTCGTTACTTGGAAGAAGCGGCGGAGGTGCTGGCGAGCGGTCGCCCCACCACGGCCATGCGCATGGCACAGGTGACGAGGGGCGCCCTTTCTGTGGCAAAGGATCATTTGGACGACGAGGATTTGGATTTGATCCTTCGGGATCACGCCCTTCATTCCATGGAAAAGCGCTACGCCACTATCCACCGCGTGGCGAAGAATTTCATGGAGCTGTTGCCCGATGAGGGCACGGTCATGACCCAATGTTTCGGCGAAACCATTATCGGCATGTTGGCGCGGGAAATTATAAAAAGCGGCAGAGACATCAGCTTTGTCTGCCCGGAGACCCGGCCCTTCCTGCAGGGCGCCCGCTTTACCGCCTCGGTCCTGTCTCAAATGGGCCTGGACACCACGGTGATCACGGACAATATGGTGGCGGCCTACATTGAAAACCACGGCATCACTTTGTTTACCTCGGCGGCGGATTCTATTTGCATGGACGGCAGCATCGTAAACAAAGTGGGCACCTACCAAATCGCCATCGTCTCGGCGTACTTCGGCGTTCCCTATTACGCTACGGGGATTCCCGACATGGACGTAAAAAGTGCAAAGGACTTAACCATCGAAATGCGGGATCCCGAGGAAAGCCTGAGCGCCCACGGCATTAAACACACGGTAGAAGGCGTGAAGGGCTATTATCCGGCCTTCGACGTGACGCCGCCGAATCTTGTTACCGGCGTGGTGACGGATTTAGGCATTTTCAAATCGAATGAATTAAAGGAATACGAAAAGAAAAAAGGAGTGGGCGATTTTTATTTCGCCGTATAAGTATGAGCCAACGATTAGACAAGCAGATCGAATTTATTTACGCTTTGGAAAAAATGAAAAGCGTCTACCGCAGAACCCATCTCCTCCACGCCGATCGCTTTGAAAACGACGCGGAACACAGCTTTCATATTGCGGCCATGGCCTTTATTTTAAAGGAATATGCCCCGGAGGGTGTGGACATGGAGCGGGTGGTGTTTATGCTCTTGTTCCACGATGTGGTGGAAATCGAAGCGGGGGACACCTTCGCCTACGACACGGAAAACAACAAGACCAAGCGGGAGAGGGAAGTGCGCGCGGCAGAGCATTTGTACGGCATGCTTCCCGAAGAGCAGGGAAAAGAGCTGCGCGCTCTCTGGGAAGAGTTTGAAGCCCAAGAGACGGCGGAGTCGCATTTCGCCCTGGCCATGGACCGAATCGAGCCCATTCTGCTCAATGCGGCCGGTGGCGGCGGCACCTGGACAAGCCACGAAATCAAGCAGAAAGACGTCTACGCGCGCATCGAGCCGGTGCGGGAATTTCCGCCCCTGTACGCCATGATCAAAGAAAAAGTCGACGCGCATTTTGAAGGGAGAGTGAGTCCATGACGAAGATTCTACTCGTCGAAGATGAGGTATCCATTCGTAAATTTATTAAGATTAATTTGGAGCGGGAAGGCTTCGACGTATACGAAGCGGGAAGCGGCGAAGAGGGCCTTGAAATCGCCGAAAGGGAAAAGCCCGCCATCGTGCTTTTGGACATTATGCTCCCGGGCATCGACGGATTCGAAGTGTGCGATCGCCTGAGAAAATCCTTCCCGCACCTGGGCATTATCATGCTCACGGCAAAGGCCGAGGACTACGACAAGATTATGGGCCTGCAAAGCGGCACCGACGACTATCTCACCAAGCCCTTTAATCCCACGGAGCTTACTCTGCGGATTAAATCCCTGGAGCGACGCCTCGGCGGCGAAGACAGAGGCGAGAAAAAGGGCGAGCGCTTTTTGGAATCGGGGATCTTTAAAGTGGACGTCTTCGGCCATAAGTTTTACAAAAACGGCAAGGAAATCGAGCTGACGCCCACGGAACACGAAATCGTCAAGTTTTTCATTACCCACGCCAACCGCGCCTTGAGTCGCGACGAGATTTTAAACGCCGTGTGGGGCGAAGAATTTTTAGGGGACAGCAAAATCGTCGACGTTAACATTCGCCGCCTCCGCTCGAAAGTGGAAGAGGACGCCGCCCACCCCGTCTATATTGAAACCGTGTGGGGCGTGGGCTATCGCTGGAAAAACACAGCCAACGACGCATGAAGCACTCCATTCGTAAAACGGTGACGCGAAATTTCGTCGCCCTGATTCTCTTAACCGTGAGCCTTTTGGACTTGGCTCTGATTTTAGGCTTTCGCGAATACACCTACGGCGGGGTAAAATTCTACTTAAATCAACAATTGGACAGCGCCGTCTACACCTACGACCGCTATTTTAAAAGCCGAAGCATCGACGAACTTTTGGACGGCGACTACGACATGATCTTTAATCAATTCGGCGGCCAGGTGCAGATGATCGACAAGGACGCCCAGTTGGTCTACGATTCCATCGGCGCCATCAACGATCCGGTGAAAGATTATACGGATGTCATTCAGGCGCTGAAAGGAAAAGCCGGCTTTCGCATCGGCCCCGTGCCTTATTCCGACACGAAACTCTTGTCCGTCTCCCGCCCCCTCTATTCCAATGACAATCGAGTGATCGGCGTCTTGCGCTACTCCTCGTCCTTGGGACCGGCCATTCACTCCGTCTGGACCCTGAGCCGCTACCTGCTTCTTTTAACGGCCTTTGTCATGGCCATTGCCGTCGTAGTCAGTCGCATGTTGGCGAAGAGCATTACAAGGCCCATCGAGGAGATTCAGTCCACTGCCATTCAATTGGCCGACGGGCAGTACAAAAAACACATCGTCATGAAGCGAGACGACGAATTGGGGCAATTGGCCCAGTCCATTAACACGCTGGCTGCGGAAATCGTGCGAAAAGAACAGGTGAAAAACGACTTTATCTCCTCCATTTCCCACGAACTGCGCACGCCCCTCACTTCCATCAAAGGCTGGGCAGCAGTGCTGAAGGACACGGATCCGTCGGAGACCGAAGTCATGAACGAAGGCTTCGAAATTATCGAAAAAGAAACGGATCGTCTGTCGAAAATGGTGGAAGAACTCTTGGATTTTTCCAGGTACATTTCCGGGCGGATCACCCTGAAAAAAGATCGCTTCGACATTACCTCCATCTGCGAAGATGTGTGGAAGCAAATGAAGCCTCGAGCCTCGAAAGAGAACATTCACTTAATTAACGAAATCAATGAAGAAGTGGTGCTTCTGACAGCCGATGAAGACCGCCTGCGCCAGGTGCTCATTAATCTCATCGACAACGCCATAAAATTCACCGATCCCGGCGGATGGGTGCTTTTTGAAGCGCGAAAAAATTTCCCGAACTACGAAATGATCATCTCCGATAACGGCGTGGGCATGGACGAAAACGAACTGGCCCTGGCCAAGGAAAAGTTTTACAAGGGCAAACACTCCAACTCCCACTCGGGCCTCGGCCTTTCCATCGCCGATGAAATCGTAAAGCTTCACAACGGCGCCATACAAATCGTATCGGAAAAATCCGTGGGAACCACCATTCGAATCATCATACCCTTGGGAAGCGAGGCGGACGCATGAAAAAACAACTTCCGATCCTACTCCTGCTCCTGTTTTTAACGGCCTGCGGCCCCATTAAGGGCGACTACCGCATCATCGAAAAGCCCGCCCTCAACCGATCCCCCCTTCAGGGCCGTTGGGTGGTGACGAAGATTCAAACCGTCACCGACGACAGCGTCGACCTTCGGCCCGTCATCGGATCCGACGCCATTTTCGCCCCCATGGGCGGCATCTTTAACGGCCAGCGCATCGAGAATCCCACCTATGTCATTCGCAAAGGCAAGACTGACTATTTAATGAAAGTAGGGTATAATAAGACGAAAGACGACGTGGGCATCGCCGGAGACAATTTGTTTATCATCGACATCTACCAAGACGATGAAAAACTCTTTACCGTGTACCGCGAAAAAGACGATGTGGCATACATGGACATCTACGGCAATCTCTTGCAATTGGTCAAGACGAAAGGCAGCCTCGACGAGCGTCAATTAAAAAATCTTATGGAACAGGCCGACCCCCATCGGACGTATTACTCCCGGGTGCCCGGCAAGTAGGAGGATCACATGATATCGAAAATTTCTGAAAGTTTAAACGGAAACTTGCAGTATATAGGCATATTGGTACTGGCGGTAATCATCGCCCTTATTCTAACCTTCGTCATCAATATGATGGGGAAACAAATGAAATTTATGCGCTACCTACCCGGTTTGGCCCTGGTATTTATCGGCATGTTTTCATTGATTATGGTGTTGAATCGCCTCTTCGAGCGCTCAAGTCTCACCAATATATTTATCTCCGTGGTCTGTATCACGGCGGGCATCTGCTCTCTGCTCTTCGCCCTGTGCATCGGCATCTACAATAAAGACCGCTACCCGGACGGTTCCCGGGAAAGCGAGCGCCGCCGGAGAGAAAACTAAACAGAAGAAATGGATTTGTCGCTTAGGCGGCAAATTTTTTTGTATTTTTAAAAAACAATCTTGCTATAATAGTGGGAAAGAGCATAAGAGGAAGAGAAATGCCAACTGAATTTTGACGGCATCAAAAATTGAGGAATAAAACAATTGTGCTAAATGGGGATTTAGTATATATTATTGAGTATAGCTGGGAGGATTTATGAACGTCGGCGAAACGGGCGAAGGGATTGCGGCGAAGTTTTTGGAAAAACAGGGCCACGAAATCCTGGAGCGAAATTTTCGATTTCAACGTGGTGAAATCGATATCATAAGCTTTACGAAGGGCATCGTGGTCTTTACAGAGGTGAAGACGCGGACCAATGTCTCCTACGGCGACCCGAAGGATGCCGTAGATATCTTTAAACGGCGCCAGATCTATATGACCGCGGAGCACTACCTGACGCAGCGATCGCCTTTTTACCGTGCGGCCCGTTTCGATGTGATCGAAGTGTTTTTAACGGACAAGCCGATGATTCATCACATAAAAAATGCCTTCGACGGAAATGACTTGGGGGAATGACATGTATGCCAGAGTGAAAACCTGTAGCTTAGAAGGATTAGACGGATTTGTCGTGGAAGTCGAATGCGATTTAAGTCGCGGGCTTCCGCGCTTTCTTATGGTCGGCTTGCCCGACGCGCAAATTCGCGAATCCGGCGAGCGGGTTCACGCGGCGATTAAAAACATCGGCATGCCTTACCCCCAACAGCGCATTACGGTGAATTTATCTCCCGCAAATCGCAGAAAAGACGGATCCCAAATGGACTTGGCCGTGGCTGTGTCCATCTTGGCCGCTGAAGGCTTCGGCGATCCGAAAGTTATCGACGATTACATATTTTTAGGAGAGCTTCAGTTAAACGGCGAAATCTCCGCTATTCGCGGCGCCCTTCCCATGGTGATTTCTCTACGTGAGCTGGGTTACAAGAAGTTCATCGTTCCGAAGGCTAATGAAAACGAGACGGCCATTGTTCGCGATGTCAGCATTTATCCCGCCTCCGATTTAAAAGAAGTGGTCTCCCTTCTGACCGGCGAATCCACCATCGACGAGGCCGTGGTGGAAAATCCGATGGATCACATGAAGACCTACGACGTGGACTTTGCCGATATTAAGGGGCAAAGTCAATTGAAGCGCGCCCTGGAAGTAGCGGCGGCGGGGGCCCACAATCTCTTAATGATCGGCCCGCCGGGAAGCGGAAAGAGCATGAGCGCCAAGCGCCTGCCCACGATTTTGCCGCGCATGGCCTTCGAAGAGGCCATCGAAGTGACGAAGATCTATTCCGTCTCCGGTCTTTTAGCGGAAAACAGGCTGATGACGGAGCGGCCTTTCCGCTCGCCCCACCACACGGCCTCCGGCGTGTCCTTAATCGGCGGCGGTCGCATTCCGAAGCCGGGAGAAATTTCTTTGGCCCACCGCGGCGTCTTGTTCTTGGACGAGATTCCGGAATTTCAGTCCAGTGTTTTGGAAGTGCTGCGCCAGCCCATGGAAGACGGGAAAATTCACGTGGCTCGAGCCACGGCAAGTTTGGAATTTCCCGCGGATTTTCAGCTCATTGCCTCCATGAATCCTTGCCCTTGCGGCTATTATCAGGATCCCAATCACGAGTGCAGTTGCAGCATGCAGCAGATTCAAAAGTACCTGGGAAAGATTTCGCATCCCCTCTTGGATCGCATCGATTTGCAGGTGGAAGTGAAACCCATTAGTTACGAAGACATGAAGGAAACGGCACAGGGCGAAGATTCGAAAACGGTACGGGAGCGTGTGGAACGGGCCCGCGGTTATCAAAAAGCTCGCTTCGAAGGCACGGGCATTATGACCAATGCGGATATTCCCGATCGCGACGTGGAAAAATACTGCCGTTTGTCCCCGAGTTCGCAAAAACTCCTGGACATGGCCTATAAGAAATATAAATTCAGCGGACGCTCCCTACATAAAGTGCTGAAGGTGGCCCGTACCATCGCCGATTTACGGGACGGCGGGCCCATTACGGACCAAGACGTTTTAGAAGCCGTGCGCTACAAATCTGTGGAGGGAAAATATTGGTCGGAATAAGAGAAGATTTACGGTCCCTGTTTGTCCGATTGTCCCTCGCCGGCATGCCCAATGCCGAAATGATGGAGCTTTACGGCTACATAACCGAAGAGGAAGGACAGTTGTCCCTTTTCGAAAACGACAACATTCCGGAAAAGTTAAAGACGCGCACGGACATGTTTTTGAAACGGGATTTGAGCAAGCGAGAAAGCGTTCTTGAAACCCAGTGCATACAGACATTAGTTGTCGGCGATGATTTTTATCCCGAGAAACTGGCCCTTACACCGGATCCGCCCATGGTGATCTATGCCTTGGGCAATTTGGAACTCATGGCGAAGCCGGCCCTTTCCGTGGTTGGCGCGAGAAAACACACGGATTACGGCCAGAGGGTGTGCAAAAAATTCGTGTCTCAACTGGCGGCATCGGGCCTCGTCATCATCAGCGGCCTGGCTCTCGGGATCGACAAGCTGGCCCATCAGGCCACGCTGGACGCCGGCGGCGAAACCATCGCCGTCTTGGGAAACGGCATCGGCGACTGTTATCCCAGGAGCAACCGGGCCTGTTACGAGGCCATTAAAGCCACGGGGCTGATTTTAAGCGAGTATCCGCCCTACACATCGCCCCAGCCTTTCCGCTTTCCCGAGCGAAATCGCATCATTGCGGCTTTAGGCGATGGGGTCTTGGTGGTGGAAGCCAAAGAAAAAAGCGGCTCTTTGATCACCGCGCGCCTGGCGGCGGAATACGGCAGAGAAGTATTTTCCGTCTGCGGCAATGTGGATTCCATTTACAGTCAAGGCACCAACCGCCTGATTTTCGACGGCGCGTCCATCGCCCTTTCCCCGGAAGACATACTGGATCATCCGGTCTATCAGATGAAAAAAGAGAAAACTTCGCCGGATCTTTCCGAACTCTCTTTGGAAGAAAAAACATTGTATGATAGTATAAGGGACGGCCATCAAAATACGGAGGCCCTTATGGAGCATATTGGTTGGGATATTACCGACGTGTTAAGCGTATTAACCATGTTAGAATTAAAAAATTACATTACAGGTGTGGATAGCAACTGCATCGAAATACTTTAGTGCAGGAAAGGATTTGGAATAATTTGGCAAGGAATCTGATCATCGTGGAGTCACCCACAAAGGCAAAGACCATCCGCAAAATGGCGGGCAGCCATTATAAAGTCGTGGCCACTGTGGGGCATATTCGCGATTTGCCTAAGTCGAAATTAGGCATCGATATAGAAGACAATTACCAACCGAAGTACATTAACATTCGGGGCAAGGGCCCGGTTATTAAAGAGCTGAAGGCGGAAGCGAAAAAAGCCAACAAAGTGCTTCTCGCAACCGACCCGGATAGGGAAGGGGAAGCCATCAGTTGGCATTTGACCCATATTTTGGACATGGATCCCGAGGATAATGTACGGATTTCGTTTAACGAAATTACGAAAAATGCCGTGAAAAACGGGATAAAAAATCCTCGGCCCATCAATATGGAATTGGTCGACGCTCAGCAGGCTCGGCGAATCTTGGATCGCCTGGTGGGCTATAAAATCAGCCCGCTCTTATGGAAGAAGGTCAAATCCGGGCTCAGCGCCGGGCGGGTGCAGTCGGTGGTTTTAAAGATTATTTGCGACCGCGAAGAGGAGATCAACGAGTTTGAACCCTCGGAATACTGGACCATCGTGGCGAAAGCCCTGAAAAACCGAAAAACCTTCGAGGCGAAGTATTTCGGCACCATTAAAGACGGAAAAATTCAATCGGTGACTTTAAATACCAAAGCCGATGTGGACGCCGTGATGAAGCGCATGGACGAGAAGGAATTGGTGGTTTCGGACATTCAAAAGGGATCGAGAAAGCGCCGCACCTTGGCGCCCTTCACCACCTCCACCATGCAGCAGGAGGCGAACAAGCGCCTGAATTTCACCACCCGCAAGACCATGCAGGTGGCGCAAAAGCTTTACGAAGGGATCACCATTCCCGGGGAAGGCTCCGTGGGTTTGATTACCTACATGCGTACGGACTCCACGCGGATTTCCGAACAGGCCGTGGCCCAAACGAAGGCCCATATTTTAAAGGCCTACGGGGAAAAATACAGCGCACCCTCCACTTGGTCGAAGAAGAAAGAAAACACCCAGGACGCCCACGAATGTATTCGCCCGGCGGATGTGAGTCGCACGCCGTTGAGCTTAAAGGAAAGTTTGGGGCGCGACGAGTTCCGCCTTTATGAATTGATCTGGTCCCGCTTCGTGGCCTCGCAAATGACGGCGGCCCTTTACGATACGCAAAAAGTGAAGCTTTCAAGCCGCACGGAAATGTTTCAAGTGAACGGCAATACCCTGGTGTTCGACGGTTTTTTGAGGGTCTTTCCCTCGAAGGATCAAAAGGACAAGGAGATTCCCGCCTTCGAAGTGGGGGAACACGTAAAAGTAAAAGAGATTTTCCCGGAACAACACTTTACCCAGCCGCCGGCCCGATACAACGAAGCGTCCCTGATTAAGCTCTTGGAAGAGCTGGGCATCGGCCGCCCCAGTACCTACGCGCCGATTATTAACACCCTGCTTTCCCGCTACTACGTGGTGAGCGAGGAGCGGCGCTTCGTGCCCACGGAGCTCGGGGAAACGGTCAATGATCTTTTAACGGATTACTTCCCCATGTTTGTGGACGAGGATTTTACGGCGAAGATGGAACACAGTTTGGATGCCGTGGCCGACGGGGAACTCGCCTGGCAAAAAGCCGTGGATCCCGTGTACAAGCAACTGGCCGAGTACCTGGAGCGAGCGGAAAAAGAAATCGAAAAAGTTGAAATTCGCGACGAGCCCACCGACGTGATCTGCGAAAAATGCGGTCGGAATATGGTGATTAAAATGGGTCGCTACGGCAAATTCCTCGCCTGTCCGGGCTTTCCCGACTGCCGAAACACCAAGGCCTTGGTGGAAAAAATCGGCGTGAAGTGCCCGAAATGCGGCGAAGGGGAAATCGTCATTAAAAGGAGCAAGCGGGGGCGGAAGTTCTTCGGCTGCGACAAGTATCCCGATTGCGATTTCGTCTCGTGGGACGAGCCTATCGACGAGCGCTGCCCGAAATGCGGCGATATATTGACGAAAAAGACCACGAAACGCGGTACGCGCATCCAATGCCACAATTCGGATTGCGATTACCAACGCACGGAAGGCGACGAGTCAAAAGAATCATAGTGAAGGCGGGCATGGGATGGACCGCAATTTTTGGAGGCAGTGATGGACAAGAAATTTTCCTTTTCCGCATCGAAAGATAAAGGGCAAATGAATGCCCAATCGACTGTTTCGGCGGGCCGCGTCAGTGCCGTCCAATTAAGCGAAAAAATATTAAATGATGCCGCCGAAGCGTGCTGTTCCGACGTGCATATTGAACCGGCCGGTGAAAACTGGCGGGTTCGTATGCGTCGTAACGGCACGCTCTTTTTGTATGACACCTACCCGAAGCGATTGTACTCGGAATTTGTCACGCGGATCAAATTTCTTTCCTCCATGGACATCGGCGAAAAAAGAAAGCCCCAAGACGGCCGTTTCACCTTTAATCACGACGGTCGCGACGTGGACGTGCGGGCATCGGCCATTCCCGTGAAGGGCGAGGAGAAGCTCGTGCTCCGCCTCTTGGACAGAAGCGGCCTAAACTACACGCCGGAAGGCATCGGCTTGGATGGAGAGAACTTGGCCTTGGTTGAAAAGCTGCTGCGCCAGCCCCTGGGCCTGGTTTTAATCTGCGGGCCCACGGGCTCCGGGAAGACTTCCACCCTCTATACCTTCATTCAGCTCTTAAACAGTGTAGAGCGAAACATCCTGACCATCGAAGACCCCGTGGAATTTGCCATGGAAGGGATCAATCAAATGCAGGTGAATCCCAAGGCGAACATCACTTTCTCCACGGGTCTGGAAGCCATGTTGCGTCAGGACCCGGAGGTCATGATGGTGGGGGAAGTTCGCTCCATGGAAACGGCGGAGATCGCCTTGAGGTCTTCCATCACCGGGCACCTGATCTTCTCCACGCTCCACACCACGGATTCGCCTTCGGCCATCATCCGCCTCATGGACATGGGCATCGAGCCCTACATGTTGTCGGCAGGAATTATCGGCGTGATCTCCCAGCGCCTCGTTCGAAGGCTTTGCGACCATTGTAAAAAAGAAGTTTACAGAAAAGACGATTACTTCCATATCGACGGGGCCACCTACGAGGCCGTGGGCTGCGAACACTGTTTTGAGGGCTACACCGGCAGGGAGGCCGTCTTCGAAATAATGGCCATGAACGAAAAAATCCGCGACTTAATTAAGCCCGGCGTCACTTTAGATGCCCTGCGGGATGCGGCGGTAGCCTCGGGCATGATTCCATTGAGAGACGCTCTGCGTGAGAAGATTCTTGCGGGAGCCATCAGCCTCGACGAAGCCTACCGCACCATTATGACCATGTAGGTGAGCCATGAAGTTTAAGTATAAAATCATCGACGCACAGTCGAACCTCGTGACCGATGAAATGGACGCGGATAATATACAAGAGGCGCGGGAGAAGCTCCACGAAGCCGGCTACCGCATCGTCGCCTTGAAAGAAGAAGGGCGGCGGCTTCAATTAACAAAGCCGCGGCGGGTGATTGCGAAAGGCCAATTGGCCCTATTGTTTTCCCAACTGGCCCTTATGTCCTCAGGCGGCTTGGACATCGTCACGGTCATGGAATTAATGGCTCGGGAGTCCAAAGGCCTTCAGAAAGAAAAACTCCAATTCATCGTGGAGGCGGTGCGGCAGGGGAAGCTCCTCTCCGAGGCTTTTCACGACGCCGACTGTTTTCCTCACTTCGTCTCCGGCACGATCCGAAGCGGGGAGGCGGCGGGCACCTTGGGCGACATCTTTCGCCAGCTGGCGGATTTCTTCGACGAGGAACAACAAATGCACAGAAAGCTTGCAAACGCCCTGGCCTATCCCGTCATCCTTATGATTACATCCCTCTTCGTCTTGCAGGTGGTACTTCATTCGGTTCTTCCCGTATTTACCGACGTCTTTGAATCCCGACAGGTGCCCTTGCCCCTGATGACCCGCATGCTCATCGCCATCGCCGACCATTTTAATCGCTTCGGCCTTCTCTACATCGCGGCACTGCTCCTTTTGGTGCTTATGATTTTGCTACTGAAGAATCATCCGAAAACCGCCGACGGCTTCTACCGCAGATGGTACCATCTGCCCATCGCCGCGCCTTTTTATCGCGATCCCTTTGAGCTTAGGCAATTAAGAACCATGAAGATGCAAATGGATAACGGCGTGGACCTGTTGCGCATTATGGAAAACATGAACGAAGGGGCGGAAAATCCCTACATCGAAAGAAAGGCACAGGAGATGATTCGCGGCTTGATGAAAGGGGAGGAGCTCTCTCAGGCCATGGAGAAAAGCGATTTGTTTAAAGCGCAGAACTGCTCCTTTGTCGCCTTAGGCGAGGCGTCTTCCGCCGTAAGTGAGATGCTCGCCGTGGCTATCCATTTGGAGGAAGAGCGGCAGAAAAATCGCGCCGAGCGCATAAGCATATACATAGAGCCGGCACTGATTCTGATTATGGCCGTCGTCGTCGGGTTTATTATTTTTTCCATTGCCATTCCCATGTTTGATATGGTAAACAGTTTTTAGGAGGAATTATGAAAAAGAAAAAGGGATTTACCCTCATCGAACTCATTATCGTCATCGCCATTTTGGCTCTTCTCATCGCCATCGCCATACCGCGGTACCAACGCTCCAATTTAAGCGCTCAGGCCACGGCCCACAATGCCAATGTGCGGGTCATAAAGAATGCGGCGATCCTTTATTCCATGGACAAACCGACCGAAGGGACGATTAAATTAGACGACCTCAAGCCCTATCTGGAATCCGGCGAAGTCCCCACACCGGCAAAGGCCTTAAAGAAGGATGCATTTACCGTAAAGGCCGAGAATGGAAATATTACCGTCGAGCCCGGCATGGTCAAGGTCAATGGCGACAAGCTGGAACCGGATACGACGAAGAAATGATTATACTGAATGCCGCCGCTTTTTTTCTCGCGACCTCCTTCGTGTCCTTTTTTAATCTTTTCGACGACAGGCGCCGGCGCGGCGAAAATTGGATCGGGGGAAGAAGCCGCTGCGAATCCTGCGGCCGCAGGATTCCTTGGCCCTATTTAATTCCCGTCCTCGGCTATATTTTCTGCCGCGGGCGATGCACTTGCGGCGAAAAAATCTCCTTCTACCATCCGCTGAGCGAAGGAATCGGAGGCGCGCTTGTCATCTTTTTGCTCCATCATTTGGGTATGGAGAAGGCCTCCGTCCTTCCGGTGGCCGCCGTATTTGTCATGTATCTTTTGGCTCTGGAAGACAGTCGCCATCGGGATGTTTTTACAGGGGATCTCGTCGTAGGCGGCGTTTTCTTTGTCGCGGCTCTGATTCTCGATGAGTCCTTTCATCCACTAAGCGGCACGTTTCTCTTTTGCCTGATCGGCGCGCTCTATTTTCTCTTTCCCAAGGCGGTGGGCGAGGGGGACATTTATTATGCTTCGATTCTCGCCTTGGGCATCGGGGAGATTTGGAGAAGCTATTTATTTTTCACCGTCACCTTTGTTTCGGCCGCTCTAATCGGCGGGGGCCTCTACTTTTTCAAAGTCCTCAAACAGAGAACCGTCCCCATGTTTCCCTTTTTTCTGTTGGGTTTTTTGATCGTAGGAATTTATTTGTGAACGAAATTATTTAAATTACATAAAAATTACGCATTCGTGGGATATAATGCTTGTAGGAGGGCGAAATGAAATTATTTAATAAGCGCGAAGCGATTATTTACTTCGAAGATCGTCGCTGTTATGTAGCAAATGTTGACGAAAACAAATCCGTAAGCGCACTTTATTCTTTTGATATACCGATGAACGTCTTGAGTGACGGCGAAATTTTAGACAGCGCACAGTTGCACTATCTTTTGAAAAAGACCTTGGAAGAAAACGAGCTGACCAAGAGCCATGCCTTGTTCGTCATAAATTCCGCCTCAGCGGTAAACCGCACCATGCACGTGCCGTCTATGACGGAGAAGGAGAGGGCTTCGTTAATCGAAAACGAGTGTCCGTCCCTTTTTCCGCAGGATTTAGAGGAATATGCCTTGGATTCGGTGGATTTAAAAAGTGACGACGACATCCATCATCTGTTAATTACGATTTGTCCCGAAGAAATCTTGGAAGGTTACAGGGATTTGGCGAAAAAATGCGAAATAAAACTTCGCGGCATCATTCCTTTTTCAACTTTATGCCTGGAGTACGCCCATTGGCTGGGCGGCGCGAGGGTGAATTTCGTCGGCACGAGCCATTTGGGCTTTTACTACGGCCACGAAAACCGCTTCTTCGACCGCACGGAGGTCAACGACTCCGTTTTGGACTTTATGCGTAGAAACGAACTGGAAGCGGAAGATGTCTTGCGCATTAAAGACGAAAATTTCGACGAGCGCATGAGCGATGTGGATCCCGACGCCATGAAAAGGGAAATGCAATCGGCTTATTACGAAGCCTTGGGCCATGTGGAGCATATGGGCGGCGATTTTGCCTTGGCCGACAGGCAGTTAATCGCAGGATCGTTCGTGGAAAGCGGCCTCTTTGCCGCGCTGATGGACGAGGAAGTGTATAAGCCGCTGAACTTAGGGGACATCCTTGCCGCAGCGGCGGAACACGGCGATGTCGCCGCCATGTTCTCCGGTGCAAGACGCTCCGGCGGGGGAGGCAAAAACTACTACCTGCCCATCGGTGCCCTTGTCGTGGCCTTTGCCATTCTCATCGGCTCCTTTGTCTACGGTGAAAAATTAAAGCAGCAAAACCGAGACCTTATCGTCCGGACCCACGAACAGGAAATGGCGCAAGACGAATCGGATTCGACTGAAGACGCAAGCGGTGCACAAAAGAGCGCCGACATTGCCGATGCCATTACCAAGGTAAAATCCTCTGCGCCGGACACCCTGACCGTAACGGGCATGGATTACCAAAACGGCACCCTGTCCATTCGCGGCGAAGCAAAAGATGCCAACGAAATACAAAACTGGCGCAACCAATTGGAAGACGTGTTGAAAGTTAAAGTGGAAGAAGAACCGACGGCGACGGTCGGCGATGTGATCTACTTCCAATTAACGGCCTATTTAATCGGCGGCGATGAAGGTGATTCCGCCTCTTCGGAAGAAACGGACGACGGCATGGATTCCGCAGGCGACGCGATGATGGGCGATGAGATGACGGTAAACGACGCCGGCGACAACAGCGCCAGTATATAGGAGTCATAAATGAAAGTTTATAAGGACGTAGGAAAACTATCCAACGAAGAATTAGATTCACTGATTCTTTCAAAAATAAAATCGAAGCGAAGCGAAGTCTTGGGCGCCTCCTCCATCGGCGAGGACACGGCCATGTTGGACTTCGGCGGCGATCTGATCGTATTGAGTAGCGATCCCATTACAGGGGCTGCGGAAAACTTGGGCGCACTGGCCATTCATATCAGCGTCAACGACGTGGCGACGAAATCCGCCGACGCCGTAGGCGTGCTGCTGACCTTGCTCCTTCCGGTGAACACCACGTCGGAAGACATCGAAACCATTATGGCCGACGCGCAAAAGGCCGCCGATGCGGTGAACATGGATATTATCGGGGGCCACACGGAAATTACCGACACCGTGTCCAAACCCATTATGATCTCCACCGTCGTGGGCCGTGTAAGTAAAGACAAAGTGCCCGATCCGTCGAAAGTGCGGGTAGGCGACGTGGTGGCCATGAGCAAATACGCCGGCCTTGAAGGCACGGCCATCCTTGCGACGGATTGCGCCGAGGCATTAAAGGAGATCGGCGAGGAACTGCTTCGGGAAGGCCGTGGACTGATCGATGCCCTCAGCGTCCAAACGGAAGGCGAGGTAGCCGGAGATTTTCGCATTCGCGCCATGCACGATGTCACCGAAGGCGGCGTGGAAGGCGCCATTTGGGAAATGGCACAGGCGCTAAAAGTGGGCGTGGCCATCGACAAAGAGGCGATTCCCGTATTGGAATCCACAAAAGCCGTGGCGGAAAAGGCCGAGGTGGATTTGTACCGCCTTATTTCCAGTGGCTCCATGTTGGTTGTATTGGATAAAGATGATTTTGAACCCATGCAAAAGAAATTAACCGATCGGGGCATCTTATTTACGAAAATCGGTGAAGTGACCGATGAAAACCGCGTCGTCTACAAAATGAAAGACGGCTCGGAACAAGAAATCGCCTCCCCCGGCCCCGACGCCCTCTACACGGCTTTAGTTAGATTACAGTAAAGTTACAAAAGCGACGGACTATTTGACATTTAAAGGCGAGGGAACCATAATAATTAGTGACAAAGTGTTACCAATTTGAAGGAGGTTCCCTTGAAACGATTTCTAAGAAGTTTCGCCCTTTGCTTCGCGTTTATGTTAATCTTTTCAGGATTTTCGGAAGCGGCTGGCGCAACCATGCGTGTTAAAACCAATGGCAACAATCGAAAGGTCAGCGTCGCCAATGTCAAGGTAAACGGCTTTGACCTATACAGTGAATATAAACCTTATGTAGACAACGGCCGCACCTTCGTTCCCATTCGCGAGCTCACGGAACTTATGGGAGCCAATGTTAAATGGAATCAAAAAACCAAATCGGTGAGCATTTCCATGATGGACAAAGACGTGAAGTTGAAGATCAACAGCTCCGTCGTCTACGTCAACGGAAAGAAAATGCGCATCGACGACGCGTCGGTGCCGAAACTGACCCAGTACACGGCCCAAAACAATGAATGCAAGACCATGGTGCCTCTGCGTTTCTTGTCGGAGTCTCTGGGATTCAGCGTCGATTGGGATCAAAATAAACGCTTGGCGATGATCGACAACGGCGTCGTACAAGCGCCGCAACAACAGAATGAAGCGAAACCGGTCCAAGAGACGAAAGCCCCCGTTGAAAAAACGAAAGAGCCCATGCCTCTGCCGAAAGAGCCGGAAGTAAACGATGCGAAGCCCCAACCCATGGAGCCGGGTCAAAAGAAAAATTTGACCATCGTTTTAGACCCCGGTCACGGCGGTAAAGATTCCGGTGCCGTCGCCGAAGATAAGACCACGGAAAAATCCTTGACGCTACGCTTGGCACCCAGGGTGGAATCCATGCTGAGAGCGAAAGGTTATAATGTCATTATGACCCGCACTACCGACGAGTTTATTGCATTAAGTGAGCGGGCGGATATTGCTAATCGTAACAATGCGGATCTTTTCGTAAGTATGCACTTTAACTCTGCAGGCAGCTCTTCGGCCTATGGCATCGAAGTGCTTTATGCATCGGAAAATGATGTCGAGTTGAAAAAAGATTGTGGCGATCAAACGAAACTTGCCCGGGAAATTTTAAACGCCTTGCTGAAGGAAACCGGCGCAAACAGTCGCGGTATCAAAAATCGGCCCGAACTGGCCGTGCTTCGTCGCACGAATATGACGGCCTGCTTAATAGAAGGCGGGTTTATGTCCAATCCCAGCGAGCTCGAACAAATAAAAAGCGACAGCTATTTGGACAAATTGGCCAATGGCATCGTGAAGGGAATCGAAAATTACAATCGTAAATACATGTAAGGAAGGCGGGAGCCTTCCTTTTTTAAAGGAGAAACCATGAACATCATCCTTTCCACAGATAACGAACACAAGCTAAAAGAAATTCGCGAATTAGTCGATGGGAAATTCCGCGTGCTATCGAAAACCGAGGCCGGCTACGGCGACATTCATCCCGTGGAAGACGGCGATACCCTAAAAGCCAATGCCATGATAAAAATCAAACCACTCGAAGGTGAAATCGTCATTGGCGACGACACGGGCTTGTTTGTCAACGCCCTTCAGGGACGTCCCGGCGTCTTTTCCGCCCGCTACGCCGGCGAAGAGGGAAACGACGAAAAAAATCGCGAGAAACTCTTGCGGGAGATGGAAGGAAAAGACGATCGCAGCGCCTATTTTAAAACGGTCATCGCCGTGAAGCGAGGGAATGAGATCTACACGGTGGAAGGAATCTGTCCCGGACACATAACCGAATCGCCTCGCGGTGTGGGAGGATTCGGCTACGATCCGCTCTTCGTTCCCGAAGGCTATGACAAAACCTTCGCCGAAATGACCGACGACGAGAAAAATGCCGTCAGTCACCGCGGTCGCGCCCTACGCGCCTTTGTGGAATCATTAAAAAGCTAAAAAACATTTGACATGGGTATTAAATGATGTTAATATATATCCATCGTCAAATTTTGTGGTGGGTATGGCCTAGTCGGTTAAGGCGCCAGATTGTGGTCCTGGAGATCGTGGGTTCGATTCCCACTATCCACCCCATAATCCTTCGGGATTTCAACTCGCATCGCGAGTACGCGGGAATGGCGGAATTGGCAGACGCGCTAGACTTAGGATCTAGTGTCAACGACGTGGGGGTTCAAGTCCTCTTTCCCGCACCATGTAGACTCCCTATACCGAGCGTATTTCTCGGTGGCGGGATCGCATTGACGTGTTTAACCTTACAGCTTTCAGAGTTGTAAGGTTATTTTTTTGCAGAAAACTCCTCGTCTTTGGCCAAATAGTTGAATGACGGGAAGGGTTTATATTACAATAGGTTGGATCGAAGAGTAGAATTTTTTTCCGGTTTATATAGAAGGAGAACGCACATGAAAATAGCTTTTGATTGCCAGGGCGGGGATCACGCGCCTCAGGCGATTGTCGAAGGGGCCCTGAAGGCGAAAGAGGCCTTGGGCATCGAGCCGATCTTTTTCGGCGACGCGGCGCTTCTAAAAGCCATAGATGGCGTGGATGAAGCCCACATCGTTCACTGCGCCTCGGCCATTACTCAGGAAGACAGCCCGGCCCTTGCCATTCGGAAAAAGAAGGACAGCGCCATTGTCATGGGTCTCGGCGCCTTAAAAGAAGGAAAAGTCGACGGCATGATCAGCGCGGGAAGCACCGGCGCTTTGTTGGCCGGCGGCATGTTTATCGTGAAGCGAAAAGAAGGCGTTGAACGGGCCGCGCTTCCGGTTTATTTGGAAATCAGCGGCCAAAAGAAATTAATTTTAGATGTGGGCGCCAATATGGACGCTTCCCCTGAAATGCTTTTAAGTTTCGCCGAAATGGGCCAAAATTACCTGCGCGATGTAGAAGGCGTGGAAGTGCCGACGGTGGCCCTGCTAAACGTGGGCACGGAAGAAGGCAAGGGCAATCAACAGGTCAAGGCGGCCTACGAGCTCATGGCCGACGGCATCGAGCACTTCGCCGGAAACATCGAGGCGAGGGATGTTCTCTTTAACAATGTGAACGTCATCGTCACCGACGGCTTCGCCGGAAATATTTTACTGAAGACCATCGAAGGTACGGTGGGATACATTCAACGCGGCGTGGCATCGGCTGCCAAAGGGAGCGAGAAGGCCGGCGAACTAAAGATGCTGGCGGGGAGCATCTTAGGGGATCTTGATTACAGCCGTTACGGCGGCGTGCCTTTACTCGGGCTGGAAAAACCTGTATTTAAAGCCCACGGCGCATCCAATTCCGAGGCCATTTTATCGGCGACGGAGGCATTGGTTCGCATGGTACGAGGAGAAGAACATAGAGAAGGAGCAGGACAATGAGAGAAAGAATTTTAGAAATTATCGCCGAACAGGTGAACCGTTCCGTAGATGAGTTGGACCCTTCCATGGATTTTATCGACGATTTAAACATGGACTCCATCGAGTTGGTGGAGTTGATTATGAGCGTGGAAGATGAATTCGACATCGAAATCGACGAGGATCGCCTGGAGAAAGTCCGCAGCATCGGCGATGTGTTGGACTTACTGGAAGAGTTTGATCTGGATTGACGTCCTTTCACGAATTGGAGGCGCGGATCGGCATTCGATTTAAGGATCCGGCCCTGTTAATCGAGGCTTTTTCGCACAAGACGTACAGCAAAGAGAGAAACACTCCGTCCTACGAGCGCTTGGAATTTTTAGGCGACAGCTTGTTGAATTTTATCGTCGGCGACTATCTGTACTCGCGCTGTGAGGAAGAAGAAGGTGCGCTGACGAAGATGCGTGCCGACTTGGTATGCGAATCGGCCTTAAAGGCGGCCGCCGAAGCGCTGGACTTAGGGTCTTTCCTGCTGATGGGCGAGGAATTGAAGAAAGACGAGAAGTTCAACATCCACAGCGACGATTTATACGAATCCCTACTCGGCGCTATTTACTGCGACCGAGGCTTGGATGCGGCCCGCGCCTTTGTGGAAAAAACATTGCTGAGCGGGCGCAGAAATCTGCGGGCGGATTACAAATCCCTCTTGCAGGAAGTGGTGCAAAAGAAGTACCGGAAAAACGGCGTGGATTATGATCTCCGTGAAATCGATCCGTCAGCCATCGGCGATGAAGACCGCTTTGAAGCCACGGTCTATGTCTTAGGCCGTGCTGTGGCCACGGGTCGGGGACGCAACAGGAAGACCGCCGAGGGCGCCGCTGCCGCCGAAGCGCTGAGAAAGATGGATCATGGCGAAGCGTAGTATCATTCCCATTTTCATACCCTTCGCCGGTTGCCCGGTGAAGTGCGTTTACTGCGATCAAAATCAAATCACCGGCATTGCGAGCACTGTTTCGGGCGAGGACGTAGCTCATCAAATCGCAAGGGGGCTTGAAAACGGCGCCCACACGCCTGCGGAGGTGGCCTTTTACGGCGGCACATTTACCATGCTTCCCGTGGAGAAACAAAACGAGCTTCTTCAGGCCGCACAGCCTTTTATCAGCTCCGGCGCCCTCTCGGGCATACGCCTGTCGACGCGGCCGGAGAAATTATGGGAAGAAGACTTCGCGCGGCTGAAATCTTACGGCGTAAAAACCATTGAGTTCGGCATTCAATCGGTGGATCCCTTTGTTTTAAAAGCCGCAAAGCGCGGCGTTTCCGTCGAGGAAATGGACCGCACGGTCGCCCTGGCAAAAGCTGCGGGACTTAATGTGGGCCTGCAACAGATGATCGGCCTGCCGGAAGATTCCTTTGAAAAAGATGTAAAGACGGCTCGTTGGATCGCAGAGCGCGGGGATTTTGCGCGGATCTATCCCACGGTGGTCTTTAAGAACACGGAACTCTACGACATGGTTGCGGAAGGAAAATTTCATCCCCTGCCCTTAAAAGAGGCCATCGAGCGGGCGGCATATCTTTTGGATATTTACGACGCCGCATCGGTCCCCGTCATACGCGTGGGACTGCCGCAAATGGAGCGCGGCGCCTATGTAAAAGGCCCTTACCACGATAACTTCAGGGAATTCGCAGAGTCTTACCGCCTGTTGGCGCCGATTTTTAAAAAGTACAAGACCGTCGAATCGGTGGAGGGAAGCCATAGGGCCATTAATCGCCTGGTCGGCCCCTTCGGCTACGGCAGGAAATCCCTCGAGGCCGTTTACGGGCCCGTGGCCTTTCGAAGTAACGATTCAGTCGGGGAAGAACTGCAGATCAACGGAGAGGAATACACCCATGCATTTAATTGAAATGGAGCTTTACGGCTTTAAATCCTTCGCCAAGCGGACGCGCATCCGATTTTCCGAAGACATTACGGCCATTGTCGGGCCCAACGGCAGCGGCAAGAGCAATATCGTCGACGGCATTATGTGGGCCTTAGGCGAATCCAGCGTCAAACAACTCCGTGGAAATAAAATGGAAGATGTTATTTTCAGCGGCACCGATCGCCATCAAGGCGTGAATTTTGCAGAAGTCGTTCTCACATTTGATAACAAGGACGGCTTTTTTGATTTGCCCTACGAAGAGCTCTCCGTGTCCAGGAAGTATTTCCGCTCCGGCGAAAGTCAGTACACCATTAACAAAAAGCGTGTGCGTCAAAAAGACGTGCGGGAGATTTTTCTCGACACGGGCATCGGAAAAAACGGCTATTCCTTTATCGGCCAAGGCCAAATCGAAGAGATATTAAGTACCCGTCCCCAGGACCGCAGAAATGCCTTCGAAGAAGCGGCTGGAATCAGCAAATTTAAATTACGCAAGGAGGAAACCCTTCGGAATTTAAATAAAACGACGGACCATATCGAGCGCATCGACGATATTTTTTCCGAATTGAAGAGCCGCTCCGGCGAAATGGAAGAGAAGCGGGAGAAGGCCCTGCGCCTCAATGAATTGGAATTGGAAAAGGAAAAGTATAGCTATGCGCTCCTCACGCGGGAAGTGGCCTCGGCGAAAGAAAAACAGGAGAAAATACGGGCGCGCTACAAGGAATCGGAGGCCGCCTGGCAGGAAGAGAAAGAGGCGAATCACCTCCTTGAAGCTGCGATTCGGGAAAAAGAATTAAAGATCGAATCCGACGGCGACAGCGAAGGAGCCCTTAACGACGAAATCCTGACCCTTATTCGAAAAAAGGAGCAGGCCTCCGGAGATCTGCGTTCAAAAATCGAACGAACCAATTACTTAAAAGAAGCGAAAACCGAAAGAGAAGCAGCCGCTGAAACCCTGCGTGCGGAACTGGAAGGCCTTATAGCCGCATCGGAAAAGCAGGAAAAAGAGGTGCGTGCCCTTAAAGGGCGCATGGACGAAAAAGCGGCGGATCTCGATGGGATGAAGGCCGACTACGAGCGCGTCGCGGAAAAGGTGGCGGCCGTGGATTCAGGTGAAAAATCCCGCCGCGAGGCCTTGGATCAATTGGCCGATCGACGTCACTCCCTGGAATCGCGCCTGCAGGCCTTGGACTACTTATTGAAAGAGCGCGCAGAACGGCTGGCACAGCTGAAGGATCGAAGGAAGGAATGGGAGCGGGACACAGAAGAGCTCGCGAAAAACCTCTCTGATGACGAAGAGAAAGAATCGCAATTAAAAGGCGCGTCGGCGGATTTAGAAACCCGACTTTCGGGAACCCGCGATTCCCTCGTCGACATGAAAAGCCGAATCGACGCAATCGACGGGCAGATAAAAAACCTGACCATGGGCATGGAGGGGATCGAGCGCGAAAAGCGATACTTGGAACGTCTTCGGGATAATCACGAAGGCTTTCAACATGGCGTCAAGCAGTTTCTGAAAGCTGCCTGGTCGGAATCCTTCTTTGGTTCCGTGATCGGGCCGGTGGCGGAGCATCTCCATGTGGAGGAAGCCGACGCTGTGGCCATATCCACGGCGCTGGGCTACGGCGGGCAAAACATCATCTTAAAAGATGATCGGAGAATCGGCGCGATCCTTTCCTACCTAAAGAGCCGGAAAATGGGTCGACTCACCTTCCTTCCCTTAAACAACTTGACGCCACGCCCACTCCCCGCTGATCTTTCTCGACAAACGTCCATTCCCTTCCGCGTGGCATCGGACTGCGTCCGCTGCGAGGATTCCCTGCGCCCGGTGGCGAATTTTCTCTTGGGCCGCATCCTATTAGTGGAGACGGTGGATGAGGCGAAGCAACTGGCCAAGGATTTAAAGCACCGCTACCGCATCGTCACCAAAGGCGGCGACGTCTTTCAGGTAGGTGGCGCCATTACCGGCGGCCAGGCGAAAAGCGGATCCACGGATCTCTATACGCGAGACGGCGAAATTGCCAAAAAAGCTTCGGAGCTGGTGGCGGTTTCCGAGCAGCTAAACGAGGCGAAGGAACAATACGAGCATTTGTTTGTAGCCTACGGCGATTTAAAAAATAAAGAAAAAGAGCTGGCCGAAGCCCACGAGGAAAAGAATGAAGCGTGCCGCAAGGCGGAAGAGAAGCTCTATCGCCTGCGCTCCGCCCTGGAGCACAGTGAAGAGCAACTGGCGTCCTTAGACGCAGAAATTGAAAAGGAAACGGCGGCCGCGAGTCGCGACGAATCGGAGAGCAAGGAACAAGAAGAGGCCCTCTCGGAAATTGCAGCTTCGGAGAAAGAGTGGACATCGCAAGGAGACGACGACAGCGACCGTTGGCACCGCAACTTGGATGAAAAGCGCGAGGAAATAAACGGCGCGAAAATCGAGCATCAGAAAATTATCGCCGCTTACAGAGAAGAATCCCTGCGGCTGGAGCAAATTCAGCGCGACGCTGCTGGCACAAAAACCCGCCTCGAAGCCGCTGAAAGAGAAGCTCGTGCCATGGCCGATGAAACGGAAAAGCTGGAGGCATCTGTGGCAGAGGCGCAACCGAAAGAGGCCCGCATGGAAGAGCGGGTGGTGGTGCTGCGCGAATCCCTCGCGGCATTAAAAGAGCGTGTCTCCGCCGAAAGGCAAAAGCTTCGGGAAGAGAAATCGGCTCTTGAAGCGAAGAAGGAGCAGGCCTTTGCCCTGGAAAAAGATTTGGTCCGCCTACAAAATCAATTGGAAGAGGCGGATCGTGCGGCGATTATCTTCACTGATGCCCTGGCGCAAAGCAGCGACCCGGGAGACATCGACGCGCTCCTGAACCTTTCCGTCACGACGCTCAGGAATAAAGAAGGCGCCATTGAAAAAGAAATTCTGCAAATCGGTCCGGTGGACGGCGATGCTCTGGAGCAATACAGCCTTTGGAAAGAACGGGTCGACTTTTTGTCGGAGCAGCGAGAAGACTTGGTGCTTTCCAAGGAAAAATTGGAAAAAATGATCAAGCGCCTGGACAAAGACATGCGCAAGCAATTGGAAGAAGCTTTAATACTAATCAACGGCTACTTCAACGATATCTTCCGCGAGCTCTTTCAAGGCGGCAAAGCCTCTCTGGCTTGGGACGAAGGAGATATATTGGAGGCGGGCATCTTAATTTCCGCCCAACCGCCGGGGAAAAAGCTTCAATCCCTTTCCCTCTTGTCCGGCGGCGAGCGCTCCATGACGGCGGTGGCCCTTTTGTTCGCCCTGTTGCGCATGCGCCAGTCGCCCTTTTGCATCGTCGACGAAATCGACGCGGCCCTGGATGATGCCAACATTCGCCGCTATTCCAATTACGTGAAACAAATCGATGACATGCAATTTATTATGATTACCCACAGGAAGCAGACCATGGAAATGGCCAATGAAATTTACGGCGTCACCATGGAGGAAAAAGGAATTTCCCGTTTGTTATTTTTAGAATTAGAGGAGGTCGAATCTCATGTTGGAGTGGATCAAGCGAAAAATCGGTAAACAGGATGCCAATGAGGAGAAGGAAGAAAAACAGGACATAGACAAAGCGGAATCGGAAAAGGCTGAGGAGGCTCAAGAGGAAGCTGTGGATAGCGCCGACGAAGTGCCGGCGGACGAAAAAGAAGAACAGAAAGAAGCGGCAGATCTCGTAAAACACAAGGCCTACGATTTTTCCAAACCGGAAGAGGAAGCAGCAAAACCGGAGGCTGACGTCGAACCGGAAAAAGAACCGACAGAGGAAATGCCCGAGGAAGAAGAGCCGGCAGAGGAACAAGCCGAGGAAGACTCGACAGAAGAAACTTCAATTCCCGTCGAAGAAAGTGAAATCGTCCCGGCCGATGCGGATGCGCCGGCGGCTGAATCTGAAACGAAAATTGAAGAAGACCATGTGGAGGCAGCAGAAACCCCCGGCGAAAAAGAAGTCGAGGAAGAAGAAACGTCGGAAGCAGTTGAAATAAACTCCGAAGAGGCCGAGGAAGAAGCGCCTGCAACAGAAGAAGATAATCCGAAAGAAGATGCATCCGACGAAGTTGAGGAGAAAGTCGGCTGGTTTAAGCGCCTGAAACAAGGGCTTGAAAAAACCAGAGACGACATGAACTATAAGATCAACGACATTTTAGGCAATTACGTCAAGATCGACGACGAAATGATGGAAGATTTGGAAGATCTCCTGATCTCCTCGGACATGGGCATGGAAACCACCATGACTTTAATCGACCGCCTTAAAGAAAGCATTCGCGAAAAACAAATCCAAGACCCGAAAGAAGTGAAGGGCCTTTTGGCGGAAGAGATCCGCGCCATATTGGAAGGGGATCCGGAACGGAACCGCTTACACGTGGAGCCTTCCCCCGCCATCATTCTCATCGTCGGCGTCAACGGCGTCGGCAAAACAACGACCATCGGGAAATTGGCCTATCGCTTTAAGCGCGAAGAAAAATCCGTATTGATCGCTGCGGCGGATACCTTCCGGGCGGCGGCCATCGAACAAATCGAAACCTGGGGCGAGCGCTCCGGCACGCCGGTGATCAGTCACAAAGAAGGGGCCGATCCGGCGGCGGTGGTATACGACGCCATCCAAGCGCAAAAATCCAGAAACATCGACGTGTTAATTTGCGATACGGCGGGCCGTCTTCACAACAAAAAGAATTTGATGAACGAGCTGGAGAAAATTCACCGAATTATCGAAAAAGAAGCGCCGGATGCGCAGAAAGAATCCCTCTTGGTTCTCGACGCTACCACCGGCCAAAACGCCATTCTCCAGGCGAAGACCTTCGATGAAGTCACCGACTTAAGCGGTTTAATTCTCACGAAATTAGACGGCACGGCCAAAGGCGGCGTGGTGCTACCCTTGGTACAGGAGCTGGATATCCCCATCAAACTCATCGGCGTAGGCGAAGGCATGTTGGATCTTCAGGATTTTTCCGGAAAAGATTTTGCAAATGCGTTAATTAGCGCGGAATAATATTTGTTTTTTCATCTACCTCTTGCAATTTATTGAAGAAAGTCGGATAATAGAGAAAAGAAATTATATCCGAAGCGCGATTGGAGGAGGTAATTATGAAAATCACACGTCCCGCTTGGCTGGAAATTAATCTCGATCAAGTAAAGAAAAACATGCTGGAAATTCAACGCCACGTAAAGGAAGGGACTGAAGTCATTTCCATTGTGAAGGCGGATGCTTACTCCTTCGGTGCCATTGAAATTGCAAAGACCATGAAAGAATGCGGCGTCACCCACTTCGCCGTCGCTTCCGGAAACGAAGGGATCGCCCTGCGCCGCGCCCTGCCGAAAGTCGATATTTTAGTCTTAGGCTACACGCCGGAAGAAGTTTCCGACATGATGATTGAAAACTCCATCGACATGGCCATGTATCGCCTGGACGTCGCCGAAAAATTAAACGCACTTGCCGGCCGTTTGGGAAAGAAAGCCGGCGTGCATATCGCCATCGACTCGGGCATGAACCGGATCGGTTTCAAACCCACCGATGAAAGCGTCGATGCCATCGAAAAGATCGTTCGCATGGACAATATCGAAGTAAAGGGCATGTTCACCCACTTCGCCCTGGCCGATGAAGATCGCGACTTTACATTAAAACAATACGAACGCTACGATTGGGTCTATCAAAAATTGAGAAAACGGGGTATTACATTGAACCGCCACGTATCCAATTCCCACGCCCTCATGAACTTCAGAGAATTCGACTTAGAATATGTTCGCCCCGGTATTATTCAATACGGCACCACGGAAGGCGATCCCGGCGGAAGAGACTTCGACGTTCACTTCGTCGCGCAATTAAAGGCTGAAATCGGCCACGTAAAAACCGTCGGTGCAGGCGAAGGCGTCAGCTACGGTCAAATCTACGTCACCGAAGGCGAAACAAAAATCGCCACCATTCCCATCGGCTATGCCGACGGCATGGAACGCAGCATGTCTGAAAAATTCGACGTCCTCGTCGGCGGCAAGCGCTGCCCGCAAATCGGCCGCATCTGCATGGACCAAATGATGGTGGATGTTACCGGCGTTGACTGCAAAGTTGGCGACGAAGTGGTTATTATCGGTAGACAAGGCGACGAAGAAATTACCATCGAAGAAATCGCCGCAGCCAATAACGAAATCCCGACCTCCTTCGTAACCCACTTCAAACAACGGTTGCCGAAGGTCTATATGAAAGGCGGCATGCGGTACAAAACCGTGGATGAAATTATGCACATCGAATATTGACAATATCCCGAAGGGATAGTATAATTCACAGGGTCAAGGAATTAACCTGACCCTGTTTTTTTTATGGGAGTGATCATGGATAAGACAGTACACGTCAATGTTTTGTTAGACTTATACGATGAATTGCTAAGCGACAGGCAAAGGCAAGTGATGGATCTCTACTATAAGGAGGACTACTCCTTAAACGAGATTTCCGATCTGTTGAGTATTTCGAAGCAAGCCATTTCCGAGCACATTAAACGCGCGGAAGGGGCGCTGAAAAATTACGAGTCGACCCTGAAGCTCGCCAAAAAAACGAAGCGATGGAAAGAAGACGGGGAAGCCATCGTCGCATCCCTGGAAGAGCTCAGGCTCTTTTCCCGGGAGGCCCGTTTTCATGAAATCATCGATTCGATTGAAACTCGTATAGATAAGGAGGGATACTATGATATTTGAATCCCTGGGCGATAAATTGCAAGACACGATCGGCAAATTGCGCGGCAAAGGTAAAGTAACCGAGCAAGATGTCGACGAGGCGATGCGCGAAGTTAAATTGGCACTGCTCGAGGCCGATGTCAATTTTAAAGTCGTCAAATCCTTTGTAAAAAAAGTAAAAGAACGCTCCTTGGGCAGCGACGTCATGGAAAGTTTGACGCCGGGCCAACAGGTCATTAAAATCGTTATGGAAGAGCTGTCGGCCCTAATGGGCGACAACGCGGAAAAAATCGATTTTTCCAAAAATCCGACGGTCATCTTAATGACCGGTCTGCAAGGGGCCGGCAAGACCACCACCACGGCGAAGCTGGCGCGCTTATTGAAGAAGCAAAACAAGCGGCCGCTGCTCGTGGCCTGCGACGTCTACCGCCCGGCGGCCATTAAGCAGTTGGAAGTATTGGCATCGCAAGTTCAGGTTCCCGTCTTCGCTCAGGGAACCGACGAAGATCCCGTGGCCATTGCACGGCGCGGTGTCGAGCACGCCAAGGCCAACGGCAACGACGTGGTCATCATCGACACGGCGGGCCGCCTCCACGTGGATGAGGCCCTAATGGATGAAATCAAAGGGATAAAAGAGGCCACGGCGCCGACGGAAATCCTCTTGGTTTTAGATGCCATGACCGGTCAAGATGCGGTGAAAGTGGCTCAGGCATTTAACGATGCCCTGTCCATAACAGGCGTTGTCCTCACGAAGTTGGACGGCGACGCCCGAGGCGGTGCGGCACTTTCCATTCGTTCGGTAACGGACGTGCCCATTAAGTTTATCGCCTTAGGCGAAAAACTGGACGCACTGGAAGTATTCCACCCGGATCGCATGGCGAAGCGCATTTTGGGCATGGGCGACGTGGTGGGCCTTATCGAAAAGGCCGAAGAATTTGTGGACGAGAAGAAAGCCAAGGAATTGGAAGAAAAAATTCGTTCCCAAACCTTCACCTTCGACGACTTTCTGGACCAGATGCAGCAGATGCGAAATTTAGGTCCGCTGGAAGACTTGTTGGGCATGCTTCCCGGCATGAACAACAAGGCCATGAAAAATTTAAAGATCGACGAGAAGGAATTCGCTCGCGTGGAGGCGATCATTCAATCCATGACGAAAAAAGAGCGAACCCACCCGGAGATCATCGACAGTTCGAGGAAAAAGCGCATTGCCCAAGGATCGGGTACCGATGTAAGACAGGTGAACGGGCTGTTAAAGCAATTTAAAGAATTGCGAAAAATGATGAAAAAGCTCGGCGCGATGAATGGAGGAAAGGGCAAACGCAAAATGAAGATGCCTTTTCCGTTTTAAATGAGAAATATGGGAGGATATAATGGCAGTAAAAATCAGATTAAAGAGAATGGGTTCCAAGAAGAATCCCTTTTACAGAATCGTAGTAGCAGATTCCAGAAAACCGAGAGACGGTCGTTTCATTGAAGAAATCGGTTATTACAACCCCTTAACGGAACCGAAGATTTTGCGCGTCGATGCCGACAAGGCAAACAGCTGGATTAAAAACGGCGCAAAACCCACGGATACCGTCGAACGTCTCTTCAAGGAAAATGCCGTTTACGAAGCAACGGGCAACTTCGATAACACCGACGTACAAAAGGCAAAACGCGAAGAAAAAATGGCCGCCGAACGCAAGGCACGGGCCGAAAGAGAAGCTGAATTGGATCGCTTAGACGAAGAAGCAAAAGAAAAGAAAGCCAAAGAAGCGGAAGAAGCCAAAGCCGCAGCCGCAGCTGAAGCTGAAGCAGAAGCTGCCGAAGCTGAAGCGGAAGAAGCTGAAGGCGAAGAAGAAGTCGCAGAAGAAGCTGAAGCGGAAGAAGTTGCTGAAGAAGCATAAGGTTCGAACCAGGAGGTGAGACCATGGAAGCGTTAATTCACTACATCGTCTCGAAGCTCGTCATGGATCCCGAGTCCGTCGAAGTGATCGAAACCAGAGACGGCGACGAGGTCCACATCCAAGTGTATCTGAATCCCGACGACATGGGGCGCGTCATCGGACGTCAAGGAAAGATCGCCCGCTCCATTCGCAGCATCGCCAAAGCGGTGGGAACGAAAGAACAAGTAATGGTCTCGGTGGATTTCGATGCCAAAGAAGGATAAAGTCCTCGTCGGATTAATCACATCGGCCCACGGCATTCGCGGCATGGTGAAGGTCTATCCCTATACGGATTCGCCGGATCGATTCCACACGATTCAGCGCGTCTACATCGAAGGGGACGACGAGCTTCGGGCCGTCGAGTCGGCGTCGGTTCAAAAAAACATGGCCCTTGTAAAAATTCAGGGTGTGGATACGCGAAACGCGGCGGAAGGAATTTTGAAAAAGAAATTATTCATTCCTTTCGACGATCGCAAGCCCCTTGAAAAAGACCAGTTTTTTATCGACGACTTAATCGGCCTGACCGTATCGACGCCCTCAGGCGATGTAATCGGCAAACTTACCGATGTGATGACCCAACACGGCAACGATATTTTAGTGATCGACACGGAAAAAGGCGAGGTGCTTATCCCGTTTGTCAAAGCCTTTGTTCGTTCGGTCGATACGGGCGGCATCGTCGTCGAGCCCATCGAGGGGATGCTTCCATGAGATTTACCGTACTGACTTTATTTCCGGAATTCGTGGAATCCATGAAGGGTTATTCCGTCATCGGGCGAGCCGTGGATAAGGGCTTGATTCGCCTGGACTGCGTCAATATCCGGGATTACACCACGGACAAACACAACAATGTGGACGATTACAGCTACGGCGGCGGACCGGGCATGGTTTTACAGGCTCAGCCGGTTGCCGATGCCATATTAAAAAAACGCGGTTGGGACGGTCACGTCATCCATTTATCGCCGCGAGGCAAGGTCTTGACGCAATCGAAGCTGGAAGAACTGGCAAAGAAAGAGCACCTCGTTTTGGTCAACGGCCATTACGAAGGCATCGATCAGCGGGTGTTGGATCACTACATCGACGAAGAGATTTCCATCGGTGATTACGTCCTTTCCGGCGGGGAGCTGGGGAGCATGGTCTTAATCGACGGCGTCAGTCGACTGGTTCCGGGCGTCCTTAGTAACGAAGATTCGGCCGTGGAAGAATCCCACAGCCAAGGCCTTTTGGAACACGGGCACTACACCAGGCCCTATAATTTCAGGGGCTACTGCGTACCCGACGTGCTTATGAGCGGCAATCACCGAAAGATCGAAGAATATAGAAGAAGAGAAGCTCTGAAAGTGACCTACGAACGTAGGCCCGATCTGTTAGAGACAGCGGCGCTTTCGGAGACGGACAAGAGTTTCATAAAAGCTCTTAAAGAAAAACAAGAGGGGGAAAAGCATGGACATCATTAAATCCATTGAACAAGCGCAATTAAAAGACAATGTGCCTGAATTTAAAGCAGGCGACACCGTACAAGTAAACTACCGCATCATCGAAGGTTCCAGAGAAAGAATCCAAGCCTTCGAAGGCACCGTTATCAAACGTCAAGGCGGCGGCATTAACGAAACCTTTACCGTCAGACGTCTTTCCTATGGTGTCGGCGTCGAAAGAACATTCCCGGTACACTCTCCGAGAATCGCCGAAATCAAGGTATTAAAGCGCGGTAAAGTTCGTCGTGCAAAACTTTACTACTTACGCGATCGCCAAGGTAAAGCGGCCAAAGTTAAAGAAAAGAAGTTTTAATTGTTTAGGCATTGCTTTTGCAGTGCCTATTCTTTTAAAATCTTTTCCTGTTTAAGAAAGTAGCAGGTACCATGAAAAAACTACTTATATTGCTATTGGTTCTTGCCGGCGTATTATTTGGCGGCTACACCGTTTTAAATAAAGCGGGCGGCAACAATCAATACTCTGAAACGTACAAAACCTTCCACATTATCTACGAAGATCAACTCGTGCCGGCAAAATTTTCCATGCGCGAAGACGGTCAGTACTACATGTCCCTTGAAGGCGTGCAAAAATACCTGGACGATACGGCACACTACGACGAAGCAAAAGCTGCCGTCGTCTTCAACAACAAGAGCGGCGAAAAAGTCTTGCCTTTAGACAGCAAGGAAGCCACGGTAAACGGCGGCAAAATCGGCTTAAGAGATCCCCTCGTGAAAAAGGACGATCAAATCTTTATTCCGGTGGAAGCCTTCGTTCACGATTATCCCATTGCCATGAATTACGAAAAGGACAAAAATGTCCTGGTCATGGACAATCGCATGAAAAAACACGCGGTCGGCACACTGGCTGGAGACGGCGTGAATTTACGTGAATCCGGCACCACGGATTCGCCCATTGTCGCCACCTTGAAGGCCGATGCCAAGCTTAGGGTTTACGGCAAAAAAGGCGATTGGTATCGCGTCAGAGAACAAGACGGCTACCTTGGGTGGATTCGCGAAGATAATTTGCAGGTTGAAACCCTCGACGGCGGCGAATACACGGCGGACAGCGGCCTCGTGCTGCAATCAGCCGTTAAAAAGCCTCTGAATATTACCTACGATTACACCTACGCCCAAGTGAAGGACGAAGTCATTGCGGGTATCAAGAAAATCGACGGTTTGGACGTGGTGATTCCCACGTGGTTTTCCGTGGAAAATGCCCAAGGAGACATTCGCGACCGCGGCGATATTCGCTACGTCGAAAATTACGCCAAATTAGGCGTGGCCACCTGGGCCTATCTGGACAACAGTTTCGATCCCGAGCTGACCCATCAATTCCTGCAAAATGAAGAGGCGCGGAAAAGGGCTGTATCCACCTATATCAATTTTGCAAAAGCCTACGGCATGAAGGGCATTAACATCGACTTTGAAAACATCAAAGTGGAAGATCGCGATGCCTTAACAACCTTTGTCAGAGAAGTGGCCGAAGAGGCCCGGGCGGCAAACCTTTTGGTTTCTGTCTGTGTCACGCCGCAAATTTCAAAAAATGTGGAAAACGAGCTTTATGACAGAAAGGCCTTGGCCGAGATCTGCGACTACGTGGTCTTAATGGCTTACGACCAACACTGGGGAAGCTCCGAAAAAGCCGGATCCGTCGCAGAATACAAATGGGTGGAAGGCAATATCAATCTCAGCCTAAAAGATATTCCGCCGGAAAAATTCATTCTCTCCGTTCCCTTCTATGCCCGTCTGTGGAAAGAAGGAGATAAGGGGCTTACATCCAGTGCCGTGGGCATGAAAACCACAGCCGATTACGTCACGGCCCATGGTTTAAATCCTACGTGGGACGATGAGGCGAAGCAGTACACCATCGAGCAGAGCGTGAACGGAAAGAGCGAAAAGATTTGGATCGAAAACGCGGAATCCGTCAGCTGGAAGGTGTCTTTGATGCGCAAATACAATTTGGCGGGGATTTCTTCCTGGCGTCTCGGATTCGAGACACCCGATGTGTGGGGTGCCATGGCGGATCAATTCAGTAAATACCGCTATCCCTATCAATAGAAATTGCATATTTCGGAAATTTTGATATAATGGCAGAGGAAGACGGAATAAAGACAAAGGAGTGTTCATGGTACCTGAAACACATCGCATTATCGCCGGTGAGGTGCGAGATCGCATCATAGAGGATTACGGCATTATTTTGGATGAATCGAAAATGTTGCGCGGATCCATTGCGCCGGATGTGTATCCCAAGTATAAATTTATTCCCCATTACTATGATGAAAGCATCGATTACGTCGTCGAAAAAATTGTGGCCTTGGTTCCCTATATGTCGGAGCTGGCCAATGACACGGCGTGGAAAGGTTTATTAAATCTTCCTGTCAGCTACAAGATCGGCGTCATCAGCCACTATCTGTGCGACTACATGACCCATCCCCATGCTCGCCGCATTCGCTGCACTTCCATGAAAGATATGAAATCCCATATGCTTTACGAAAAAGATCTGAACCGCCACGTAAAAAAACACGGCGTCGATCGGGACTCTATTTCCAACATGGAAATGGGCAGCTTCCAAGGCGACAAGGATGATCTTCGCGTCTATGTAAAAGAGCAGATCGCGGCCTTGATCGAGCTTTATAAAAAAGAAACCATCACATTCAGAAACGATGCGAATTTCGCCTATATCGTCAATGTGTTTATATCAAATGTAGTTTGCGAAGCGGCCTTAAGCTATCAGAAGGCCGGACAAGTTCAAATGGCATAACCTTTGAAGAGAAGGGAAGTAGGACGGCTTATATTCAGCGAGGCATGTCGGTGAAAGATGCTTATAGGTCCCTGCGGAAAACATCTCGGAGGCTCTGCTCTCAAAAGGGCAGACGGTTTTACCCGTTATTTTGTAATAGAGTATGAAGTACTCGAACAGGTGGCATAGCGAATTTTTCGTCCGTTTGATGAAGAATTCGCTTTTTGTATTGAAGGAGAAAAGATGAGAAACAATTCTGAAGCGACAAAATTTACAATCAAAGAAACGCAAATCGCCATTAAAAGTTTAAAAGACTATTTTGAGAGGGATTTGGCGAATACATTAAACTTGACCCGCGTCTCGGCGCCTTTGTTTGTGCGTCCGGAAACGGGCTTAAACGACAATTTAAGCGGCGTGGAAAAGGCCGTATCGTTCAAACTGCGCAAATACGACATCGACGTGGAAATCGTGCAGTCCTTGGCGAAATGGAAGCGCAACGCCCTGAAGGCCTACGGCTTCGACTATTACGAAGGCCTCTATACGGACATGAACGCCATACGCCCCGACGAAGAGCTGGACGCCATCCATTCCATTTACGTCGACCAATGGGATTGGGAAAAAGTGATCCGCAAGGAAGATCGCACCGACGCCTATTTGCATTTTATCGTTTCGGAAATCTATTCGGTTTTTCTACGCACGGAGACCTACATTAACAGCGTCTACCCCAATATTCTCTCGAGAAAATTGCCCTCATCCATTTACTTTATGACGGCACAGGAATTGGAGGACAAGTATCCGGATCTGAGCCCGAAGGACCGGGAGTACGCTATTTGCCGCGAGAAAAAAGCGGTGTTTTTACAAGGCATCGGAAAAGAACTTGCAGGCGGCGCACCCCACGACGGCCGTAGCCCGGACTACGACGATTGGGATTTAAACGGGGACATTTTATTCTACAATCCCACGACGGATTCGGTGATCGAGCTTTCCTCCATGGGCATTCGCGTGGACGAAGAAAGCTTAATGCGCCAATTGGAAGTGGCCGGCGAAACGGATCGCCTGAAGATGAAGTACCACAAGGATCTCTTGGACGGGGAGCTCCCCTATACCGTGGGCGGCGGCATCGGTCAATCGCGAATCTGCATGTTCTTTTTGGAAAAGAAGTCCATCGCCGAGGTGCAAGCGTCCGTATGGCCCGAGGATTTTCTCCTGGAATCGAAACTCCGGGGAGAAGATGTGCTTTAAAAGGCCGTGAATTCTCTCGTGCTTTATGATAAAATAAAGCACAATAAGGAGGAAAGGCATGTCCGTACAAAACGCGCAACTGAATGACAAGACGTTAAATTTCGTCGACATGAAAGCGAAGCTCACACAGAAGTTTTTGTATGGAGCGGACAGCTCGGCCATGCAACTCCTTTTAAATTTGTATGACCTGGAAGAGAAGATCCACAACATCTTTCCTTCCTACGTCTCGATGAAAAATCTTAAGAAGGATATTTTGTCCTTTCTGCGGCGTAAAGAAAATCGCGCCCTCTTTGCAAACAGCCTGACCGACGCGATTTACGACGACATTAATCGTTTTGAGCTCGTCATGTATTTGGCCGGCTACAAATGCGGTTACAGTGCGGCATCGGAGGCCAACGAACTGGAGGTCATCGCCCTCAGGCACATCGACCTGTGCCATCTCTTTGAGCGAAAGGTGCTGTTCCACTACGATGTGGAATTTGAGGATGTGCGGCGCTTCCGCAAGGAGGCCATTAATCGGCACATGTGCTCCATCGGAGGCGGCGCGCCCATTCAGGAACAGGCCCGTCGGTTTTCGAAAGCGGTACTAAAACGCAAAGTGTTGACCCTAAACCACTATGTGGACCGGCAATTGCAAATGGATTTTCAAAGCCCGAAAAAGTTGTATCGCGAGTCGGACTACGTATTGACCCGGGAAGAGCTGGTCGGTTTAAATCGCAAATTAAAGAATTTTTTATACCGAGACGGACTCAGAATCTATTTGTCGGCCTACTGGTGCGGCATCAACGATTCGGTTTTAAGAAGATATCGTCCGTAATCGAAGGGCTCTGAGGGGCCCTTTTTTTAAGGAGTTTTATGAGAGTTTTGGGAATCGATCCGGGCCTCGCCACCATGGGCTATGGTATTATCGACGTGGAGGGCAATCGCCTCTGTGCCGTGGAGTACGGCACCATTGAAACGGCAAGCAAGACGGATTATCCGAAACGCCTGTTTCAGCTTCACGTGGAACTGAAAAAAATCATCGAAGATACCTGCCCCGACGAGGTGGCCATGGAGGAGCTGTTTTTTAATAAGAATATTACCACGGCCATTTCCGTGGCTCAGGCCCGGGGCGTGGAAATATTGACTTGCATGGAAATGGGCCTGCCGATTTACGAGTACACGCCCCTTCAGATTAAGCAGGCCGTGGTCGGTTACGGGCGGGCGGAGAAGCATCAGGTACAGGAAATGGTGAAGATGTTTTTGCATTTAAAAGACATTCCCAAGCCCGACGATGCCGCCGACGGGTTGGCCATCGCCATCACCCATATCCATTCGGCGAAGAGCAAAGCACATTTTGAATTGAAGTAGGTGGCATATGATCGATCGCATAGGCGGCATGATTTTAGAAAAGAAATTAGATAGCGTCGTCGTGGAAACGGGAGGATTCGGCCTTTTGGTCTATCTCCCCGGATCCGATCTCGGACGAATCGACGAAGGGGATCGCGCGACGATTTATACGTATCTGCAAGTAAAAGACGACGGATTTTCCCTCTTCGGCTTTTTAGACGAGAAGGACAGGGAATTGTTTCTCCTGTTAATCGGCGTCACCGGCGTGGGCCCGAAAGTGGCCATGGGTATTTTCGGTCGATTTTCCGCCGACGATGTGATTTATTTCATTCAAAACGGCGACGCGAAATCATTAACGGAAGCGCCGGGCATCGGAAAGAAGACGGCGGAGCGTTTGCTCTTGGAGCTTAAAGACAAAGTGAAGGGGCTGAGCGTGGCGGCGCCTCGAGGTGATATTGCGCCCGTTTCTGCGCAGGGTGCCGTGCAAGAGGCCATGGACGCCCTTGAAGGGCTCGGCTACGCCACCAATGAAGCGAAGGCGGCGATTCAAGGCATCGATAGCGACGATGTGGAAGTTTTGTTAAAAGCGGCGCTTAGGCGTCTCGCCATGAAGGGGTAAGGAGGGCCTATGGAAGAGGAACGATTAGTTTCAAAAACCGTGTTGCCTCAGGAAGAACGCCTGGAAACGGCCCTTCGTCCGAAATTTCTTTCGGAATACATCGGCCAGGACAAGGCGAAGGAAAAGCTGGAAATTTTCATTGAGGCGGCCAGGCGCCGCGACGAATCCCTGGACCACGCCCTGTTGAGCGGACCGCCGGGGCTCGGCAAGACCACCCTGGCCAATATTATCGCCAACGAAATGCACGTCAACATGCGGGTGACTTCGGGGCCTGCCATCGAGCGGCCGGGAGATTTGGCCAGTATTTTGACCAATTTAGATGAAAACGACGTGCTCTTTATCGACGAAATCCACCGCATTCCCCGCACCGTGGAAGAAATTCTCTACCCGGCAATGGAAGACTTTGCCTTGGATATCATCGTGGGCAAGGGCCCTTCGGCGAGGTCCCTGCGTCTGGACCTCAATCACTTTACATTAATCGGCGCCACCACCCGCTCCGGTCAGCTGGCTTCGCCTTTAAGGGACCGCTTCGGCGTGCTCTTAAACCTTGAGCTTTACGACGTGGAGAGCTTAAAGACCATTTTACTGCGCTCATCGGAGATTTTAAATATTCCTTTGAGCACCTCCGGCGCCATGGAAATCGCTAAAAGGAGCAGAGGCACGCCTCGAATCGCCAATCGCCTGTTGAAGCGGATTCGCGATTTTGCGGAAGTGAAGCGAAACGGATTAATCGACGAGGATGTGGCGAAAGAAGGCCTGCGGCTTTTAGACGTGGACGATTACGGACTGGATGATTTGGACCGAAAAATCTTGAGGACCATGATCTTAGACTACGAAGGTCGGCCTGTGGGGATCGACACCATTGCCGCCACCATCGGCGAGGAGCGCATTACCATCGAAGACGTCTACGAGCCCTATTTGCTTCAAATAAATTTTATTCAACGAACGCCTCGGGGCCGCATGGCCACGAAACGGGCCTACGATCATTTAGGCATTCCTTACAGAAAGGACGAGTCATGAGAAAATTACTTAGTTTACTGGCCTTTGTCGCCGTACTCGTAATGGGCGCGCCGGTGTTCGCGCAATCGGAGCCCATTCACGTTAAAGTAGGCCCCACTTCCTCTTCCATCACTCTTTCTACCGACGGCGGTTTAATGAAAAACGGCAGCCCCGTGGGAAGCAGCTTTAATGCCACGGCATCCAATGTATCGGAGACCGATGTATTTTCTTCCACCGCCGGCTACATTTCAATCGGCGGGAAGCCCTACCGGGGAAGTGTGCGCTTTGTGAAGTCGGGCGGTCAGTTGAAATCGGTGAACATCGTCGATGTAGACGACTACATTCGCGGCGTCTTGCCGAAAGAAATCGGCACCACCACGCCCATCGAAGCATTAAAGGTTCAGGCCGTAGTCTCCAGAAGCTTTGCCTACGCCAACTGGAACAAATTTGCCAAGTACGGCTATAATTTAGACGATTCCAGCGCCTCCCAAGCTTACGCAGGCATGAGCGTCGAGTCGCCCATGACCGACCGGGCCGTGGCGGAGACCAAGGACCAAATTCTTTACTACCAAGGCGAAGTGGCCAATACGATTTTTCACGCCACCAGCGGCGGCGAAACGGAAGCCATCGAAGAAGTATGGGGCGGCAATCCCTCTCCTTACTTAAAGGCTATAAAAGATCCTTATTCCCTGAATACGCGCCACGCCACTTGGGAGGCGACGCTCTCATCCGCCGACATTCGCCGGGCCTTTCCCTCTGTGGGAGAACCTACTTCTTTGGAAGTCTCGGAGCGCTCCTCCACAGGGCGCATTAAATCCATGGCCGTGGTGGGTACCTCGGGACGAGAAGTCGTGACGGGCAATCAATTCCGCATGAAATTAGGCCCCATTAAGGTAAAGAGCGCAAACTTTGGCACGGAAGCGAGGTCCCGCGGGGTTGAAAAACCGTTGACGGTGATCACCTCGACGGGAATCAGGCCCTATGCAAAGGTCCGAATTATTTCCGCCGCAGGCATCCGCACAGGTAACGCCGATTCGGTGATCCGCGCCAATGGCTTGGAGAGCGCAAGTGCACAAACGGCGACGTATAACGATGTCATGCCCATTCGAGGCTCGATTACATTAAAGGGCACAGGCTACGGCCACGGCGTGGGCCTCAGCCAATACGGCGCCATTGAAATGGCCAAGGCCGGCAAGGATTACAGAGCGATTTTGAGCTTTTACTATCCCGGCACGGAATTACGATAGAAAGGACAGCATGAAAACAAGCGAGTTTTACTACGATCTTCCCGAAGAATTAATCGCCCAACACCCGGCGGATAAGCGCGACGAATCCAGGCTCTTGCACGCCATGGCAAATGGCGAAGTGGAAGATTTAACCTTTAAAGACATCCTTCGATTCATTCGCCCCGAAGATGTGCTGGTGATCAATAATACGAAAGTTCTTCCCGCCAGGATCTACGGCCATCGTCCGGGAAAAGAGGAGCATATCGAAGTGCTTCTCGTAAAAGAAATCGAAAAGGATCTTTGGCAGTGCATGGTGCGCCCGGGCAAAAAGATGAAAGTCAGCGGCACCATCGAATTCGGCGAGGGCCTCACGGGAAAAGTGGAAGCGGTGACGGAAGACGGCTTGCGCCACATTCGATTCTCCTTCCAAGGCGTGTTCATTGAAATTTTGGAACGCCTCGGGGAAATGCCCCTGCCGCCCTACATTCACGAAAAATTAAAGGACAAGGATCGTTACCAAACGGTCTACGCCAAATACGAAGGCTCCGCTGCGGCGCCGACGGCGGGTCTGCATTTCACAAATGAGCTTTTGGATGCCATTCGCGCACAGGGCACGGAAATCGCGGAGATCACCCTCCACGTGGGCCTCGGAACCTTCCGTCCGGTAAAGACCGACGAGGTGGAAGCCCACGAAATGCACAGCGAGTATTACAAAATCGACGAGAAGGCGGCGGAGGCCATCAATCGCGCCAAGAAAAACGGCGGCAGAGTCATCGCCGTGGGCACCACCTCCATTCGCACCTTGGAAAGCTGCATGCAAAAAAACGGCAAGATCTGTGCCGATTCCGACAACACGTCGATTTTTATCTACCCCGGCTACGAATTTAAGATCGTCGACGCCATCGTGACGAATTTCCACTTGCCGGAATCCACCTTGATTATGCTGGTCTCGGCTTTTTACGGAAAAGACGCCATACTGAAAGCCTATGGCCACGCCGTGAAAGAAGGCTACCGCTTTTTCAGTTTCGGCGACGCCATGTTTATAGAAAAGAGAGAATCATGAAGTTTACACTAACCCATGAATCTTCGAACACGAAGGCGCGGCGGGGCATCATCGAAACCGATCACGGAACAATACAAACGCCGATCTTTATGCCCGTGGGCACCCAGGCCACGGTTAAGACCATGACACCGGAAGATTTGCGTGAAATCCGCGCGCAAATCATTTTGTCGAACACCTACCATTTGTTCCTGCGCCCGGGCACGGAGATCATTCAAGAGGCCGGCGGCCTGCATAAATTTATGCATTGGGACGGCCCGATCTTGACGGACAGCGGCGGCTTTCAGGTCTTCAGTTTATCTCACAGGCGAAAAATCACGGAAGAAGGCGTCACTTTCCGCAGCCACATCGACGGATCGAAGCAATTCCTCTCTCCGGAAAAATCCATCGAGATCCAGCACATTTTGGGATCGGACATTATTATGGCCTTCGACGAATGCGCGCCCTATCCCGCATCGAGAGATTACATCATGCACTCCGCCGAGCGCACAAGTCGCTGGGCCGAGCGCTGCAAGATCTACCACGACGACAAGCCGGGGCAAAACCTCTTCGGCATCATCCAAGGGGGCATGTACAAGGACCTTCGGAGACGAAGCGCCGAGCAATTGGTGGCCATGGATTTTCCCGGCTACGCCGTGGGTGGGCTTTCCGTCGGCGAGCCCATCGAAACCATGTGCGACGTTCTGGACCATACCACGGACTTTATGCCGAAAGACAAGCCCCGCTACCTTATGGGCGTCGGGACACCGGATTTTCTCTTTGAGGCCGTGGAAAGGGGCATCGACATGGCGGACTGTGTCCTTCCCACGCGTAACGCGAGAAAGGGCACTTGCATGACAAGCCACGGCAAGCTTGTCATAAAAAACGCCCAATACGCCCACGATTTCCGGCCCTTGGACGAGGAATGCGACTGCTACGTCTGCCGAAATTACTCCAGAGCCTATATTCGCCATTTGTTTAAAGCCAATGAAATTCTCGGCATGCACCTGGCCAGTTATCACAATCTGTATTTTCTCTTAAATCTCATGGACAATATAAGAAAGTCCATTGAAGAGGACAACTTCCTTCAATATAAAGATGACTTTTACGGAAAATATGGTTATAATAATAAGAAATAGATAGGAGGTATGTATGGAATTTGGAGATGGTCTTTTCCCGCTGGGAGCGATCGGTGGGGGAAATTCAATGGTCCCTACACTTATCTCTGTCGTTTTAATGATCGCCATCTTTTACTTCGGTATTATTCGTCCGAATAAAAAGAAGGAAAAAGAAGCGGCGGAAATGATGGAGAATCTGGCCGTCGGCGACGTTATCTATACCTATGGCGGCATCGTCGGAAAGATCGTGCAGGTGAAGGCCGATGTGATCGTCATCGAATCCACGGGCATGAAGACGCGCCTGGAAATTATGAAATGGGCGGTTAAGAATGTCTTGAAACCGTCGGGACGGAAAGCTGAAAAAGAAGAAGACGAAGAGGAAGAATAGGAGCATTTTATGAAATACATAAAAACACTGACGAAACGTTCACTGCGTAAAGGTTTAGAAAAAGCCGGCTGCGGCGAATGTCAAACCTCTTGCCAATCGGCCTGCAAGACCTCTTGTACCGTCGGCAATCAAAAGTGCGAAAATAAGGATAGATAAGGTTGTGGGATTCCCACACCTTTTTCTTTTAGAAGGGGAAATTTGTGCGTAAAATTCATCGTTTTCAAGGAAATGGCAAGCATATATTACTGGACGTGGCATCGGGCGCGGTGCACGTGGTGGATCCCATGATTTTCGACATGGCCGCAGACATGTTGGATTTGTCGAAAGAGGCCATGGTGGAAAAATACACAGGTCGCTACGATCCCCGTGAGGTGGCACAGGGCTACGATGAGCTGGATTACCTTATTGAAGAGGGCCTGCTCTATTCTGAGGACACGCCGGTGGATTTAAGCGGCTTTAATCCGGATTGCCACATTAAAGCCATGTGCCTTCACGTCTCCCACGACTGTAATTTGCGCTGCGCCTACTGTTTCGCCTCTCAGGGGGATTTCCACGGCGAGCGCATGGTCATGGATCTCGAGACCGGGAAAAAAGCCTTGGATTTTCTTTTGGAAAACTCCGGAAACCGCCGCAATTTAGAAGTCGACTTTTTCGGCGGCGAACCCATGATGAATTTCGATGTGGTAAAAGAGCTGGTCAGCTACGGCAGAGAACGGGAGAAAGCCTACGGAAAGAATTTCCGCTTCACCATGACGACCAACGGCCTTTTGCTGAACGATGAAAATATTGAGTATTTAAACCGGGAAATGGCCAATGTGGTCCTGTCCATCGACGGCCGCAAGGAAATCAACGACGCCATGCGTCCCACGGTCAATAAAAAAGGCAGCTACGACACCATCGTCCCGAATTTTCAAAAATTAATCGCCTCGCGGGGAGATAAGGATTACTACATTCGCGGCACTTTTACCAATCACAATTTAGACTTTTCGAAAGACGTCATGTTGTTCCACGATTTGGGCTTTGAAAAGACCTCCATGGAGCCTGTGGTCACCGATCCCAACGAAGAATACGCCATTCGCGAAGAGCATCTGGATCAAATCCTGAAAGAGTACGAAAAACTCAGCGAAGACTATTTGCGCATTCGAAAAGAGGATCCCGATTTCCTCTTTTTCCACTACATGATCGATCTTTCCGGCGGCCCCTGCGCCTACAAAAAGAGCATCGGCTGCGGCGCGGGAAGCGAATACGTGGCCGTAACGCCGACAGGGGATATTTATCCCTGCCATCAATTTGTCGGCGAGGAAGATTTCCTCCTGGGAAATGTAGACGAAGGCATCGTCAATAAAGAGCTACAGAATCATTTCCACAAGGCCGACGTCTTTCATAAAGAGGCCTGCACCGATTGCTGGGCCAAGTATTTTTGCAGCGGCGGTTGCCACGCCAACGCTTACCACAACAACGGCGACATTTACGAGCCCTTCGACATCGGTTGCCAAATGGAGCGCAAGCGCCTGGAATGCGCCCTCAGTGTCTATGCCAATGAGCAGAGTGAAGAATGAAATACTGGTCTATTAAAAACGAACAACCGAAAGAATCCATCGACTTTCGCGCATTGGGCCTGCAGGAATGGGAGTTTCGCATTCTGGTGAATCGCGGCGTGGACACGAAAGAAAAGATTCAAAACTACTTGCACCCTTCGATGGATCACATCCATTCGCCCATCGCATTAAAAGACATGGTGAAAGCGGGCAATCTCGTTCAAAGCGTCAAGGGAAAAATCCGCATCATCGGCGATTACGACTGTGACGGCGTCATGAGCACGACGATTCTTATGAAAGGCCTGGGCGGTCTCGGCTACGATGTGGACTACCGCCTGCCCCATCGCCGGGAAGACGGCTACGGAATGAAGCCCTTTATGGCCGATGAAGCCCTGACCGACGGCGTGGAGATGATCATCACCTGCGACAACGGCATTGCGCAGTTTGAAGCCATTGAAAAAGCGAAGGCCCTTGGCCTGAAGGTCATCGTCATCGACCACCATCAAGTGGTGTGGCGGGAAGGCGAGGAAGTCTTGCCGGAAGCCGACGCCATAATCAATCCCCATCAGGAAGATTGTAGCTATCCTTTCAAAGGCTTGTGCGGCGGCGCCTTGGCCTATTATTTTATTAACTATCTCTATACGATTTCGGGAAAAATCGAGACCATGGATGAAGACCTGATCGGTTTTGCCGCCCTGGCCACGGTGTGCGATGTCATGGAGCTAATGGGCGAAAACAGAGATCTGGTCACTTGCGGCCTCGCCCGATTAAATCAAACGGATAACATAGGCTTTAACGCCTTAAGGGAAGCGGCGAAGATCAAGGGGGAAATCGGCGCCTACCATTTAGGTTTCATCATCGGCCCCACCATCAATGCGGCAGGGCGCTTGGATACGGCCGCCGACGGGGTGGAATTGTTTTTAACGGAAGACGAAGCCTTTGCTGAAGAGACCGCCTCTTATTTGCGCGAGCTAAACAAAAAGCGCCAAGATTTAACCACCGAAGGCCTGGCTCGTTTGGAAAAACAATTGACCAGTCCCAAGGAAAGGGTGCAGCCCATTTACATTTTAAAAGATGAAACCATCGACGAGTCCATCGCCGGCATTATCGCCGGGCGCATTAAGGGAAAATACCATCGCCCCTGCATCGTGCTTACCTCGGGCAAAGACGGCCTGAAGGGATCGGGTAGAAGCATCGACGCTTATAATATGGTGGAGCAGATCCGAAAGAGCGAAAAATACCTTACCTCCTTCGGCGGCCACGCCATGGCCTGCGGCTTAAGCTTGAGAAAAGATCAGTTTATCGCCTTTAAGCTCGATGCCATCGAAAAAAGCGATTTGGATCCCAGAGATTTGGTGCCTCGTGTGCGTCTGGATACGATTATGCAGCTCGACAAGGTGAGTGCTGAAACTGTGGAGCGATTGAATCGCCTGAAGCCTTTCGGAAACGGAAATCCCAAACCGCTTTTCGGCGCAACCGGGGTCTATGTTTCACAATACCGAATTTTAGGTAAGAATAGGAATGTAATTAAATTGGAGCTGTTCTACAATCAGGCGCGCTACGACGGCATTCTCTTTATGCCGGCGGAGGATTTTCTGGCCTTTGCCAATGAGGCGAAGGCACCGGACGGCAGCCTGTGCATCGACATGGCCTATGTGCCCGCCATCGACACATTTAATAACAGAAATACGCTTCAATTTCAAATCGAAGACTTAAGACGATCTAAACGGTGATTATATGATTGAACAATTGATTGAAAAAATCTTGTCTTACAACCCTGAGGCCGATGTAGATAAAGTTCGCGAAGCCTACGACTATGCCGAAAAACATCACGAAGGCCAAAAGCGCAATTCAGGGGAGGATTACATCGTTCACCCCTTCAATGTTGCGCTCATTTTAGCTGAAATGAACATGGACGTTCCCACGATCATCGCGGGCCTTTTGCACGATACGATCGAGGATACGGAGGTCACCTACGAGGATGTAAAGGAGCGGTTCGGCGAAGAAGTCGCCATTTTGGTCGAAGGCGTGACGAAATTAAAAATGCTTTCTTACCAGACCAAACAGGAAAAGCAGGCGGAAAATATTCGCAAGATGGTCCTGGCCATGGCGAAAGACATTCGCGTGGTCATCGTAAAATTCGCCGACCGCCTGCACAATATGCGCACCTTGGAATACATGACGCCGGAGAAAAAGCACGACAAGGCGCTGGAGACCATCGAAATCTATGCGCCCCTGGCGGATCGTTTGGGGATGAGCCGCGTCAAAAGCGAATTGGAAGACTTGTCACTGCGCTACCTGGATCCCGAAAATTATTACAATCTAGTGGATATGGTGAACCGCCGCAGGAGCGAGCGGGAAGCTTTGATTCAATCCTTAATCGACGATATTTCCAAGCAGTTGAAGCGCATGGGCATCGCCGCGGACATTAACGGTCGACCGAAAAATTTTTACAGCATCTATAAAAAGATGATGAAGAAGGGAAAGACCTTCGAAGAGATCTACGATCTGCAGGCCATCCGCATCCTCGTCGACGACGTCAAGGATTGCTACGGGGCCTTGGGCGTGGTACACACGATGTACAAGCCCATTCCAGGCCGGTTCAAGGATTACATCTCCATGCCGAAGCAGAACAAGTACCAATCGTTACACACGACGGTTATCGACGACAACGGCGAAACCTTCGAAGTGCAAATTCGTACCTGGGAAATGCACAAGACGGCGGAATACGGGATCGCCGCCCACTGGAAGTACAAAGAAGGGGCGAAGAAATCCACATCCTTCGACGAAAACCTGACCTGGCTCAGACAGCTGCTGGAATGGCAAAAGGATTTAAAAGACCCGAACGAGTTTATGGAAACGCTGAAGGTGGACTTTTTTGCCGATGAGGTATTCGTCTTCACACCGAACGGCGACGTCATTAACCTGCCCGATAATTCCACACCTATCGACTTTGCCTATCGGGTACACACGGCTGTTGGGAACACCTGTGTCGGCGCGAAAATCAACGGCCGCATCGTTTCTTTGAGCCACAAATTAAAAAACGGCGAAATCGTCGAAGTCATTACCAATAAAAATTCCGAGCCGTCTTTGGATTGGCTTTCCATCGTCGCCAGTCCCCAGGCCCGCACGAAAATAAAACAGTATTTCAAAGTCAAGGACCGGGACAAAAACATCGAAAAGGGCCGGGCCATGATCGAGCAGGAGGCCAAGCGCCTGGGCTACCGGCCGTCGGAATTTGTTCGCGACGATTGGATGGAGGACGTGCGCCAACGGCTGAAGTTCGACAATTTAAACGACCTCTATTCCCAAGTCGGCTACGGAAGCATGAGCGTGCGCCAAGTGACGGCGAAGCTTGAGGAATACGCCAAGGAAGAAAAACGCAAAGCCATGGCGGAAAACATGACCGTGGAAGACATTGCCGTGCATGAAGAGTCGAAGAACCACCGAAACGCCGGGGGTATCGTGGTGAAGGGCATCGACAATGTGAAGGTGCGCATCGCTAAATGCTGTACGCCGGTTCCGGGGGATGAGATTGTGGGATTTATTACCATGGGCCGCGGCGTGAGCATTCACCGTTCCGACTGCATTAATCTGAAAAACAATATGAACGAAGATCGCCTCATTCCCGTGCGTTGGGAAATCGACGAAAAGGAAATGTACAGTGCGGAAATTGAAATCCGCGCCGCAAGCAAGAACAATGTCTTGGCCGACATCGCCAATCGAATTCACGACGCCCGACTGGACATTCAAAACCTCTCCGCCAGAGAGGACAAGGACCACAATTTGATTATTCGCACGGTGGTTCGCATTCATCACATCGACGAATTGGAACGATTGTTGAAAAAATTAGAGCGCGTGGAAAATGTCTATGAAGCTTATCGGGTAAGCGGTTAAGGAGGAAGTATGCGAGCAGTTATTCAACGGGTAAAACGAGCCAGCCTGTCCGTCGGCGGGGAAGAAGTCTCTTCCATCGGCGGAGGCCTTATGGTCTTGGTCGGCGTCACGGATTCCGACACGAAAAAAGACATGGAATACATCGGCAACAAAATCGTGGGTCTGCGCGTCTTCAACGACGAAAACGGCGTGATGAATGTCAATGTGGGCGACAGCCAGAACGAAATCATGGTGGTCAGCCAGTTTACCCTTTACGGTGACGCGAAAAAAGGCAATCGCCCCAGCTACATTCGGGCGGCGAAAGGCGAAATTTCGGAGCCCATGTACGAAGATCTGATCGCCTACATCGAATCCAAGGGCCATAAAGTCGCCCGCGGCGTCTTCGGTGCGGACATGGCCATCGACATGGTGGCGGACGGGCCGGTAACCATCTTAATCGACAGCGAAAGGAGATTTTAATGGCAATTGATACGCTCTTAGTCGGCGGTACGACGAATTGTTACATCGTCTACGATGACGACAAAAACGGATTTATCATCGATCCCGGCGCGGAAGCTGAAAAGATCCTCGCCCACGTCAAAAATTTAGGTTTAAATATCGAAGGCATTTTACTCACCCACGGCCACGGGGATCACATTTCCGCATTAAATAAAGTGCGCGACGCCTTGGGCGTGAAGGTTTATATGCATAAAGATGAATTGGACAACTTCCTGAGTCAATCGCCTCAGTTTGTCGCCATGCTCGGCGGCGAGCTCCCGAACAAAAATCCCGACGTTCTCTTACAAGACGGGGACGTTATTTCGTTCAAAGCAGGCGATGTGAAGGTTCTCTTTACGCCGGGCCACACGCCGGGGGGCGTCTGCTACCTATACGGCGATACGCTTTTCACCGGCGACACCCTGTTCCAAGGCTCCATCGGCCGCACGGATTTTCCCGGCGGCGACGTGGCGGCCATTATGGAATCCCTCGTCAAACTATCGAAATTGGATGAGGACTTAAAGGTGCTTTCCGGACACGGATTTGCCACGACCATCGGCACGGAAAAACGCATGAATCCCTTTATGCGGCAGATTTTATGATTCGAATAGTTAACGGCACAGATTCGGAGCTGCACACATTTTACGAGCTGCTTCGAATCTATTTTCCTGCTTACGAGACATCCGGCGAGCTGTTTTTAATTATCGACACGACAGCTGAAAATAAACACGTAACTTTAATGATCGACGACGATCAATACGAGAACACCTTTAGCGGCACAGATGAATATGAGTTGAAGCGAAAGATCAGCGCCTGGATTGCATCAGAAGTGGATCATCCGAACAAAGAGCCCTCTTTGTGGGGAAGCTTGACCGGAACCCGACCCATTAAATTTTTGCAAAAGCATCGGCGCGAATTAGGCGACGCCGGCGTAATGGAGCTTTTGACGAAGGATTACCTTATTGATCCCGACGTGGCATCTTTACTGATGCGCATTGCGAAGCGAGAAAGCGCCTTGATCGGCGACAATTGGGGCCGGGGCTACTCTTTGTACATTCACATTCCCTTTTGTCCGACGCGCTGCGAATACTGCAGCTATCCCACCATCGGCAGCGACAACAAAGAGGCCGTGCGAATTTACATGGATTATCTCTTAAAGGAGCTGTCCTTTGTGCTTAATAAAATGGGCACTTCACCGGAGACCGTCTACATCGGCGGCGGCACTCCCACGTCCATTCCCGTGGCGGATCTGGAGAAAATTTTTCAGGAGCTTCGCCATTTGACGCCGAAGGAATTTACTTTGGAAGCCGGCAGGCCCAAAACCATTACGACGGAATTGGTGGACATGATCCGCGACTATCCCGTGACGAGGATCAGCATCAATCCACAGACCATGGTGGATCGAACGCTGAAGGCGGTAAAAAGGCCGCACAGCGCCGAAGATATTTTAAAGGCCTACAAATTGGTGCGGGAGAGGACCGATCTTCAGGTGAATATGGACATGATCTTAGGTCTCGCCGACGAAACCGTAGACGATGTGGACTATACATTAAATAAGCTCTGCGCTCTCGCGCCGGAGAATATTACCGTCCACATGTTGTCTTTGAAAAACGGTTCGAAGCTTTTTGAAAACAACAGCGTTTTTGTAAAAAACACGCGCTCCATGGAAAGCTACGCCATGGGATTTTTGGAAGAGAAGGGCTACCATCCCTACTACCTGTATCGGCAGAAGCGGATTCTGGGCAACGGCGCAAATATCGGCTACGCAAAAGAGGGCACGGAATCCATCTACAATATGGTCATGATGGAAGAAATCCATACCGTCGTCGGCGTGGGCATGTCCGCAACGACGAAATTGGTGGATGCCCGGGGAAATACCATTCGAAAATTTTCAAATTTCAGAAACATGCGGGACTACACCGACCGCTTCAGCGAGGTGCTTAAGAAGAAGGCGAAGTATTTGGGAGACGTACTATGATATTAAAAAAACTCTTAGACGCCATAGAAATCATTGATAAAAAAGGCGTCATCGACGAGGATCACATCGTCGAACACATTTCCAACGACTCGAGAGAAATCGGCGAAGGAGATATTTTCGTCGCCATGAAGGGCGTCTTGGCCGACGGCCACGATTACATTCAAAAAGCCAAAGAAAAGGGCGCCGCACTGGCCGTGGTCGATCACTTCACCGACGACGATATACCGCAGATTTTGGTAAAAAATCCGCGAATCGCCCTGGCCGACTTGGCCTGCACATTTTACGATCATCCGTCGAAGGAAATGAAAGTGTTCGGTGTCACGGCCACAAACGGCAAGACCTCCACGGCCTATATGATTCGCGACATATTTAAAGAAGCGGGCTATGAGGTCGGCGTCGTCGGCACGGTGGAAGTGCAGTACAAAGACGTGTCCATTCCCTCGATTTTAACGACACCCGAGAGCATTCATCTGCAAAAGCACTTGCGCGACATGGCCGATGCCGGCGTGGAAGTGGTGGTCATGGAAGTGTCCTCTTCCGCGCAGGAACTATACAGAAGCAGGGGCATCGACTACGACATCGTAAGCTTCAACAATATTTCCGTGGAACACTTGGAGCAACACGGCACCTTTGAAAACTACTTTCACTACAAGAGCCGCTTGATTCGTCATGCCGACGAGAAGACGGCGGTCATCCTGAATATCGACGCGCCCCTTATCGAAGGGTTAATTGAAAAGACAAAAGGCGACGTGTTTTCGGCGGGCATCGAAAAAGACGCATCCATTGGCATCGAGGCCATTGATTTGTCCACGGGCTTTGCGAAATTTAATTACGTCGTGCGCCGGGCCCATCACAGCGACCGTTGGTCCCTGGAGCCCATGGTGCTTCCCATTCAATTGGAAGTAGCCGGTTACCACTCCGTATTAAACGCCATGATCGCCATTACTTACGGCTTATTGGAAGGCGTGGACGGCGCGGTCATTCAAAAGGCCATGCAAAATTTTTCCGGGGTCGAAAGACGCTTCGAATTGATCTATAATAAAGAGTATATGATCCTGGATGATCACTTTGCCAATGAAAAAAACATCGCCGTCACCCTGGAAACCTTGTGTCACATGGAATACAAGGACCTCCACCTTCTCTACGCCGTACGAGGCGGAAGAGGGGCCGAATTAAATCGGGACAATGCGCTGGAAATGGTCAAGTGGATGCACAAGCTTCCCCTCAAGACCTTTGTCGCCACCAGGAGCGAGGAAGTGGTCACGAAAAAGGACGAGGTGACGGATGCGGAATTGGCCGCCTTTAAAGAAGTCATGGCCGATGCCGGCTACGACGTGCCTGTGATGGACGATTTAAAAAGCGCCATCGACGGGGTATGGAGTAAGGTCGGTGAAAAGGACGTCTTTTTACTGGCCGGTTGCCAAGGCATGGATCACGGCGCCAAATACGTGTGGGAAGCCTTGGCCGAAAAATCAACAGGCGACGAGAAATCCTATTGGATGAAGAAAATAGAAAACAGAATTTGCTAGGAGGCATCATGGGAGAAGCATTAGGCGGATTAAAACGCAGTCATTTTTGTGGAAATTTAAGAGAAGAACAGATCGGTGAATCCGTAACGTTTATGGGCTGGGTGCAAAAATCCAGAAATCTCGGGTCCATTGTCTTTGCCGATCTTCGCGATTACACGGGGATTGTGCAAGTGGTATTCGACGGGGACACGGACGAAGCCATTTTCGAAAAGGCGACGAAGCTTCGCTCGGAATTTTGCGTCGCCGTCGTAGGCGCCGTTCGCATGAGGAGCTCCATTAACGAAAATATTCCCACCGGCAAGATCGAAGTGTTGGCTTCGGAATTAAAGATCTTATCCGAATCCGACGTCCCGCCGATTTACGTCAAAGACGACGACGATGTTTCCGATGATTTGCGCCTAAAATACCGTGCTCTGGACTTGAGAAAACCCCGCAGTCAGTCGATTTTACGCACCCGTTCTCGGGTATATAAATTAACGCGGGACTTCTTCGACAGCGAAGGCTTTGTGGAAGTTGAAACGCCTATGTTAAATAAGCCCACGCCGGAAGGGGCGCGGGACTATTTGGTGCCCAGCCGCATTCACGACGGGGAGTTTTATGCCCTGCCTCAATCGCCGCAACTTATGAAGCAATTGCTCATGGTGGCAGGCTTTGATCGCTACATTCAAATCGCCCGCTGCTTCAGGGACGAAGATTTGCGCTTCAACCGTCAACCGGAATTTACGCAAATCGACATGGAACTGAGCTTTGTGGAAGCGGAAGATGTCATCGAAGTCAACGAACGGTATTTAAAGATGCTCTTTAAAGAAGTTCTGGGCAAAGACTTGGCCGTTCCCTTCGATCGCATGACCTATCAAGAGGCCATGGATCGCTACGGCGTGGACAAGCCCGACGTGCGCTTCGGCATGGAATTAAAAGACGTCTCCGATTTAGTAAAGGACTGCGGCTTTAAGGTATTTACCTCCGCCGTGGAAAGCGGCGGCAGCGTTCGCGCCATCGTCGTAGAAGGCGGCGCCGAAGCCTATTCCCGCAAGAAGATCGACAAGCTGGAAGCTTTTGTGAAAGACTTCAAAGCCAAGGGTCTGGCATGGGCCAAGGTAAAAGAAGACGAAATTCAATCGCCGATTTTAAAATTCATCGGCGAGGAAAGCATGGATAAAATCCTGGAAAAACTCGAAGCCAAAGCCGGCGATTTGGTGCTTTTCGTGGCCGATAAAAATGCCACGGTCTACGCCGCTCTGGGTAATTTGAGAAACCACATTGCCGATGAAATGGGCATGATCCCCGAAGATGTCATCGCACCTTTGTGGATCGTGGAATTCCCCTTGTTTGAATACGACGAGGAAGAAGGCCGCTACGTGGCCATGCACCATCCCTTCACATCGCCCATGGACGAAGACTTAGATAAGCTGGAATCCGATCCCGGCGCCTGCCGTGCAAAAGCCTACGACATCGTCATTAACGGCGATGAAATGGGCGGCGGATCCATTCGTATCCACGACAGCGAGATTCAATCCCGCATGTTCAAGGCTTTGGGATTCACCGCGGAAGAAGCTGAAGAAAAGTTCGGCTTCCTCATCGAGGCCTTCCGCTACGGCGCGCCGCCGCACGGAGGCTTGGCCTACGGTCTCGACCGCTTAATCATGCTTTTAACCGGCGAAAAGAACATGCGCCATGTCATCGCCTTCCCGAAGACCCAATCCGCCAGCGATTTGCTCACCGGCGCGCCGGTGGCCTTGCCTGAAAAACAATTAGAGGAAGTTCACATTCGCGTTATAGAGGAGTGATCTTATGATCCAAATCGGACACATTCTATCCGTAAAAAACGGATTCGCCTATATGGAAGTAAGCAGAAAGGGCGCTTGCGGCTCCGCCTGTGCGGTCTGCGAGAGCTCGGCCTGTGAATCGAAGTCGGAGTTTATTTCCGTTCCCAACGAATTAAATGCCGAAGAAGGGGACAGCGTGGAATTGTACGTCAACGACAATTTCGTGCTCCACTCCATTTACAAACTCTACGGCATTCCCTTGATCGCCTTTTTACTGGCCATCGGCCTGGGGCAGCTTATCCTCCCCGATGCCATGGAGAGAAGGGATCTCTATATCTTTATTTTCGGCGCCCTTTCTCTCGTCGTCAGCTACTTTATCCTGCGAACCGTCGACAAGAAACACGCCAATGAAGCCCGACCGAAAATGGTCCGAATTCTTTAAACAAAAATCCATGCCGCGAGGCATGGATCAGAGTGATGACAAAGGAGGGAGAATCATCCGATTCACCCTTCCTTTTTTTGTGTCATCAAACAGCATTCGCTTCAATTATAGTAAAATAGAGAAAAAGGAGGTTGCTATGCTGCACAAAGAAGACAAGAAAAAAGTAGAACAAATTCAAATGATCGCTCTGGACCAACTCGTGCCGGCAGATCATCTTTTGCGAAAAATTGACCGTTACGTGGACTTCGACTTCATCTATGACCTGGTGGAAGACCTTTATTGCTTAGACAACGGCCGACCCAGCATCGACCCCGTGGTTCTCATTAAACTCGTCTTTATCCAACACCTTTATGGCATTCGCAGCATGCGCCAAACCATCAAAGAAGTCGAAGTCAACCTGGCCTATCGTTGGTTCTTGGGACTCGACTTCTACGATAAAATCCCCCACTTCACCACCTTTGGGCAAAACTACCGTCGGCGTTTTCAAGACACCGACCTCTTTGAGTCCATCTTCACCAACATCCTTCAACAAGCCATGGACCAAGGCTTCGTCGACACACGCCTCCAATTCGTCGATGCCACCCACGTCAAAGCCCATGCCAATCGCCACAAAAACAAAAAAGCCACAGTGAAGAAACACGTGCGAAGCTACCAACAACAACTGGAAAAAGAAATTGCCGACGATCGAAACGCACACGGAAAAGACGACCTCAAACCACCGA
>NZ_OPYI01000004.1 GCF_900343085.1 Aedoeadaptatus coli | reverse complement strand
TTGTCTTCTTTATGTAGCATGGTGGCCTCCTTTTTTTCTATTTTACTATAATTGAGGCGGATGCTGTTTGATGACACAAAAAAGAGGGGGAATCGGATGATTCTCCCTCCTTTGTCATCACTCTGAGGCACCCTTTCGGATGCCTTTTTTGCTTTATTCTTTATTGGCGTTTTCGATGATTTCTTCCGCGAGTTGTGCGGGCACGTCTTCGTAGCGGACGAATTCCATGGTGAAGGAACCGCGGCCTTGGGTCATGGCCCGAAGGTCGATGGCGTATTCGTACATTTCCGCTTGCGGTGCTTCGGCCATAATCAATTGACCGCCGCCGGGTTGTTGGTCCATCCCGAGGATTCTTCCGCGGCGCTTGTTCATGTCGCCCATAACGTCGCCCATGTATTCGTCGGGCACGGCCACTTCAACGGCCATAATGGGCTCTAAGAGCACGGGTTTCGCTTCGGCAATCCCCTTCTTAAAGGCGATGGATGCCGCCATTTTAAAGCTGACTTCGTTGGAGTCCACGTCGTGGTAGCTGCCGTCGTAGAGAACAGCCTTGACGCCGGTGACGGGGAAGCCGGCGAGGACGCCTTTTTCCATGGATTCTTCCAAGCCCTTTTCGACGGCGGGGAAGTAGTTTCTCGGTACGCTGCCGCCGAAGACTTCTTCGTCGAAGACGAAATCTTCGTCGGAGGGTTCGAAGCGAATCCACACGTCGCCGTATTGGCCGGCGCCGCCGGATTGTTTCTTGTGTTTCCCTTGAACCGAAGCCGTGCCGCGAATGGTTTCTCTGTAAGGCACGATAAAGGGCACTTTCTTCACTTCGACGCCGAAGGTGTTCTTTAATTTGTCTAAGATAACGTCCAGGTGGACATTCCCTTGGCCGCCGATGGTCATTTGTTTCGTTTCGGCGTTGCGATTGATCACGATGCCCGGGTCTTCGTCTTGAAGTTTTCTGAGGGACGTGGTGAGCTTTTCTTCGTCGTTTTTCGATGCCGCTTCAATGGCATAGAAGTAGACCGGTTGCGGCATTTTTACGCGCTTGTAAACCACATTGTGGGCCTTGTCGCAAAGGGTGTCGCCGGTTTTTGTCACATTCAACTTCGAAATGGCGCCGATGTCCCCGGCGTGGATGACGTCCACGGGGATTTGTTCCTTGCCGCGAATGACGAAGGGACCGGTGTTCTTTTCGTCCGCATCTTGGGAGCTGTTGTAGAGGGTCGTGTCCTTGGTCATGGTGCCGCTCAACACTTTGTAGATGGAAATTTTACCGACATAGGGGTCGGTGATGGTTTTAAATACGACGGCAGAGAAGGCTTCGTCGTCGGAAATGGTGTGTTCTTCGCCGGATTCGTAGCGGAAGCCGGTGTGGGCCCGCTCGTCGTCGGGAGACGGCATGTAGTTGACGATGGTATTTAATAAAATGTCGATGCCGATGCCCTTTTCCGCACTGCCGACCAAGAGGGGTACGGCGTCGCCGTTTAAGAGGGCGGCAGTGACACCGCGGAGCAATTCGTCGCGGGTGAATTTTTCGCCGCTGAAGTATTTGTCCATAAGGACTTCGTCGCTTTCGGCGACGACTTCGGCGATTTCTTCGTACATACGCTCCGTGGCTTTCACTTGATCGTGATTTAATTCCACTTCTTCCGGAGCGGCGTTTTTGTATTCAAAGCCCTTTTGGAAAATAACGTCGGTAACGCCGACGAAATCTTCGCCTTCGCCGATGGGAACGGAGAAGGGAATAACTTTCTTACCGAAGAGGCTTTCGATTTGTTCCATTAAGGCGCGGAAATTAACGTTTTCTCCGTCGATCTTGTTCACGAAAATGATTCGCGGCAAGCCGATCTCTTCCGTGTATTTCCACATTCTTTCCGAGCCGACTTGTACGCCGGCGGTGGCGTCGATAATCATTAGCGCCGCTTCGGCCGCTCTCAAGGCGCCCATGGCTTCGCTAATGAAGTCCATGTAACCGGGCGTGTCGATTATATTTAATTTCATCTTTCGCCATTCGATAGGAATAATGCTCGTGCCGATGGATGTTCCCCGTTCTTTTTCTTCTTTAGAGAAGTCCGAAAGGGTATTTTTTTGATCCACGTGGCCGATTTGTTTCGTGGCACCGGATTGGTACAGGAGCGCTTCTGTTAAGTTGGTCTTGCCCGATCCGCTGTGCCCGACCAGGGCCAAGTTACGGACTTCCCTCGTGTTATATTCTTTCATTCAATTATTCCTCCTATCGTGCGATTTCCTTGCGGAAACGTTTTTATGGTTACAATTATATCATAGCCCGAAGAGATTTGCATTCATCCTCCCCTCTTCTTGTCAAATTTATCGCCGCCCGCCTTTCAGGCGATTGTTTTGTTCCACGAAAAAAACGAGCCGAAGCTCGTTTCTCCCGTTTATTCTTTTCGCAATAGGGCGCGGATTTGCTCGCCCGTCCATCCGAAGGCGCCGCCGGAGTGGATAAAGAGGATATTTTCTTTGTCCTCCCAGCGCCCGTTCAGGATCTCGGACACCGTGCCGTACATGGCTTTTCCCGTGTAGACGGGATCTAAAATAATGCCCGTTTGGGAGACGAAGTCCCAAATAAATTCCAGCTCTTCCTCTCGGCTCAAGGCGTAGCCCCGGCCCACGTAGTCGTCGATGACCGTGGCTTCGGCGGCGAGATTTGTGCCCTTTAATTCGTTCATCTCCGAGACGATGCGGGGAAGCAATTTCTCCTCGATAACAAAGGCCGGCGCGGCGACGGAGAAGCCGATAATTTCTTTTTTCGACTCCCGAAGGGCGTTTCCGTAGGCGAGACCCGCCAGCATCCCGGCGCTTCCCGCGACGCAGACCAGAACGTCGAAGGTGATGCCCATGTCTTTTTCCTGGGCGAGGATTTCATCGAAGCAGTCCACGTAGCCGAAGCTTCCCAGGCCATTGCTGCCGCCCACGGGAATGATGAGGGTGCTTTTTCCCTCCCCGTCCAGTTCCTCTTTCCACGCGTTCATGACCTCGTCGCGGCGGGCGTCGTATTCTTCTTGGCCAATAAAGCGCACGTCGGCGCCGGCCAGGCGATCCAAGAAGAGATTTCCTTCATCGGGGGCGTCTTCGGGGCCCACCAAAAGCAGATGGCATTGAAAGCCCAATCGGGCGCAGGCCATGGCCGTGGCCCGGGCGTGGTTGCTGCCCACGGCGCCGGTGGTAATGATGTCCGTAGCGCCTTCGTCCAGGGCCTGTTGAAGCAAGTATTCCAGTTTTCTGATTTTATTTCCCGTAACGGAGACGCCGGTCATGTCGTCTCGTTTTACAAATAGATTCACCGGCAGATCCGCATCCATCAGCTGCACCTGTTCGATGCGCGTCGGCGTATTGGCTAAAGATAATTTTTTCATTGAACACCTCAATAAGACAATCCATCTTCTCTATCGGCTCGACGAAGCACGTGCCAGGCGCCCTTTTCGTAGGCGCAGATACCGAGACCCATGCTTTCGGCAATGGGCCGGGACCAGAAATCCTTCACCGCCACGCCTTCTATGACGTGGTAGAGGGCCCGTATGCTCACGCCGTGGCCGACGATAAGCACATGCTCGTGGCCCGATCCCTCGAGCCGCCCGATGAAGGCGCGAAGCTTGTCGTAGAGATCGTGAAAATCCATAAAGCCTTCGCGGTGATAGGTTTCCGGCGCCTTTAAATAGGCTTGGGCCAGGGGATCGTTTAAGATCTCTTTAAAGAGCATCCCTTCCCAGGGGCCCAAGGGCAATTCCCGCAGTGCCTCTTCTTCTATTATGGGCACGGGGCGGAATTTTAGCAAGCCTTCGGCCGTTTTTCGCGCCCTGGGAAGATCCGAGGTGTAGCAGCAATCGAAGGGCACGGAGGCGAGGCGCACCGCCATGGCGGCCATGGCCTCTTCTCCCTCCCGGGTAATGGGCGAATCCATCTGCCCCTGAATCCGATCCGCTCTGTTCCACTCCGTTTCGGCGTGGCGCAGAATATAAAGCTTCATGCCTTAGATGCGTTCGAGAACGAAGGCGATGGCGCCGTCGTTTAAGTCGGTTTTCTTCGCATCCACGGATTTCAGTTCCATGGCATCCGCCAAGGTTTCTTCCATGATTTGTTCTTTCGCCTCTTCCAAAGCGGCCTTTACGTCGCCCTCGGCGTCGTAAGCGATGGCGATGTGGTCGGTGACTTCGTAGTCGTTGGCCTTTCTTTGTTTTTGAACCTTGGAGATAAATTCGCGGACGTAGCCTTCGGCGATTAATTCCTTGGTAAGTTCCGTATCCAGGATCACGAAGAGATTGTCTTCCATGCAGACGTCGAAGCCTTCCTTAGAGGAAATATCCACGAGAACGTCGTCCAAGCTGACTTCCGTGTCTTCGCCGTTTAGGTTCATGGTGACGCTGCCCTTTTTCAGCTCGTCGTAAAGGGCCTTGGCGTCGCTTGCGGCCAAGTTCTTTTGGAAGTCCTTGATCTTGGGACCGAACTTTCTGCCCACTTCTTGGAAGTTGGGCTTTAAGCTGTAAGTCATGTATTCGGTCAGGTCGTCGGAGAAGACGAGCTCTTTTACATTAAGCTCTTCTTTAATCAAATCGGTGAGATCGCCGATGATGGGTTTTAAGTCCCCGTCCACCAAGACTTCGCCCAGAGGTTGACGCACTTTGATCTTGGCGTTTTCGCGACCGGCGCGGCCCAGGGTGACCAATTGACGAACGATGGCCATTTTTTCTTCCAGTTTTTCGTCGATGGCCATCTCATCCACGGTGGGATAGTCCGTTAAGTGGACGCTTTCGCCGCCGTCGAGGGTTTGGTAAAATTCTTCGGCGATAAAGGGCGCGAAGGGGGCGATCATTTTTGCAATGCCGAGAAGGATGTCGTAGGTCGTCTTAAACACCGCATCCCGAGAGGGGCTGTCTTCTTCGTCCCAGAAGCGGCGTCTGTTTCTGCGGATGTACCAGTTGGACAGATCTTCCGCCACGAAATCCTGAATGTCGCGAACCACTTTCGTCACTTCGTGGATTTCCATGTTTTCGATGACGGATTTCAAGAGGCTGTTGTATTTTGAGAGCATCCAGCGGTCGATTTCGTCATAGGTGACGTCGGTGATTTCTCTCGGGTCCACGTCGTTGATGTTGGCGTACATGGTAAAGAAATTGTGGATGTTTCTCAGGGAGCGGAAGAATTTCCCGTTCACTTCCCGCAGGCCGTCTTCGTCGAATTTCGTCGGCGTCCACGGCGGGGAAACGTACATGAGGTACCAGCGCACGGCATCGGCGCCGTATTCTTCGAAGAGTTCTGTGGGCGATACGGTGTTGCCGCGGGATTTACTCATTTTCTTGCCGTCTTTATCCAGGATCAGGTCGTTGACCAGAACGCTCTTGTAGGGCGCCTTGCCGGTCATGTAGGTGGAGATGGCCAAGAGGGAGTAGAACCAGCCGCGGGTTTGGTCGATGCCTTCGCTGATGAAATCGGCGGGGAAGAGTTTGTCGAAGTCCTCTTTGTGTTCAAAGGGATAGTGCCATTGAGCGAAGGGCATGGCCCCGGAGTCGAACCAGCAGTCGATGACGTCGGTTTCTCTTTCCATGGCGCCGCCGCATTCGCATCGAAGATGCACATCATCTACATAGGGGCGGTGCAGCTCGATGGTTTCGTCGATGTCTTCGATGGATTCTTCCACCAATTGCTTGATGCTTCCGATGCTGCGGAGCTTGCCGCAATCCGGGCAGCGCCAGACCGGGAAGGGGGTGCCCCAGTATCTGGACCGGGAGATGGCCCAGTCGTTTAAGTTTTCAAGCCAGTTGCCGAAGCGCTTTTCGCCGACGAAATCCGGGTACCAATCGACGCCGTTGTTGTTTTTCACCAATTGATCTTTCATCTTAGTGACTTCGATGTACCAGGAGGGGTGGGCGTAGTAGATTAAGGGCGTCTTGCAGCGCCAGCAATGGGGATAGTTGTGGACGATGGTTTCCTTGCTGAAGACTTTGTCCTGCATTTTCAGGTAGTCGATGATTTCTTCGTTAACACTGTGAACGAATTGGCCCTTCCACTGGGTTTCGGTAAAGTTCCCGTCGTCGTCCACGGGTTTGACGAAGGCCAGGTCGTTTCTGCGGCCCGTTTGATAGTCGTCTTCCCCGAAAGCCGGCGCCGTGTGCACGATGCCCGTGCCGTCTTCCGTGGTGACGTAATCGGCGAGGACCACGACAAAGGCGTTTCCGTCCACGTGGATTTGGTCGATGAGCTGTTCGTAGCGGCGACCTTCCAAATCCTTGCCCTTGAGCACATCGACGACTTCGTATTCATCTTTCAGCACCTTGTCCAAAAGATTTTTCGCCAGGTAGTAGACATTGCCGTCGGCGTATTTTACTTTCGCGTAATCCACATCGGGATGCACGGCCAGTGCCACATTGGAGGGTACGGTCCAGGGCGTGGTGGTCCATGCCAGGAAGTAGGCATCTTCGTCCACGGCCTTGAATTTCATGGTAATGGTGGGCGTCTTGTCTTCCTGATAGCCTTGGGCCACTTCGTGGGAGGCGAGGCCCGTGCCGCAACGGGGGCAATAAGGCAGGATCTTGTGGCCTTCATAGATGAGGCCGTCGTTAAACATTTTATCTAAAATGTGCCAGACGCTTTCGATGTAGGTGTTGTTCAGGGTGATGTAGGGATCGTCCAGATCCACCAAATAGCCCATGCGGGCGGTCATCTTCCGCCACAGGCCTTCGTATTCGAAGACCGATTCCCGGCACTTCTTGTTGAACTTTTCGATGCCGTATTTTTCGATGTCTTGTTTATTGTGAAGGTCCAGCTTCTTTTCCACTTCGATTTCCACGGGCAGACCGTGGGTATCCCAGCCGGCTTTTCGGTTGACCCGATAGCCCTGCATGGTTTTATAGCGGCAAGTTAAGTCCTTTAAGGTTCTCGCCATGACGTGGTGAATGCCCGGTTTGCCGTTGGCCGTCGGAGGCCCTTCGTAAAAGATAAAATCGTCCTTACCTTCTCGGATTTCCACGGACCGTTTCAACAGATCCATGTCTTGCCAGAAGTCGACGATGCGTTTTTCACGCACGTCGGCGATGTCCTTGGACAGTGTTTTAAACTTTGCCATAATTCTCTCCTTTTTCAAAAAATCTATAAAAAAAGCCCCTCCGTCGGTTGACGAAGGGACGCTTTTATACGCGGTACCACCCTACTTATAGGATTCTATCACTCAAAGCCTTAACGCGGCGAACGACCCGTAGGGTTCTAAGGAAGGTGATGCGACTTTCACTGTAATGACACCTCTCAGCTCCTGTGCCTCTCTGTGAATAGGGAGTAAAAGTCTTCGGCTTCTATTGATCGATGAAATTTGTAATTGTCATGTCCTTGAGACGGCCCACGATGTCTTCTTGCAAGCCGTAAATGCTGTGGTGAAATTTGCATCCCTCGATCTCTTCGGAATTGAACCGATTGCAGTAAGGGTCGTTTGCGTGCATGCAACGGCTTAACTCGATGGGACCGTCGATGGCCAATATAATATCGTATAGCGAAATGGATTCAGCCGGACGGTTCAGGCTGTAACCGCCTTTTGCGCCGCGCCGTGACTTGGTCAGCCCGGCAATGTTCAACTTTCGCAAGATACGCAAAGTAAACCTGGAAGGTACGCCCATGGCCTCGGCAATGGTCGGTGCGCCAACCACTTGGCCTTCGTTTGCCGCCAAATGGGCGATAATACGAAAGGCGTAGTCAATTTCCTGTGTCAGCTTCACAATGTCACATCCTCCTTTTATGATCAGGTACGATATTATACCATGTTTATATTTTTCGGTAAAGCGTAAAAGCGACCGTGTTCGCGATTAAATAATTTTACTAAGGTGCTGCTTTTATCTAAAACTACATCGTCCAGGCGCAGAGGCGCGCCTTTTTTTACAGGTCGGGCCAATTTCGTTTCGCCGACGATGAGCCCGATGGGAAGCAGATTTTCTTCGTAGGCCCGCTCAGCCTCTACCAAAGTGCCGTAGCAGGTGGCGGATCCGATGCCTTCAATGGCTTCTCCCGCTTCCATGTCTTTCTTCGCCACGGCCACGGTGTGGGCCACATAACCTACCTCCGGTGCGATGGTGGCTTCATTATACATAACAGCTCTTGCTATTGTCAAAGGGGTTTCGATATTTGTCAGGTGATAGGGCCGATAAAAAATGTAATTGGGCCCGTCGCCCATGGATAAATAGGGCATTTCCCGACGAATCATCGGCTCGTCGCTTTCTACGGAGACGAAGACGCCGGGGGCGATGCCGTGGACGAAGTTGACCGTGCCGGGGCGGTTCATCTCCCCGCCTGAATCTTTCGTGCGAAGTTTTTTGCTCAAATCATTTATGGTAGCGTGCATGCCCACGCAGCCCCCTTCGTCTGGCAAGAGACCCGTGGCGTTCGCGACGGCATTGAGTTCGACCATGGTGTTGGTGGCGTCCACAAAGGAGGTCAGCATGCGGGGGCTGATGCCTTTTTTCTCCGCCTCTTCTTTTAAAGTAGCCGGCGTGGCTTCCACATTCATGGGATTGTTTTTTCCCTTGCCCGCGGCGACGACGCGAAAACCTAAAAATGTCGCGAAATTATACAGCTCCATGATGGCGCCGGGTTCGTCTCCCGCCGTGCCCGTGTAGCACAGGCCCTTTTCTTTCGCCTTTTTCAAGAAGTAGGGCCCGAGGAGCACGTCGCATTCCACATTAAAACTGATAATGTGCTTGCCGGCCTCCAGTCCGTTTTCGTTGATGCAGGCGCCGGCTTCCGTGTTCCCGGCGCAGTCGCAAATGGCATCCACCCCGTCCAGTCGCCAAGCCAGGGAATTGTCCGTGGTGAGGATCATCTTCCCTTCTTCCAGAAGAGCCTCCGCCTCTTTTATATCATCGGCAAACACGTAGGTGTCTTCGTTTAGGCCCACCTCTTTCGCCTTGGCCGCAAGGCCGTCTTCTCGTCTCGACGACCATAGGATGACGTCTATATTATGAATTATTTTTAATTGTGCAACCAATCCCGATCCCATTAAGCCGGCGCCGACGACGGCGACGCGAATAGGACCGCGTTTAGACAAATCTTCTTGTAGTTTCATATTTGTCCTCCCATCATTCTTTAGAATTATAGCATACATTTTCCGTGTACGTCGGACGTGGATGCAGACGGTCGGGAATCTTAACGCTTTTTTTGATTTTCACCGCCCGCTTCGGGTATGAATCATTGGAATAGGAGTGAATTTATGAACGAAAAATATACATTAATCGAAAAGCGAACCATCGACGAATTGCATGGCGAAGTTTCTCTTTTAAAGCACAATCAAACGGGAGCAGAAATCCTCCTCATCGACAATCATAACCACAACAAAACCTTCTCCATCGGCTTTAAAACGCCGCCGGAAGATTCCACCGGTGTCGCTCACATTGTGGAGCACTCCACCCTGTCGGGGTCGCGAAAATACAAGACGAAGGAGCCCTTTATGGACATGGTGGCATCCAGCGTGCAGACTTTTTTAAATGCCATGACCTATCCGGACAAGACCCTCTACCCCATCAGCTCGCGAAATGAAAAGGACTTTAATCAACTGATGGACGTGTATCTGGACGCGGTCTTTTATCCGGCCATGAAGGAAAATCCCAAGATCTTTTACCAGGAAGGCTGGCATCCGGAGATTCAGGAAGACCGCCTCGTGGCAAACGGCGTGGTCTTTAACGAGATGAAGGGCGTCTACTCCGATCCCAACAATCGCATCAGCGACATGATTCGGGAAAAACTCCACCCGACGGGCACCTATTCCCACGATTCCGGAGGCAATCCGAAAAACATTCCCGAGCTCACCTACGACGCCTTTTTGGACTTCCACTCGCGCTACTACCACCCCTCCAACAGCTACATTCTCCTGGCCGGGGATTTGGATTTCGACGAGCGCCTGGATTATTTAGACAGGGAATATTTAAGCCGCTTCGATTCCGAGGATCCCGACTCGGCCATTCAAGGCCACGCTTTCTACGACGAGGCGCAGGAATTTCAAGCCACCTACGATTTAAGCGAGGAGGAAGATCCCGCGGGGAAAAATTACTTCGCCTTCGCCCTCACCGCCAAGGTGGATCCCACGCCGGAGGATCTCTTGCTGCGCAATTTCTTCCAGGAACTGTTGATCGAATCGGAAAACGGCCTCTTGAAAAAGCCTCTGCAGGCGGCAGGCATCGGCGAAGACGTGTATTCTGAACTTTCCGTCACAAACACCTGGGACTTTGCCGTGGTGGCCTACCGCGCAGAGGAAAATCGCTACGAGGAATTTAAATCCATCGTCACGGATACCTTGGCCCGCCTCGCCGACGAGGGCATCGACGAGGATGTACTTGAAGCGACGCTGGAGAAATTTGAATTTACCGTGCGAAGAGGCGGCGGCAGCCACGCCGATTTAATCTCCTACATCGGCGCCTTAAACACTTGGCTCTACGGCCAAAGCCCCCTGGACGGCTTGGAACTCTTGCCTCTTTTGAAAAAGCTCCGTGAAAAAATCGGCACGGACTATTACCAACAAAAGATCCGGGAATTTTTCCTCGAGCCCACCCACCGCTTCTTCATGAACGTGGCGCCGGAGAAGGGCAAGCAAAAAAAGGAAGACGACGCCCTGGCCGCAAAACAAAAAGCGGATCTCGCCGCATTGTCCGATGAAGAGAAAAAAGACATCGAAAGCTTGGTCGAAGCGCTCAGAGCCTATCAAATGGCCCCGGATTCCGCCGAGGCCAAGGCCACGATTCCGAAGCTGGATTTAAAGGATTTGGCAGACGGAATTACGGAGATTCCCCGCACCGTCACCGAAACCTGCGGCGTGACCACGATGAAAAACCCCTTAAACACCAACGGCATCGTCTACACGAATCTGGCCTTCGACATGGGCCATTTGTCGGAAGAGGAATTGGCCTATGCCTCCCTCTTAGGGGAAGTCTTTACGAAAGTGGCCACGGAAAACTACGACGAGGCGGCCCTGGAAACGGAAATCTTCCTCTCAGGCGGCGGCTTCACCTTCGACACGCCGGTTGAAGAAACCGACGACGGCTACAAACCCTACTTCTTTATCTCCACCGGCGCCCTGCCGAGGCAACTGGAAAGGGGCTACGCCGTGTTGGATGAAATCCTCACGAAGAGCCACTTAACGGACGCCAACAGGCTCAAGACGATTGTAGAAGGACTCAAGGCGGACATCGCCAACACCCTCCTGCAATCGGGCCACCTCATCGTGTCCAATCGCGTGCGCACCCACTTCAGCGAGAGCGCCTATGTGGACGATTTGATGAACGGCCTTTCCTTCTTCGACTTCGTCTGCGACTTGGTGGATAAAAAAGATTACGACGGTGCCGGGAAAAAACTTGAAAGCGTGGCGAAAAAACTATTCGCGAAAGATCGCCTCACGGCCAATCTCATCGCCGAAGAAGACGATCTGCCCGCCGCTGAAAAAGCCATTGCGCCCTTCTTAGCGTCCTTTAAAAATCTCGGCGCCGAAGATTATGCCGTAGCCTTTCAGCCGGAAAAGGTGCGCGAAGCCTTTACCTTGAACTCTCAGGTCAACTACATCGCCAAGGGCGGCAATTTTAAGGCCCTGAATAAAGCGTACAGCGGCGATATGGCGGTCCTCGCCAATGTGATCAGCAATCTCTATTTGCACCGGGAAATTCGCGCCAAGGGCGGCGCCTACGGTGCCGGCATTCGCATCGCAAAAAGCGGCAATGTGGCCACCTACTCCTACCGCGATCCCCACGTTGCCCAAACCATCGCCGCCTACGACGGCATGGGAGATTTCCTCCGCGCCCTGGAGCTTTCCGATCGCGATTTAGCCGATATGATTATCGGGGTCATGAACACCTTCGATCCCCACATGGCGCCGGCCGCCTACGGCATCTTGGACTTTAAACGCTTCTTAAACGGCACGAGCAAGGAAGAGATCGAGGCCCTTCGAAATCAGGCTCTGGCCACCACGGTAGAGGACCTAAGAGGCTACGGCGACATGCTGGACGCCTTAATGGCGGAAGAGCAAATGGTTGCCATGGGATCCGAGGCCGCATTAAAAGAAACAAATGCCTTCGATCGCTACGAAAGTTTAAACCGATAGAAAAGGCTCGAAGCGAGTGATTCGAAATCGGACTTTATTGAGCAAGCACATCGCTTGCTCTTTTTTTGCATCGATTTCCTCCATGCCTTTTCCAATGAAAAAAGCACTCGGTTTCCCGAATGCTTTTCCTTTACTTCTCTTCGTTTAAGGCCTCCGAGGCTTCCTCGGAAAGATCGTCTTTTTCGATGCGCTCGCCGGTTCCCAAGGGATCATCGGTGAGGCTGCCGCCGTTGAAGAGGATTTCGAATTCCTTGCCGCTAATGGTTTCCCGATCCAGAAGGGCGTCGGAAACGCGCAGCAAGGTGTCCATATTTTCTTTCAACAAATTTTTCGCCTTGTTGTAGGCATCGCCCACAAAGCGGCGCATTTCTTCGTCGATTTCGGCGGCCACTTCCTCGGAATAATCCTTGGTGTGGCTCATGTCCCGGGCGACGAAAACCGAATCGGAATCGCTGCCGTAGGTCAAGGTGCCGATCTTTTCGCTCATGCCGTAGGTGGTGACCATTTCCCGGGCGAGTTTCGTGGCCCGCTCGATGTCGTTGGAGGCGCCGGTGGAAATGTCGCCGAGGACCAAATCCTCCGCCACTCGTCCCCCTAAGAGGCTCACCAATTCATTTTGCATTTCCGTTTTCGTCGTGAAATGCATAATGTCGTCGTCGGGCAGAAAGGCCGTAAAGCCGCCGGCGCGCCCGCGGGGAATAATGGTGATCATGTGCACCGAATCGTAGCCCGGGAGCATTCTTGAGACCACGGCGTGGCCCGCCTCGTGTACCGCCGTAAGCTTGCGCTCTTTTTCTTTAATGACGGCGCTGGATTTTTCCGGACCGGCCACCACTTTAATGCTGGCTTCGTTGACGATGGCCATGGGGATCTTCCTGAGATTTTCCCGAGCCGCCAAGAGTGCCGACTCGTTCATGAGATTTTCCAGATCCGCCGGGGTAAAGCCCGCAGTGCGCTTGGCCACCACGGTCATGTCCACGTCATCGGCCAGGGGCTTTTTCTTGCCGTGGAGCTCTAAAATTTCTTTTCGCGCCCGCACGTCGGGAAGGCCCACGTAAATCTGGCGGTCGAAGCGGCCGGGACGCAAGAGGGCCGGGTCCAAAATGTCGGCGCGGTTGGTTGCCGCCATGACGATGACCCCTTCGTTGGTGCCGAAGCCGTCCATTTCAACGAGGAGTTGATTCAGCGTCTGTTCACGCTCGTCGTGGCCGCCGCCGAGGCCCGCGCCTCGTCTGCGTCCCACGGCGTCGATTTCGTCGATAAAAATAATGCAGGGCGCGTTGTTTTTTGCCGTTTCAAAGAGATCCCGCACGCGGCTTGCGCCGACGCCTACATACATTTCAACGAAGTCGGAACCGCTCATAATATAAAAAGGCACTTTCGCCTCGCCGGCCACGGATTTGGAGAGATAGGTCTTCCCCGTTCCCGGCGGGCCCACGAGGAGCACGCCTTTGGGAATCCTGGCGCCCATGGAAACGAATTTATTGGGGCTCTTTAAGAAATCCACGATTTCCGAGAGCTCTTCTTTTTCTTCTTTCAGGCCCGCCACGTCTTTAAAGGTGATCTTTTTCGTCTCTTCGTCGTCCATGACCCGGGCCTTGCTCTTGCCGAAATTCATCATTCGGCCGCCGGCGCCTTGTTGGGAGCGCATAAAGCTGAAGAACAAATAGCCCATAAAGAGCATGACCAAAAATGTGGGCAGGAAACTGGCGATGGTGGGTCCTTGGGGATTAGCCGGCGTGGATGACAAAGCGATCTCGCCCTTTTCGACGGGCCCCTTCAGGTATTGTTCGTAAAAAGAATCGCCGATGACCGGAGGAATATTCGTCCGGACGACGTCTTTATTTTTCTTGGTAACCAGAGCTTCCGAACCTTTTAAGTCGATGGATTTTACCTGATTCTTTTGAACCATTTCCACGAGCTTCGTGTAACTGATCTCTTCCGTCGAACGTTGGGACGGATTCATAAAGTAGATGCCGAAAATCAGCATGCCGAGAAGCACGAGATAAAAGGCTACGCCGCTCCATTTTCTATTCAATCGTACAAACCTCCTTTTCTATCGTACCTTTCAGTATATCATAATTTTGCCTCTTATTTCTCGTATACTTCCGGCTTTAATACGCCGACATAGGGCAGATTTCTGTATTTTTCCGCGAAGTCGATGCCGTAGCCCACGACAAATTTATCCGCCACTTCGTAGCCTACATAATCCACATTCACCGCCCGCTCTCTGCGCGAAGGCTTGGTAAGTAAGGTGGCGATGGCGACTTTTTTCACGCCGCGGCTTTCCATGACTTTCGTCAAATAGCTCAGGGTGAGCCCCGTGTCCACAATGTCTTCCACGATTAAGACGGATTTGCCTTCCACTGTGGTGGACAGATCTTTTAAAATGCGCACCTCGCCGCTGGAGGTGGTGGATGTGCCGTAGCTGGAGACGTCCATAAAGTCGATTTCCATGGGAAGGTCGATGGCCTGAATCAAATCCGCCATAAAGGCGAAGGCGCCTTTTAAAATGCCGATGACGATTAAACTTTCGCCGCGAAAATCTTCCGTGACGGCCTTGCCGATGCGCTCAACCGCCGCCATAATCTCTTCCTTCGACACCAATACTTCTGCTACATCTCGTTCAATGGAATCCACGCGAGTTTCTGCCATGATTTTTCCTCCTGCCTTTCAGCTTTTCTGAGTCCCACGACCCATACCACTTCCCCCGCCTCCGTGACGATGGGCCAGCGGTCGCGCCGTCTGCGATCGATCTTTGCATCGATAAATACATCTTTTACTTTCTTGCGGCCCACCTTGAGGCGTATGACATCTCCGGGCCGCCTCGTGCGAATCACGACGGCGGAAGGATCCTTGACGTAAATAAAATCGTCTCCCTCGCCCAGGTAAAAGCGATGGCCCATAAAATCGGCCTTCCCTTCTACTAACACGGCCTCGTCCTTGGTTTTGCTTTCTTCCTCGGGAATAAAAAAAGTGATGCCGCCGTAGGTTTTTTCCACGCGCAGCCCGGGAAGGTCCAACCCCTTGCCTGTCTGTGCTTTTTCCAGTTCGTCGATGGCGGCGATGTGGTCGTAGCCCATGTTTTTTACATGGCCCTTTACGTTTTCGACGGCCAGGCGAAAGGCCCGGCGGCGCAGAGCGTCCGGTGCGCGAAACACGTCGCTCGCGAGGGTGACGATCCCCTTCTCTTCCGTCGCAAGGGCCTTATAGATTTTTTCCGCCTCCCGCGCCAAATAGCTTTCGTCTTCTTCCGCCATGGTCCGAAACGACGCCATGGCGCGACGAAAGGCCGGGTTAATGGCCTCCGCCTCGGGGGCGATTGAAAGGCGCACCCGGTTTCTCGAATAGGTGGGCTCGAGATTGGTCTCGTCCACCACATAGGGAATGTTTTTTTCGGCGAGGGCCGATAAGATTTCTTCCTTCGTCATGGCGAGGAGGGGGCGAAAGAGATCCCCTTCCAGCACCTTCATGCCTTCCATGCCCTTTAGGCCCGTACCCCGAATCAATCTGAGAAGCATGGTCTCCACCTGATCGTCCAGGTGGTGGGCCAGGGCGATGCGCCCGCCCGGTGCCTTGTTGCGGCGAAAGAAGTCGTAGCGCAATTCGCGCCCGGCCTCTTCCGTGCCCAATTTGTTTTCTCGGGCGTAGGCAAGCACATCGGCCCGCTCCACGATGAGGGGCACGTCCCAGCGGTTGCAAATATCCATTGCAAAGGCCATGTCCCTGTCCGCCGTCTCCCTGAGTCCGTGATGCAAATGGGCCGCCTTTAAGTCGAAGGGGCAATGCTTTTTATACTCCTTCAGGAGATAGAGCAGATACACGGAATCCGGCCCGCCGGAGAAGGCCGCGAGGACGCTTGTGTTTTCATGGATGATGCCACCAAATAGATCTTCCACAAAGGCCTCCGTTCAAAAAAAGAGCGTCGCTCGGCGACGCATACTTTATCTTCTCTTGGTCTTACCCTGTCTTACATTTCGACGCTGCTTAGCGCTTTCAATCTTTTCATTGCTGACCTTCATGAATTTGCTCAACATGTCGTCGAAGCTGGACGCATCGGATCTATGGACTTCTCTGTTTAGTTGAACCGCCTGGGGAAGGGGCTTTTGTTGTTCAGATTTCGGTTGGGCCTGCTTCATGCTCAGGGCGATTTTTCCGCCGTCTTCGATGGAGAGCACTTTGACCTTGACTTTTTGCCCCTTGGACAAATGATCCGAGACTTCCTTGACGTATTCATCGGAAATTTCCGAAATATGTACCAGTCCGTTGTGATCCTCGTCGAGTTGTACGAATGCGCCGAATTTCACGATGCCCGTGACCACGCCTTCTAAAATAGCTCCTACTTCAATTGCCATAGATTACCTTGTATCCTCCTCGTTTATACTTTTTGTGCGATCTTTTTCCTTGTCTACGTAAATCACTTCCCGGGGCTTGACCATGCCCAGATCTTCTCGGGCCACTTTTTCCGCAAATTCCAAGCTGTCGCTGTTTCGAATGGCCGCGCCCGTTTCCTTGATTTCTCTCGTGCGGGTTTCGATCTTCGTTCGATTTTCCCGTACAATGGCTTCTTTTTGGCGAGTTTCCTTCCACGTTCCGAAACTGATAAACACGCAAAGGACGGCCACGGCGATAATCGCCAAGCGGGCCGTTTTGACGGGAACTCTGTGAAATTTTCTTTCCTTTGCCATGCACTCACCTCGATACTATTAGTATCGCATGTTTCGGCGATCTTTTCAATCGTCGAGAAGAATTTCGTAGAGATCTTCGGCGCCTTTTTTCTGAACATTGTCCTTAATGTCTAAAACGCGCAGCTTTTGGCTGCGGTTGCCGAATTGCACCGCGACGATGTCGCCTACGGCCACTTCGTCGCCGGCCTTGGCGGTCTTGCCGTTAATGGTGACGCGGCCGCCGTCGCAAGCTTCCTTGGCCACGGTGCGGCGCTTGATGATTCGTGCGTTTTTCAAATACTTGTCGATGCGCATGCCTTCTCCTTTAAAAAAAGGGCCCTTCAGGGCCCGTGGATTATTTGTTGACCGATTCTTTTAAGGCCTTGCCTGCGCGGAAGACCGGAGCCTTCGATGCGGGAATCTTAATGACTTCTTCCGGATTTCTCGGGTTTCTGCCTTCGCGGGCTTTGCGATCGCGCACTTCGAAGGTACCGAAACCGACTAATTGCACTTTGTCGCCTTCTGCCAAGCTTTCTTCGATGGAAGACAAGAAAGCGTTTAATGCGTTTTCAGCGTCTTTTTTGGATAAGTTGCTCTTTTCAGCAATATTGGAAATAAGTTCAGATTTGTTCATCATAGCCTCCTAAAAATTTTTATTTTCGTCGCCTTCATGGGAAAGAGCGTCGGTGAGTCGGCCCAAGGCCGCGGCCAAGGTGCTCTCCGCGTCGATTCCCGCATGTTCGGCATCGATCAACAGTTTTATAAGTCCTTCGACGATTCGGCGGCTGTCTTCGTCCATGTCCGCGAAAACCTCGGAACGCAGTGCATCCTCCGGCAAACGGGCCACGGTTTTCTGCCCCCGCATCAGGGCCGGCAAGCCCTCGTAGTGGCGAAGTTTTTCTCCCAAACTTTGACTGCCCCGCTCTTTCGATTTCATGCCCTCCCAATCACTCGCACCGCCTTTAAAGACGTGAGGGTGACGGCGGATCATTTTTTCCACCAGGGCTTCGATGAGGCTCGCCAAAGTAAATGTGCCTTCTTGCGCCGCCAATTCGGCGTGAAAAATGACTTGAAACAGGACGTCGCCCAGTTCTTCTTCCATGGCGAAATCGTCCTTGCAGTCGATGGCATAGGCCGCTTCGTAGGCTTCTTCGATTAAATGGGCCTTCATGCTCTCGTGGGTTTGTTCCCCGTCCCAGGGACAGCCCTCGGGGCCGCGAAGCCGTCGAATCAACCGTACGACATCCCTTACATCTTTGTACGCCTCCGTGGCGGGAATATACAGGCTGGTTTCGTAGCCGTAATCGTCGAAGCGATCCAGCATGTACACGGGCCGCTTCTCCCTAAAGGCTTTCGCCTCGTGTCCGGCGTGGGAGAGGACGAAGACCTCGTGCTCGTCGCCGTAAAGCTCGGACAGCGCCAGCTTCAACTCCCGCACGATCCGCTGATTGTACACTTGGGTCACGATGGTGTCCACGTGCACGTCCAGATCCAGATCCGTAAAGTCGTCGCCGTTAATGATTTTCAGGCCGTCGATGGGATCTTTTTTTACCGAAGCCAGTACCGGCTCGATAAAGCTCAATCCGTCGACGATGTCGATGTTCGGGTCCTTTTCCAAAAGATAGACCACCGTCTTTTCCGCAATCAAGGGATGACCGGGAACGAAATAGGTAATGTCCTCGCTCTTCGAAGCCTCCAGAAGGTCATCGGCGATGGCCCGGTAGATGGCGTCGAAATCATCCAGGGATTCGTAGAGGTAATCGTAGCTTTTGTAAGGAATGTGGTGGGAGCGAAAATACGCGACTGCGTCGTGTGCTTCCGTCCTGAGAAATTTTTTCGACTCGTCGTGAATGGCCTCCAAGGCTTTTACCGTAAGGTCCTTTTCATTGGTCGGACCGAGACCGACAATTCGTAACTTTCCCATGACGTCCCCCTTTTACCTTTGTTATTGTACTATTCACGGCGGCCTTTGTCTAGTTAAAAAAGGATTTTTTAGCCCAATGAAGCCATTTATAGGCCCTTTTCCTTCCCCGTTTCCGTAAGGCAACTAAAAAACAGCCCGGTCCTGAGACAGGCTGTTTCTTTCATGGATTGATTTACTTCTTTTCTTCCTTTGCGTCCTTGGCATTGGCATTGCCTTTGGCTTGGGCGTTTTGTGCCTTGGCATTTTCGCCTTGTGCCTTGTCGGCGGGCGCTTCGGCTTTTTTCGGTGCTTCTACGGGAATGTCTTTCGCCGTGTTCACCGTGCGTTTTACTTTGGCTTTTTTCTCGAGCTTGTCGTTGTATTCCTTGAATTTTTCTTGAATGACCGCTTCTTTTACGGCGTCTTTGGCGCCCTTGAAGTCGTTGGAGATCTTTTCAAGCTTAATGATGTGGAAGCCGAATTGGGTCTTCACGGGATCGGAAATTTCGCCGGGCTTCATGGAGAATACTTTTTCGTCGAATTCCTTTACCATTTGGCCGGGAGAGAATTGACCCAGGGAGCCGCCGTTTTGTGCGCTTCCCGTGTCCAAGCTCTTTTCTTTGGCAAGTTTCGCAAAGTCGGCGCCGCCGTCCAATTCTTTTTTAATGGCGTCGGCTTCTTCTTTGGTTTTAACCAAAATGTGGCTGGCTTCGGCGGTTTTAAATTCGTCTTTGTGGCCGTCGTAGTACTTTTTCAGTTCTTCTTCCGTCGGTTCCAATTCCTTCAGCATTTTTTCTTGGTATTGTTGCATGAGAAGGTTGGTCTTCATGTATTCTCTCATTTGATCGGCGGTTAAGTTGTTTTCTTTTAAGGCGTCTTGTAATTTTTCTTCGCCGCCGTACATATCGACCATTTTCTTGTATTCTGCGTCCACGTCTTTGTCCGTGATCTTAATGCCCTTTTCTTCGGCATCTTGTTTGTAGATTTCGAAGCGAACCAAATTGTCCAGGGTGTTTTGACGCATGATTTCGCCCATGGTTTGTTTGCCGTCGGGGCTCTTTTGCATGAGGAAATCTTCCCCGTATTGAGCCATGGCTTGTTGGGCCTGCATCTTGTATTCCCGTTCGTAATCTTCGATGGTGATGGGCTTGCCGTTTACCGTGGCGGCGACATCTTTTTTGCCGCAACCGGTTAAGAGAACCGTCGCCGCCAAGCAGACGACGCCGATTTTTTTCATCGTGTTTTTAATAGTCATAAACATCCTTTCCTTACTTTTAAAATCTCCATTTCATTATAACAAGTAACTAGGCCTTTCGTGTGTGCGATTTGTGTATTTTCATAAGATCCAGGACTTTTTCTACATCGTCCAGGGCATTTTTCTCCGCCGAGAGGCGAATGCTGTATTCTCCGGCCATGGAAAAGACCAATCGCTTGCCGAAGACGCTGGTGAGTTCGTTTAAGAGGGACAGATCGAGTTCGTAGCCTTCGACGAAGTGGAAGCTGTACTCGTCGCCCTTTTGTTGAATGGTTTCCACTTTGAGGGTGGAGGCCAGGTGGCGAATCTTGGAGAGATGCACCAGCTGAAGAACGGCCTTCGGCGGATCGCCGAAGCGGTCGATGAGCTCGTCGATGACATCCCGCTCGTCCTCGTCGTCGGTGATGACGGCGATCTTCCGGTACATTTCCATGCGCTGGGTTTCGTCTTTAATGTAGCTCTTGGGAATGTAGGAGTCGATTAACACGTCCAGGGCGGTGTCCACTTCTTCCGCGTCCTCTTCGCCTTTGGCCCGACGCACGGCCTGTTTCAAAAACTTAATGTAGAGATCGTAGCCGATGGCGTTCATGTGGCCGTGTTGGCTCTCCCCTAAAATATTTCCCGATCCGCGGATCTCCAAATCCCGCATGGCGATTTTGTAGCCGCTGCCGAATTCGGTAAACTCGCGAATGGCGGCGAGGCGCTTTTCCGCCACTTCGGAAATGCCCGCATCCCGCTTGTAGGTAAAGTACGCGTAGGCGATGCGATTGCTCCTGCCGATGCGCCCCCGCAGTTGGTAGAGCTGCGAGAGCCCGAGGCGGTTGGCCTCCCACACGATCATGGTGTTGGCATTGGAGACGTCCATGCCCGTTTCGATAATGGTGGAGCAGAGAAGCACGTCGATGTCCCGATTGTAAAACCGGAGCATGGTGTTTTCCAGCTCCCGCTCGCTCATTTGGCCGTTGGCCATGGCGAAGCGGGCCTCGGGGACCAAGTCCTGTAAGTCGCCGAGCATTTTTTCCATGGTGCGCACCCGATTGTAGACGAAGTAGATCTGTCCGCCTCGGTCCAGCTCCTTTAATATGGCTTCGCGAATCATCATGGGATTGTATTCCACCACGTAGGTTTGCACCGGGAAGCGCTCCCGGGGCGGCTCGTCGATGACGGACATGTCACGAATGCCCGCGAGGGACATTTGCAAAGTCCTCGGGATGGGCGTCGCCGTCAAGGTCAAGGTATCCACGCTTTCTTTTAAAAGCTTGAGACGCTCCTTGTGCCGCACGCCGAAGCGCTGCTCTTCGTCGATAATCAAAAGGCCCAGGTCCTTAAACTTCACGTCTTTCGACAGGAGGCGGTGGGTGCCCACCACAACGTCCACGGCGCCGATCCTGAGCCGCTCCAAATCCTCTTCCTGTTCTTTCTTCGAGCGGAAGCGGGACAAAAGGGCGAGGTCCACGGGGAAATTGGCGAAGCGCTCCCGCATGGTGTTGTAGTGCTGTTGGGCGAGAATAGTCGTGGGCACGAGAAAGGCCACTTGCTTGCCGTCCAATACCGCCTTAAAGGCCGCGCGAAGGGCCACTTCGGTCTTGCCGTAGCCCACGTCGGCGCAGAGCAGGCGGTCCATGGGCTTCGCTTCTTCCATGTCCTTTTTAATCTCTTCCGTGGCTTCCAATTGGCCGTCGGTCTCTTCGAATTGAAAGGCCGCTTCGAAATCCTTCTGCCAGGGCTGATCCTCGGTAAAGGCGTAGCCCGCCACATCTTCCCGCTTGGCGTAGAGGCGAATCAAATCCTCCGCCATTTCTTCCACGCTGCGCTTGGCTTTGGCCTTAGTGTTCTTCCAGGTTTGGGTGTTCAGGCGGTTGATCTTCACCGGCGCGTCGTCGGAGGCGATGTAGCGGTGAATCAAAGCCATTTGATCCATGGGCAAAAAGAGCTTGTCGCCCCCTTGGTAGAAGAGGCTGATGTAGTCCCGGCGTATGCCCTGCACCTCCAGATTGGTGGTGCCCATAAATTTTCCGATGCCGTGCATTTCGTGGACCACGTAATCGCCGACGGACAGGCTCCCCAAGTCGATGACGTCTTTTTTCTTGCGCCGCCGCTTTCTTTTTTTCGTCTCGCCGAAAATTTCCGTGGCATTTAAGAGGACGAAGCGCACTTCTTCCATCTCGAAGCCGCCGTGCACGTGACCGGAATCAAATTGTATCACCCCGGGCATTAAGACATCCTTAAGAGGCACGGGCGCAAAGCCCATGTCCCGCACCGTGTCTTCCAACCGGCGGGTCTTCTCCTCGCTGCCGCCTAAGAGGACGACGGCGTAGTCTCTGTCCAGATAGCGCTGAATTTCTTCTTTGAAGTAGCGCATGCGGCCGCCGAAACTGGTGACGGTCTTTACATTGAAATTGGCGATGCGCTTCAGCTGATAATTTCCCGGAGCGCGGACGATGTGGCTGGAGATAATTGCATCCCGCGCCGCCAAGTCCCCCTCGATGACGTCGTAGTCGATTTGTATGCTTAAATGGGACTTTAAAAGCTCCCCTGCCTCGGCCAAATCGCTCAGGGTATCGACGAGAGAAAGCTCCTGCTTCTCAGCCACTTCCCTCATGCGCCGCGGCTCGTCGACAAAAATCAACGGCGATTCCTTAAAGTAATCGACGACGGAGGCCCGCTCCTTTTCGGGAATGTAGGGAAGCAGGAGATCCGTGTGGGACAAAAAGGCGCGGTCTTTCAACTGCTCCATCAGGGGCATAAATTTTTCTTCCGCCCGATCTTGGGAGACGCGGCTCAATTTTTTTATTTTCTTCAGATCTTTTTCGATGGCGGCGGCCACGCTGTCTTTGAGGCCGTCGTCGAAAATGACGTCGTGAACAGGAAAGATCTCCGCCCCATCCACATCTTCCACGGAGCGCTGGGTCTCGGGATCGAAGCGGCGTATGGAGTCCACCTCCACGTCGAAAAGCTCCACCCGGTAGGGGTAATCTTGGGGCGTGAAAATGTCGATGATGCCGCCGCGAATGGAAAATTGGCCCATGCCCTCGACGAAATCTACGCGCTTGTAGCCCGATGCCAAAAGCTTTTCCGTGAGGGCGTCGGTGTCCACCACATCCCCTACTTGAAGGGAGAATGCCGCATCTTTCAGATACACAGGCTTCAGAAAAATGCCACCCAAAGCCTCCGGCGTGGTGACCACGATCTTAGCCCGGCCGTCCAACATGGCCTGAAGGGTTTTCAATCGGGCGCTTAAAAGCTCGTTGCTCCCCGCGTCCCGTTGAAAGAAAAACAGTTCTCGGGCCTGGAGCTGAAAGACGCCTTCTTCGGCGTAGTAAGACAAGTCTTCCGCCAATCGCTTCGCCCGAGCCACGTCGTAGGTCACGAGAAGCACGGGCCTGTCTTGATCCCTACGGATCGTATCCACGACAGGGGCAATGGCCGCCTCCGCCAAGCCGTAGCAGCCGATGGGAAATTCGCCCTCCCTCAGGCCGTCTGACACTTGTCGAAAGGAGGGATCCTTTGAAAAAAGCTCATTGTAAATACGCGTCATTTTGCCTCCTAAAAAGCAGCCCCTTGGAGCTGCTTTCTACTTTCCGTTATAGGTATTCATGGCGGCATCGAGCCCCTCTTTTATAAACAAAAGTGTGGCATCCTTCGCCTTTTCAATGGTTTCGTCCATGATTTTTTCCTCGTCCCCGGAAAAGGTGCTGAGGACGAAATCGGCCAAGTCCATGTGGGGATTTTTCTTTCCCACGGCGATTTTCAGTCGGGGAAATTGATCCGATTGCACTTGGTAAATAATGGACTTCAGTCCGTTGTGGGTGCCGGCACTGCCGGATTTACGAAGCCGAATGGTGCCGAAGGCGATGTCGATATCGTCCACCAAGACCAGCACATCTTCCGGCGCGATTTTAAAGTAATCCATGCACGCCCTCACCGATTGGCCGGACTCGTTCATGTAGGTGGTAGGCTTTAAAAGACGCACCTTCTTTCCAAAGGCGCGCCCTTCCCCGTAAAGGCCTTTAAATTTAATGGAGCTTACGGGAATGTTTAAAGCGTCTGAAATGGCGTCCACGGCCATAAAGCCCACATTGTGTCTGGTGTTTTTGTAGCGATCCCCCGGGTTTCCTAAACCGACGATAAGCATTTTACACTTCTTCGAAGATCTTGCTAATGGAGCGGTCGGTATTTACCCGCGTAATGGCACTGGCGAGAATCGGTGCCACGGACACGATGTCGATCTTGTCGATGTGTTTTTCTTCCGGCAAGTCGATGGTGTCGGTAATGACGAAGCGTTCCATAACGGAATTGTCGATGCGTTCGATGGCCGGTCCCGAAAGCACGCCGTGGGTGGCGCAGCCGTAGACCTTCTTGGCACCGTATTTTTTCAGGGCGTCGGCGGCCTTGCAGACCGTGCCCGCCGTGTCGATAATGTCGTCCACGAGGATGCAGTCTTTGCCTTCGATGGAACCGATGACGTTCATTACCACGTTTTCGTTGGCCTTGGGTCGTCTCTTTTCGATAATAGCAATGGGAGCGCCGTTGATTTCTTCGGCAAATTTACGAGTGCGTGTGACGCCGCCCAAGTCGGGACTGACGGCGACGATATTGGATGTGTCGATGTTTTCTTTAAAGTATTTCGCCAAGTAGGGAACGGCGGTTAAGTGATCGACGGGAATGTCGAAGTAGCCTTGAATTTGACCGGCGTGCAGGTCCATGCAGATGACGCGGTCCGCGCCGCTTACGGTCATTAAATTGGCCACGAGTTTCGCCGTAATCGGTTCTCTTGCCCGCACTTTTCTGTCTTGGCGGGCGTAGCCGTAATAGGGCACGACGGCGTTGATCCGGCCGGCGGAGGCACGCTTTAAGGCGTCGATTAAAATCAAAAGTTCCATTAAGTGGTCGTTTACCGGACCCGAGGTGGGTTGAATGACGAATACGTCTCTGCCCCGCACGGAATCCATAATGTCGATGGAGATTTCTCCGTCGGAGAATTGTTTGACTTCGCAGGCACTTTGTTCGATGCCCAGAATCTTACAGATTCTCTCCACTAAGGGCTGGTTGGAATTGCCCGCAATAACGACGACTTCACCGTGATTATTCATACTAGCTGTCCTTTCTCCGGTTCCAACCGGGAATCATTCTCTGTTCACTTCTCTCTACTGCCAAACTTCCGTCTTCCACATTTTTCGACACCGTGCTGCCGGCGGCGATAAAGGCGCCTTCGCCGATGGCGATGGGGGCCACCAAATTGACATTGGAGCCGATAAAGGCATTGTCGCCGATGGTGGTGCGGAATTTTTCCTTGCCGTTGTAATTGCAAAAGATCACGCCGCAGCTGATGTTGACATTTTCTCCCACGTCGCCGTCGCCGATATAGGCCAAATGGCCCGCCTTGGTGCCCTTGCCGATGTGGGAATTTTTCACTTCCACAAAATTGCCGATGTGCACATTTTCTTCCAATACGCAGTTGGGGCGCAGGTGGGCGTAGGGCCCCATGGTCACGCCTTGGCCCACGACGGATTTTTCAACGACGGAAGAGTCGATGACGGCGCCGTCTGCCACGGTGCTGTCCACGATGCGGCTCGCGCCTTGAATGACGCAGCCTTCGCCGATCACCGTCTCGCCCACTAAGTGGATGCTCGGCCCTAAAATCGTGTCGCGACCGATTTTGACGCCGCTGTCGATTAAGGTCGATGCGTCGTCGAGGAAGGTGACGCCGTTTTCCATATGGTACTTGTTGATGCGGCGGCGCATGACTTTTTCACAGGCGGCCAATTGCACCCGGGAATTGACCCCGAGCATTTCTTCTTCGTTGCAAATGGTAAATCCGCCGATTTTCTTTCCGTCGTCTTTAAGCATTTGGATCACATCGGTTAAGTAAAGTTCGCTCTGTTTGTTGTCGGAGCTTAAATTGCCGATGTTTTCTTTTAAGGCCCGGCCCGTAAAGGCAAAGATGCCCGTGTTTACTTCCGTAATGGCTTTTTCTTTATCCGTGGCGTCTTTTTCTTCCACGATGCCCGCGATGGTGGAATCTTGGTCCCGAATGATTCGGCCGTAGCCGAAGGGATCGCTGACCACGGCGGTTAACACGCATGCGTCGAAGTCGTGGCTTTCCACATAGGCTCTGAATCTGGCGATGGTCTCTTCTTTAAACAGGGGCGTGTCGCCGGTGAGAATATAGACCTTGTCCTCGTCGGAAAATTCGTCCATGGCGCAGTAGACGGCGTAGCCCGTGCCGTAGGGAACGCCTTCGCCCATGGCTTGCTCGATAAACGTGAGCGGCGCGTCTTTAAAATAGTCGATGACGTCGGCCTTTTTGTGTCCGACGATAACCACGGTTTTATCCATGGCATTGGCGATGCAGTTGTCCACCACATAACTTAATATGGCTTTTCCCGCAACTTTATGCAGCACCTTTGGCATGTCGGATTTCATCCGCGTGCCTTCGCCTGCCGCTAAAATAATTGATACATTCACACTTACACCTCACTCGTAATCCTTCTGGGAACTATTATATCGAACACGGCAACATCTCACAACATTTCTTCCCATAAAGAAACGGCGAGCGCTCGGCTCACCGCTTCGTATTTTTATTTATTTTGCAATCCGACTTTGTCGCTTCTTAAAAATCGACTTTGTCCAATATGCCCTTGGCCTCGGCAATAACCAGGCCGTAATTGGTGACGGGGACGTTTTTTTCACAGGCCTTGGCCACCCGAGCCTGGACCACGGGCCGCTGAAACATGCAGCTGCCGCACATAATGATGAGATCGTAATCGCCGACATTTTCGGGAAAGCTCAGTCCCCGGGTAAAGTCCACGGCGATCCCGTCGCCCAAGCGCTTTTTGAGCATGGCGGGGATTTTTACCCGGCCGATGTCTTCTTCCTTGGGCGAGTGGGTGCATGCCTCCGCCATAAGAATCTTCGCATCCCCGGGCAAGCTGCGCAAGGTCTTCGCTCCCTCTACCATGATGTCAATGTCGCCTTTGGCCCGGGCGAACAAGATAGAAAAGGACGTGATCTTGGAGTCCGCCGGCTTTTTCGCGTATACTTCCGAGAAAACCTGGGAGTCGGTGACGATCCAATCCGGCGCTTTAGCCAGTTTTTCAATGGCCCCGTCCATGGTGTCCAAGTCGCAAATCGTGGCGGTGAGGCCCTTGTCGATGACTTCTCTAAGGGCCTGTACTTGAGGCAAAATCAGCCGCCCCTTCGGCGCCGATTCGTCTTGAGGCATGACGAAGAGCAGGTGTTCTCCCATGTCCATGCCGTCGAAAAGACCCGGAGCCTTCTTTTTTTCCTTGAAGAGCGCCGTCAGGGAATTTAAAATTTCATCCCGCTCGGGAAAGGGGCGATTTAATTTTAAGACGGGCAGGTCTTTTTTCGCCAAGGGCTCTAAAATGCCGTCGCCTACCTCACCGATTAAAATGGCGCCGTCGATTTCATCCACCACTTTCATGGTGCGCGCCCCCCGGGCTTCGCCGAGCTCCGTCTCATCGGCGGTGCCCGCCGTGTCGATGAAAGTCACCGGGCCCAGGCCGTCCACTTCCATGTTCTTATACACCGGATCCGTGGTGGTGCCCGGCTTCGGCGAAACCATGGAGGTGGTTTGCTCGGTGAGCAGGTTCATTAAGGTGCTTTTGCCGCTGTTGGTCTTTCCGAAAATGGCGATGTGCAGCCGAAGTCCTCTTTGCGTTTCCATATCAGAACCTGAAGTCCCGTTCGCCGCCTTGAATGCGCTTCACGTATTCCGCGGCCTTTTCACGCAGATCGTCCCGTTCCACATCCTTTAAGAAATCGTGGATTTTTTCTTCGCCTAATTGGCAGGTATCGTCAGCGGCGTAGTCGGAGAGGTATTCCTGCAGAGTCATAATGGCGTTGGGCTGACAGAATTTGGCGATTTGGAAGCTCTTCACTTCTTCCATAAAGGTTTCGCCGGTGCGTCCCGCCCGGTAGCAGGCCGTGCAGAAGCTGGGCAGATAGCCTAAGTCCAGGAGCCAGTGAATAACTTCATCCAGGCTACGGCAGTCGTCGGTGTCGAATTGGGCGGAGTTGTCTTCTGCTCTGTCTTCATCGTAGCCGCCGACGGAGGTTTTGGAGCCGCCGCTGATTTGGGATACGCCAAGTTCCAGGGCCTTTTTGCGCATTTCCTGACTTTCCCGCGTGGAAATAATCATGCCCGTGTAGGGAACGGCCACGCGAATCAAGGCGATAATGTCTTCGAAAATTTCATCGGGCACGCCGTTTTCAAATTCGTCGGGGTCGATGTCGTCGGCGGGGCGAATCCGGGGCACGGAAATCGTGTGGGGTCCCACGCCCTTGTAGGCTTCCAAGTGTTCCGCGTGCATCAATTGGCCCACGAAGTCGTAGGGATAATTGTTCAGGCCGTACAAGACGCCCAGGCCCACGTCGTCGATGCCGCCTTCCATGGCTCGGTCCATGGCTTCCGTGTGGTAGGCCCAGTTGGATTTCGGTCCCGTCGGGTGCAGGGCTTCGTAATTTTCCTTGTGGTAGGTTTCTTGGAACAGAATGTAGGTGCCGATTTCCGCTTCTTTCAGCTTTCTGTAATTTTCCACGGTGGTGGCCGCGATGTTTACATTGACGCGGCGAATGGCGCCGTTTTTATGCTTAATGGAGTAGATGGTTTTGATGCTTTCCAAGACGTATTCGATGGGATTGTTCACCGGATCTTCGCCCAGCTCCAGTGCCAGGCGCTTGTGGCCCAAGTCTTGCAGGGCGATGACTTCCTTTTCGATTTGTTCTTGGGTGAGTTTGACCCGGTCGATGTTTTTATTTTTGTAGTGGTAGGGGCAGTAGACGCAGCCGTTGACGCAGTAGTTGGACAGATACAGGGGCGCGAAAAGCACGATGCGATTGCCGTAGTACTTCTTTTTAATGTCTCTCGCCAATTGGCGGAAGGATTCGCGAATGTCATCCAGCTCCGACATTAAGAGAACCGCCGCTTCCCGGTGGTCCAGGCCCTTCATTTTCCGACCCTTTTCTAAAATCGCCTCCTGCATTTCGCGGTTCGTGCGATTGGCGTTGGCCTCTTCCAGCGTGGCCATAATTTCGTCGTGATTGATAAATTCTTCTGCCTTTGCAGACATTTTATTGTACATTGTGGTTCTCCCTTCCCGTAAAATCTCCTCGACTCATAACAATTTCATAACCTAATTGGGCGATTTGCTCCTTTAGATCCCTTAAGTTTTCCGCCGCTTCCAAGGCAAAGGCCGCCTTGTTGTCGTAGAGGGCGTAGCTCTTTCGCACCCTGGGCGGCGACAGATTGGGCATAAACACATTGGCCCCGGCTAAGATGCCTCGATTGCGTCCGTCTTCCGCCAAGGTCTGCATGGCGGTTGTTGACGGAATGTTTGCCGTGGGAAAAAGCAGACGCAAAATGGCGATGCACATAGCCGTCAACTCCACGCTGCCGTTTTCGAAATCCCGAAAGGGCGTGGCGTGGTGGCGCACATAGGGGCCGATGCCGATCATGGCCGGCTGAAATTCTTGGAGGAACATAAAGTCATCCACCAAATTTTCAATGGTTTGATAGGGGCTGCCCACCATAAAGCCGCTTCCCACCTGGTAGCCCAAGGCCTTTAAGTCCATAAGGCACTTCATCCGCTTTTGCTGATCCATTTCTTTCGGATGGAGCTTTTTGTAATGGGCGGGATCGTAGGTTTCATGGCGCAGCAAAAAGCGATCGGCGCCGGCTTCTTTCAAGCGGGCGTAGCTTTCCATGCTCCGCTCCCCGACGGAGAGGGTAATGGCGCAGCTCGGCTGAATCTTTTTGATTCGCCGTACCCAATCCACCAGGCGCTCGTCGGTAAAGTAGGCGTCTTCGCCTCCTTGAAGGACGAAGGTTTGAAAGCCCGCCTCGGCACCGACGGCCACCGACGCTTCCAGCTCTTCGGTGGTGATGCGGTAGCGCTCGACCTCGCCGTTGTCCCGGCGAATGCCGCAGTAGTAGCAATTGTTATGGCAATGGTTTGTAAATTCAATTAAACCGCGCACGTAAATCTTTTTGTGAAAGTGCAGGTCGGTGATGGCCCGTGCCTTTTCAAAGACCGCCTCTTCCACAGCCTCGCGGTTTTCGAGTAAATAGCGTATGTCGTCTCTCTCCAGGCCTCGGCCTTCATCTACTTTTCTGAATATTTCCTGAATCATAGATCTCCGGCCAAGGTGGTTCGTACAGTGACGTCCTCCAGCATGCCCAGTTTTCCCGACAGGGCGTTGATTTTATCTTGTTTGCCGTCGACGACGACACTGATGAGCGACAATCCGCGTTTCGGGTAGGGAATGCCCAATCGTCCCACAATAATGTCCCGCTCCTCGTGTAAGAGGTCGTTGATCCTCTTAATGGTTTCACCGGAGCCGGTCTCGACGATAATGGCGATAATTCCCAATTTTTCGTTCATAGACACCTCCTACCTCTTCCTCAAGGGCGAACCTTTCGGAAAAGGAACTTCTTTACTTCTTACTTTCTTCATTTTAGCATAGCGAGGGCGATTCGCCACCCTGTGAGGCGAAATTTAGATATTTTTTTCACCAATTTACTTCTTCTCCCATAATCGGCAAGAAAAAAGAGCCGGCTGCCCGACTCTTTAAAATGCTTACAAGGATTAAAAAATCATTTGGTTCACGCCGATACCGTCGTTGAACTTTCGGTCGATGGCGCCTTTGATCGGGCGAATGAAAATTTCCGCCGTGACGGAAATCACCGCCGATTGCAAGTGGCCGCCGAAGACGCGGCCTTTCGTGTTCCCCAAATTAATGTGGGCATGGAGGTACGGCGCGCCGTCTTTTCTCGAAAGATTTCCAATCAATGAGGTGAGCTCAAAGGGCTCTTTCAACGGAATATCGTTGTATTTTTTCGCCTTCGTGTCCATAATTCCGATGACCACGTCGTCGGTGGCGCCGAGGCCTGTCACCGCGGCCGCCTGAATGTCTTCTTTTTCCGCCAAAGCCAAAATGCTTTCGCAAATTTCGTCGCCGGGATCCAAGCGCAGGGCGATCATGCCGTCTTCGTAAACTTTGTAATCCATGGTTTTTCTCCTTTACTTATTTCGCTTGTAGGGAATCCCGTTGGCGCTGGGGCCCCGGGCTTCGCCAACAAAGACGACCATGGCGAACATGGTAATCACATAGGGAAGCATATTCAACAAATCCGGCGCCACCGTCAAGGACGTGGAGCCAAGGAAGATGACCAGACCTTCCGCCGCACCGAAGAGGAGGCAGGCCAAAAGGGTGGTGTGGGGTTTCCAGCCGCCGAAAATAACCGCCGCCAGAGCGATAAAGCCTTGGCCGGAGATCAGGGTTTCCCGGAAATTGGCCACCACGGCGAGAGACAAGCTGGCGCCGCCGAGGCCGGCTAAAAAGCCCGAGGTCAAGACGCCGATGTATTTGATCTTATAGACGTCCACGCCCAGGGTTTCCGCCGCGTGAGGGTGTTCGCCGACGGAGCGAATCCTGAGGCCCAATTTCGTCTTGTAAAGGATGAAGTAAACCAATGCCACGACGATAAAGGCGATGTAGACCGTAATGTATTGGCCGAAAATAATGTCGGGAGCGCTCCCTGCGGGGAAGACATTGCTTAAAACCCGCGGCATTTTATTTTTCAGAGGAATGGGCTTGGTCATGGCCGCGCCGTCGAAAAACATGCGAGCGAGAAATATGGCAAGGCCGGGGCCCAAGAGGTTCAGTGCCGTCCCGCTGACCACGTGGTCGGCGCCGAAGTGGATGGTGGCGATGCCGTGCAGAAGGGCGATGCCCATGCCGCCGAGGCCCGCGCAGAGAAAGGCGATCCAGGGATTGCCCACGTAGTAGCCCACGGTGGCGCCGACGACGGCACCGATGGTCATCATGCCTTCGAGACCGATGTTGACGACGCCGGTGTTTTCACTGACGACGCCGCCCATGGCCGTGTAGATTAAAGGAGCGGCGTAGAGGAGCGTAATGCCTAAAATGCCGGCAAAGCCCATGAGAAAATTATCCAATCTGTTCCCCTCCTTTTTCTTTCTTCGATGCAAAGCGCGTGCGAATCCAATCCATAAATTGCGGCATGGCGATAAATAAGACGATGATACCGATGACGATATTAATGACTTCCGACGGGGTCTTCAACGCGGAGTTGAGTTTGCCGCCGCCGTAGCTTAAGGCCGCAAACAGTATCCCCGAGGGGATGCAGGCGATTGGATGGTTGGCCGCGATTAAGGACACGGCGATGCCGTTAAAGCCGTAGCCCTGTTGAGCCGCCAAGAGGCCGATGTTTTGCGACACGCCTAAAACCTGTACCGCACCGGCCAGGCCCGCCAGGCCGCCGGAAATGGCCATGGAAATCATGGTGTTCTTTTTAATGTCGATGCCGCCGTATTCCGCCGCAAAGCGATTGAAGCCCACGGCTTTTAATTGATAGCCCAGGGTAGTTTTCTTTAAGATAAACCAGGCCAAAACGGCGACGATAATGGCGATGAAAATCCCCCAGTGAATGGGCGGATTCAAGATGCCGCGGAGAAATTCGTTGTTCTTCAACACGGCCCGTCCGGCCTCGGAGCGCTTCCACTCGTTTAAAATGCGGATGCTCGCCGAGGGCTGAATATTAAATGAATAGTTGCTGTCGGGCTTTCTCAAGAAAGCTTTGGTGAGCATGTAGTTGCTCAAGTAAAAGGCCACCCAGTTCAACATAATGGACGAGATAACTTCGTTGACGCCGCGCTTCGCCTTAAACAGGCCCACGAGACCGCCCCACAGGGCGCCGAATACAATGCCGACCAAGAGGGCCACGATGCCGTGAATCACCGGCGGCAAGTGGAGCACCACGCCGGCGATGACTGCGGCGAGGCTGCCCATAATGAACTGGCCTTCCGCGCCGATGTTAAAGATGCCCGTTTGAAAGGCGAAGGCCACGGCGATCCCCGTTAAAATAATGGGGACGGCTTCCACAATGGTCCAGGAGATGAACTTCGGCTTGCCGAAAGCGCCTAAAATCATGACCTTGTAGGCTTCCAGAGGATTGACGCCGACCAGGGCGAAGATCACGGCCCCGACGACCAAACCCAAGAGGATGGACATGCCGGTATAATATAGCATTTTTTTATTCACTGTCCACACCTCCCGCCATGTAGTAGCCCAGTTCCTTTTGATCCGCTTCCCCTTCATTAAAGGTCTTTGTAATGGCCCCTTCGTAAATAATGCCGATGCGATCGGAAAGGCTCATAACCTCGTCGAGTTCAAAGCTCACTAAAAGCACGGCGCGGCCCTTGTCCCGCTGTTGCACCAAGAATTGGTGAATGTTTTCGATGGCGCCGACGTCCAGGCCCCGGGTGGGCTGGGCGGCGATTAATACATCGGGATCGTCGTCGATTTCCCTCGCGAGAATAACTTTTTGCTGGTTCCCGCCGGAAAGATCTCCGGCCAAATAGCGGCTCTTTCTCGGGCGAATGTCGAAAGATTCCATTAACTTATCCGCGTGAGATGTAATGGGCCCTTCCTGCAGAATGCCCCTGGAAGAGTAGGGGGCTTCGCCGTAGCTGTGAAGCACCATGTTTTCCGCCACGGTAAATTCCTGCACCAGGCCACGCTTGTTTCGGTCTTCGGGAATATTGTTCATGCCCGCTTCGCGAATGGCCTTCGGCGTGGCATTGGTGACATCTTTTCCTTCGATGACCACTTTGCCTGCTTCGATTTTTCTAAGACCCGTAATGGCTTCTAAAAATTCGCTTTGGCCGTTGCCGTCCACGCCGGCGACGCCGAAAATTTCGCCTTTTCTGACGTCTAAATTCAGTCCCTTCACCACTTCCACGCCGCGCACGTCTTTGACGTGAAGGTTTTCGATGTGAAGGGCCACTTCCCCGGCTTCCACGGGTTTTTTATTGACATTAAATTTAATGGCCCGCCCCACCATCATTTCGGCGAGATCGGCCTCCGTGGTGTTTGCTACATCCACCGTGTCGATGCGCTGTCCGCGGCGAATGATCGTACATTTTTCCGCCAGGGCTTTAATTTCTTTCAGCTTGTGCGTAATGATGATGATGCTCTTGCCTTCGGCTGCCAGGGCCTTAATAATGGCGATGAGCTCGTCGATTTCCTGGGGCGTCAAGACGGCCGTGGGCTCGTCGAAAATTAAAATCTCCGCGTCGCGATAGAGGGCCTTCAGGATTTCCACCCGCTGCTGCATGCCCACGGAAATATCTTCGATCTTGGCGTCCGGATCGATTCTTAATCCGTAGCGATTGGAAAGATCCACCACTTTTTCCCTGGCGGTCTTCTTGTCTAAGACGACGCCGTTTGTAGGCTCTTCGCCGAGAATAATATTTTCCACGACGGTAAAGGGTTGAAAGAGCATAAAGTGTTGATGCACCATGCCCAGGCCCTTTCCGATGGCGTCTTTCGGCCCCTGAAAATCCACGGCTTCCCCGTTGATCTTCACTTCGCCGAAGGTCGGCTTATACAGGCCGTACAATACATTCATCAGCGTGCTCTTGCCGGCGCCGTTTTCGCCGAGCAAGGCGTGAATTTCGCCTTTTTCCACGACGAGATCGATGCCGTCATTGGCCTTGAAATCGCCGAATAATTTCGTTATCCCGCGCATCTCTACTGCCGGCGCGAGTTTCTTTTCAACCATCCTTTTCCCCCTTCATCTATTGGCTTCATTATACACTATCGGCAGTCGCTTTTAAAAGGCATAAAAAAAGAGGGCCGAGCCCTCTTTTTCGCGATCAAATTTATTTTGCTTCAAAGTTTTTGTAATCTTCTGCCGTTGCCGGAACCTTGATTTCGCCCTTAACGATTTTTTCTTTAATCGTCTTGATCTTGTCGAGGATTTCCGGTTTGACGTTCTTGTCGCTGGTGGGAGCGATGTCGACGGTGTCGCCGTCCTTAAGACCGTAGCTCAGATTTTGGCCGCCGGGGAAGTCTTCGCCCTTGGACATGCTTTCGAGCACTTTGTAAACGGCACTGTCGGCACGTTTCATAGCCGAAGTGAGTACATTGTCGGGAGCGATGTCGTTTTGGTCGCGGTCCACGCCGATGACCCATTTGTCTTGGTCTTTGGCCGCTTCGATTACGCCGTCGCCTGCGCCGCCGGATGCGTGGAAGATAACGTCGCAACCTTGTTGATACATATTGGTTGCAATGCTCTTGCCCTTGGCTGCGTCGGAGAAGTTACCGACGTATTGACTGACCACTTCGACCTTTTGGCCTTTTTCTTTAGCCGCTTGATCGACACCGGCCTTGTAGCCGTATTCAAAGACTTGAATAACCGTGGATTCTTGACCGCCGACAAAACCGACTTTGTTGGTTTCGGTGGTAAGACCGGCAATGTAGCCGACGAGGAAGGACGGTTCTTCGGCTTTAAATTGGATGCCTGCCAAGTTGTCCGGTGCGTTTTCGTAGGTGTAGTCTACGATTAAGAATTGTACGTCGGGATTGGCTTCTGCCGCTTCCAACATGGCGTCGCCTAAGTTGAAGCCGGCGGCGACGATGACGTCGTTTCCTGCTTCAAGCAAGGTTTCGATATTGGGCGCGTAGTCGTTGGCTTCTTTGGATTCTTGGTAGGATACCTCGAAACCGAAGTCGTCGTGGACTTTTTGCAGACCTTCCCATACGCCTTGGTTAAAGGATTGGTCGTTGATGCCGCCTTCGTCGGTTACGAAACCGACTTTTAATTTTTCGCCGTCTTTTTTGTCGCCGGCGTCGGCAGCTGCATTGTTGGCAGCTTTATTATCGTTAGCTGCTTTGTTGTCGGATGCGCCGCCGCATGCCGTAAGCACGAAAATGGACAGCATCATCACTGCAAGTAGTAGCGATCTTTTTTTCATAATTTCCCCCTTTATTTGATCTGACTTTATTATAATATGCTTCATACAAAAATTCAACGAGAGAAGGTTTTCCGATAAAAAGAGCGCACCGCCGGGTACGCTCCTTTATCTTATAAATAGAATCCTTTGGGTACGGCGAAGATGTAGGTGGCCAGCACAAAGACGATCAGGGCCATCCCCAGGGCTTGCCTGAAATCCAACGCCTTTAATTTCAAACTGCTCCGCGTCATGAGCTTAAAGAGCAGGTAGGCGACAAAGGCCGCCACGGGCATGGCGATGAAAATGCCTGCGTTGGTCGGCGCCTTTAAGCGAAGGGCCGGTACGGCAAAGGCAAAGAGCACCATGGCGCCGTAAACCACGGGATAAAGTTTCCGTCGATCAAACAAGAGGATCGCGAGTCCCGCGACGACGGAAAGAATTGCGAGGGCGATGGCCACGGTTTTTACCGCATGGGCTCTTCCCATGACCCCTTGATCCATGAGTTCCAAGGTATTGATGTAGACGCCGGACTGTGTCTTTGTCGAGGTTTCCGGGCGCAGGCCCTTGTCTTCGATGCCCAGGGCGTCGGAGAATTTATCCACCTTCCCGTTGGTTAAGAAGACGCCGATGTCGGCCATGGTTCGCCCCGTGTAGGACACCACCGTGGCGGGATCGGTGACCACGGTAAAGGCGTAGTCTTCCACCTCTTCACTTAAGGGGATGCGCATTTCCGAAGCGGGTTGGAACGTGAGCTTCTCCTTACCCAGCACGGTATTCATCTTCAGATTGTCGTAAACCGCGCCGTTGATCTTGTCGTATTCGCCCTTGAGTTTCACCTTGCTCTTGGAGCCGTTGGCGCCTTTGGGCAGATACACGTTTCGCACGGGCACGCCCAAGAGGCGCACGCTGGTATCCTTTCCCTGATATTGGAATTTCACATCGTAGCGATACAAGATCTTCGGCCCCTTTTCAATGCGGCGAGTCACTTGCAGATTGTCGATGCGCGTGGGATCGTCGAAGATCAATCCGTCGAAAGCGGCATTTTTTTCCTCTTCCGACGACAAATCCACTTTGTCCATCATCAGGGGTGTGAACGTCAGTAGAAAGCACAATAATAAAAAAACAACAAATATAATTCCATTTTTCAATTGTTTCTGCATGGTCATCCCCCTTATGCGTACTGATTTTTTCTTATCATACCATATACTTTCGCAATTATCACCGATAAATTGAAAAACCTTTTCACGAAAAGGCGGCTATGCTATACTAAAAGCGGAGGTTGACATGACGATAGAAAAAAGCAAATTCTTAAATATACTGAAAGCCGTTGACTACCTGGCCATGCTCACCATGATCGTATTAGCCTTTATCCATCCCTTTTTTCCCGTTTACAACGAAGCGGGCAAGCTCATGGAAAACGCGGCGCTCCTTCGCATCGCCGTGGTGATCGCGGTGCTCTTTGTCGGCGTGCCGATTTTCAGTAAGGAAATCACCGCCATTCGTAAAAACAAAAAGCCCTACGACATAAAAAAGAAAAACAGCACGGTGTTTTTGCCCAAGGTAAATTTCTTTTTGGCGTCTCTCTTCGCCGTGGCCACCATCATCTTCGTACCCATGGCCATCGTGCACTACGCAGACAAGGGCCCGCAGTGGCAAGCATTTTATGCCGTCTTTTACGTGTTCGTCTACATCGGCATCGGCTCGCGCCTGCAACTGAAGCCGGCCCTTATTCCGCAAAAGAAAATGAAATCCTGATCAAAGAAAAAAGCCCGGCCGTCGCCGAGCTGAGTCCCCGAAAGGGGATTTTTTTTATTCTTTTTCCGATTTGAAGGGGTAGGCTCCGTCCAGAGCTTCTTCGATGGGCGCGTGGGCTTCCACCAGTTTGCGGTAGGTGCTCATGGTGCTCGTGTCGCCGTAGAGAACGGCGCCGGTCACTCTGCCGTCTTGTACATAAAGGCGATGGTGAATGTCGCCGTCGTCGTAGAAATAGACGTCGCCTTCGCCGATTATACCCGCGGAGAAGATTTGGATCGTGTCTAAATCCAATTTCGTGTGGGCCTTCGGGTTTTCGTAGGTTTCGTCGCCGCCGGCCATGTTGGCGCCGGCCACTTTGCCCATGGCGCGGGAGGCGGGCCAAATACCCATGACGCGGCCTTCCACTTCCGCCACGTCTCCTGCGGCCCATACATTGGCCTTGTTGGTCATGAGGTGGCTGTCCACGATGACGCCTTTGTTGACTTCAAGGCCCGTGTCCTCAAACAGTTCCGTGTTGGGGCGCACGCCGGCGGAGATCAGGACCATGTCGAAGTCCGCCGCCGTGGCGTCGTCGAATTCGATGCCACGCACTTCGTCTTCGCCGATAAAGGCCTTGGTGTTTTTTTCGTTAAAGACCATAAAGCCCAAATCTTTCATTTCTTCGTTGAGCATCATGCCCAGCTCACGGTCCAATTGCTTGGAGAGCAGGTATTCGCTGCGGTTAATAATGGCGACGACGTGGCCGCTTTTTTTCAGGCTGTTTGCCGCTTCGAGTCCGAGAAGACCGCCGCCGATGACGGCGATGTGTTTCGTGTCTTCAAAGCCGTTAATATAGCTTTGAATGGTCATGAGATCGGCCCAGTTTCTCAGGGTAAAGATGCCCTTTAACGCATTATTTTTAAAGGGCGGCACGCTGGAATGGCTGCCGTTTGCCAAGAGGATTTTTTCCCCTTGAATTTTTTCGCCGCCGGCCAAGGTAACGGTCATGGCATCGAAATCCACGGCCACGACTTCGGCGCCGAGCTTCACGTCCAGGGCGAGTTTTTCTTCCCAGCCTTCTTTATCTAAATAGGGAATTTCGGGGGCGTCGTCCCCTAAAATTGCCGTGAGTTGAATCCGAAAATAGGGACGTACTTTCTCGTCTCCCAAAAGAAGGATGCTTCCTTCCTTGTCGTGTTTTCGAATCTCTTTGGCCGCCGTGACGCCGGCGATGCCACCGCCTACGATCAAGTAATTGTATGTTTTCAAATCGATTCGTCCTCCTTCAATAATTGCCTTACTACCTTGCCGTGACTTCCGTCCATATTCTATCATAAACTTCTACAAAATCGTGTAGATCCCGATACACCTCCAAGGGAGGCAGGCTGTCCAAATCCGGATAGGCCACGGGATCTTCCCTGAGTTCCTTAGGCAACAGGCCGATGGCTTCGGGAATGGGCGTGGCATAGCCCACATTGTGCTCCGCATTTTTCGCGGCGATGTCCGGCCGGGACATGAAATTGATAAAAGCCATGGCTCCCTTCGGATTTTTCGATTGCTTCGGAACAGCAAAGGAATCATACCATATATTTGTACCCTCTTTCGGGATAATGTATTCCAAGGATTTATTTTCTTGACGCATCATGGCCGCATCCCCGGAGTACATGACGGATAAAGACGCGTCGCCCTGACTCATAACATCCCGCCCTTCGTCGGCCAGATAGGCGTAGACCAGGGGCTTTTGCGCGATTAAAGCTTCCTTCGCCTCTTCCAGCTCCTTCATGGAGCGGCTGTTCATGGAATAGCCCAAATATTTCAGGGCAATGGCGATGGAATCCCGCTGGGAATTGTACATAATGATTTCGTTTTTATACTTTTTATCCCACAAGGCGCTCCAGGAATCGATGGGCTCTTTCACGTAATCGGTGTTTACCACAATACCCAGTGTGCCCCAGAAATAGGGCATGCTGTATTTGTTTCCGGGATCGTAATCCATGTCCAGAATCCGCTTGTCCAGCTTTTTCATATTGGGGATTTGATCGTAGTCCAGGGGCAGGAGCATGTCTTCGCGAATCATGCGCTCGATCATGTATTCCGAGGGCACGATGACGTCGTAGGGATCGTTGGATTTTTTCAGCTTCACGTACAGGTCTTCGTTGGAGGCGAAGGTGTCGTAGATGACCTTGATCCCCGTTTCTTTTTCGAATTGGCGGATCGTATCCATGTCCACGTAATCGCCCCAGTTGTAGACGTGAAGGGTTTCTTCCTTGTCCCCCGTCTTGCCGCAGGCCGTAAGAAACAGGATCGAAATTAAAAGTAGAATAGATAATCGCTTCATATTACACCTCGAAATCCACCAGATCGATGTCCCGCTTGTTTAAGAGGAGCAAGAGGGCCAGCACCGCCACAAAGAGCAGGGTGGACAATGCGTTCATGGAGGGATTGATCCCGGTTTTCGCCATGGAGTACAGGGCGATGGAAAGATTGCTCACGCCCTGGCCCGTGGTGAAAAAGGAAATAATGAAATCGTCGATGGACAGGGTGAAGGCCATGAGTGCGCCGGTGGCGATGCCCGGTTTGATTTGGGGCACGATGACGTAGCGCAGCACCTCCGGCGTCTTGGCGCCTAAGTCGTAGGCCGCCTCCACGATATTGTTGTCCAGCTGATCCAATTTCGGCAAGACGGAGAGAATCACATAGGGCAGGCAGAAGACGATGTGGGACAGGATCATGGTGAGTAAGCCCTGCTCCATGGCCAAAAAGCCGAAGAGGCTCATAAGGGCCACTGCGGTGACGATGTCGGGGTTTAAGACGGGCAGGTAGTTGATGTTTAAAATTACGGCCTGGCTGCGCTTGGAAAAGGCGCGGATGCCGATGGCGGAAAGGGTGCCCACCACGGTGGATATGACCGTGGCCACGACGGCCACCAAGACCGTGGTGTAGAAGCTCTTTAAGATGATGGGATCGGAAAACAGATCCGTGTACCAATGGGTGGTAAAGCCCGCCCACACGCCGCGAAGTTTCGTGTCGTTGAAACTGAAGACGATGAGCACGGCGATGGGCAGATACAAAAACAAAAGCATGAGACCCAAATAGGCGTTTCTGATTTTATTTCCCACGGCTGCCTCCTTTCGGCCGCTTCTCGCCGACGAGGCGGAAGACAAATAACATGACGATCAAAATAACGATAAGCACCACGGCGATGGCGGAGCCGAAGGCCCAATTGCCCGTGAGCCTGAATTGCTGCTCGATAATATTGCCTACCAAGTAATACTTGTTTCCCCCGAGCAGGGAGGAAATGACGAAGGTGGACAGAGCCGGAATAAAGCACATTAAGATGCCGCTGTAAATGCCCGGCAAAGACAGGGGCAAGGTGACTTTCAAAAAGGCCGTGGCCGGACTCGCCCCCAAATCCTGCGCCGCTTCCAAATAGGAGCGGTCCATTTTCTGTAAAATCGTGTAAATGGGAAGCACCATAAAGGGAAGGAAATTGTAGATCATCCCCATTAAAATGGCGCCTTGATTGTACATCATGTCGAAGGGGCCCAGGCCGATCAGGTGAAAGGCTTTATTTAAGACGCCGTTTCGCCCGAGGAGGGTGATCCAGGCGTAGGTCCTCAGGAGAAAATTCATCCACATGGGAATGACGAAGAGGAGAATCAACATGGAACTCGTCTTGGGCTTGGTGCTCGATATGGCGTAGGCCGCCGGATAGCCCACCATGAGGCAGGCCGCCGTGGACAAAGTGGCCAAGACCACAGAGCGCCACAAAATCCGCAGGTAAAGGGGCTGAAAGAAACGGGCGAATTGCTCCGTAGAAAAGCGGTATTCCCCCATGTTCATGGTGCCCGCGCCGTTAAAGCTCATGATTAAAACCAAGATCAGGGGCAGGACGATAAATAAAATGGCCCAGAAAATATAGGCCGATGCGTAGCGCCTCATGCCTCGTCCTCCATGACGTGGAAATTATCCGGTTCTACGTAAATGCCCACCACCGCGCCGGGCTCCCGCGCCACGGTGGACTGCACCATCCACTTCTCGCCGTGGACGTCCAAAATCATTTCGTAGTGCACGCCTTTAAACACGATGGATGTTACCGTGCCCTGAAGCAGATCATCGCGGCCGGCTTTCAGTTCCACATCCTCCGGCCGAATGACGATTTGCACCGGCGAATTTTCTCCGAAGCCCGTATCCACGCACTGAAATTCCCTGCCGTAAAAGGAAATCAATTTATCCTTTACGAAGCGACCCCGAATAATATTGCTCTCGCCGATAAAATTGGCCACGAAGGCATTTTCCGGCTCGTTGTAAATGTCCGTAGGCGTGCCGATCTGCTGAATGGCGCCGTCTCGCATGACCACCACCGTGTCGCTCATGCTCAGGGCCTCTTCCTGATCGTGGGTGACGTAGATAAAGGTAATGCCCACCTGCTCCTGAATCCGCTTCAGCTCAAACTGCATCTGCTTTCTGAGCTTCAAGTCCAGGGCGCCCAAGGGCTCGTCCAAGAGGAGGATCTTCGGGTCGTTGACCAGGGCCCGGGCGATGGCGATGCGCTGCTGTTGGCCCCCGGAAAGGGACTGAATGTTTCGCTTGGCCACGTGGGGCAGATTCACCAATTCCAGCATCTCCGTCACGCGGCTGTCGATGGTGGCCTTCGGCAATTTCTTCAGCTTTAAGCCGAAGGCCACATTATCGTAGACGTTTAAATGGGGAAACAGGGCGTATTTTTGAAACACCGTGTTCACCGGCCGCTCGTAATGCTTGATGCGGAGCATGTCCTTACCGTTAAACAAAAGCTCCCCTTCGTCGGGGGTTTCGAAGCCCGCGATGATCCTCAAAAGCGTGGTCTTTCCGCAGCCGCTGGGCCCGAGAAGGGTTAAAAACTCTCCGTCTCTCACGCTTAAATCGATGCCGTCCAAAACCTGCGTATCGTCGAAAGATTTCTTCATGTTCTTAATTTCAATTAATTGCATCCCCTGTCACCTCCTAAAAATTCGGCGGGTTACTCACCCAAAGGACCGTCGCTTCCTCGGATGAAAGGTTCCTGAAAAAACAGGGCGCATCCCCCGGCGCGTAAATCGTATCTTTTTCTTCCACGGAAAACACATCGTCGCCTCGGCAGAAATCCAATCGTCCGGAGAGGACGTAGGCGAAAAATTCGCCCTCAAAAGGGCCGAGAACTTTCGACGAACCCATGGGCGCGATGCGCCACAAGGTGGGCTCCATGGCGTTTTTCTGGGCGTTGGGCACGATGTAATCCACGCCGTAGCCCGCAACCTCGTCGTCAAAGGTAAAGGCGTCTTCTTCGGAAAAGACGATTTGCGTTTCATTCTCGTCCTTGAAAAAAGCCTCCGGCGAGACGCCCAATGCTTCCAATATGTCCATAAATGTCGCCACAGAAGGACTGGTGAGATCCCGCTCTACCTGGGAAATAAATCCCTTGGTGAGCTCGCTTCGTTGAGCCAACTCCTCTTGGGTAAGCTGCTGCACTTGTCTCAGGCGACGAATTTTTTGTCCGATGCTCATAATCACCACTAAACTTTAATCTTAATTTACTAAACAGTAATCGTATTATAAACGCCGCTCTCGCCTCGGTCAATAGATTTGCCCAATAAAAAAGCCCGCAGGCTGCGGGCAATTTCGTTTTACTTGTTTTCGCTGTATGCTTTGGCGATGGCCGCGCCCAGTTTCGTGTTGTTGTAAACGAGGGCGATGTTCGCTTCCAAACTGCTGCCTCCGGTAACTTCAAGCACTCTTTGAAGCAAGAAGGGCGTAGAGGCTTTGCCGAAGATGCCTTCTTTTTCCGCATCGAGCAGGGCTTTTTCGATGGCGGCGTTAATGGTGTCTTCGTCCATGGCGTCGGCTTCGGGAATGGGATTGGCCACGACGATGCCGCCGTCGATGCCTAAATCCCATTTCGTCTTCATCAGCTTTGCAATGGCCGCGGGATCGTCGTAGCGGTAATCCAGTTTGTGGCCGCTTCGGCGGGTAAAGAAGGCGGGCATTTCTTCCGTTTCGTAGCCGATGACCGGCACGCCGAAGGTTTCCAAATATTCCAGGGTGAGGCCGATGTCCAAAATGGATTTGCAACCGGCGCAGACCACGGCGATGTCCGTGTTCGCAATTTCCTGCAGGTCGCGGGAAATATCCATGGTGGTTTCCGCGCCGCGGTGCACGCCGCCGATGCCGCCGGTGACGAGAATGGGGATGCCTGCGAGGCGCGCCGTCAAGACCGAGGTGGCCACGGTGGTGGCTCCGTTTTTCCCTTCAGCGACGATGTGGGCGTAATCCCTCGTAGAGCTCTTCACGATGTCGTCGGAGGTGGCCATAAATTCGATTTCTTCTTCGGAAAGGCCCACCTTTATGCGGCCGCCGATAATGGCCGTGGTGGCCGGGGTGACGCCGGCGTCTCTTAAAATGGCTTCGCAGTGCTTGGCCATTTCAACATTTTTCGGATAGGGCATGCCGTGGGAAATGATGGTGGATTCCAGGGCCACCACGGGCTTGTTTTCATCCAATGCCTTTTGTACTTCCGGGGCGATGTCCATGTACTTTTTTAAATTATTTTCCTTCATAATGAATCTCCTTTTTCTCTTTTTCCCATTCTTTTGCATCAAAGAAAGGAAGTTCACTTTGATCGCTCTTCAGCACCATGCGTGATGCGGCCATGGCGCCGACGACGGCATGGTCAATCGTTTTACCCTTCGCCATCTCTGCCGTCAACATGGCGCAAAAGGCATCCCCGGCGCCGGTGGCTCCCCGAATGGTCATGGGGCTCGTGGTGTAGTGGAGCACCTCCTCGTCTTTAAACAAGTAGGCTCCGTCGGCTCCCGCCGTAATCACCACATACTCCACGCCCATGCTTCGTAAAGCGGCGCCCTGGGTGGCGACATCGTCGCTTCCCCGGCCGCTCAACACCTGCGCTTCCAGAATGTTACATTTTAACACATGAATCCGATTAAGAAAAGGGGCAACTTTTTTTACCTTCACGGCGCTTACCCCGTCTACCACGGCCTTGATCTTCCAGGAGAAAATCTCCGCCAAGGTGTCCTGACGCAAATTGGCATCCACCACGACGAAATCCGCCGCCTCGGCCACTTCCTGTCGCGCCTTTATTTTTTCGGGCGTCAGCTCTTCCATGACCGCCATGTCGTTTACCGCCGCGTGCATTTCCCCCGCCTCATCCAAGAGCACCAAATAGCTTCCCGTAGAGGCTCCTTCGAAGGTGAAGGCCTCGTCGAAGGATAATTTTTCCGGCGCGCGGGCCAGGATCATGGCCTTCTTGTCGTCGTCGCCGAAGGCCGTGATGAGCGCCGTCTCGATACCCAAGCGGGCGATGGTGGCGGCAATGTTTCGTCCCACGCCGCCGGGACTTAATTCCACGGCGCCGGGATTGGAATCGTAAAGATCCAAATGCTCGTAGGGCCTTCCGCTAATATCCACATTGCAGCCGCCGAAGACCGCAACTTTTTTCTCACTCATTTTCTCCCCCTTTCGCCGCGATTTTGTATCCGCTTAAAACAGGCGCGGCATAGCGGTTCGTAACTTTCCGTGGCGCCGATGACTACCCGGCCCCCTTCGCCCGACGTGCGGTGGCTCACCCAGGCGTCGCTGCCGCAGTGGGCGCAGACGGCGTGGTGCTTTTCCACGTAATCGGCCACGGCCATAATTTCTTTTACGATTTCAAAGGGATGGGCTTCGTAATCCATGTCGAGGCCCGCGCAGACCACGGTCTTTCCCTCGTCTAGAAGGGTATCGAAGGCCGAGAGAATTTCATCGGTCGCGCCGCCTAAAAACTGTACTTCGTCGATGGCTACCACGTCGGCCCTGTGCTCCGCCGCCGCCTCCAGCACACCGGCGATGTCTTCCACCACCACGGCTTCAAGCGACGTGTTGTCGTGGCTCGTAATGGCGGAGTGGATGAAGCGGGTATCCAGCGTGGGCTTTAAGACCAGCGTGTTGTAGCCGGCGATGCGAAAGCGCTTCACTTCCCGCTCCAAGCTCGACGTCTTTCCCGAAAACATGCTTCCCGTGTGCAAAATTAATCGTCCCCTGTACTGATGCATTTCTTCCTCCTTAAAAGAAAATTATAACACAAATTTTGTCGATAAAATCACCGCCCGCCTCCCCTCTTTTCTTGCAATCCCGCGCCCCGTACTATATTCTAATAATGGAAAATTGTTCGCAATTAAAGGAGGTTCTATGCTTCAAATTCAGAATTTAATTAAATACTACGGCAAGAAACAAATTCTTCACGACGTGAGTTTTGAATTGGATCCCGGCGACATTTGCGCCTTTATCGGATCCAACGGCGCCGGAAAAACCACCACCATAAAATCCGCCCTGGGGCTCATCCCTTTCGACGGCGGAAAGATTCTCATCGGCGGCCACGACATCGAAAAGGAACCTCTCGAGGCTAAAAAACTTTACAGCTACGTGCCGGACAATCCGGAGCTTTATAAATTTATGCGGGGCATCGAATACTTAAATTTCATCGCCGATATTTTTGAGCTGAATTACGAAACACGCCGAGACCGCATCGAATACTACGCGGATCTTTTCGCCATTCGCGACCGCTTAGGCGAGAGCATCGACAATTACAGCCACGGCATGCAGCAAAAGCTTGCCCTCATCGCCGCTTTGATCCACGACCCCAAGCTCATCGTTCTTGACGAGCCCTTCGTGGGTCTGGATCCCATGGCCACGAAATCCATTCGAGAGACGTTTAAGAAAATGGCGGCTGAAAAATCCACGACGATTCTCTTCTCCACCCACGTCTTGGAGGTGGCGGAAAAGCTGTGCAACAAGGTAGCCATTATTCGCGAGGGCCATCTCGTCTTCTTCGGGCCCACGGAAGAAGTGCTTCAAAAAGGCAGCTTAGAGGATCTGTTCATGGAAAGGATGCAGGACCATGAACAAGCTTAAGCTTTTAAATCGGCTGGAAAGGAAGCGCACCTTCAATCAATTTACCCAAGGAAAAAAGAAAAAAGGCTTCGGCATTTTTATCTACCTCCTCTCCCTTTGGGGCTACTTTTGGATCGGCGGGCTCTTGCCCCTTTTCGCCTCCATGGCGATTCTGGATCCGAAAAAAGGTGCCGCCGGCAGCTTCTCCGTGGCGGAGGTCTTGACGGAAGCCGGGATTCTTTCCGCCATGGATATGATGGCCCTGGTATTTTTTCTCGCCAGCCTGATCATCGCCTTCATTCAAATTCGTAACATCTACTTCAACGACTTCGATCAATCCACCTTGTGGAGCCTGCCCGTGGATACGCGGCTCATCCTTATTTCGAAAAACACGGGCCCTGCCGTGTTCAGTCTGCCCTTGGTCTTGGCCTTTACTCTGCCATCCATGGTTCTTACTTACGTGGCCACGGGCTCGTTGATCAAGGCCATTCTCGTCCTCGTCGTATTTTTCTGCGCCAATCAATTGGGCGAATGTTTGGGGTGTTTTCTGCGCATTTTCTCGGCAAAAGGCGGAAGCCGCCTTCAATTGTCAAAGGGCGTGAAGAGCTTTTTCGGCTTTCTCCTCTTCGTCGCCTTTATGGTGGGCTTTTACACGGAGCTGGCCCGCGACTTTAAAGACCTCGTCGTCCTCTTGGGCTTTTACAACCGTCTCCCCGCTGCGGCTCGCCCCGTTTCTTTCGCCCTGAATCACCATCTCTGGCTCATCCTCGTCTTTCTTCTCGTGACGGGACTCGTGTATTGGGCCTTTCTCAACTACACGGCGAAAAACTTTTATACCATCGGCGAAAGCTTGGCCCCCCGCGGCACGGCGAAGGCGGTGAAAAAGGGCGACTACAAGGTGCGCAGAAAATACGCCGCCATCATTCGAAAAGAACGGCAGCTCTTTTTCTCCAACAGCGCCGTGGCCTTCAACACCTTCTTCGGCACGGTGCTTCCCGTGATCCTCGCGGCCATTCTCTTCGTGCCCGCCGTGAAAGAAATGTTTCTCGACTTTTTAAAAAGCCAGTCCTTCGTCTCCGCCGACGCCGCCCTGTTTTTAATTCTCACCGGCCTCGCCGGCATGATGAATCTTTCCGGTTTCGGCTTTTCCATGGAGGGCATCAGCGCCTACAACACCTACACCTTGCCTTTAAAAGGGCAGTCGGTCTTTCTCGGGAAGCTTTTTATGGCCGCAAGCCTGATCGTCCCGGCCTATGTGATCACTTGGCTTCTCGTCATCGTTAATCTGCGCCCGGATACGGCCTATCTGCCCTTTTATCTCCTGGGTCCCTTGGCCTACGCCCTGTTAATCAACGGCATCTCCCTGTTTTTCGATTGGAAATTCGCCAATTACAATTGGACCAATCCCCAAGAGCTGGCGAAAAACACGAAGCAATCCCTCTTCTCCGGCCTGGGAAGCCTTCTTGTGAGCTGCGCCGTGATCTTAATCGGCGTCGGCGTCATGACCAAGGCGCCCCTTCTCTACGCCGCCCTTCTCACGATCATCTTTGTAGCGAGCAATGTCATCCTCTATCTCCTTACTCGGGACATGACCGTCTACCATCAGTAGAAAGAGGCGATTATGAGCGAAAAAAACGCATCCATACTTCTCGCCGCCGTCATTATCGCTCGGGCCACGAGCTACTACTTTATTAAGATCGGCATGGAGGGCCTTGATGTGTTTAATCTCTTGGCCGTCCGCTTCTTCGTCGCCGTCCTCCTCTTGGCCCTTTTGTTTCACAAGCGGCTTTATCCCATGACAAAGAGCACCCTTCTTCACGGCACGATCTTAGGCGTGGTCTTCTTTGCCCTTATGGCCTTTGAATTTATGGCCCTAAAGACGTCCCCCTCCTCCACCGTGTCCTTTTTGGAAAACACCTCCATCGTCCTCGTGCCCCTGTTAATCGCCATCACCACCCGCACCTTGCCTAAAAATTCCGCCATCCTCGGCGTGATCATTACCGTTATAGGCGTCGGCTTTTTAACCTACACCCCCGGCGGGGTCGCTTTGACCCGCGGCGAAATCTTCGCCCTGTCGGCGGCGCTAAGCTATGCCGTGGTCATTCTCCTCACCTCTCGCTTCGCCGAAGAAGACGATCCCTTTCAGCTGGGTTTTCTGCAGATACTGTGGATCTTTATCCTCTCCACCCTCGCCGCCTTCCTCGCAGAAACGCCCCGCTGGCCCGAAAACCATGTGGAGTGGGGCGTCGTCCTCGTGTTGGCCGTCGTCTGCACCGGCTTCGGCTTTACCCTCCAGCCCGTGGCTCAACGCCACACCACCCCGGAGCGGGCCGGCATGTTCTGCGCTCTAAACCCCATGTGCGCCACCATTATGGGCGTGACCCTATTGGGCGAAACCCTCTCGCCCCATAAAGTGGCGGGGATCATCTGTATCGTCATTGGCCTCACGGTTCCCATCCTTATGGAGAGCCGAAAAAAGAAACAACTGCAATAAAAAAAGCAAACAGCCTCTGCCGTTTGCTTCGCCGGACCTTCGGGTCCGGTTTTTTATTCGCAGATAAAGGTGTTTGCCCGTTGGATGACCACATCTTCCAAGGGTTTGTCCATGGAATTTTTTTCCACTTTTGCGATGGCGTGCACCACATCCATGCCTTCCGCCACTTGGCCGAAGACGGTGTGTTTGCCGTCGAGCCAGAAGGCGCCGCCGACGTTTTTGTAGCCGTCGATGACATCGGCGGTGTAGCCGTATCGTTCGCCGGCATCTTCCATTTGGCGGAGAATGTCGTCGCTCACGGCCGGGCCCTGAACGATGAAGAATTGGCTGCCGTTGGTGTGGGGGCCTGCGTTGGCCATGGAAAGGGCGCCGACGAGGTTTCTGTATTCGGGGGTGCATTCGTCTTCGAAGCCCTTGCCCCAAATGCTTTCGCCGCCGCGGCCGGTGCCCGTGGGGTCGCCGCCTTGAATCATGAAGTCGTCGATGACGCGGTGAAAAATAATGCCGTCGTAGTAGCCCCGGTCCACGAGGGTGGTGAAGTTTTCCACGGCTTTCGGCGCCGCGTCGGGAAAGAGGCGCAAGGTAATGTCGCCGAGGGTGGTGATGAGTTTCACCATGGTATCGCCGGTTTTCGACGCTTCTAATTGTTTTAACATATCAGTCTCCTTGTTCTGTGAGGACGATGACGCCGTCTTTGGTCACCGCCAGGGTGTGTTCGTATTGGCAGGACAGGGAGCCGTCGCGGGTGCGGGCGGTCCAGCCGTTTTTATCCATGGCAATGGGCCAGTCGCCGGCATTGATCATGGGCTCGATGGTAAATACCATGCCTTCTTCCAGGCGCATGCCCCGATTGGGCTTGCCGTAGTGAAGGACTTGGGGATCTTCGTGCATATTTTTGCCGATGCCGTGGCCCACGAAATCCCGCACCACGGAAAAGCCGTTGGCTTCGGCGTGGCTTTGAATCACGTGTCCGATGTCGCCGAGGCGCGTGCCGGGCTTTACGATGTCGATGGCTTTATAGAGGCATTCCTTGGTGACGGTCATGAGCTTTTTGCCTTCGTCGCTTAAATTTCCCACGGCGTAGCTCCAGGCGGAATCGGCCAGGTAGCCGTCCACATTGACCACCATGTCGATGGTCAGGAGGTCGCCGTCTTTCAACTTACGCTCGCTCGGGAAGCCGTGGCAAATTTCGTCGTTCACCGAGGCGCAAATGCTGAAGGGAAAGCCCTGATAGCCCTTTTGTTCCGGGTAGCCGCCTCGGTCGGTGATAAATTTTTCAACGAAGCGGTCCAGTTCCAAGGTGCTTACCCCGGGCTTCACTTCTTCGCGGAGGGCGCGGTGCACTTGGATCAAAAGATCCGCCGCTGTTTGCATTTTTTCGATTTCTTTTTCCGTCTTTATAATAATCAATCTTCTACCTCCCGGACGATGTCTTTTAAATCCACATCCCTCGATGCCCACAGCTTCGCGTGGGGATTGATGGCGATGGCCCGCTTTAAATCGCGGATCGCCGCTTCTTTATCTCCCAAGCGCATGTGGCTGCACGAGCGATTGTAGTATAAATTTACGCTGTTTAGGTTTTTGTCGATGCCTTCGGTTAAGATGGCGATGGCTTTTTCCGGCGCTTTCATGCGCAAGTAAATGGCCGACATATTTAAATAAGTCGGCGCATAGGTTTCGTCGAGGGCCAAGGCATCTTCGTAGGCGGCCAGGGCCTTTTCGTTTTTAAAGGTCTTTTGGTAGATGACGCCCAGATTGTAATAGCCGATGCTGTACGCCGGGGACAGGGCCACGGCTTTTTCGGCGAGGACCAGGGCTTTTTTGTACTCTTTTCGCTCTTCGTAAATGGAAGCCATGTCGGAATAGACCACGCCGTTGTCGGGAACCAATTCGGCGCAGCGCTCGAAAAGTTCCAGGGCCCGGTCTTTGTAGCCGATTCGATCGTTTAAGAGCGCCAATTCGTAGCAGGCGCTTTCGTAATCGGGATCGATCATCAGGGCGTATTCGAAATGGCCCACCGCATCCACGATGTCGCCTTCTTCTTGGGCGAAAACCCCTAAGCCGTATTCCGCGCCGGCGTATTCGCCCAGGCGCTGAATCTTGCGGTAATACTTCGCCGCCTGCGTCCTCTTGTCTTCCTGCCAATAGAGATCCGCAATGGCAAAATACACATTGGCCAATTCTTCCTTGCTCGGCGCAAAGTCCACCGCCTTTAAATAGGCATTTAAGGCTTCTTTATTGTCGCCTGCATCGAGAAAATCTCTCGCTAAAATCTGATAATTTTTCCATTTATCTACCATCGTCGCCTCCCGATGGTATTATACCACAGTTAGCTTCGCCCCTTGTATTTCAAAAGGCTCATGGCGATAATCACGCAGATCAAGGATACGCCCACGTCGGCAAAGACGGCGAGCCACAAATTTCCGATGCCCAGCATGTTTAATACCACGACGAGGACTTTTACGATGAGAGCAAAGGCGATGTTGCCGTAGCAGATTTTCCTGGTTTGTTTGGATAAATCGAAGAGGAAGGGAATGCGGCCAATGTCGTCGCCTAAGATGACCACGTCGGCAGTTTCGATGGCCATGTCCGATCCGCCGGTGCCCATGGCGATGCCCACATCGCTTTTGGCGAGAACCGGGGCGTCGTTTATGCCGTCGCCCACGTAGACGACTTTTTCTTTTCGCGCCAGGGCCCGATCCAGTGCCTCCACCTTTTCGCCGGGAAGGAGGCCGCCGACGCTTTCGTCGATGCCCAGTTCACTTCCCACGGCTTGGACCAATTCTTTTTTGTCGCCGGAGAAGAGATAGGTTTTTAAGAAGCCCTTTAATTTTTTCAGCGCCTCTTTCACGCCGGGCTTCACAGAATCGGCAAAGGCGATGCGGCCCAGAAGTTCGCCTTCTTCCACGACGTAGACGGAGGTCATGGGAATGCCGTCGAGGGAATTTTCCACGCCCAGTTCACGAAGCATGGCTTCGTTTCCCACGGCCACCGCTTTTCCCTCCACGGTGCAGCTGATGCCCTTGCCCGAAAGCTCCCGGTAGTCGGCGGGATTTCCCACGGGCGTCGCTTTTTCTAAAATGGAGCGGCCGATGGGATGATTGGAGTATTGTTCCGCCGTGGCAGCCAAGGCGAGGAGATCCGCCTCCGTGCCTTTTAATACATCCACTTGAGCCAAGGTAAATTTGCCGTCGGTGAGGGTGCCGGTCTTGTCGAAGGCGATGGCATCGGCTTCGGCCAAGGCCTCGAGAGACGTGGAGCCTTTAATAAACATGCCGTCTTTCGAGGCGCGGCCCACGCCGGCAAACATGGTCAAGGGTACGGAAAGCACCAAGGCGCAGGGACAGGAGATAATTAAAAAGGCGCAGGCCTTGTAGATCCACGTGTTCCAATCTCCGGAAAATGCCAGGGGCGGCAGGACGGCAACGAGTACGGCCAAGGCCACCACCACCGGCGTGTAAATGGAGGCGAAGCGGGTGATCCAAGCTTCGGTCTTGCCCTTGTTTAATCGGGCGTCGGCGACGAGGCCTTGGATTTTCGCCATGGTGGATTCCCCGGCCACTTTCGTCACCCGCACTTTAAAGGCGCCGTCTAAAGCGATGGCACCGGCCATCATGTCCGCCCCTTCTTTCGCATAAATGGGCGCGGATTCGCCGGTCATGTGTTGATTAGAGATATGGCCTTCTCCTTCCATCACTTCACCGTCGGCGGCCAAGGTGTCTCCCGCGCGCAGGATAATCGTATCACCGACGGCGACATCTTCCGCCGCCACTTCAACGACGGCACCGTCCTTTTCCACATGGGCCGTGTCTTCATCGCGGGCCAATAGACTCTCCACGGATTCCGTGGCGCGATCCAGGGCGTAGTCCTGCAGGGCTTCGCCAAGGCGGTAGAACAAGAGGACGCCCAGGGCTTCCCCGTGTTCGCCGATGTAAAAGGCGGCGACAGAGGCCACGCTCATTAAAAAATTTTCGTCGAAGACTTCGCCGTTTTTTATGCCCTTCACGGCGCTTTTAAAAATATCAAAGCCCGCGGCGATTAAAAGAATCCCCCATAAAGCCGTTTGAAAACGGCCTTTATAGACAAATTGCACCAAAAGGGCGGCCATAACGGCACTTGCGATGGCGAAGATTTCTTTTTTCAGATCGCCTTCCTCCCCTTCACCGTCTTCGTGATGGCCCTTTTCGCCTGCATTTTTTTCCACGACCACGACGCCGTCCTCGATGCTGTCCACCAGTTGTTGCAGCTCTTGTGTTGAGATCCCGCCGTCTACCACCAAACGCTTGGAAATAAAATCCAGCTTGGCTTCGGCGACCTGAGGCAAGTCGCCGACACGGGCTTCGATTTTCGCCGCGCAATTGGCGCAATTTAAATTTTTTAATTCATAGGTACGCATATATTTACCTCCATTTACATGTTTACTTGCTCATGTATAGTGTACCTGCTTCCCTTTTTCATGTCAACAAAAAAAGAAGCGCCTCTCGACGCTCCTTCCCTATTCTGATTGGATTGTTTCTATTACAGAGAAATCGTAGCGACCGGTTCCAAACCGTCGACGTCGGCCCCTTCGATTAAGGTCCAGGTTTTTTCCGTGCCCGTGCTCTTCAACATGGCTTCGTAGTAGAACATAACGACGCCGATGTCCACGTAGCTCTTTTCGCCTTTGCTCTTGTCCAGATACAGGTCGATATTGCCGTCATCTTTTAAGAGGAAACGCCAGGGTTGTGCATTGACGTGGCTCGGTGCAAAGCGGATGGACGAGAATACGTCAAACAGACCGTAGTTTTCCAGATCCGTAAGGGATGCAGGGGAACCGATGCGATCTTTGAATACGATCTTGTCGACGCTGAGACGGGGGCTGACCCGATCTTCTTCGAATACGTCTTGTTTTTCAGCTTTACCGAAGCCGATAATGTAGTCGACAAATTCGCCGCCTTCGCCGAACAGGGATTTCTTTAAGTCCTTGTCCACGTGGGCCGTGGTAATCCAGCAAGTACCTAAATTCTTTTCGATGAGTTCCGTGTTCAGCATTTCAAGATAGTAGCCCGTGCGAATCAATTCGGCCTTTTCGTGGCTTTTTGCGCGCAGAGCGATGTAGTAGGGCGCTTCGATCATGACGCCACTATAACCGGCTTTGCCTTTTAATGCTTCGGCAATGGCTTGGCCGTTTTCGTAGAGGGCGAAGCTCACGCTGCTGGCTTCCGATTGTTTTTCAATTTTTGCCAGAGTGTCTTTCAACCAGTCCATTTCCATGGCCGACAACTTCGCCGGATCAAATTCGCGCACCGTTCTTCTCTTTTGCAGGAAATTCGTCATTACCATATTATCTTCCTCCTCATCTTACAACCAGTTTAGCAGGTTGTCGTAAACATACATATGTACCACGTAACCGACGATGATGCCGATGATCACACCCGCCAAGACGTCGGTGGGATAGTGTACGGCTAAATAGGTTCTGGATACAGCCACTAAAAACGCCATCACAATAAAAAGCGCAGCCATTTTCGGATAATACAGAGAAAATGTCGTCGCCACCGTAAAGGCCGCAGTGGTATGCCCCGAAGGAAAAGAATAATCCCTCAGGTCGATGCCGTAGGTGTTTAAATTCTTACTCACCCAATAAGGGCGACTCCGGCTGATGATGCGCTTTAAAATCTGCGCGACGATCGTGGAGATCACAAGGGCCAATACCATTTCCGTAGCGGCACTTCCGATCCAACGTTTTCCGATCACCAACATAAAAACCGATAGGATTCCGAGAAACCCCGGGCCCGCTATGTTCGTATAGTTGTAAAAGAAGAAATCAAAATACTTGTTTTTCAATTTCTTGTTTATACGATCGAGAAAATAATCGTCAAACGCTTTAAACGGATTTTTCATCTTCACCATCCTGTACATACCTACTTCCCCCATTATATACCAAGCTTCTCGTCTTGAAAAGGACAATTCCCACAAGTCGTGATATACTCTCACGGAGGTGACTATGAAATTAACGGACGAACAATTAAAAGCCATGGGCCACGGCGAGGGCCCCGCCTTGGTTTTGGCCGTGCCCGGTAGCGGCAAGACCACCATGTTGTTGAGCCGAACGAAACGGCTCATGGACGAAGGCGTGGATCGAAAAAAAATTCTTACCATTACTTTTTCAAAGGCCTCGGCCAGGGATCTGGGCCTTCGCTACAAAAACCTTTTCGCGGAGGGCCCTGCCCCGTCTTTTTCCACGATCCACAGCTTCTGCTACTCTGTCCTGAAAAACGACGAGCGACGCCGAGGCACGAGCTACACCTTGATCGAATCCAATCGCGCCCTGAGCAAATGGCGCATCGCCACGGATCTTTGGAAAGAGATCATGCACAAAAGCCCCAACGAAGAGCAGGTGGAGACCCTCCTTCGGGAGATCAGCTACGTGAAAAACAAAGTCCTGGATCCGAAGGAATACAACAAAGAAGCCGCCACGCCGCTTTTTCTGAAGTTTTATACCGCCTACGAAGGCCTGAAGCGGGACAGGCAGTGGATCGACTTCGATGATATGATTACCCTTGTACCGGAGATCTTTAAACAGGACCCGGGGCTTCTCCGTGCCGTGCGCGCCACCTACGACTACATTCAGGTGGACGAGGGCCAGGACACCTCCAAGGGCCAGCTGGCCATTATCGAAGCCATCGCAAAGCCCAAGAACAATCTCTTTATCGTCGCCGACGACGATCAGTCCATCTACGGCTTTCGCGGGGCGGATTTTCGCGAGCTCCTTCACCTGAACGAACGCTACGACGACTTGAGCCTGTACTATTTGTCCCGAAATTTCCGCTCACAGGAAAAGATCATTTCCCTCTCCTCAAAATTCATCGAGCAAAACAAGGCCCGCTACCAAAAGACGCCCATCGCGGTGAAAGGCCCGGGGCCGGAGGTGCGCGCAGTGGAGCTCAATAATTTAGACAAGCAATACGCCTTTATCGCCTCGGAAATCGAAAAACACGATCTGAAAGACGTGGCCGTTCTCTACCGAAACCACGTCTCTTCCATCGGCCTCGTGGAATTTTTGGAGCGGGAGAACATCGCCTTCGCCGCCAAGGAGCGAAAGAGCCGCTTTTTCCGCCACTGGGTGCTTCAGGATTTAATGACCATTTACGAGTTCAGTCAAAACCCCGCCGATCTCGCCGCCTTTTCCACATTCTATTACAAGATTCGCGGCTATTTGTCGAAGAAAATGATCGAGGCCTTGGAGAAAAAAGGCGTGGGCGCTTCGGTCTTCGACGCCCTTTCGGATTTAAAGCTCCCCGATTACGTGGCCCGGGATGTAAAGGCCCTGAAGCGGGATTTTCAGCACTTAAAAACCTTGGCCCCCGCCGAAGCCTTTCGCTTTATTCAAAAGGACTTGGAATACGAACAATACATCGCGAGCCACGCCGCCACCTTCGGCTCCTCGAAGACCACGTCCATGCGCATTCTCTACTACGCCAAGTACATCGCCAAAAACACCGACGATTACCACAGCTTCATCGGCCGGCTCAAGACCTTGGACCGACTCATGCAGGGTTCCCGCGCCGGGGAGAAGGGTCTGGTTTTATCCACCCTTCACGGCGCCAAGGGGCTGGAGTTTGACGCCGTGTTTATTATGGATTTAAACGCCGATGCCATTCCATCCCTGCCGAAGACGGCAGTGGATCCCGCGGAAGAGACGCGACTTTTGGAAGAAGAGCGCCGCCTCTTTTACGTGGGCATGACCCGGGCGAAGAATCGGCTCTACCTCTTAAGGCCCCGCCACGTGGACCGAGAATCCGCCCCTCCCTCGGAATTTTTTACCTGGGCGAAAGACGCCATCGTAAGCGCCCGAGGCGAGCATTAGAAAAGCCCTCTCACAGACGAGAGGGCAATTTTTATTTAACCGTTTTTCAACATGGCCGTTTCAAATTCATTGGCACATTCTTCGATGCTGTCCAGGCAATTTTCCAAGACCTGCAGCATTTCCTTCCAGATAATCGTCTTTCTGGAATCGAATTCGCCGGTATAGTCGAAGAGGGAACGCATGGAATTTAAGTACAGAGTGTCCCCTTCCCCTTCCAGGGAATTGATGCGGATGATCTTTTCCTTCACCTCGTTGGAGCGTTTGAAATTGCTGAATTCCAACACCACTTCCTCGAGCATGGCCGTGCTTTCGACGATAAGATCCACAAATTCCAAGGTCTCGGGAATGAGTTCGCGCACCCGGTACATATACAGGCTCAGCAAAATTTCCTCGATGGAATCCACCACCGTGTCCAGCTTGTCCGTGATCTCGATAATGTCTTCCCGCTCGATGGGCGGCAAAAACTCTACGGCCAGGCGATTCATTATGTCGTGCATGATCTGATCGCAGTCGTTTTCGATGTGCTTCATGGCGTCGGTCGCCTCTCGCAGTTTCGCCGCGTCGTAGGCACCCAAGGTGGTCTGCAAAAGATCCGCCGCCAGCGATGCCTTTTGAGCCATGTCGCTGAATTTTCGGAAGTAATCGAACTTTCTTTCTTTCATAACTTCTCCTAAATCAGATGAATAAGCAAATAGGTGACGATAAATCCGATCAACCCGCAACCGGGAAAGGTCAATATCCACGCCAGGCCCATTTCGCTTACCACGGACCAATTCACGTTTTTAATGTGCTTCGATGCCCCCACGCCCATAATGGCCGTGGTCTTTGTGTGGGTGGTGGACACGGGAAAGCCGGCCACGGATGCCACGAGCAAGCTCACGACGGCGCCGATATCGGCAGCGAAGCCTTCGTAGGTTTCAAGCTTCACCATATTCATGCCCACGGATTTAATGATTCTCAGGCCCCCTAAGCTCGTTCCCAGGCCGATAACCAGAGAAATTAAAATCATGAGCCAGGAGGGGATCACAAAATGCCCCGTACCGCCGGTGCCGGCAGCCAGGCTGAAGGCCAGCATAAAGACGCCCATAAACTTTTGCCCGTCTTGGGCGCCGTGCATAAAGGCCATGGCCGCCGCCGAAACGATCTGCCCGTTTTTGAAAAAGGTCTTGGTGCTGCGCCGGTCGGAGCCGGCCAAGAGCCGCTTAATAATCTCCACCACCACATAGCCCATAAGAAAACCCACCACCGTGGAAAGGACGAGACCGTAGATGTTTTTCATCCATTCCGCTCCGTTGATCCCGGCGAGGCCTCCGTGCAGGGCGATGGCCGAGCCTGAAAGCCCGGCGATCAGGGCGTGGGATTCCGACGTGGGAATCCCGAAATACCAAGCCGCCGTGGCCCATAGGACAATGCTCACCTGAGCCGCGGCCAGGGCGATTAAGGCTTCGTTGGTATTGCCGTTAAAGTCCACCATATTGTAAATCGTCTCCGCCACATTGGCGTTTAGGGCCGTCATAAGAAAGACCCCGAGAAAATTAAAGAGCGTCGCCAGATAAATAGCTTTTTGCGGCTCGATGCTCCGCGTGGAGACGGCAGTGGCGATGGCATTGGGCGCATCGGTCCAGCCGTTGACGAAAACCACCGCCAAAACCAGCAGGGTCGTAAGGAAAATGGCGGGATTTTGCGTCATCATGGAGACAAATTCTTGTATCGTAACAGTCATTTGGTCCCTTCGATTTAATTCTTAAAGCTGTGAATCGGCGCGGGAATAAAGCCGCCCCGCACGGCGAAAGCCGCACAGTCGTTTTTGTGCACGGGAAGAATGGGCGCTTCCCCTAAAAGGCCGCCGAAGGTGGCGTTATCGCCCACATCTTTTCCGTAAACGGGAATCAGGCGCACCGCCGTGGTCTTGTGGTTAATGACGCCGATCATGGACTCGTCGGCGATCATAGCCGATAAGGTTTCAGCCGGCGTGTCTCCCGGAATGGCGATCATGTCCAGTCCCACGGAGCAGACGCAGGTCATGGCTTCCAATTTGTCGAAAGCCAAAGCCCCCGATGCGGCGGCGGAAATCATGCCCTCATCTTCCGATACGGGAATAAAGGCGCCGCTTAAGCCGCCCACGTGAGCGGAGGCGTTGATTCCGCCTTTTTTCACCGCGTCGTTTAACATGGCCAAAGCCGCCGTCGTGCCGTGGCCGCCCACGGTGCCCACGCCGATTTCTTCCAAAATCCGCGCCACACTGTCGCCCACCGCCGGCGTCGGCGCGAGAGACAGGTCGATGGTGCCGAAGGGCGTGTCCAAACGCTTGGCGATTTCCTTGCCCACCAATTCCCCCATGCGGGTAATCTTAAAGGTCATTTCGCTGATGCACTGAGCCACTTCGTCGAAAGGCGCGCCGCGGAATTTTTCCAGGGCCGTCTTGACCACGCCGGGACCGGAAATGCCCACGTGAAGCACGTGATCCCCCAGGCCCGTGCCGTGGAAAGCGCCGGCCATAAAGGGATTGTCTTCCACGGCATTGGCGAAGACCACGAGCTTCGCGCAACCGATGGAATCCGCGTCGCGACTTAAATAGGCCGCATCCTTAATCACTTTTCCCATCAAAGCCACGGCATCCATATTGAGGCCCGACTTCGAGGAGCCCACATTCACCGAGGAACACACCTTTTCCGTCGTGGCCAAAGCTTCGGGGATGGCCTCGATTAACGCCCGTTCGCTTTCCGTCATGCCGCTGTGAACCAAAGCGGAGAAGCCGCCGATAAAGTCCACGCCGATTTTAATGGCCGCATCGTCCATGGCTTTGGCGAGCTTGACGAAATCCTCTTTCGTGCCCCGAGGCAAAACCAAAGAGGCCGGCGTCACGGAAATGCGCTTGTTGACCACGCTTACCCCGTATTTCGCGCCCACGGCATTGGCTTCATCCACCAGATCGGCACCTAAAGTGGTGATCTTGTCGTAAACCCGCTTACATACCACGTCCACGTCGTCGGAAATGCAATCCATAAGGGAAATCCCCAAGGTCGCCGTTCGTATATCTAAATTCTCATGCTCCAGCATGTGAATTGTTTCGAGAATCGAAGAATTATCCAAAAGAGACGTCCTTTCTAAATATGGTGCATGCGGCTAAAAAGCGCCTCGTGCTGCATACGAATGTCCAAACCCATGGATTTGCCCAGGGCTTCGTAATCGCCGACCACGCTTTCCAGGGCAAAATTTTCGTCGGCATGTTCCACCACGAGAATCATGGTGAAATAAGAGCTGACGATGGTTTGACTAATGTCCAAAATATTAAAACCGTGTTCCGCCAAAAGCGTCGTAACGCGGGAGACAATCCCTACCTGATCCTTACCTAAAACACTGACAACAGCTTTCATCCAATCCCTCCTTTGTATTGAGACCATTATAACATAGACAATGACCCGTGGTTTAGGGGATTTCGCCGCAAAAAAAGCCGCGGCTCCTACCGCAGCTTCTCTTAGAGCTTATCCGTCTCCCAATTCGGGTCTTTTAAAAAGGCGCGGCCGATGCCGAAAAGATCCGCCGCATCTTCTGCCAGTAATTTTTCCGCCTCGTCGTAGGTGGTGATGCCGCCGGTTAAAAGCACCGGGGCCGTGGTTTCGCCTTTCACGGCGCGGCTCAAATCTTGAAACCAGCCGGCTTCCCTGTGGCCGGGGCGATTGTAGCCGGTCATGCCGCCGGTCATGTCTAAGAAGGCGGCGCCTGCGGCGTCGAAGGCTTTTGCGGCGCGGACGCCGTCATCCACGGTGGTGCCGCCCGCGATGGTTTCGATGCCGCCGATGCGCACGGCCAGGGGGAAGTCGCCTAAGGCTTCCTTCATGGCCCGAAATACTTCCAGAGGGTATTTCACCCGATCTTCGCCGTAGGCATCGTCGCGGAAGTTGGTCAGGGGCGAAAGGAATTGGTTCAGCAAGTAGCCGTGAGCCACGTGAAGTTCCGCGCCGTCGTAGCCCGCTTCCTTCGCGCGCATAGCCGCCGCGACGAAATCCTCTTTTACCCGCGCCATGTCGTCTAAGGTCATGGCCCGGCACATTTTATCCCAAGGTCGCACCGAGGGGCCCATGGGGTCTGTGCCGATAATGTCTCCCCGCGTCTTGATGCCGGCGTGATTTAATTGCAAAAACACGGCGGCATCGGGACGCACACTTTTTATGGCCTCGACTAATTTTTCGTGCCCGCCGATTTTTTCGTCGTCGGCCAAACTCATTTGCTTCAGGCTGGCCTTGCCGTCTTCTGCGACGTAGCTGTGTTCGATGATGAAGAGATCGAATTGTTTATTCGCCGCCATTTTTTTGTAATAGGCCAGGGTTTTTTCGCTGATCTCTCCTTCGACCGAGGCCTCCGTCACCATGGGCGGCATGACCAATCGACTGTGAATGTCCACGCCCACGTGAACGATCTCGTGAATTTTTCTCATGATTCCTCCCGCTTATGAAAAAAGCACTCTTTCGAGCGCTTTAATCTTCTTCGACTTTTACAAACATCCACTTGCTGGTGCCGCAACGAGGGCAAGTCCAGTCGTCGGGCAATTCGGAAAAGGGGATTCCCGGTTCGATGCCGTATTCCGGCACACCTTTCGCCGGATCGTACACATAGCCGCAGGGTTTGCAGCGGTATTTACTCATGTCTTTTTCCATAACTTCCTCCTATTCTGTTTCCCTTATACCCGCTTTTACACGCTTCAAAAATTTTTTTCAAATTTCCCCGACGCGTCGTCTTATTCCACCGGTCCCTTGTAGGCCAACATGCCGCCTGCAACATTGACGCAGTCATAGCCCTTGCTTTCAAGGTACTCGCAGGCCTTTTGACTGCGATTGCCGGAGCGACAGACGACATAAATCGTCTCGTCTTTGGGGAGTTCCCCTTCCCGCGCACTTAAATCTCCCAAGGGGATGGTGTAGGCGCCGGGAATTTTTCCCGTGGCGATTTCGTCGGGCTCCCGCACGTCTAAAATAAATTTCGTTGACCTGTCCTTTAAATCCTTCGCCGGTATCGACGGCGTTTTCTTTGCGCCGAATAGATCTCGTAAACTGTTCATGCCGCGCCTCCTTTTCGTGTTGCTTTCATTATAGCCCGAATCGCCTTCGGACTCAATTTTCTTTACTGACAAGACAGCGGTGTTGTCATCTGCCAATACTTGTGGTATTCTATGTAAGATTCACGATTACACAGAAGAAAGGAAGACTGAATTGGAAAAGGACACCCTCGCACGCTTAAAAAAAGAAAAGGACGCCGTCATTCTGGCCCACTACTATGTGGACGGCGCCGTTCAGGAAATTGCCGATCACGTCGGCGACTCCTTTACCCTGGCGAAAATCGCCACGGGCATTGACGCGAAGACCATCGTTATGGCCGGCGTGGAATTTATGGGAGAGACGGTAAAGATTTTAAATCCGGAAAAAACCGTCTACCTTCCCGATCCCGACGCCGACTGCCCCATGGCTCACATGGTGGATGTGGATGCCATTAAGGAAATGAGAGAAAAATACGACGACCTCGCCGTGGTCTCTTACGTCAACTCCACCGCCGAAGTGAAGGCCCATTCGGACTACTGCCTCACCTCTTCTAACGCGGCAAAAGTGGTAAGCGCCATCGACGCAAAGAACATTTTCTTTATTCCCGACGGAAATTTAGGCCACAACACGGAAGGGGCTTTCCCGGACAAGCACTTTATTAACAACGCCGGCTGCTGCCCGGTCCACGACAGCTTAACTGCAGACATGGTCCGCGCCCTGAAGAAGGAACACCCGGACGCCGCCGTGTTCTGCCACCCGGAATGCAAGGCGGAAGTGCTCGAGCTGGCCGATTACACGGGAAGCACCAAGGGCATTTTAAGTGCCGTCGGCGATTTGAATAAGGACAAAAACATTATTCTCACGGAAGAAGGCATCGCCTGGGAATTAAACAGACTTTATCCCGACAAGGAATTTATTTTCCCGGACATGATTTGCGCCGGCATGAAAATGGTCACCGTGGACAAGATCATTCACGTCTTGGAAACCGGCGACAATGAAGTGATTCTAGACGCGGATTTAATCGAAAAAGCCAAGGTTCCCTTGGACCGCATGCTCGCCATCGCAAGCAAATAAGGAAAGGAGCTTTATGGGCAAATTGACTTTGGCGCCTTTTTTAATGGACGACGCCATTTTGGCCGCCCTAAAAGAAGACGTAAACGAGGAAGACATTTCAACCAACGCTTTGGTGGACGCCGACGAAAGGGGCTCGGTGAAGCTTTTTGCCAAGGCCGACGGCGTGCTCGCAGGCGCCCCGGTTTTTGAGCGCACCTTCCGCCTCTTCGACGAGCGAACCGCCGTGGAGTGGTATTTCGAAGACGGCGATATTGTATCAAAAGGCGATTTAATCGCCACGATCACAGGCCCCATTCGCGCCCTCTTGACGGCGGAGCGAGTGGCACTGAACTTCCTTCAGCGCATGAGCGGCATCGCCACCTACACAAGAAAAATGGTCGATGCCCTGGCGGGGAGCGAGACGAAAATCGTGGACACGCGAAAGACCACGCCGAACTTTCGGATCTTCGCCAAGTACGCCGTCCGCTGCGGCGGCGGCGAAAACCACCGCTTCAATCTCACCGACGGCGTCATGCTCAAGGACAATCACATCGGTGCCGCGGGCTCCGTCACAGAAGCCATTAAGCGGACCAAGGCCTACGCCTCCTTCGTTCGAAAGATCGAAGTGGAGGTGGAGGATATGGCCATGGTGAAAGAAGCCGTGGAGGCCGGCGCGGACATTATTATGCTGGACAATATGAGCGCCGACGAAATAAAAAAAGCCGTCGAATTCATCGACGGGCGCGCCCTGGTGGAACTTTCCGGCAATATGGACCTAAACAACATTTCCAAATACAAAGACTTAGGCGCCGACATCATCTCCTCCGGCGCCCTCACCCACTCGGCGCCGGTGCTGGATTTTTCCATGAAAGGACTGACACCCGATGGTTCTCGATAAGGAAACGCGGCTCTACGAAATCGAAAAAGCCCTTCGGGAATCCGCCGAGCCCATTTCCGGCGACAGTCTGGCAAAAACTTTTTCCGTCTCCAGGCAGGTCATCGTCCAAGACATCAGCCTGCTTCGGGCGAAAAACATTCCCATCCACTCCACCAACCGCGGCTACTACATGGACGCGCCCAAGGGCTTTCGCCGCACCTTTAAGTCCCATCACCGAGACGACGAAATCACCAAAGAGCTGAATCTCATCGTGGATTTAGGCGCCATTGTGGAGGACGTCTATGTGGAGCATCGCGTTTACGGAAAAATCGCCGCCACATTAAATGTTCAGTCCCGCAAAGACGTGAAGCACTTTATGGACGACATCTACCACAGCGTCAGCACCCCACTTAACAACATTACCGACGGCTACCACTTCCACACGGTTTTTGCCAAAGACGAAGAAACCTTAAACGAAGTAGAAGCGGCTTTGGCCGAAGCGGGCTTTTTAGTGCCCGAAGAACCTTCAAAGGAGGAAGCATGAAAAACATCGCCGTCATCGGCTACGGCGCCCTGGGCCACATTCTCGTGGACGCTATTTTAGACAAATTAAAGGAAGACTATCGCCTCGTGGGAATTTTCGATCAAGTGCTCGAGGAAAAAAGCATTACGGCAAAGGGCGAAACCATTCCCCTTTACGAAAATTTCGACGCCCTCCTCGCCGACGACACGGACATCGTCGTGGAAATCGCCGGCGTCGGTGCCGTAAAAGAATATATCGTGCCCCTGCTCGAGGCCGGCAAAGACGTGGTCATTACCTCCGTCGGCGCCTTGGCCGATACCGCCTTGTACGACAGCATCGAATCGGCGGCAAAAAAAGCGGGCCGGAAAGTACACATCACCTCCGGTGCCATCGGCGGCTTCGATTTAATGCGCACCTTCACCCTTATGGGCGGGGTGCAATCGGAAATTCAAAGCACGAAAGCGCCGAAGAGCTTAAACGGCGCCCCCTACCTAAATGGCGAAGCGCTTCCCGCGGACAAAAAAGTCGTGGCATTCGAGGGAAGCGCCACCGAGGCCATAAAAGGCTTTCCGAAAAACACCAATGTGGCCGTGGCCACGGGCCTCACCACTTCGGGGGCCGACGCCACCAAGGTACGCATCGTAAGCGATCCTGAAAGCCCCGGCAACACCCATCGGGTCACCGTGGAAAACGAAAAGGCCAAGGCCGTGGTGGAAATCACCTCCAAGCCCGATCCCAAGAACCCGAAATCCAGCGTCACCGCCGCATGGAGCGTGGCGGCCCTGTTGAAAAACCTGGCCTCCCCCGTTCAATACTTCTAATGAAAAACAAAAAGCCGCCGTCAAGGCGGTTTTTTGTTGCGATGAAATAGCAGGGCTTGTTGCGCCCCTTCGTCCGCTTCTTGCGCCATGGAAACCTAGGGCTCCTTTACCCCGTATTGATCCATTTGCTCAAAGAACGCGTCGTACTCTTCCCGCGTCATGGATTTTTCCCGAAGCCGTTCATCCATTTCCGCCTTTTCTTCTGCCGCCGGATCCACGGCGGGATCGATGGAATCGAGGGCTTTTGCATCGAAGGTGACATCCTCGTGGAAAAGCCCGAAAAGAGTGTTGTCCCGCAGATCGTACATGCCGTTGGGACCGGTCACAAATATATAGTAATCCTCCCGCGTCTTGTATCGATCCGCCCTCGGGCGAGCGAGAAACAGGACTTTCTCATTCTCGTCGTTATACATCCAATCCGCTTCCGTCGGCTCCGCGTAGATGGTTTGTCTCTCATCGTCGACGACTTCTCCGCCGGGGATTCGCACGGTCACCGTTTTACCCTCTTTCACTTCTCCCTTATAGACCTTCTTCACTTTAAAGACGGCGTCTCTGTAAACGGCTATATCACCGCCGCCATAAGGCGACACTTTAAAGGGCTTCGTAAAACCCAGAAAGTCTGCTGCCACGACCAGATCGGAGCTGTTTGCCATTTCATTGAAAGAAAGCGGCGGATAATCGGTGTCCGTGGCTTTTTCAATTCGTTTATACTGATTTCGCGACGGACTTTCAGTCTCTTCCGCTTTCTGACAAGCGACCGAAAAGAGGGTCATCGAAAGAACGCATACAATCGAGATCCCGCGCCTTTTTAAAAGGCGTTTTTTCTTAAATTTAATCTTCATGGAAATCACCTTTTTTATCCCTCTGCCCTTCTCCGGATCACGCCTTTAATCCCGTGGAGTAGACTGATTTTTTTCCTCCCGCTCCAAGGCCGGATGCTTTTTCAAGGCGTCGCTCTTCGCCTTATAGCACACACGAACAACGATGTAGCTCGCCAAGCTGATAGCGCCGACGATGACGATAAAGGCGATGATCAATTCAACGACGAGCAAAATTCCTACCGGTGCAAAATTCATAATCCCGCGCCTCCTTTTTGAACAAGAGTAATGATTACAAGAACACTTTCTTTATAAATGGTATATACCCCGCAATCAGTTTTGACAACGCTTCCGGCTTTTAATTAGAGCAATCCAATAAAAAATCGAGTAAGTCTTTTGCTTTTCTTACTCGATCGCTTCTTTATTTTCTCTTCAATACCGCTACACACTCAACCCCTATGGTTATGGGGAACATATCCACGCTCGTAGATGGAAACATATCAAAGATTGGCTCTCGTTTGTAGGAACATATCGACTGTAATTATTTCATTTTCAAGCCTTTATCGATAGCTTCCTGAATAATCTTATGACAACAAACTCCCAACGGATTGTTTTCTTTACAATTAGGATTTTTCATTGCCCCAGTGATGGCATTTACTTCTTTTACGGATTTCGCGCCATGCTTTACAACTGCTTCAATTACCTGATTTTCTGTGACTTCGCTACAATAACAAGCATACTTAGGATCTGCATCTTTCTTAAACCAGATAGGAACTCTAACTTGGTCTTTCAAGAATTTTATTTCATTATCTAAGTTATAGTAAACAACGTCGCAGTCCTCGTTCATGCAAATCTTATATTGATCTCCGTTAACAGCATTACGATAATCATCTACCACTAGATGTTCAACAGTTACTTTACTAACGGAAATCCCTTCATTATTACATACAGGACAATTGTCTTTAATTTGATTCGGCTTTTCTGTTTTGCATCCACAACAACATTCATTATTAATCTTCATATTCTTAGCCTCCATATTTTCATTATAATTTCTTTTTTAAACTAGGTCAAACCAATTTCATATACTTGTCATTTATTAATAGCGTCAAACATTTTAGCTGGTGTTAATTTACTTAGCTCCCTGTTGTCAGCCAACGCACGTGTAGCTTTTTTGTGTATAAACACATCAGCGTCATGTTACCCATTGCTCGGCATTCTTCTAATGAACCCAAATACATGGAATGGCAACCCTTTTTTAGACAATTTATAACCGAACATTATCAAGCTTGAAAGTTTCTTTAGATTATAAAATATATTCTCAGACAATCAAGGGTAAAGGCTTCGCCCAAATTTCATTGAAATTTGCCCTTGACAGTCTGTTCATATATTTTATTTAATTTATGAAACTTCCAGAGCTTTTTATTCTGCTTTTCTATATTCTACTGGTGTTTTATATCCTAAAGATCCATGAATTCTTAGGTTATTATACCAATATACGTATTCTGCTAATTTTAGATTAAGTTCTTGGAAATTAGTAAAGTTCTCCTGATATATGAATTCTGTCTTCATTACTTTATTGACTGCTTCGCTTACTGCGTTATCATATGGGCTTCCTTTTTTACTTAGCGATCTTTTTATCTCAAATACCTTTAATATTTCTTCTATTTTTATATTTTTAAATTCTCTTCCTCTGTCTGTGTGAAATATTTTTATACGATTTAGTGGCTGCCTTATTGAGTAAAATGCTTCTGCTACTAGATTTGCATCTTTGTTTTTACCTGATGAGTATCCTATTATTTCACGGCTGTTTAAGTCTATTATTAAACATATATAATTCCATGTTTTTCCTACTCTTACATATGTTAGGTCGCTTACTATTGCTTCTAAATAGTCTCTATTGTCAAATTATCTATTTAAAAGGTTAGGGATGTCTTCTTCGTTGCATTTGGATCTTATTACTTTATATTGTGCTACTGTATAGTTTGAGACTAGGCCATTTTTCTTCATTATTCGGCCTATTTTTCTTCTCGATATTTTATATCCAATTTTCCCTAGTTTTTTTTTATTTTGCGTGTTCCATAGTTGTTTCTACTTCTTCTGAATATTTCTTTTATTTCTTCTATTAGTTTTTCATCTTCATCTAATTTCACATCTTTTTCTTTGTTCAAATGATAATAGACTAAACTTCTTGTGACCCCAAGTAGTCTACACATTGCACTAATGCTATATTTATCTCGGTTCGAGATAATGAGGTCTATTTTTTGCCTAACAGTAGTGCAGCTTGCTTTAAAATATCATTCTCCATTTCAACCTGTTTCAATTTTTTACGAAGTCTGATTATCTCTTTTTGTTTCGCATCCACATTATCAAAATGGTTACTCTAAGCAGCACACCAACTATTTATTTTTTGAGTTTTAAACTTTGGTAGAAGTCTTGAACTCTTTATATTTACATAACTATTTGCCTCTATCACTATTATGACACGAAACCCTGCACAATGATCTAAAATTTTCAATTCTAACAAGTCTTTTTCAGTATTTTTAACTTCATAAAAACCTCTTTGGCAATAATGCCTAATTCTTCTTTAGTTGTTAAAATTTTTTATTTTACCATCATCGTTCCCCTGATTTTCAATTAATCTTCTTAGGTTATATAAGAAGTACATATCTTTTTAATCTTAAAGTTTTTAAGTCTTAATTTTAAAATTTTCAATCTTAGATATTATTTAAATCATTCCAAAATGCTCTAAAGCATCTTCGATTGCTTTTTCTTTTTCTTCTGGGCAATTTGGCACTCTTTGATTTTCTTTCTTACTAAAATTATAATTTTCTCTCTCTATTAGACCATGTTTCCTTTTTATTTGTGCAATATATAGGCTTGAAACTTTTAGTCCGTATTTATCTAACACATACTTTTTAATTTCTCCATAAGTTGCGTCTTTTGAAAAGTCAATTTCAGATAATTCATCTTCCCCTATTTCTATATCTAAATGATGTTCTGTATTTAGTTTGGACAACAGAGCTACCGTCTCCACCGCCAACCTATGGGGAAACATGTCGATGGGGATAATTGTTTTTTTAAATAGTATTTAATTAAAATGTCTTGTTTTTCTTAAGGGGAACACTCGATAACTCACTTTACCTACGACATTCTTAAAAGGAACGTCGCCAAAAGTCCTACTGTCAATGCTTCCTCCAGGTTGTCTATTGTCGCCAACGACAAACAGTTCATCATCCGAAATAGTATGAGGCCCGGCTAAATGAATTGCCTCCGTGTACAAACCATCTTCGATGTATGCTTCATTTAGAGGTGTGTCGTTAATGTATATCTTGCCTTCTTCTATGCTTATCTTATCACCCGGTAAGCCTATTACTCTTTTAATGTATAATTTTTTATTATCTTTAGTTGGAGGAGAGAAAATAATAATGTCTCCCCTCGTGTATTTATTAGGGTTGATGATATTTTCGTATTTTTTGACAATTAATAAGTCTCGATCTTCAAAGGTCGGATACATAGAACTTCCGTCAACACGCACAGTTTGAAAAATAAAGGTTCTTATGAATAGGGCCAACAAGAACGCTACTACTATGCATAAAGCCCACTCTCTTAGATTTCTTGCTATATTCGTATTATTAGTAGTGTAAAACATTTTTTTCATTATTCGTCTCCCTACTATGGCTTCGTTTCGCTTTTTAACTGTCACAAAATAGTTCACACATTCGAGTGACCCTTTATTTTCTCCTCAATACCGCCACGCACTCCACCGCAGCCGTATGGGGGAACATGTCGATGGGGGTGATGGATTCGATGCGAAATTGTTCTTTTAACAGAGCCAGATCTCGCGCCAAGGTGGATGGATTGCAGCTCACGTAGATCATGGTCTCGGGATTCGCTTCAATGGTACTTTCGACGACCATGGGATCGAGCCCCGCCCGCGGTGGATCCACGACGAGGACGTCCACCTTCTCTTCTTCGGCGATGCGGGGCATGATCTTCTCCGCCGCCCCGGCGATGTAGCGCACGTTCGTCACGCCGTTATCTTCCGCCGTCTTCCGCGCGTAATCCACGGATGTCTGAGCGTATTCGTTGGCCACGACGGCCTCGGCTTGTTCGCTTAAGGGCAGGGTGATGGTGCCGATGCCGGCGTAAAGTTCCACGATGTTTTTGCCTGGCTCCACGGCGCTCACCACTTTTTCGATGATGGCCTCGGCGCCCATGGGATTCACCTGAAAGAAATTGGAGCCGAAGATGCCGTAGTCGTAGCCGGCCAGGGTCTCGGTGATCTCTTTCTTCCCGTAGAGGTGTTCCATTTTCCTGCCGTAGTGGAAGCGGGGATTGGTATTTTTCGTGTAGTACAGGCTGTCCACCCCGACTTCCACGGCAAAGGCCACGGCGCCGTGAAGGAGGTTGTCCTTCATGTCCTTGGGTCCGGACAAAATCACCATGCTCTCGCCCCGACGGGTGGTGCGAATGCCCACGAGGGCCACCTCATCCAGCCACTTTTCCCCCTGCATGGCGGCGAGGATGGCGTTGGCTTTTTCCGTCTGCATCAGGCATCTTTTTATGGAAATAACTTCGCCGCCTTTGCCGTAGAGGGTAAGCTTCCTGTCTTTCACGTGAAACTGCATGTGGTTGCGGTAGCCCGTGCTCTCGCCACGCGTAGTGACGGGATCCACGGCCACAGCCACATCGCCGATGCGGGATAAGGCATCGGCCACCCGCCGCCGCTTCCAATTCAGCTCCTCTTTTCGGTCCAGGGACAAAAAGGCGCAGCCATTGCAGTTCGTGTAGGGACAGGGATTTTTCACGCGGTAAGGGGATTTTTTCTCGTAAGAGAGAATTTCTCCTTCGAAAAAGCGCTTCTTCTTTTTCACGATGGTCACATCCACCACGTCGCCGATTTCCCCGCCGTCTAAAAAGACCACGGCGCCGTCGGCTTTGCCCATGCCTCGGCCCCGATAGTCGTAGTCCGTAATTGCGAGGCGCACCTTATCGAAAACCTCCATTACTTCCTTCTCGTTTCCGTGGGTCCGGGAACGGCCTTGCCTTCTTTATAAAGCTTGCCCACGGCCCGCTTAAAAGCTTTTTTCGTGAGACCCGTGAGCCGCTTGATCTCCTCGGGATCCGATTTGTCGCCGACGGGGAGTTTTCCCCCCATTTCATCCATAAGGCCCAGAAGCACGTCAGAATCCTGAAGCATTTGCACATGGGCGAAATCCCGCAAAGACAGGGTGAGCTTGCCGTCGTCGAGAACATTGGCCACCCGCACCTCCACCGTGTCTCCGGCGTGGTAGATTCCTTTCATCTCTTGCTTGGGGATGCGCCCGTCGTAGGTGTCGTCTACGGCGACGAGAATGCCGCTATTACCCACGTGGTACACCGTGCCCGTAACCCGATCCCCTTTTTTGTAGGGACTGTTGGATTTCAATGCGTCTTTAATTTCCATGGACACGGCCAGGCGTTCGGACTTGTCCACGTACATGGTAAAGAGGTATTTTTCTCCCTCTGCGATGCGCTCCGTGGCTTCGGAGAAGGGCAGGAGAATATCCTTCGGCGCGTTAATGCCGACGAAGTAGCCGATTTTCGATTTGGCCACTACTTTCAGCTTGGCCACTTCGCCCACTTGGATGAAGGGTGCCTCAAGCATACCGGCGATCTGTCCGTTGTTTTCACGATACAAAAATACGTCACGCATCTCTCCGTCTTTTCCCCGCAATTCGCCGTGAATGGGCACTTCCCTTTCGCCGTCGGTGGCCCAAAGGTATTTTCCCTTTTCCACGAGTTTTAACTGTTGTACTTTTCCTAATTTCATTTTTTCCCTTTCTCCAAGAGCTCCTTAGCCATGTGATCGTAAATGTCGTGGGCCCTGCCCTCTAAGGTGGAACCCAATTCGTAAAAGGCGTAGCTGCCGCCTTCGCTCTTTAAGAGAGCGTCCAGGGCGTAGTAGCTGAAGGCGTCGTGGCGGCCCAAATTTTCCACGATGGCCCGCGCCTGGGTCTTGTGGGAGAGATCCGTGTAGCGAGTCAGGTAGATGCCGAATTTTTTCGCTTCGATCACTTCGCTGTCCCGCATAAGCAGGATGCTCAGACCTAAAAAGGGCCGCTCCATTTGATCCAGAGCAAAGAGCCACTGCTCGAAATGACCTACGGCCTCCAGGGCCCGGTTCTTTTCAAAAAAGCGGTCGATGTGTTCCAAGGCAAAGGCCTCCCGGCCGAAGTATTCCATGATGCCCACGTCCAAGGCGTCGGTATTCACCGGCGTCGGTGTAATTTCTTTATTCAGTACGGCCCATTCGTAGCTGCCGTCGTCGCCGATGTCCACCCGGGGATCTTCGACGATTTTTCCGTATAAAGTCTTCGGTTTTTTCTTAAATCCAAACATAATGCCTCCTGATTTTATTTTCCCACAGGCGCCCTTTAAAAGCAAACGGCGGACATGGAAAAAGCTCCGGCCGAAGCCGAAGCCTTACATAAACTGTGCGATGTAATTTAATTTGTCTGCGATCCACAGGCGAATGGCCGGGAGATGATCCACGATGGTGCGGCCCAAGGACGCGATGCGGCCCATGGCTTCTTGCAACTGACCTTGGGGATCGTAGATAAAGCCGTCGAGAAAGCCGAACTTGGCGAGCACGGCCAAGACAAGGGCGAGAAAAATCAAGCGACGCACCCGCCGGCGCCGGCGCTTTCTACGCTTCTTCTCTTTTTTTCGATCCGCGACATCCTGAACCATACTTGTCATTTCCATGGACTCCCCTCCTTTTTCACCAGTATAGCAGACAATATCCAAGCCATGGCAAAGAGGCGGGAAAGCCTAAGCTATTTCGACACGTCGACGAAGCCTTCCCCATCCACGGCATGGATCAATTCGTCCACGGAAAATTTTGCCACGGCGTATTCGGATCCGCAGGCGGGATAGACCACATCGTAGGCCTTTAAGCTTTCGTCCAGGTAGATCTTCACGCCGGGATTCACGCCGAAGGGGGTGACGCCGCCGACTTCGTGGCCGATTTCTTCGGCAACTTCTTCGGCGGAGAGCATTTTCGCCTTGGTTTGGAAGGCGGCCTTAAACTTTTTGTTGTCCACCCGCTTGTCTCCGGCCATAACGATTAAAATCGGTTCTTTTTCCGCGTTTCTGAAGGTGAGGGACTTGGCGATTTCCCCTTCCGTCACGCCCAAAACGGCGGCGGCCATTTCAACGGTGGCGGTGGATTCTTCCGTTTCGATAAAGTGTTCCGTGAGACCCTTTTCTTCTAAATAGGCATAAGCTTTTTCCTTGGACATGATTTCCCTCCTGTTACTTGTTTTTGTTCGCTTTGTAACGCTTGTTGGAATCCAAAATCGTCTTTCTGATTCTGAAGGACTGGGGTGTAATTTCGATGAGTTCGTCTTCTTCGATAAACTCGATGGCTTCTTCCAGACTCAAATCCCGAATCGGCGAGAGGCGCAGGGCTTCGTCGCTGCCCGAGGCCCGCACATTGGTCTGCTTCTTCGTCTTGGTGACGCTGACTTCCAGATCCAGCCCCTTGGGCGAGGAGCCCACCACCATGCCGGCGTACACTTCTTCCCCCGGTTCCACGAAGAGATCCCCGCGGTCTTGGGCATTGTGCAAGCCGTAGGCCGATGCGGTGCCCGTGTCGAAGGAGATAATGGAGCCGGTTTTGCGGCGAGGAATGTCGCCCTTGTAGGGGGCATAGTCCTCGAACTGGGAGTTCATAATGCCGTTGCCCTTGGTGTCCGTAATAAATTCCTGACGGTAGCCGATGAGGCCACGGGCGGGAATGCGGAAGACCAGGCGGGAATAGCCGCCGACCGGCTCTTGCATGGTTAAGAGCTCGCCTTTTCTGCGGCCCAGCTTTTCGATAATGGAGCCGATGAATTCCTGATTCACGTCGATGGTGACTTTTTCCATGGGCTCATAGCGCTTGCCGTCAACAGTTTTGTAGAGCACTTCCGGCTTGGAGACTTGGAATTCATAGCCTTCCCGGCGCAGGTTTTCGATTAAGACGGAAAGGTGCAATTCGCCGCGGCCGCTGACCTTAAAGGCATCGGTGCTGTCCGTGTCTTCCACCTTTAAACTCACATCCGTTTCAAGTTCACGGTACAGGCGAGTTCTGAGTTGCCGGGAGGTGACGAATTCCCCTTCTCTACCCGCAAAGGGCGAGTCGTTGACGGAGAAGGTCATGGACAGGGTGGGCTCGGAGATCTTCACGAATTCCAGGGCTTCGCCCTTTTCCGGATCCGCAATGGTGTCGCCGATATTAATGTCTTCGATCCCCGTCACGGCCACAATGTTGCCGGCGGAAGAGCCGTCTTTTTCCACGCGATCCAGGCCTTCGAATTCGTAGATCTTGTTGATCTTTACCGATTCACGTTTGTTCGGATCGGCGGCATTTAAAAGCACCATGCTGTCGCCCTTTTTAATGGCGCCGTTTTCGATGCGGCCGATGCCGATGCGGCCCACGTATTCGTTGTAGTCGATGGTGGAGATTAAGAGCTGCGCGGGCTTGTCCACGTCCATCATCGGCGGCTCGATGTGTTTAATAATGGCTTCGAAAAGGGGCTTCATGTTTTCACCTGTCACATCGGCGGATTCCGAAGCCCAACCTTCCTTCGCCGACGCGTAGATAAAGGGCGAATCCAACACATCTTCGTCGGCGCCCAATTCGATAAACAGATCCAACACTTCGTTTTCCACTTCTTCCGGGCGGGCGCCGGGGCGATCCACTTTATTAATGCAGACGATGACGTCCAGGCCCAGTTCGAATGCTTTTTTCAAAACGAATTTCGTTTGAGGCATGGGGCCTTCGAAGGCATCCACCAACAAGACCACGCCGGAGACCATTTTCAACACCCGTTCTACTTCGCCGCCGAAATCCGCGTGGCCCGGCGTGTCGATAATATTGATCTTCGTGTCCCCGTATTGAATCGCCGTGTTTTTCGACAGAATCGTAATGCCCCGTTCCTTTTCGATGTCGCCGGAATCCATGACTCGCTCCGCTACCACTTGATTGTCACGGAACACGCCGGATTGCCTGAGGAGCACGTCGACCAATGTGGTCTTTCCGTGATCGACGTGGGCAATGATGGCTATATTTCGAATATCTCTCTGTTCCATAAACTTCCTTTCTCGGCAAAAGCCGCCATAAAAATAGGATCGGTTGCCCAATCCTTCAACTTATCTATTATACAGCATTTTTCCCTTTCGCGAAAGGCGCTTACCCATGTTTTAAACCAAATCCATTAAACAGTGAATGGAATTGCCCTTGTATTCCACAGAGCGACAAATGGATTCCACGATGAAAAGGCCTCGGCCGCAGCAACTGTCGGTGGTGCACTCAAAATCTTCCGCGGAATAGTAAAAGCCTTCCCCTTCGTCCCGCACGGCGATGCGCATCCGATCGGGCTCCATGTCGATGCGCAAAAAGACCTGCTTGTCCCGGTTCCATGCGTTCCCGTGATCGGCGCCGTTTACCATGAGCTCGTCGATGATCAGGCGAATATTATATTGTAGATCCCGATTGGGAATATATGCCGCGATGGCCTCCATGGTCTCGGCGATAAATCCGCGCAGAGCCTCCATGTCGCTGGCCACGGCCCCTTCATAGGTACGCACTTCTCTCATTTCTTTCACCCCTATGTTTTCTTTTTACCCAAGAAGGTTCCGAAAAAAACCGGTGCGAAAGGGATTTTCTCGGCTTTCCCTTATGCTTTTCTTTTCTTTTTTGAATTTTTCATTTCCTCTGTTACTTTTTCCATTCCCCGGGTATAATATAAGCAGTTGACAAGTTAACAATTGAAAGGAGTTCAACACATGGACAAATATGAATGCCAAGTATGTGGTTACATTTACGACCCCGCCGAAGGCGACCCGGACAACGGTGTAAAGCCCGGTACCGCTTTTGCTGATCTCCCCGCTGATTGGGAATGCCCCCTCTGCGGCGCCAGCAAAGACGACTTCGAAAAGGCTGAATAATCGCATATAAAGGGCGCGGCTTATGCCGCGCCTTTTTTTATTTACCTTATATACAGAAAATCCATTGAGCCCGCGCCCAATGGATTTTTTTCAGTCTTTTTTTCTGTAATAGGCCGCCATGTCGTCTAAAATCTCCCACAGCACGTCCACGTTTTCTTTGGTGACGGCGCTGTATGGGACGATGAGGTCGTCGTAGGGCACGTTCAATGCCTTTTTAATGGTGGCGAAGGCTTTCTGCCGCTGATTTTTCGACAATTTGTCGGCCTTTGTGGCAACGACGAGGCCGGCAAAGCCGTTTTCCAATATCCAGGCGTACATTTCCTTGTCCTTGGCCGTGGGTTCGTGGCGCATGTCCACGAGGAGGATCAGCTCCGCCAAATTGTCGCGGCTCTCAAGGTATTCGTTAATGGTCTTGGCCCAGGCGTCTTGTTCTTTTTTCGACGCCACGGCGTAGCCGTAGCCCGGCAGATCCACGAGGCGCAAGGCATCGTTGATGCGATAAAAATTAATGGTGCGGGTCTTTCCCGGCTTGCCGCTGGTGCGGGCCAGGTTTTTTCTTCCCAACATGGCGTTGGTGAAGCTGCTCTTACCCACATTGGAGCGGCCGCAAAATGCAAACTCCGGCAGGTCCGCCGCCGGGTACTGCTCTTTTTTTACGGCAACTTTTTCAAGTTCACACTGACGTATCTTCACGTACCATCGCCTCTTTCAATACTTCATCCATGTGCTCCACGCCGATGACGTTGAGTTTCTTAATGGAGGGAGAATCCATGTCCTTTAAGTCCCTGAGATTCGCCTTGGGCACGAGGACGGTTTTCACGCCGGCCCGTTGCGCGGCGAGAAGCTTCTCCTTGAGCCCGCCGATGGGAAGCACGCGGCCGCGTAGGGTCACTTCGCCGGTCATGGCCACGAAGCGATTCACGGGAATTTTCGCCATGGCGGAGTACAGGGCCGTGGTCATGGCAATGCCTGCGGAGGGGCCGTCTTTCGGCGTGGCGCCGTCGGGGACGTGAATGTGGATGTCGTGTTTGTCCTTAAAGTCTTCGGGAAGGCCTAATTTTTCTTCCACGCTCCAAATATAGGTGAGGGCCGCCTGCGCCGATTCCCTCATGACATTGCCCAGTTGGCCGGTGAGTTGAATCTTGCCTTTGCCCGGCACGATATTCACTTCGATGCCCAAAAGCACGCCGCCCACCGCCGTCCAGGCCAGGCCGTTGACGTAGCCGATGAGGTCTTCCTCTTCGATGTCCTTTTCCAGGGCCTTTTTCTCGCCCAGATATTTGTTCAGATTGCGATTGGTAATGTGAGCCCTTTTCTTGCCCGTTTCCAAAAATTCCAAATTCACCTTGCGCACGATTTTCGCCAGCTCCTTGTCCAACATGCGGACGCCGGCTTCTTTCGTGTAGTTTTCGATCATGGTGTCGATGGCATTGTCGGAAATGGTCATGTCCTCGGCGCTGTATCCCACATCCTTTAAATGCTTGGGCCACAGATGGCGCTTGGCGATTTCCTTTTTCTCCTCGGGGGTGTAGCCGCCGATGGTGATGATCTCCATGCGGTCCAAAAGGGGCGCCGGAATGGTTTTGGTGGTGTTGGCCGTGGTGATGAAAAAGACTTTCGACAGGTCGAAGGGAATTTCCAAAAACCGGTCGGTGAAGCTGTTGTTTTGCGCCGGATCCAGGACTTCCAAGAGACCCGACGCCGGATCGCCTCGGTAGTCGTTGCCCACTTTGTCGATTTCATCGAGAAGGAAGAGGGGATTGTTTTTCTTCGCCTCTTTCATCAGACTGATGACGCGGCCGGGCATGGCGCCCACATAGGTTCTGCGGTGGCCGCGAATTTCGTTTTCGTCGGTCATACCGCCCAAACTCATGCGCACATAGGGCTTATTCAGCGCTTCCGCCACGGAGGCGGCGATGCTGGTCTTGCCCACGCCCGGCGGGCCGACGAGGCAGAGGATCGGCGACTTGGCGTCCGGGGATTTCTTCCTCAGGGCGATAAATTCCAAAATCCGCTCTTTAATGTCCTTTAAGCCGTAGTGGGCCTCGTCTAAAATCTTGCGGGCTTCTTTTAAACTGTGTTCTTCTTCCGCTTCGTCGCACCAGGGCAGGTCCAAAATCCAGTCCAGGTAATTGGTCTGGCCCGCGTACTCCGGCGAGGCGGCGTTCATGCGCTCCAGCTTCTTGAGCTCTTTCTCCGCCTTTTCCCGCACCGCTTCGGGAAGGGCCTTCTCTTCCAGGCGGCGGCGATATTCCGCCACTTCCTCTTCTTCTTCCCCGGTGAGTTCCTTTTGAATGACGCGCATCTGCTCTTTCAGGAAGTATTCCTTTTGATTTTCGTTAATGGAATGTTTCACCTTGTCGTCGATGGCGTTGGAAATACGCAAGAGCTCATTTTCCCGCATTAAAATGCTGTGCAGACGGGTGAGCCGCTCCTTCACGTCCATGGCATCGAGAATGCTTTGGGCGTCTTCCGCCTTCATATTGACGTAGCCCGCCACGGTGTCGGCGAAGGCCTGGGGCGAGTCGTAGTTAATCACCGAATCCAAAAGGCCCGGGTAGATCTTGTTGTTCTTTTCGATGTACTCGTCCAGGTCGTCTTCCGTGAGGCGCAAAAGTGCCTCGAGCTCCGGCTCCATAGTTTCTTCGATATCGTCGTAGCGCACCACATCGGCTTCCATCCACTTGCCTGTGGTGTCCACCGACTGAATCACGCCCCGGGCCACGCCTTTCACGAGCACCCGTACGATGCCGCCGGGCAGGCGCAGGATCTGATTGATTTTACAAATGGTGCCCGTCTCGTAAAGATCTTCGGCTTCGGGCTCTTCCACTTCAGGATCTCTCTGTGTCACCACAAAGATATAGCCGTCGGATCCGTCCGCCCGCTCGATGGCCGCCACCGACGGCTTTCTCGCCGCGTCAAAATGGGTGATGACATGGGGCAAAATGACCATATCCCTTAGGGCCAAAAGGGGAAAATTTCCGTTTTCCGTTTTTATTGCCATAGTTTCTCCTTATATAAAAAGGCCCACCTGGGTGAGCCTTTCGCTTATTGATCCGACGAGATCTTTTTCAAGGGCTCGTCTCTTTCCATGATCGGGTCTTCGTCTCCTTCGACGCTGGCCTTGGTGACGACGACGCGTTTCACGTCGTCCATGGAAGGAATTTCGAACATGGTGTCCATCATGATCTCTTCGATGGTACCTCTCAGGCCGCGGGCGCCGGATTTCTTCTTGATGGCTTTTTCCGCAATGGCGTCTAAAGCGTCATCTTCGAATTCCAGTTCCACGCCGTCCACGGCGAAGAGGGCCTTGTACTGTTTCACGATGGCGTTTTTCGGTTGGGTCAAAATGTGAACCAACGCGTCTTTGTCCAGCTCCTCCAAGGTGACGGTGACGGGCAAACGGCCGATAAATTCCGGGATCAAGCCGTACTTTAAGAGATCTTCCCCTTCCAGTTCTTCAAGAAGGTTGATCTCGTCGTGCTTGCTCCGTTTGATTTCCGTGCCGAAGCCGATGCCGCCTTTTCCTAAGCGGGCTTCGATGATTTTATCCAACGAATCGAAGGCGCCGCCTAAGATGAAGAGGATATTGGACGTATCCACTTGAATAAATTCCTGATTCGGATGCTTTCTGCCCCCTTGGGGCGGAACATTGGCCTCCGTGCCTTCGATGAGTTTTAAAAGGGCCTGTTGCACCCCTTCGCCGCTCACGTCGCGGGTAATGGAGACATTTTCCGATTTGCGGGCGATCTTGTCGATTTCGTCCACATAGATGATGCCTCTTTCGGCCGCTTCGATGTCGTAATCCGCCGCCTGAATCAGCTTCAGAATAATATTTTCCACATCTTCGCCGACGTAGCCCGCCTCGGTAAGGGAGGTGGCATCGGCGATGGCAAAGGGCACATCCAGGATGCGGGCCATGGTTTGCGCCAAGAGGGTTTTGCCGCTGCCCGTGGGGCCCACCATTAAAATATTGCTCTTCTGAATTTCAACACTGTCGTCGCCAATGCCGGCTTCTTGGGTGCGAATGCGCTTGTAGTGATTGTAAACGGCCACGGCCAGGGCGCGCTTGGCGCTTTCCTGGCGAATGACGTAGTCGTCTAGGGTCGCCTTAATTTCCGCCGGCGTGGGCAGGTGGTCGGAAGCAACCGCCTCTTTCGGCGCCATTTCCTGTCTTAAAATATCTTCGCACAAGTGAATGCATTCGTCGCAAATATAGGCGTCGGGTCCTTGGATCAGTTTTTGTACCTGATCTTTGGACTTGCCGCAAAACGAGCAGCGCTGATCTTTTTTTTCTTCTGTCATGATGCTCCTAACTATTTACGTTTGACGATCACATCGTCGATGATACCGTAAGCTTTCGCCTCTTCCGCCGACATAAAGAAGTCGCGATCCGTGTCCTTTTCCACCTTTTTCAGGGTTTGGCCGGTGCGCTCGGCGATAATGGCGTTTAATTGCTTGCGGGTCTTTAAGATTTTTTCCGCGTGAATTTGAATGTCCGATGCCTGGCCTTGGGCGCCGCCCAGGGGTTGGTGGATCATAATGTCCGCATTGGGAAGGGCGTAGCGCTTGCCCTTTTCGCCGGCCAGGAGCAGAAACGCGCCCATGGATGCGGCGAGGCCCACGCAGATGGTGGAGACGTCGGGCTTAATGTATTGCATCGTGTCGTAGATGGCAAAGCCCGCGCTCACGGAACCGCCGGGGGAGTTAATATAGATTTGAATGTCCTTGTCCGGATCTTCCGATTCCAAAAACAGCAATTGGGCGACGATTAAATCCGCCATTTGATCGTTTACTTCGCCGGTTAAAAAGATAATCCGGTCTTTTAAGAGTCGGGAATAAATATCGTAGCTTCTTTCGCCGCGATTGGTTTGTTCCACGACCATGGGTACCAGTGCCATACTTATGCCTCCTTTTCGAGGCTCGTGCAGCCTCTTATGCTTCTTCGCTTTCGTCTTTATTTAAGCCTTCCACTTCTTTCGCATTGTCCACGAGAAGTTCCACGGCTTTTTTGCGTTCCAAGTCAGACTTCATGAGGTCCTTGTTGGATTCCATCATGGTCTTGATCATTTCTTCCTGTTTGTCTTCGTCGCCTTTGAAGTAGCGTTCGGACATTTCTCTGGCGTAAGCTTCCACTTCGTCGTCGGTGATTTCGAATTTTTCCGCTTCGACGATGGCTTCAAGAACCAAGGATTTCAACACTTCTTTTTCCGCGTCGGGACGCATGGAATCTTTGAAGTCGTCTAAGCTTTGGCCAAGCATTTGCAGGTATTGTTCCAGTTGCAGGCCTTGGCTGCGCATGTTGTTGTCCATGTTGCGGATTTGTTCGTCGATGGCGTTGTTGACCATAACTTCCGGCACGTCCACTTTGGCATTTGCCGCAGCGGCTTCCAGTGCGCGGTCCATGCGGATGTTTTTCGCGTTGGCTTCAACTTCTTCGGTCTTTTGTTTCTTCAGATCCGCCTTGTATTCGTCCACGGTGTCGAATTCGGAAATGTCTTTAATGAACTCATCGTCCACTTCCGGCAATTCTTCCACGGCGATGGAATTTAAGGTAATGGTAAAGACGGCATCTTTGCCCTTTAAGTCTTCGTTAAAGTAATCTTCCGGGAAGCTTACATCGATGTCGAAGGTTTCGCCGATTTCATGGCCGACGATGCCTTCTTCAAAGCCCGGGATAAAGCTGCCGCTGCCGAGTTCCAGTTCTTGGTCTTCGGCGCTTCCGCCTTCAAAGGCTTCGCCGTCGACTTTGCCTTCGAAGTCGATATTGACTTTGTCGCCGTCTTCGGCGGCGCGGTCGTCGATATTAATGTGGCGCGCGTTTAAGTGGCGTTGCTTGTCGATTTCGTTTTCGATCATTTCGTCGGAAACTTCGTCGGGAACGGCTTCGATTTCAAGGCCCTTGTAGTCGCCTAAAACCACTTCCGGCTTAATTTCAACGCTGACTTCGACGATTAAATCCTTGCTGCGATCGAAGTTTTCTTCGTCGATGTCGATTTCCGGTTGGTCGATGACTTCGAGTTCCAATTCTTCCAGAGCATCTTGGTAGATCTTCGGAAGCACTTCGTTGAGCGCATCTTCAAAGAAAATACCGCTGCCGTAGAATTGTTCGATGATTTTCTTCGGCGCGTGGCCCTTGCGGAATCCCGGTACGTTGAAGTAATTTTTGTTGCGTTTATAAACTCTCGACTCCGCTTCTTTGATTTCCTCGTGGGGAACCGTCAGGTCGAAATAAACTTTATTCTTTTCTTGCTTTTTGATCTCTGTCATCCTTATCCCTCCATAATTTATATCTAAAGCATTATACCATAAGGGCATTAAAATCAACAGTTTCGGGCAAAAAATCGCGACGAGCCGCCGAATTTCCCGCCCTTTGGCCCCTAGACTCTGCGTTCATAGACAAAATGGCAGTAGGGACAGGTGACTTTTACTTTGCCCGCGCCTCGAGGCAGGCGGGCGGTTTTGTTGCAAGAGGGGCAGTGGATGTAGCGATAATGGCGCACATCCTTCAGCCGCCTCATAAGACGCCTCACCGGGCGAATGGCGTTTAGAAAGGCCCCGTTTTCTTTTCGGCGCTTGCCCCGCTCCCGGGAGTAGGCGCGAAAAATCACCATAAACAGGAGCACGAGGGCGCCCCGGGACCAATAACCATTGCCGTAGTAGCTCCCCGCCAGACGCAAGAGAAAGGACGCCACGAACAACAGGGTGTTCAGCTCGTCCCAACCGTAGCGATTGGCCATAAAGCGGCGAAAGGCGTTTTTCAATTCCCTCATACCAGGTAGCTGCGGATCATTTCGGCGCTGTCGGTGTATTTCTTTCGCTCTTCATCGGTTAATTCCAGCTCGACGATTTCTTCGATGCCGTCTTTGCCGATGACGCAGGGCGTGGAGACGTACACGTCTTCTACGCCGTATTCGCCATTGTGAAGGGCGGAGACTTGCAGGATCTTATTTTCGTCGTAAAGCACGGCGTCTAAAATGGTGTTCACCGTGTTGGCGATGCCGTATTGGGTGGAGCCTTTGCCGAAGAAGGCGCGGTGGCCGCGATAGACCACGGATTTTTCAATTTCCGACCGGTCCAATGTGAGGTCGTGTTCTTCCAAATACCGCTTCAGGGGAATGTCGTTGACCGTCACTTGGGAGTAGGGCAAAAATTGGCTGTCCCCGTGTTCGCCCAGCATCATGCTGTGCACATTGTTCGGGCTCACGTTAAATTCTCGTGCCAAAATGGTGCGGCTTCGTTCCGAATCCAATGCCGTGCCGCTTCCGATGACGCGGGCAGCGTCGAGGCCGGAAAGTTCCCACACGCGGTAGGCGATGGCGTCGCAGGGATTGGTGACCACGACGAAAATGCCTTTAAAGCCCGCCGCCATGACCTTCGGAATGTAGTCCTTCACATCCGCGTAGTTGCCGGCGTATTCGTTTCGCCGTTGGCCGTCTTCGGGAATGCGCCCGGCGCAGACGACGATCATGTCGCTTGCCGCCACGTCCTCGATGGTGCCTGCGATAAAGCGGGTGTTGTGGGGATAAAATCCCTGTGCGTCTTCCAAATCGCTGACCACGCCGTCAAGGCGCTTGTCGTCAATGTCGTGCAGTGTAATATGCGTAAATCCGCCGCGCAGTGCTCGCGTGTAGGCGACGATCTCGCCTACGTGGCCTGCGCCGATAATTCCCAGTTTAGCCATGGTCCACTTCCTTACTTAATCAATTCTCTCAATGCTTCAAATTCGTCCACAGACAAGGTAATGCCCTTGCTCATTTTCGTGTGATCCTCGTTCCAGGAGCGCAGATCGAATTTCGGATCGGCGCCGTTGTAGGATACGCGATTTAATTCTTTTTTCCAACCGTTGGGCGCTTCGGACAAGACGCCGAGGTGCTCCACGATTTCAAATCTAAATTCTGCCACAATTCCTCCTAACAGAAAAAAGCGCCGTCGGCGCTTTCATCTACTCAACCGCTGTGACTGTATAGCCTGCATCTTCCACTGCTTTTTTTAATAAGGCGCTGTCCAGCTTTTCGCCTTCCACGACGGCTTCCTGGGGATCCAAGGTTACCGACGCCTTCACGCCGTCAAGTTCGTTTAACGCTTTGTCGACACGTCCGACGCAATGATTGCAGCTCATGCCGTCGATTTTTAAAATTTTCTTATCCATTTTTTGTGCCTCCTCTTTTTTATTATACCCATGTGCTTTCGATTTTACAGAGGGAATTTCCGCAAAGTTGATTGACTCGGCGGATTCCTCTTTATTTTCCCTTTCCGCCTTTTCTAATGAAAGGAAATTTAATCTCAGGGCGTTGGTCACGACAAAAACGGAGCTGAAGCTCATGGCCAGTGCCGCGATCATGGGGCTCAGGGTGAGGCCGAAGGGCTTGTAGAAAAGCCCGGCCGCCACGGGAATGCAGATCACATTGTAGAAAAAGGCCCAGAAGAGATTTTCCTTGATGTTTCGAATCGTGGCCTTGGAAAGATCCATGGCGCTTACCACATCCATTAAATCGCTGTGCATTAAGACCACGTCGGCGCTTTCCATGGCGATGTCCGTGCCGGCACCGATGGCGATGCCCACGTCGCTTCTGGCGAGGGCCGGAGCGTCGTTGATGCCGTCGCCGACCATGGCCACTTTCCCCGCTTCCTGATACTGACGCACAAAGGCTTCTTTTTCGTCGGGGAGCACACCGGCGTGGACGCGGTCGACGGCCAAGTCCTTCGCAATGACCTTCGCCGTCTTTTCGTTGTCGCCGGTGAGCATGACCAGCTTTTTCCCGGCGGCGTGGAGTTTTTCAAGGGCCGTTTTCGAATTGGCCTTCACCAAATCCTTCGCCGCGATAAGGCCGATAAATTCATCGTCTTTCGCGAAAAACAGTGGCGTCTTCCCCTCGGCGAGAAGGACCTCCAGTTGCCCACGGATCACGGAAAGATCCGCGCCGACGGAGTCCATTAAGGCTTCGTTGCCGCCGTAATAGACCTGGCCGTTTAAGGTGGCCTTCAATCCACGTCCGGGAATAGCTTCAAAATGTTCGAGGCTTAATTTATTTTCTGTTCCGTATTTATCTTCGTAGGCGCGAATCACGCCTTCCGCCAAGGGATGCTCCGAGGGCTTTTCCAGGGCGTAGGCCGTGGCAAAAAGCTCTTCCGCCGAAATGCCCGCGGCCACCACGTCGGTGACGTAGGGCTTGCCCCTCGTGATGGTGCCGGTCTTGTCGAAGATCACCGTTTCCACGTGGTGCAATACTTCCAGGCTTTCGGCGCTTTTGTAGAGCACACCGGCCTTGGCGCCTTTGCCCGTACCGACCATAATGGCCACGGGGGTCGCGAGACCCAGTGCACAGGGGCAGCTGATGACCAGTACGGAGATGGCGAGTTTCAAGGCGAAGGCGGGTTCCGCTCCGAGAGCCAGCCAAATGCCGCCGGTAGCCAAGGCGATGGCGATGACAATGGGGACGAAGATCCCTGCCACTTTGTCGGCAATTTTCGAGATCGGCGCTTTCGTGGCGTTGGCGTCGTCCACGAGGGCGATAATTTTTGCGATGGTGGTGTCTTCGCCTACACGCTTCGCTTCCATAATCAGGCGGCCCTGGCCGTTTGTCGTGGCGGCCATAAGGTCGCTCCCCGCGGTTTTTTCCACGGGAATGGGCTCGCCGCTAAGGGCAGATTCGTCCACGGAGGAAATGCCTTCCACCACCACGCCGTCCACCGGCACATTTTCGCCGGGCTTCAGCAAAATTCTGTCGCCGATTTCAATGGCTTCCACGGGAATTTCTCTTTCCACGCCGTCTTTAATGACCGTGGCCACTTCCGGCGTGAGATCCATGAGGGATCGAATGGCCCCGGAGGTCTTGTGTTTCGCTTTGGCTTCCAAATATTTCCCCAAGTCGATTAAGACCACGATGGTGGCCGCCGATTCGAAGTAGAGCTCGTGGCCGTAGGCGGCGATGCGGGCCATATCCCCGTGGCCGAAGCCGTAGGCCAATTGAAAGATCACGTAGATCCCGTAGATATAAGCCGCGCCGGAGCCCATGGCGATTAAGGCGTCCATATTCGGGTGCTTCCGCGCCATGGATTTTCCGCCGTTGACGTAGTAGTGGCGGTTGAGAAATAAGATGACTGTGGTGAGCATAAATTGCACCAGGGCAAAAATCAACAGATTCTCGTGGCCTTGTAAAATGCCGGGCACCGGCGCGCCCATCATGGAGCCCATGGAGATATACAAGAGGGGAATCAGAAAGATCGCCGAGGTAATAAGGCGCCTGCGCTTTATCTCAAGTTCCTCGGAGAAAGGATCCGCCTCAATGGTTTCACTCTTTTTTTCTTCGCCTTCTAAAAAGCCTTTATAACCCGCTCGATCCACGGCTTCCAACACCGCCGATTCGATGCCTTCCTCGCCCTCCACTTTCATGGAATTGGTGAGGAGATTCACGGCCACATTTTTTACGCCGTCGACTTTTCCTACCTCGCGTTCCACGGCAGCGGAACAGGCGGAGCAGGTCATGCCTTCCACGCGATATTTTCGTTCCATAGGACCTCCTCTCAAATAGTCGTTATTACTTACTGTTTATATCCTACCAATTGAGTGGGATTATGTCAACCGATGGCGGGATGAAGCAGGGCGGCGATCTCTTTTTTCTCCTGCTTCGTGAGTTCCACCTCCGTCCAAATACCGTCCGCCGTGGTAAAAAGATAAAGCTTCGGGAAGGTGCCGGTGATTTTTTCGTAGGCCGTGCCGTAAAGGCCCAGCTGCAGGCGGTAGGTGTCCATGGCGCCGGTCCGAGCCCCTCGCGCCCCGGTTTTATAATCCACGATGGCGATGCCCTCAGGCAATTGGCGCAGCTGATCGTAAAAGCCTTCCAGGATCACGCCGTCGAATTCCGCGCGAAAGGGCACTTCCGTGGCGAGGATTTCGCCGCGGTCGAAAGTGGCGTCATAATTTGTTATGGCCACATCCAGTTCGTCGGCCACGCCGCAGGCCTTTGCGCGGGCCAAAAGTTTATCCCGAAGCGGCCCATGGGGCTTGCGGGCGCGCTGGGCGTAGTGGTGAAACAAAATCCCCAGCTGCAGGTAATCCTTCTCGCTCTTCGGGCTGTCTTTGCCGTCGTCGAAAACGGCCCGTCCCTTTAAGAGGCGGCTTGCGGAGACTACGGGCTTCGTCCGCGCCACGGCAGGTGCCTGAGCGGGCGCTTTTTGCGGTGCAGCCGCTGCATGGGCAGGTGCGGCCACGGGGGCAGGAGTCTCTTCCACAAAATCTATCTCAGACAAATAGCTTTGAAGCCCTTCTCCTTCTTTTGATCTCAGCAAATAGACGTGGCTCTTGGCGCGGGTCATGGCCACGTAGAGGAGGCGCAGATTTTCTTCCCGCGCCTTTTCCGCAGAAGCGGCCCGGTTCATTTCGTAAATCGACGGCGCCGCAGGATTTTTTATGCCCACGCCTCTTTCCTCGCTGTAATTCCACAAGCCGCCTTCGGGGCGAGGCTTGGCGAAGAGATGGCCCAAGTACACCGTGTCGTATTCCAGGCCCTTGGCCTTGTGCATGGTAAGGATCTCCACGGCATAGTCGCCGCCGAATGTGGCCGCTCCCACCTCTTCCGTGGCTTCCGTTTCGCGGAGGCCGTGGAGAAATCCTTCCAAGTGCACGCCCTCCTCGTCGTATTCCTTGGCCATGGCGAGGAGCTGATCCACATTGGCCGCGGCCTGCTCCCCGCCCTCATTAAAGGCATAGGCGCGAAAGCCGCTTTCTTCCACAATGGCTAAGAGAAATTCATAGGCGGAGGATACGGGGCCCATTTCGCCGAAAAACTTTTCCATGCGCACCACACGCTCGCGAACACTTTCTCTGCATGGCGATCCCTTCATCGCATGATAGACATCTTCCTGATTCGCCCCGATAAAGGGCGTGCGCAAAAAGGCCGGGGAAAAATCGCCGGTGATCTTCGCTTCCACGGCGAGCATTAAATCCCGCACTTCCCGGGCGCGGAAAAAACCCTCGGCACTGCGGTTTACGTAGGAAATGCCGTAGTCCCGAAATACGGATTCGTAGATCCCCATAAATTTCTTCCGCCACAAGAGCAGAGCCCGGGATTCCGACGGATGTTTTTGAATGTCTTCCGCAATCCACAGGGCTTCTTTTTTTATGGCCTCTTCCGCCACCTCCTCGCCGGTGAGATCCACGCCCTTAAGGGCCCATTCCCCTTCGCCGTGGCCCGTAATAGGCTCGTAATCGGGAATTTTTTCGGCGAAGAGATCCCCCACGGCGGCCACGAGATCTTTGTGGGATCGGTAATTGTTCAAAAGGGCCATGGCTTCCGTGCCCTCGTTTAAGGCCTCGCCGCGAAAATCGTCTCCCACGGCCACATCGGCGCCGCGAAAGCCGTAGATGGATTGCTTTCTGTCGCCGACGACAAAAAGTTTCCCGTCGCCCTTTAAGGCGCGGAGCATACGAATCTGCAGGGGATTCGTGTCCTGAAATTCGTCGACGAGAATGTGATCGTAGGCGCAGGAAATCTTTCCCGATTCCAAAAGGGCCGTGGCCATTTCCAGGAGATCGCTGAAATCCACGACGCCCATAGTTCGCTTTTCTTTTTGATAGGCTTCATCGAGGAGTTTTAGGGCGCGGCCGATGGCTTCGATAGTGGGATGATTTTTCTCCTCTTCACGTAAAAGCAGGCGATTTTTTAATGCTTCGTTCCGCTCTTTTATGTCTTCGTCCATTTTCAGCGAGGAGCCGTCGGGCATGGCCAGAAGAAAGGCCCGCTGTTCCTCATCACTTCTGTTTTTTAATGCCTCGAGATCCTCAGCGTCCAAATACTTGGCCAGCTTCGATGATTTGGTCTTTAGTGCGCCGCAAAGGGCGGGCAGAAAATCCACGTAATCTTTCAGGGGGTCGGCGCCCGTTACTTGCCGGGGGCGAAAATCCCCAAGGGCACCCCGGGTGCGAAGGGCGTCGTAGCTTTTTAAGAGTTCATATTTAAAATTGTTCGCCGTGGTGCCCGATGTTTCGAGGAAGGAAATAAAATCCTCGTCGGAAAAAATATCCTTCGCCACCTTTTCGTAGCTCTTCTCCAAAAGGGCGTCGGTCTCGCCTTCCGCCAGCTGAACCATGCCGCCGAAGGTGTCCGCCTCCACGGCGTAAATGGAGAGCAGGTAGCGGCAAAAGCCGTCGATGGTCTTGACCACCAAGCGGTCCGTCTCCTCTTCCGTGAGGCTCGCCGCCATGCGGGCTGCCATTTCCTCGGCGGCCCGATTGGTGAAGGTAATGGCCAGAACATTTTCGTCGGTATTCGGCAGAATCTCCTTCACCCGCTCGGTGAGTACTTTGGTCTTCCCCGCGCCGGCGCCGGCGGTGAGAAAGACGGAGCGGTCGTAGGACATTATGGCTTCCCGTTGCTCTTTATCAAATGGCATCCGACGCCTCCCTTCTGCACAGATCCCCGTAGGAACAATACTTACACACATTTTCATCCATGGGCGCTCTGTTGAAATCGCCACGTTTGATGGCGGCGAGGACATCGCCAAGTGCGACCTCCGCCTCGTTTAGAAAATCATCGAAGGCCTCGCCGTCGTACTTTCTTTCATTTCTCAGGCGACTGTACACGCCGGCCCGCGTCGTGTCCCGGGCCATAATGGACACATTCCCGTTTTCTACGGACACATATTCCAACGACGCCGGCCGATTGCCCATGTGCCGACGAGCCAGGGCGTAAAGGGCGATCTGCATCACCTTGTAGGCCGCCATGTTTTCGTATGCGGGGAGACCGCCGGACTTGTAGTCGATGAGGATTTCGTCGCCCGATTCATTCCTGTCCACACGGTCGATGACGCCGTGGATCTCCACATCCTTAAAGGGATAGGTGAAAGATGTCTCAAAGGCTGCGGGATGAAAGGCGCCGTTTTTCTTTTCATCATTCAGGCGTTCTTCCTCCCCTTCAATGGCGGCGAGAAGGGCCCGGGCCATGGTCTTCTTCTCCCAAGCCCAAAGGTAGTCGGGCTTCAAGGGGGCCAGGTTTTCGTCGTAGGCCGCTTCCACAAAGGCATCCAGTGCGTCTTTCGAAAGTCTCCCGGAAAAATAAAGTGCCAGCGCTTCGTGGTAAATGCTTCCCTTGGCCATGGCCGGGCGGCCGTCTTCTTCTTCCGGCGCGCTTTTTAAGATGCGATCGGCAAAGTAGCTGAAGGGGCAGCGCAAATAGCCGTCGATGGCCGAAGGCGAAAGACCCTTTTCTCTCAGTTCATCGGCTAAAACCTCCGCCGCTTCCTCGGAAAACACGCTCTCTTCCGCAATCAGGTCCCAATTTTTTTCGTAAGCTTCCCCGGTTTTATCCAAATCTTCCACGGGGAAATTCTTTTTTAATTCCGTAAATACCTGCGCCTCCTCCCCGTCCCCCACTTTGTAGAGCAGGGATTTTTTCGACGAGGCCATTAAGTAATTCAATCGATCGGTCATCTCTTCGCCCTGAAAAAAATTCACGTAGAGCCCGACTTCCATGACGGATTTCGCGATGGCCCGATTCATTAAGCTGTCCTCCTTCTTGGCGGGAATAAATCCCCCATCGAGTGAGGACACGAAGAGAAGGTCGTAATCGCCGCCGTAGGCCTCGTCTAAAGACAAAATTTCCACGCCGGGGGCAGCTTCTTTTTCCAAAAAGCCGCAAAGGATGGATTCAAACTCGCGGCCGGAAATTCTGCCGTAGTCTCCTTCCGCCTCGGCCAGGGCGTCGGCGATCATTTTTGCCAACCCCTCGCCGAACGCTTCCGCCGCTTCTTCCGTGCGACGGGCGAAATCGCTCCAGCTGCCTTCGTTATCATGCTTCCATGTCCTTAAAAGGGCTTTGTATCGAATCAACAGCTCCTTTGTCTCGGGAAATAAGTAGTAGGGCAGGGAGCTTTCGTCGATTTCAGAAAGATCCTTCACGCCCAAGGTCTCTATGGCCGCCGCCAACTCATGGGCATCTTCCACTTCCGCCAAATCTCCCCGCAAAAAGGCGCAGGCGGAAGGCCCGTCTTCTCCCCGCCGCCACAAGAGGCGCAATTGGTGAAGAGTGTCCTCGCCGAGGACGTAGGCGGAGCCCGCCGCCGGAATCTTCGCCAAGGCAAAGTGGGCCCTCATCGCCGCCCGATCCTCTTCTCTATTCATGGCCACGCCGATCCTTGCCGCGGGATTTTCCGCGAGAGCCGATGCCGCTTTTTTCACCATGTGGCGAAATGCCCGCTCCCCGTTTACCGTTTGATACAGGGCCACAGCTTCCGGTTCTATTTTCTCCTCGAAGGGGCTGACCTCCACCACGTGGGCCGCGGCGTCCAATTTTTTTAAGAGCAGGCGATGGCGTTCCTTGTAATGAGAGAATCCCACAAAAATATACTTACGCTCGGAATCCACCTCCGCCGCCATGGCCTCTTTAAAAACTTCACCTTCCGTGACGCAGTCCGCCGCCTCCACGGCGGATTCGTAGGCGGAAAGGAAACCACGCACATCCCCCCGCCAGCTGTAGGGCAGGTCCTTTTCCTCAAGGCCCAAATACTTCACATCGTCGCACCACTGAAAGAGGCGGCGAATTTTTTCCATGTCCCTGAGCGGTGCGAATGCCGTATCCCCTTCTTCCAACCGCTTTCGAAAAACGTAGGCCGCCCGCCACAGATTGCGGGGACGGGTCATGGCCAGCTCCTCCATAAGGTCGTCGAAGGTGAAAAAGTTGACGCCTAAAAATCCCACGCCCCGCGATAAAATTTCTTTGCTCCGCGCGATCCACTTGCGATTGGGCATAATAAAAGTGGCGCCCTTGAAATCCACTTCATCCACCAAAGACTCCACGCCGCTTCCCATGGGCTTCTCAATGATTTTCACGACCTCTCCTTTCTTTTTTCGCAAGAAGCATAGCCCCCACCATGCCGCCGTCGTTTCCCAAACGGGCGGCTTCCAAGGGGGCGCGGACATTGGTGTTGCCCCGGCGGAGCATGGCCGCCTTTAAGCGCGCCACAATACTCGGGGCGTAGGTAATCATGCCGCCGCCGATTAAAATGGCCGAGGGGTTTAACACATTTTCAAGGCCGATGAGGTAATCCGCCGCGCCTTCGATAAAAGCCTGCGCCGAGGCTTCATTCGATGCCAGAAAATCGTCGCCCCGTTCGTAGCCCGCCGCCTTCATGAGGGCGTGAAAAGCCCTTGCGCTGAAATAGCCTTCGGCGCAGCCTCTTTGGCCGCAGGCGCAAAGAACGCCGCCTTTCTCTACGATGATGTGTCCGATCTCCATGGCGGATCCGCGGCTTCCTAAATACAATTCGCCGCCGCTGTAAAAAGCGCCGCCGATGCCCGTACCCATGCCCACGTAGAGGACGTGATCGTCCCGGCGATTTTCCATCTCTCCCACGAGGGCGCAGTTAATGTCGTTTTCCAAACTATCCAGGCGAATGCCCTTATCCGCCAGAGCCTCGCCCAGGGGATAGCCCTGCCAACCCGAAATATTTCCGCCTAAATCGGAAAGGGCCTTATTTTCTCTGTCCACGGTGCCCGCCGTGGCGATGCCGAAAGCTTCGTAATCAAAGGGCGCCGTCATGCGGGCGATTTCATCTACTACTTTGTCGGGATCCTTCGGCGTCGGGGCGCGGTCTGTGCGAATCAGTTCCCCGCCGCGAAAAACGCCGAGCTTCATGGTGGTGCCGCCGATGTCCAAGCCTAAATCATACATGGAGGCTCTCCCTGATGCGCTGAAATTTTCCCTTGGGCTCGGACGTAAACACCTTGCCGGACACTTCGGGGAAGTCCTCGGTTTCGGGAAAGACCAATTTGTAGGCGTGAAGCAATTGGTGGTGCAATTCGCCGAAGCGGCGGGAGGCGTGGCCGTATTTTCTGTCCCCGAGAACGGGATGACCAATGGATGCCAACTGCTGGCGAATCTGATGGGTGCGCCCGGTAATGAGCTCCGCCTCCACCAGGGTGTAATCCCCCGTGGTCTTTATGGGCCGGTAGATGCCCACGGCATCCTTCCCATCGTCGCCTTCCACGACCCGGTTCTTATCCCCGTCCTTTGTCAGGCGATTTTCCACCTTCCGTTCTTCCTTCAACTCTCCTTCCACAATGGTCATGTAATACTTCTCCACTTCCCGGTTACGAAGCCATGCGTTGGCCGCCCGGAGGCCCGCCGCCGTCTTCGCCCCCAAGATCAGACCGCTGGTGTTTCGGTCCAGGCGATTGCAAATGGAGGGGACGAAGGTCTTTTCCGCCCGAGGGTTGTAGCTCTTCGTGTGGATCAAATAGGCCAACATATCGTCCACCATGTTCCGCTCATAGGCCTTGCCCGTGCCGTGGCTCAACACGCCCACGGGCTTGTCCATAATAATGAAATCTTCCGATTCGAAGACGATGGCGGGAAACTTTCCCTTCACGGACTTCGGCGCCTTGGAAAACTTCGCCAGCGTCTCGTCGGAAAAATAGATTTCCACCGTATCTCCGAGGGCCAAGACATCTTCCTCCTTGGCCTTTTTACCGTTGACCGTAATGCTTTTCTTTCGAATGGATTTATAAATCAGCGACGCCTTGGCATTGGGAAGCAACTTTTTTAAATAGCGATCCAAGCGCATGCCGGCGTCGTTTGTGTCAATTTTATTAGAGATCACGAGAGCCTCTCTTTCTTTCACGTTCCTGTGATATAATAACCTTATTATAATTATATCGAAATCGACAGGAAAGGGAAAACAGCATGAAATCTAACGGAAGAGTTTCGAAAGTATTCGTAAACTTTTTGCGCTTTGTCGTCGTCATACTGGTGGTTCTCGTCCTGCTGTTCATCATAAAGTGGCGCATGAACCACTTGTTTTCCATGATGACGCCGGAAGAGAGAAAAGACACCACCATTACCGAGGAAATTCGCTCCTCAAAGGAACAAATCGGCCAGATCTCCAGCGCCGCCAAAGATGCATCGGAAAAAACCACCTTACTTAAAATAGAAACGACGGATCCGGATTCCGTGGCCAAGCGCTTAAAGGAAGTGGGCCTCATTAACGATGCCACGGCCTTCAGCAATAAGGCCAAGCGCTCCGGCATGGCCCGCTACATTACGGCGGGAAGCTACGAAATTCCCGAAGGCGCCAGTCCCGAAACCATTTTGAAACTACTCACGGAAAACGGCTTGCAAAAGGCCACCCGCACCATCACCATCGAAATTCCCGAAGGTGCCAACGACGAAATGATCGCCGATGTAATCATGAAAGAAGATTTAGTGGCGGACAGAGCCACCTTCCTTCAAATGATTCGCGACGCCGGCGCCGTGCCCAAGATTAAACCGGGGGGCTACCAAATTCACGCGCCCCTTACGGCCACGGAACTTTTGAACATTTTAATGAGCCAGAGCGAACAGGAAAATCCCGCACCCCAAGGTGAGCAACCGGCACAACCGGCACAACAATAAGCGCGAAAAAGCCGCCCGATGGAAATCATCGAGCGGCTTTTTCATGCAGTTATCATACTATTCGGAGATGACATGTAATTGAATGGCTTCCGCTTTTCGGACGCTTTCTTCGTTCAAGACAAATTTCCAACGGCTGTTACAAAGTAATCGACGCCTTTGATTAAAATGTCTTCGTCGACCATAAATTTGGGATTATGATTCGGATAGATGACACCGTCACATTCTTTTGAGGTGTTTAAGAAAGTAAAACAGGCCGGTGCTTCTTGAGCGAAATAGGCGAAATCTTCGCTTCCCATGCTCGCCTTTTTCATGCACTTGACGCTGTCTTCCCCAAAGGCTTCCTGGCTGAGGTCGATTAGTTTTTGAGTAAGTTCTACGTCGTTAATTAAGGCAGGGTAGCCAAACTTGTAATTAATTTCCGCTTTGCCACCATAGCTTTCCGCCGTGCTCTTGCAGATTCTTTCACAGCCTTCGGCGATTAATTTTCGCACTGATTCGTTTAAGCAGCGAACGGTTCCGTTAATGGTTACCTTGTTCGGAACAATATTGTACTGGCTTCCACCGTGAATTTGTCCGATGGTAAATACCGCGGAATCCAAAGCGTTTACTCGGCGAGCCATGAAGGCTTGAAGTGCAAGGACCGCCGATGCTGCCATGGGAATCGGGTCGATGGTGTCGTGAGGATAGGCGCCGTGTCCGCCTTGTCCAATGAAGTCGATGGTAAATTCGTCTAAGGACGCCATCATAGGCCCCGGAACAAATCCCATTTGACCGATTTCGATTTCACCGGAGAGAACGCCGACGTGTTGACCCAGAATATAATCGACCTTCGGTTCATTTAAGCATCCCGCATCGATCATCGGTTTGGCGCCGCCGTCTTTTTCTTCGGAAGGTTGGAAAAGTAGTTTCACCTTGCCGGCCCATTTATCCTTGTTTTCGTTTAAAACGATCCCCGTCGTCAACAATATCGCCGTATGGCAATCGTGCCCGCAGGCGTGCATATTGCCATTTTCAGATTTAAAGGGTAGGTCCGTTTCCTCTTTAATCGGCAGTGCGTCCATATCCGCTCTCAAACCGATGGTTTTACCGGGACTGCCGCTATCAATGAGAGCAACAACAGCAGAGCCGTCCACGATTACCTCATAGGAAATTCCATGCTCGTCCAGTACAGAGCAGACATACTTCACGGTTTTTTCCAAATCAAAGCCGATTTCGGGAATTTGATGGAGGTCTCTTCTGAATTTAATCAGATTTTCTTCTGCTTTTTTTCGATCGAATTCCAATTTCTTCATTACTTTTCCTCCTTTTTCCTCGTTTTAATACCAAAGAAGATCGTCGCAAAGACTGCCGCCGGAACAATGACGAAAGTCGGCAAACCGGCTTTAAGCATAATGACGGTTAAGACAAGCGCAAAGATCCCACTCTTTAAATCCTTAATCGCGAACATGGCATACATCGAACCGAAAATAGAAGGTGCGATAAAGTCAAAAGCAGCTAATACCGAATCCGGCAAGACGGAAATAATATAACTTCCCGCAACTGCAGCCAAGACCGTGACGATTAAGTTCGTAATAATCGAACCTGCAATCCCGAGTGTCGAAACAAGTTCCGCCTTCTTCGTGCCGGGCTCGACCTTTACAGCCGCTTGGGCTAGGGCCGAGCAAGGCACCCGCATATTACCTAAGTTGCCGGAAATGAAGCCCATAAAGGTTCCGGGAAGTCCCAAGACGGGGAAGTAGGAGATCGGTTCAATTATGTAGTATGAACCGAAAATTGCCGCAATCAGCGCCCAGCCTTTTAAAATGTTTGCCATTCCGGGAAAAGCACTGTATCGAATGGAAATGTATAAGGCTGGCAAAAAGGAAAATAGTACGCCGAGTAAGTTTAATATTCGACCTAATTTAATAACCGGTTGTGTATACTGCGCGTCGTATTCTCGATCGATGTTTAATTTATCAGTCATATGAACCCTCCCTATGAACGGAAAATACTTCCTGCGATCATGCCGATGATCAAAGCGAAGCCCAGGTTAAATTCCATCAATGCAGGAACTTTCTCACCCAACTTGTTTAAAAGAATCATGGAGATACCCGCTACAACTGCGGCGACCATATTCTCACTTGAAGTGATCGCATTGCTGACCGCCAAGAAACCCATAGCACCGCACATGCCGGAAATCGAAATAATACTCGTGATTTTCGTATCCCCTTTGGTCAACTTGAAGGAGATGCTGTCCAATTTGTCCGTCAATAAACTTACTACTAACAACCAGCCGCAGCCATTTAATGCCATGACCCAGCAAGCGTTTGCGTAATTGACCAAACTATAATCGGGAGAATCCAAAGTCGTGCCCATGGCTTGTGCCGCCATTTCAGCCGCCGTTAATTCAGTATGGGCCGCACCGATGACAGAGAGTCTTTGCCATGCCAGAGGGCCGCCTATTTTGGAAATAAGTCCAAGCATGACGACAAATACGCCTAATGCCGGGCCGATGGCGGAAATTGCGCCTGTTCGGAATGCCTTCTTTTGATCCTCGGGTGTTAAATTCACTAAGGGACTTACTTTTTTTACCTTGGTGCTATAGCTAATAGCTAACGCACCTACAATTGCCACCAACGGTAAAGATAATAGCCAGAGTATAGGATCATTTGCGTACGTTAAGTAAGAGTTCATAAAGCCCTCCTTTTCTTGTATTTAGTATCTCTTACACATTGACTGTATCACCCCCCCCCGATCTTGTCAACCCGTATTTTGACTTTTTTATTGTAAAATATGTTTTTCTCGAGAATTTTTGCTTTTAAATGGTTTATGGTGGATTGAATTTGTACTTATTTATTTGGTCTGGTTAAAAATATTTAATTCCACAAAAAAACAGCTATGCGAGATTTTGCATAACTGTTTCAAAAATTAATTTAATTTAATCGTATTGGACGATGCGCTTGGCCACGGCCATGGCGGCGACGCAGCCTTCTCCGCAGGCGTTAATGACCTGGCGGAAGTTTTTGTCCACGATGTCGCCGGCGGCGTAGATGCCGTCGACAGCGGACATTTGGTTTTCGTCTACTTTCACATAGCCCCTGTTCAATTCCAGAAGGCCTTCCAAAAATTCCGTTTGCGGCTTCACGCCCACGTAGATGAAAATTCCCATGGGTCGGTCGCCTTTTTTCACCGTGAAAGTCTCGTCGGTTTTGTTGTTGTAGAGGACGAGGCCGTCGGCCATGGCATCCCCTAAGACTTCCTTCAGCTCCGTGTTCCACATGACGGAAATATTTTCGTGGGCCAGGGCCTTTTCCGCCAAGAAGCGCTCGGCGCGGAAGCTGTCTCTGCGGTGAGCGATGGTGACCTTCGCCCCTAAATTGGCCATATAAAGCGCCTCTTCCACGGCGGAATTGCCGCCGCCGATGACGTAGACGTCGCCGTTTTGGTAGAAGGCACCGTCGCAGGTGGCGCAGTAGCTGATGCCGCGGGAGACGAATTTGTCTTCCCCGGGAACGCCCAGGCGATTGGGCTTGGAGCCCGTGGCCACGAGGACGTATTTGCCTTCGTAGCTGCCGCTCTCCGTCTTCACGATTCTCCTCTCGCCCGCTGACTCAACGGAAACCACCCGCTCGCGAATGGTGGCGGCGCCGAAAGAGGCCGCTTGCTTCGCCATGCGCATGCCGATGTCCATGCCCGTGTCCTCCGGAAGTGCCCCGGGGAAATTTTCCAGTGACATGGTGAGGCTCATTTGGCCGCCGTCCATCTCAGGCTCGAAGATCACCGTGTTCAAGTGGGCGCGGCTCGCGTAAATGGCGGCGGTGAGCCCGGCCGGGCCGCCGCCGATAATCATCAGATCGTACATAATTCCCTCTTATTTCAATAATTCCAAAAGACGGCCCGTGGCTTTCCACTTCACCTGTCTTAATTCGTCGATATTCTTCGCTCCAACCAGGACCATGACGATTTTTACCTTGTTGATCAAATCATCCAAATACACCGAGGCGTAGTCCACGCCGCCGTGTACGATGTATCTCAAAATCTCGCCACTAATGGCGCACATGTCGGCGCCGAGAATCAAGCACTTCACCAGATCCAGGCCGTTTCGTATGCCGCCGGACGCGGTGATGTGGAGATCCTTCTTACCCAGTGCCACGGCTTCGTGAAGGGCGTAGGCCGTGGGAATCCCCCATCCGTAAAGCTCCGTCATGTCCGAATTAAAGTAGCGGAGATTTTCCACTTCAAAGAAATTCGTGCCGCCGTAGCCGGAAATATCCACGTGGCGAATGCCCAAATCGTAGAGCCGCTCGATAACGGAAGCGTCCATGCCGAAGCCCACTTCCTTCACCAAAACCGGCACGTCCAGGGCCTCGTTTGCGGCGCGAATCCGCTCCGCCGTGCCGCGAAAATCCCGGTCGCCCTCTTCCATGGCCAGCTCCTGCGCCGGATTTAAATGGATCTGAAGGGCGTCGGCGCGAATAATCTCCACGGCCTTCTTCGCCTCGTCCACAGAGAGATTGCCATTCATGTTCCCGAGGACGATGCCCTCGTCGCCGATAATTTCCCGCACGATTTCAAAACTTTCCACGGCTTCCTCATCTTCCATAGCGATGGTTTCACTGCCCACAGCCATGGGGAGATCGAAGCGCTTGGCGAGCTGAGCCAAATCCGCATTGATGTTTTCCGCAAACTCCGTGCCGCCGGTAATGGCGTTGATCATGAGGGGAAAATGAATCTTCTTGCCCAAATACGTGGTAGACGTGTCAATTTCGTCGACGGAAAGTTCCGGCAGCGAAATATGGGGCAGGTACATATCGTTGAAAAGCGGATCCCCTCGGTAGTCCGTCTTCAGATAATTTTCGACATGCTCTCTTTTTCTGTATTTTCTCACTTTCATCCCAGCCTTTACTTACTATGATGAATCTATCATACCATCAAATCCATGTGGCCTCAAAGAAATTTATACTATTTATCACCTAAAATTTTCCGAGGATGTGCGACGCTTTTCTCCCCATGAAAAAACCGCCCGAAGGCGGCTTTGGATTGGCGGTTTAGAAAAACTGATTCAGAAAATCTTTAGACAATGAAAAAGGCTATGAGTTTGAGTGCTCATAGCCTTTTATTTAATTTTTATAATTTTCTGCCTGTTCTAAAACCATATCAAAAATTTCTTCGCTCCATTGAGGAGGATATCCGTTTTTATAAAGCGGGAAAATGATCGGCTCATCTTATTTGAGCTTGCTCTGCTGAGTGCTTTTCTCAAAGAACTTATTGTTGATGAATACTCCGAAAAATCCGGCTAACAAGCACAGCACAACATTAACGGCAGCAGCTATCAAAATCACTTCATTTGTATAGGCGGCAACCATTTGTGCTGCTTGTTCTGGAGAAAAGGTAGATGACATATATTTTACTAAACCTTCGACGCCTAAAATTTTTGTTAAAAGAATACTGTGCATCGAATCGGTAAACATGACAACACTAAAAGCAATGGCGATGCGTTTGCTATTATCGTACTTTCCGATAATCAGCTCGCAGACAATCCCTGCAATCAGAGTAATCGGAATCATGATCCCATAACCTAAAATTGCATATACCAACCCAAGCACAGCCCAAAAGAGAAGCGCTGTGCCACGCTTTTGTACTTTTCGAGCCGCAATCACAAAGGTCGGTCCGATCACAAAAGCGGCAAACCCGGCTGAAATGTAGAGGGCAGCCATGCCTAAAAGTCCCGTCAGCATACTGATTCCAAAGGAGACAACACAGCCAATTACTGCCAATACGGCGATCTGTACAATATTTTTTAGTTTTTCATCATAAAATTCCTTTCTGAACATTTAATTTTCGACAACATCAGGCACATTCATTTTTTTGTCGAAGATGTTGTTGTTAGTTCCAAACTTTAATTTGCGAATCTCCAGCTTTCCGCCTTGCTTCTCGATTCGATAAGATCTCGATAAAGACCTCCTTGCAGCATCAATTCATCATGTGTACCGCACTGCTCAATCCCTGCTTTGTTCAGTACCAAAATCCGGTTTGCATTACGGATCGTCTTCAAGCGGTGCGCGATCATGATGACGGTTTTGTTTTGAGTAAGGGCTTCAATAGCTGCTTTCAGCTTGTCTTCGTTTTCCGGATCAACATTTGCAGTAGCTTCATCAAAGATGATAATCGGTGCATCTTTCAGCATTGCCCTGGCAATGGAAATGCGCTGTTTTTCTCCGCCGGAAAGACTTGTTCCACCTTCTCCGATCATGCTCTGATAGCCATCGGGCAAGGCAGAAATAAAGTCATGGCACTGAGCCTTTTTTGCCGCCGCAATCACATCATCGCGGGTGGCATTTGGGCATCCGAATTTAATGTTGTTTTCAATCGTATCGGCAAAAAGATAGACATCTTGGAAGACCATCGAAATATGATTCATGAGATTTTCGAGGGAGTAATCTTTTATGTTCTTTCCTCCAAGGCGAATCTCTCCTGAATTGACATCCCAAAAGCGAGAGATCAAATTGCAAAAAGTTGTTTTCCCTGAACCAGACGGCCCTACGATAGCCGTCATTGATCTTTCGGGGACATAGCAAGACACATTATTTAAGATTGGCTTTTCGCCATAGGCAAAGGAAACATTTTTAAATTCAATATCGTGTTGCTGAAGTGCATCATTGATATGACCTTCCGGCATATCTTGCATTTGATTGACGTAATCATAAGAATCCATCGCGTTGTCAATGGTTCTAAGCATGGCCATAGCACTACCAGAAGCCAATAAACTGTTAAAAATCACAAAACTGGCAACCAGCGTCATGATGGTATAATCCAAAGCAAGCTCTCCCGAAAAGTAGCATGAAAGTGCTGTGGCAATCATAACCGAAATCGTGATCGCAATGATGATTTTCAGCAGTACCGTGTAAGGTGTAACGGCCTTTTCAAGGCTCAACATCGATTTTTTTGTTTCTTCAAAACTTTGATCCAACTTGTTGTTATTTGGCCCGCCCAAGTTATAGGACTTGATGATCTGCATACCTTGCAAGGTTGCCAGTACTTCTTTCGTGAGATCGTTTTGTACAACAGAAACTCGATCCGAACTCTTTTTAGATCTTTGCTGCATTAAAGCGGCCGCCGCCAAGAAAATCAAAGACCCAGCGATAGCAATGAGTGCAATTTTCCAATGCAGCATAAAAAGGGACAGGATAAATACCACGGTAACAAGCAGACCGCCGAATACCATAATAAAAAGTGTGGGCACCCAAGTTTCGAGACTGTCCAACTTTGTCGTCGCAATGGCCGTTAAATTTCCTAAGCTAAAATCATTGAAAAAGCCCATTGGCACTTTTTTGATTTTTCCTCCCATAGCGATACGTTTATTTGCGGCTGTAAAATAGCCGGCATGCGTTTGCTTAAGCATGGAATTTTTCTTAGAAATAATGATGCCCAGTAAGGAAAGCAATAAGAATGCGCTGCACATACCAATCGTCTGCCACGTAATTTCCTGCTTTATAATCGCCGCAATGACCAAATAGATGGCCATAAATTGAAAAACGTTAAAAATCGCGCCCAAAAAACTCCAGATCACCGAGGAGCGAATCATTCCTTGCTCACGCTCTGCAAATTTCCATAACTTCTTAAATGTATTAATCATTTTCTTCACCTCGCATGGCCGCACTCCACAATTCTTGGTAAACCGGAGAATCTTTTAATAGTTTATCGTGTGTTCCGTGATTTTCAACATATCCATCATGGATAACAAATATTTGATCCACATCTGCAATGGTTTTCAGTCGATGGGCGATAATAATGAGCGTTTTGCCTTTTACCAATGTGGCGATGGCATCTTGCAAAATAGCTTCATTTTCTGGATCGATATAGGAAGTGGCTTCATCCAAAATGACAATCGGTGCATCTTTGAGCATGGCGCGTGCAATAGAGATGCGTTGGCGCTCACCGCCGGAGAGATGCCCGCCACCTTCTCCGGCAACCGTTTCATAGCCTTGTGAGAGCTTCATAATGAAATCGTGGCAGCCCGATTTTTTAGCGATTTCTATAATTTCCTCATCCGTTGCATTTTTTTTGCCGATGCGAATATTATCTTTGATGGAAATATCAAACAAATAATTGTCTTGAGATACATAAGAAATAGCATCCGAAAGCTGTTCTAAAGGCATATCCTTGAGAGCTATGCCACCAATTGTTATGGTGCCACTATCGGTATCCCAAAATCCGGCGAGGAGCTTTGCAACGGTCGATTTCCCTGAGCCAGAATACCCGACGAGTGCATTGACACTACCTTCATTGATGTACAGATTGACATCCTTGATAACCTGTTTGTTGTCATCGTAAGAGAAATTCACGTGATCGAAAGTGATGTCATAGCGTGAAATGTTTTGTGTACCGGTTGCGTGGGATAACTCTTTTGAGTTGAGAACTTTTTCAATCTCACCGGCAATGGTTTTGATGCGCCCCATATCGTCCTCATAAGACATCACCTGCATGATATTTGAGATTGTGCCAAACGATAAAATAATCAACATCAAAAGATGAGCGCCGCTTAGGCTACCTTGCATACAGAAGAAAAGGCCAAACGGAATGATAGTTAAAATACCCATCGGTGCAAGCGACATGCTCACCGCATAATCGTTGTTGTTCAAGCCCATCCACTTGCAGTAATAATCTGCTTTGGCATAAACATTATCGCTGTATTTTTTATAGGATGTATCGCCTTGATTAAAAGACTTAATGACTTCGATGCCGTTGATATATTCCACAATTGAGTTGTTCATGTCTTGACCAATTTTGACTGCTTTGGGAAACATTTTAGGCATGCGCTTCATCGGGCCGGCCATAAAAAACATGCCGATCACAAGAGGAACCAGTGCCAAGAGCGAAACGCGCCAATCGAGTACAAACATGTAAACAAGAAGTAAAACCGGGCCAACAATATTAGCGGTCATTTCAGGAATCAGGTGAGCCAGGGTTGTCTCCATGCTATCAACTTGATTCACGATGACATCTTTTAGCTTTCCTGTGCTTAAATTCAAAATGTTTCCTAACGGCATTTTGAAAAGTTTGTCCATGATATCTCGCCTGATTTCACACAAAGCACCATAGGTCGCCGTATGAGAAATCGTGGTGGAAATACCCATAAAAACTTCTTTTGCGCACAGCAGCGCGAGAATACTGAGGACTCCTTTAGTATAAAAAGCAAAATCTGTATTCCCTGCAATGAGGGCAATGATCATTTTGCTCAAGAGCACATAGGTAAAAAGTCCTGCCAGTACACCCAAAACGGCAAAAAGAACCGAGAAAAAGTAGTCGGTCTTATTTTTGGCGATGTACTTTTTCAATAAGTTCATATCAAAAAACCTCCTTAATAAATGAATGAAATGCGGAAATTGATGGAAGATTTTAGAGTCCGGAAACTTCCGCTTACTGAGAAGTCGAACGAGTAAAATAACCTTCAAGCATGGATACCAAGTGCTGTCTGTTCTTTAGAAAATTTTCACGCGTATCTAAAATTTCACAGGATAACAAGCTTGCATTGATGAGATTCGTTACAAATTCATAGTCATCATCAGTAAGCAATCCGCAGTCGTACCCATTCATAAAATGCTTAAAGTAAGTAATCGAATCCCTCTTGAGTTTTTCATATAATGCGTTAAGCTGTTCATTTTTCTTAATCTCACCAAGAAACATGACATAGATAGGCGTAAAAGGATTATTCGCCAACATTTTATCGACGACAACTTCAGCCAAGATATGTGGTGTAAGCTTGTTCCCCATATGTTGAACCGTGTTTGTTACCGTCGCTTCACGCATCCTGCTTCCTCTGTCCATAATGTCGTAGAGGATTTCTGCCGTATTTTTGTAGTAGTAGTATAATCCGCCGGCTGATAAACCGGATTTTTCACGAACATCATCCATCGTCGTATTGTTAAAGCCCTTAGAAGAAAAGAGTGCCATAGCAGCCTTTTGAATGTCTTCTTTACGCATTTCCGGATCTAATCGTTCTCTGACCATCATTTTCCTCTCCTTGACCATCATTTTCCTCTCCTTACCGAGATTAATCTCGGTAAGGAGAAATTACCATAGACTAACTTATTTGTCAAGAATTTTATGCGGTAATGGCAATTCACCTAATGTTGCATAAAAAAAGAACCCTGCTAGACAGAACAAGATTCTTGTAACGCGTAATGCTTCTTAGTTTAATTTTAGGATGAACATCGCTGTGAGCTTTTTGATTTTCGTACCACATACTAAATTTTCGTACCCCTTAGTATTAGGTTCGTACCCTAAGCGGCGATGCCGTTAAAATGTATCAAATATGGTGTTTTGTTCTCATATACAACTCCGTCATATGGTTCGATTAGCTCAGTCAATAGTCTTACACCGCTTGAAGGTGTATAAAATTCACCGTCTTCCTTTGTTCCTGATGCTGCATATATTTGTAAAAAATATTCGTAGACTCTTCCGATCAAATCTTCTTCATGGAATCTATCTCCATTTATCTTATTTATCTCATCGATTAGACTTTTAATTTTACTTGCCGGAGCTCCTAAATTAGCGTACAAATTTTGAGGCAAAGTTCCTTTTAGGGAAGGATTGTCCTCCTCTATGTCTTTCATTGCTGTATCTATTTTTATTGCTATATCATCTGCCGATGCATTTTTAACTATGTAACTCCATCTGGATGTTTCATTTAGATAATAAACATTGTCAGCATGATAAGTGGCCGGCATCTCTCTTAGCATGAATAAATCAGGATGTTCTTCTTCAATTTGTTTTCTTCTTGTTTCAAACTTATCTCCTGCAAACTTTAAGAAAACTAATCCTATTACAGCGTCTCTATTTTTTCAGTACTTCCATATCCTCTTAATGATACTCTGCAATTCCATAGAACTGATTCTAAGGACAATTCCTCAGTTTTATCTTTATTTTTTGCCATTTCACATCTCCTTTAATTAATTACCCTGTACTCGATATTCCAAAATCTCCAGTACATCGCATTTAAACTACCTGCAAATTTTGCCCGGTACTTCTATGCCTATACTCTCATCCCATCCTACTTTGTCATGACATGTAGAGTTATATTTATAGCATTTTGTAGGTCCGGTTTATTCATTTTTCATCTTTTGTTTTTTCCATAATCTATCATTGGAAAGACATCATCCATCTCAGGTGATTCTTCTACTATGTACAGTCCTCCAAAAGCATTATACCAAATTTTATAACTCTATCTTTGCAAGATGAAAGAAGGTTTTGAGTTCGGGAGATAAGCATTAAAAAAACCGCCCGAAGGCGGCTTTCTTATTTATCTTCCATATCCACAGGGTGGGTTTGTTTGAAGCGAATCATTTTTTGGATTTCGCCGATGACCAAGGGGATCAGGGCGGAGATGAGAACGATGGCCCAGTCCACCATGTTCAGGTCCGTCATGTGGAAGAGCTCTTCCAAGAAGGGAACGTAGAGAACCACGAGGACCAGAGCCAAGGACAGGAGCACGGCTTGGTTCAGGCGCTTGTTGGTGAAGAAACCCATTTTAAAGAGGGTATCGTCGATGCTTCTCGAGGAGAAGGAGCGGAACAGTTCGCTGAAGACCAAGGTGGAGAAGGCCATGGTGCGTGAATAGACGAGGCCGTCGCCGTCCATGCCATGGGTGGTGAGGGCGTAGTAGTACACGCCAAGGGTTGCCGCCGTAATGGCGAGGGACTGGATGATGATGGTGATGGTAATGTTTCTGTCCAAAATCGGTTCTTTCGGATCACGCGGCGGTTCGTACATGGTTTCTTCTTCGCCTTTTTCCACCCCAAGGGCCAGTGCCGGGAAGGAGTCGGTGACTAAGTTCAGCCACAAAAGCTGAATGGGCAAGAAGGGCGTGGGCAGGTTCATGATGATGGAGAGGAAGACCACGAGGACTTCGCCGATGTTGCAGCTTAAGAGGAAGGTGACGAATTTTTTAATATTGGCGTAGATGATTCGCCCTTCCTCTACGGCGTTGACGATGGTGGCGAAGTTGTCGTCGGTTAAGATGACATCCGCCGTATTTTTCGCCACGTCGGTGCCGGTAATGCCCATGGCGATGCCGATGTCGGCTTTTTTAATGGCCGGGGCGTCGTTGACGCCGTCGCCGGTCATGGCGGCGATTTCTCCGTTTTCTTTAAGAGCCGTGACGATTTGTACTTTGTTTTCAGGGGATACGCGGGCAAAGACGCGGGTGGTCTTTACGATTTCGCGAATTTCTTCCGGGGTCTTGTCGTTTAGCTCTTCCCCCATCATGGCCTTATCTCCTTCACGCAAAATGCCCAGCTCTTCGGCAATGGCTTTGGCGGTCAGGAGGTAGTCGCCGGTAATCATCACGGGAACGATTCCGGCGTTTCGGCATTCTTTAATGGCGGCCTTCACTTCCGGACGCGCCGGATCGATCATGCCGGTAAGGCCCACAAAGACCATGTCTTTTTCGTTTTCTTCCGTGGAGGGATCCGCGGGCATGGCGTCGTAGTTTCTAAAGGCAAAGGCCAGAACGCGCAGGGCTTCTTGGGCAAAGGCGTTGTTTTGCTCCAAGATCGCCTTTCGGTCGGCTTCGGTGAGCTCCACGATCTCTCCGTCTTTAAACAGATACTTACAGTTTTTCAAGACCACGTCCGGCGCGCCCTTGGTAAAGGAGGACACTTTGTTGTCGAAGAAATTTTCGTGGAAGGTGGACATCATCTTCCGGTCGGAATCGAAGGGGATTTCGCCGATGCGGGGAAATTCTTCTTCCAGGGCTTCTTCCTTCACGCCGAGCTTGCCCGCCAGGGTAATGAGTGCCCCTTCCGTGGGATCGCCTAAAATGCTGTACGTTCCGTTTTCTTCGATTAAGTCCGCATCGTTGGTCAAGGTGGCGATGGAAGAGAGGGTTTTTAATCCCTTGACATCATCCACGGAGAGTTTGGCACCCTCATAGGACAACTCCCCTTCCGGCGCGTAGCCCGTACCGGAAACGTCCATGACTTTACCGTCCAAATAAACTTTCGTGACGGTCATTTCGTTTTGAGTCAGCGTACCCGTCTTGTCCGAGCAAATATAGGTAATGGTCCCCAAGGTTTCCACGGCCAGAAGCCGCTTCACAATGGCGTGGCGCTTGGCCATATTGCCCATGCCCATGGAAAGGACGATGGTGACGATGGCGGGGAGCCCTTCGGGGATGGCGGCGACGGCCAAGGATACCGACGTCATAAACATGCGCAGGGTGTCGTGGCCGTAGAGTTTGCCCACGATAAAGACCACGGCACAGACGGCGACGACCAAAAGCCCCAAGGTCTTGGAAAGGCCCGCCAGCTTCTTTTGCAGGGGCGTCTGTTCCTCTTCCATGGTGGAGAGGGTGGTGGCGATTTTACCGATCTCCGTGTCTTCTCCCGTGGCGGTGACGATGCCCTTGCCCCGTCCGTAGGTGACGATGGAGGCGGAGTAGGCGTAGTTTTCTCTATCGCCGATGCCCGCATCTTCTTCCACGGTGACCGTGGCATCTTTTTCAACGGAGACGGACTCCCCGGTGAGGGAGGATTCGTCGATTTTTAAATTGGTGCTTTCAATCAGGCGCATGTCCGCCGGCACGATGTCGCCGGTTTCCAATACGACCAAATCCCCGGGCACGACGCGCACGGAGTCGATTTCCACGGGGCGCCCGCCGCGGATCACCTTCACCGTGGGAGAGCTCATTTTCTTTAAGGCGGCAATGGCTTCTTCCGCCTTGCCTTCCTGCACGATGCTCAACACGGCGTTCACGATGACGATGGCGAGAATAATGACGGAGTCCACCATTTCGCCCACGGCGCCGGAGATAATCGCGGCGATTAAAAGTATGATGATCATGGGATCTAGGAATTGTTCCGCCAGTTTTTTAGCGAAAGACTTGCCTTCCTCTTCCTGCAATTCATTGGTCCCGTATTTGCCCAGACGCTTTTCGGCATCTTCCGGGGCGAGCCCCTTCTTGTCGTCGGCCGACAGTTCGTCGAGAACCTCTCGGGCACTCATTTTGTACCAATCCATAAAAACCTCCTCTTATAAAAAAAGACTCCTGTCCCACGGACAAAAGTCTCACAGCCTGTATAGGATCCTTGGCCGGGCGTACGCCGGATTGACGACCAAGAATAATTGTTACTCCCCTTTGCTTCGAAGAGTAGTATACCAAATTGAGATGGGTAAGGTCAATGAAAATCACTGAAATAAAGTCGACCGCCGTGTCCACGACTCCCTTCACGCCGACTTCAAGTTGTCGGAGGCAACGTCATCATAACGGAAAAAACATCGTGGAGGCATCTCTAGGCTAGAAGCAAAAACTTCTTTGTCTCCCGTAGCATTGCGGATCTTCAATAGTCCAAATGCTTTAATCGTTATCGTTATTTATTCTATCAACAGCCGTTTGAATATTTTTTAAATTATAGGCAGGCACTGTGTCAGATGATTCGTCAGCGTTCTCAGGCGATACTTCACTCTCGTCCTCTCCTAATAGTCTATCCATTAATTCGTTTAATTTAATGCCCGCCTCGACATTGTAATGTTCTTCACACAAGTACAAGCCTTCCGCTGTCGCTAACTTCTCTAGCGTATCAAGAAACTCTCTAGACTCGGTGAAGATATAAATTGACTTCAAAGAGTTTATCTCTATGACAGAATCATAGTCCCAAAAGTAAAACCTCGTGCAGAAAAACTCACCACAAGGCTCGATGTTTCGAATTAAAAATGCTAAATGCTCAATCTCCATGTCGTCAATATAGACATAATCGTAGTCTTCCATTCTAGGATCGATTTTGTCAGGATAAAGCGTCATATCTTCGATTAAGCACTCATGTGTCAAACATAATTGTAAAAATATTCGAAGAACCTTTTCACGATGGGCGTCTAGGTAATTGCTAAAATAGAAATCTTCCAGCTCAAATCGTCTATTTATTCCCTCAATTTTATAAAAAGGATCTAACTTGTACCAGATACTTCGATCAACAATTCTATCAATTTCAGTTAAGATCAAGTCTTTATCTTCTAAAGAATATTCATAGTCAATTTCTTTATGGCCCATTTTTTCCCCCTCAAGATGATTTTATTGAATTCTATCACATCCTTCGGAGGAGAGTATTTCAACACCATTGCATTTTTATTAAAACAATCTTTCATACATAAAAAGACCCCGAATCAACGGGGCCTTTTCGCAACGAGAAAGGGGCTCTAATCCTTTCCTGCAGTTTTTAATCAGTCTATCTTTTCGATTTTTTCCTTGAAGCCCATGTAGGGACGCAGCACTTCCGGAATAAAGATGGATCCGTCTTCTTGGTAGTGGTTTTCCAAGAAGGCGATGAGCATTCTCGGCGGTGCGACGACGGTGTTGTTCAGCGTGTGGGCCAGGTAGAGCTTGCCGTCTTCTCCGCGGATGCGGATGTTTAAGCGGCGGGCTTGGGCGTCGCCTAAATTGGAGCAGCTGCCCACTTCAAAGTATTTTTGTTGACGGGGCGACCAGGCTTCCACGTCGCAGCTCTTGACCTTCAGGTCGGCCAAGTCGCCGGAGCAGCATTCCAGGGTACGCACGGGAATATCCATGGTGCGGAAAAATTCCACGGTGTTTTGCCAGAGTTCGTTGTAGAAATCTTTGCTGTCTTCGGGCTTGCAGATGATGATCATTTCTTGCTTTTCGAATTGGTGAATCCGGTAGACGCCGCGCTCTTCGATGCCGTGGGCGCCCACTTCTTTTCTGAAGCAGGGAGAATAGCTGGTGAGCTTGTGGGGCAAGGTGGCTTCTTCCGTAATTGAGTCGATGTACTTGCCAATCATGGAGTGTTCGCTGGTGCCGATAAGGTACAGATCTTCGCCTTCGATTTTGTACATCATGTTTTCCATTTCGGCGAAGCTCATGACGCCGCTGACCACGTCGCCGCGAATCATGAAAGGCGGAATGTGGTAGATATAGCCTTTGTCGATCATAAAGTCCCGGGCGTAGGATAAAATGGCGGAGTGCAGACGGGCGATGTCGCCGCGCAGGTAGTAGAAGCCGCTGCCCGAGGTTTTTCTCGAGCTGTCCAAGTCGATGCCCGACACGGATTCCATAATGTCCACGTGGTAGGGCACGTCGTAATCGGGAACCACGGGCTCGCCGAAACGTTCCAACTCCACATTTTCCGTGTCGTCCTTGCCGATGGGCACAGTGTCGTCGATGATTTGGGGAATGACCAGCATGATTTCGCGAATGCGTTCGGATTTTTTGCCTTCTTCCAGCTCCAATTCTTCGATGCGGTCGTTAATGGCCTTGACTTCGGCCTTTACTTTTTCCGCTTCGTCTTTTTTGCCGTCTTTCATCAGGCCGCCGATGGATTTCGACAGAGCGTTGCGCTTGGCGCGCAGCTCGTCGCCTTCGGTTTTGGCTGCCCGATTGGCGACATCCAGCTCGAGGACTTCGTCGACGAGGGGAAGTTTGTCTTCTTGGAATTTCTTTTTAATATTTTCTTTTACCAAGTCGGGGTTTTCACGAATCATACGAATGTCTAACATAATTACCTCCATTAAAAAAGCCGCCTCATCCCCTATGGGACGAGACGGACCCGCGTTGCCACCCAAATTAACCGTTTCCGGTTCACTTCATTGCCGGGCTCAAAGGCGGATTCAAAGATTGCTCCCGCCTGCTCGCACCAACCGCAGGCTCTCTTTCGGGTTACATCTTCTACTGCTCCTCATCGTCGCCCTATATCGTTGATGGTAGTATATCACAGCTGTGGGAAAAAAGGTAGTTCACAAATTTTTCCATTAAAAAAAGACGTCCTTGCGGAGAACGTCTTTTTTTAGATCCGATTTTTATTCGGGTTGTGCAGCGCCGGTGGGGCATACAGCTGCGCAGGAACCGCAGTCGATGCAAGCATTTTCGTCGATGGAGTAAACGCCACCTTCGGAGATGCAGTCAACGGGACATTCGGGTTTGCAAGCGCCACAAGCGATGCATGCGTCAGTAATTTTATGTGCCATAAGTAAACCTCCTAGATTCTGTCAGGTATGTGCAGCGTGCTAATACCTAAACACATTATGTTTTCTTTCTGAAGTCATTATATCATTATCACAGAGGATTTCAAGGCCTAATTGAAAAAAATACAATCTTTTCCGACGATTTTTCACATATCATAGTAAATCAGTTTGAATTTTGCAGTGTAAAGGGAAGAAAAAAGGATGCCGAAGCATCCTTTTTATCATTTACTATTAGTGGCTGTGATCGTGTTCATGATCACAACTTGCCGTCCCACATTGGGAGCAGCCGCAGCATCCGCCTTCTTCATGGGACTTGCGCATGGAGCGGACAGCGCCGAAGATGGCCAAGCAGACGACAACCAGTACAATAATCGTACCCATAATACCTCCTTAGTTTAATTGTTCGTGACCGATGGGTACGTCCTTGACGCGAGGTTTTCTTACGATGGCCCAAATCATCGCTGCCAGAAGGACGAAGGCCACGCCGGTCCATACAGTGAAGGATCCGCCGGCGATGAGTTGTCCGATTTGGAAGACGATGAGGGCGATGGCGTAAGCGAAGCCCGTTTGATAAATCAGGGCGAAGGCGGTCCAGAATTTCGATTGCATTTCCTCGCGAATGGCACCGATGGCGGCGAAGCAAGGAACGTTTAATTGGTTAAAGAGCATAAATGCCAATGCGCCGAGGAAGGTAAATTGTGTGGCGACGAAGGCGTTTAAGCCGGCGCCTTCGGCGACGCCGTTGATGATGCCGTAGGTAGAGACCACGGCTTCTTTGGCTACGAGGCCGGTGATGCTGGCCACGGTAGCTTGCCAATTGCCGAATCCCAAGGGAACGAAGATGGGTGCAATGACTTTACCCAGTGCAGCGAGAATGCTGTCGTGGTTTTCTGCAAATTCCACGAATTCACCGTGAACGGAAATGTTTTGCAAGAACCAGATGACGACGCTGGCTACGAGAATAATGGTCCCGGCCTTTTTAACGAAGGCTTTGCAGCGGTTCCATACGCTCTTAAATACATTTTCCGCCGAGGGAATGTGGTATTCCGGAAGTTCCATAACGAAAGGTGCCGGATCCCCTTGGAAGATCGAGGTTTTCTTCAGCATTAAGCCGGAGAGAATAACGGCTATGATGCCGGAGAAGTAGGCGATGGGCAAGAAGTACCAGAAGCCGAAAGAGGCGACGAAGAGGCCGATGAGGTTCACTTTCGCCCCGCAAGGCATGAAGCTTGCGACGACGACGGTCATGCGGCGGTCGTTTTCGTTTTCAATGGTACGGGTGGCCATGACGCCTGGAACGGAGCAGCCGGTCCCGATAAGGATCGGAATGAAACTCTTGCCGGAAAGGCCGAATTTTCTAAAGATTCTGTCTAAGATAAAAGCGATACGGGACATGTAGCCCACATCTTCCATAATTGCCAGGAAGAAATACAGGGTGGCGATCAAGGGCAAGAAGCCTAAGACGGCGCTGACCCCGGCAACGATCCCGTCCATAACGAGGGATTCAAGCCACGGTGCCGTATCCATTGAGGAAATCACATTGTTGATGGCGTCGGCAACATAGGTGCCCAGCAAGGTGTCGTTGACCCAGTCGGTAACGGGGCCGCCGACAAGTCTGGCACTGATGTAATAGATACCGGTCATAATGAGAACGAAGATGGGCAGGGCCAAGACGCGGTTGGTGACCACGGCGTCGATTTTGTCGCTGGTGCTCATGCCCCGCTTACCTTGCTTGTAATTTCCTTGGACAATGCCGGCAATGGCATTGTAGCGCATTTCCGTCATAATGCCTTCGCCGTCGTCTTCGTAATACTCTTCCAGCTCCGAAATCACGCCGGCAATCTTCTTTTCTTCATCGGCGCTCAGATTCAATTCGAGCTTTTGGTCGCCTTCGATGAGCTTCAACGCATAGAAGCGTTTTGCCTTCATGGCGGCGACGGAAGGAGCGATGTCGTAAATGGCCTTCGCCGCTTCTTCCAAATGATCGTCGTAGTAGACGTGGTTTTCGGCGGCCTCGGCGTGAACTTTTTTCGCCATTTCCATTAAGCCGTCGAGATTTTCCTTCTTTAAGGCGGAAATTTCTACCACCGGCGCACCCAGTGCCTCCTCGAGGCCCGAGCGATCGATGACATCGCCTTTGTTGCGAACCACGTCCATGCGGTTCACGGCGACGACCACGGGGATGTCCAGATCCAACAATTGGGTGGTTAAGTACAGGTTTCGCTCTAAATTTACCCCGTCGATAATATTAATGATGACTTCCGGTTTTTCGTTTAATAAATACTTCCGGCTGACCACTTCTTCCAGTGTGTAAGGGCTCAGACTGTAAATACCGGGAAGGTCCGTAATGGTAACGCTCGTGTCTTTTTTGTACTGCCCTTCTTTTTTTTCGACGGTAACGCCCGGCCAGTTCCCGACAAATTGGTGGGAGCCGGTCAAGGCATTAAACAAGGTCGTCTTCCCGCTGTTCGGGTTGCCCGCTAATGCAATTCTCACGCCTCTTCCTCCTTCGGTCCTTGAGTTTCTTCAACTTCAACAAGCTCCGCATCAGCCTTTCTCAGGCTCAATTCGTAACCGCGGACGGTCAATTGAATGGGATCGCCCAATGGCGCAAATTTTCTTACGAACAACACGGTGTTTTTCGTAATGCCCATGTCCATAATGCGGCGCTTCAAGGGGCCCTGCCCGTTGATTTTCTTCACTACGTAGTACTTGTCTACCGACGCTTCATTTAAATTCATCCTACACCTCACACTGTCACTCGAATACATTCAGCCAAATCTTTGCCCAAGCCGACGCGCACGCCCTTGATGACGACGATCACCGAGCCCTGCACGTCCGACACGACGCGGCAATTGGCGCCTTCCACAAAGCCCATGTTCTGCAAATGGGTAATTTGGCTCTTGTCCAATTTTTGATCACGCACCCTCAGCACCTTCAGGTCCACGTTTTTCGGCGCAACGATTAAATTCATATGTATCTCCTTATAATAACGGTTATCAGTCAAGAACCAAAAGAAAAAGGCACTTGCCCTCCAATGAAAATTTATCTCATTAATGAAATTATAACACCCGGCCCCTTTCTTTTCAAGAGAATAAGAAATATTCTCAATGGAAATTTCCGCTAAAACGGCGGCACAAAAGCCCTTTCGCCGCAGAATCTGCTTTCCTCCTTTTTCTATACTGCTGCCTCTGTACGCTTCGATTTCATCCTCTTTTTTCACTTATCATTTTAAAACGAAAGAAGCCCGGCATCTGCCGGACTCCTAAATTTAATCATCTTTTCTTTCTATGGACCTTACACTTGCGAGCATTCCTTCGATGGCTTCATCGATGGCCCGGCTATATTGTCTGTCTTTTGCAAACTCGGCAAATACATAGTTTCCATTTCGATAATCCAATAGTCGGTCGCCGACACTCTCCAATGGCTCTGAAGTCTTTTTTATCGTAAACAACGTCGCCGGTGTCTCTGAATACTGACCCATAAATTCCTTCCAAGAAACAATGTACTGTCCGTGGAAATCCACCATATCAAATGCTTCGGGTACGATCGCTTTCAAACCCACTTTGCTCAGTTCGGTATAGGAGTCTTTCGACTCCTCTTCTCCCCTATTTCCGGCAATGATGACGACGCGGTTCTTACCGTCCCATTCAACTTTTGCCCCGAAAGCCTCTTGCACAAAACGCGCAGGAACATAGATCCGGTTCTTTTCAGCAAAGGGCGCCGTATCCATGGTTTTTGTTTTCCCTTGCACGCGGTAATTCTTCTCGCCAAGTTTCATGGTTACCTGTACCCCGTCTTTCTTAATAAGGACAGATTGTTTGTCCGAATCCACCGTTACAGAATAGGAAAGAGATTGCTCCAACTGCTCGAGAGGTAAAAAGGTTCGCCCCTTCCGAACCGGAGCTATTTCCTCGACGCCGTACTGGCTTGCGTTTTGATTAAACCCGTTAATATACACGGTAATCTCCTTCGGTCCCTGCGCATAAGATGAATAAGGCGCGAACATCAAACACAAGATCATAACTAAAGTGATTTTTCTTTTCTTTGCCATAGGATCTCCTCCTTTTTTAATTCAACGCTACATTACAACAATGTTCGGCGTCGACAACAGCGCTCAGTCCTTTCCTATTTATAAGATAGTATACATTATACTATGTTTTTTTCAAGGGCGTGTCATTCGCTCGTTTGCTATTTCAGTTATAGAAGTAAAGAGCCTATTCTCGCCAATAAAAAACACGCGGTTGACCCGCGCGCTTTTATAAGAATGTAAAGTACAGAAAGACGATGAGACCCAGAAGGATGCGATAGGTACCGAAGATTCTGAAGTCGCGCTTTCTGATGTAGTCCATGAATTTTTGAATGACCACCACGGCCACGACGAAGCTCACCACGGCACCCAGGGCGATTAAAAACCATTGGTAGGCGCTGAAGGCCAGCCCGTTTTTCACGATTTTCAATAAGGTGGCGCCGAACATGGTGGGAATGGCGAGGAAGAATGAAAATTCCGCCGCCGCCCCGCGGCTCGCGCCGAGAAGCAGGGCCCCTAAAATGGTGGCGGCGCTTCGGCTCGTGCCGGGCACCATGGCCAAGCATTGAAAGAGGCCGATGGCAAAGGCCATGGCGTAAGGAATGTTTTCTACTCTTCCCACTTTCGCCTTTACATGCTTCTTTTCGTTTCGATTTTCGATGACGAGAATGAAAATCCCGTAGATGAGCAGGGTGGCCGCAACTACTTGAGGCTTAAAGAGGTGTTCGTCGATAAAGTCGTCGAACAAAAAGCCCAACACCGCCGAAGGGATCACCCCGACGATAACCTTGAGCCACAGCACGAGGGTGTCTTTTTCCGCCACGACTTTTCCCTCTTCCCGCTGAAAGGGCCAAAGCTTTGAAAAGTACAGAACCACCACGGCCAAAATGGCGCCCAGCTGAATGCAGACGTCGAAGGCGTTTTGAAAGCTCTGCGGCTGAAGGCCGATAAATTCGTGGGCCAGAATCAAGTGGCCCGTGCTGGAGATGGGAAGAAATTCCGTCACCCCTTCCACGATCCCCAGTAAAATAACTTTTATTATATCCATAGTTCCTCCGATTATGCTTGCAGGTTCACAAATTTCGTGTATTCGCCCTTAAACAGGAGTTCCACCGTGCCCGTGGGGCCGTTTCGGTGCTTGGCGATAATCAGCTCGCCCAAACCCTGTTTTTCCGTGTCGGGATTGTAGTATTCGTCCCGATACAGGAACATGACGATGTCCGCATCCTGCTCGATGGCCCCGGATTCCCGAAGGTCCGATAAGATGGGCCGGTGATCGGCGCGCATTTCCGGCGCACGGGACAGCTGGGACAGGGCGATAACCGGCACGTCCAGTTCCTTGGCGATCCCCTTGAGTTGACGGGAGATGGCGGAGATTTCCTGTTGCCTGCTTTCGGCGCGGCCGCCCACTTCCATGAGCTGCAAATAGTCGATGACCACGAGATCCAATCCCTTTTCCGCCTTCAGTCGGCGGCATTTGGCCTTGACTTCGAGGGGGGTAATCCCCGCCGTGTCGTCGATGTAGATGGCCATTTCGTTCATATAGGTCATGGTCTCGATGACCTTGGACCATTCCTCCGTGGTTAAGTCCCCGGAAATAATTTTCATGAGATCCACGTGGCTCAACGACGATAAGATCCGCTGGGACAGTTGATTGCGGCTCATTTCCAAGGAGAACATGGCCACGGTGGCATTGGCCTTTAAGGCGGCGTTGGTGGCGATGTTGACCATAAGGGCGGTCTTTCCCATGGAGGGACGGGCGGCGAGAAGGACCAAGTCCGCCTTTTGCATGCCGGAGGTCTTTCGGTCCAAATCAATAAAGCCCGTGGTCAGGCCCGTGAGGCCGCCCTTGTTTTCCGAGCGCTTCTGCATCACTTCGAAGGTGGTGACCATGACATTTTCCATGTTCATGAGGCCGCCGCGCTGATTATCCTGGGTAATGTCGAAAATGGATTTCTCCGCCTTTTCGATAATGGCTCCGACCTCGTCGTCGTCCCGGTAGCTGTCCTCTACGATTTCGCTCCCCGCGCGGATCAAGGCCCGCAGAGTGGATTTTTCTTTAATGATGTTGGCGTAGGCTTCCGTATTGCTCACGGCGCCGGCGCCGGAGGTGAGCCTGCCTAAATAAGTATAGCCGCCGACGGCCTCCAGCTGCCCGTTTTTTTTCAGAAAATCGGACAGGGTGATCATGTCGGCGGGCTCATTTTTGTTGTAGAGGCGCAAAATCCCTTCGAAGATGGCCTTGTGGCTATCGTAATAAAAGTCCTCGGCGTGAATGATTTCCACCGCCGTGGTAATGGCGCTTTTGTCCAGAAGCATGGCGCCTAAAACCGACGCCTCGGCCTGTTCGTCGTAGGGCGGCATCCGCCCCTCTACCCTTTCGGCCATTATTCCGCGTCGATGACCACATCCACGTCGGCGGTAATGTCGCCGTGGAGTTTGACGGTGACTTTGTGTTTGCCTGTGGTCTTAATGTTTTCCGAGAGGACGATTTTTTTCTTGTCGATCTTCACGCCGAAAATCGCGTTCATGCGATCGGCGATGTCTTTTGCCGTAATGGCGCCGAAAAGCTTGCCGTTGGCGCCGCCCTTGGCCTTTAAGTCCACGACTTTCGATTCGAGCTCTTTCTTTCGGGCTTCGGCTTCTTCCACGCGGGCCGCTTCGTCGGCGGCTTCTTTCGCCTTCATTTCCTTCCAGTTTTTCATGTTTTCAGGCGTGGCTTCGATGGCGGCCTTGTTCGGCAAGAGGAAATTTCTCGCGTAACCGCTCTTGGCTTCTACCAAGTCTCCTTCTTTTCCTAATTTGTCCACGTTCTTTAATAAGATCACTTTCATTGTTCTTTCTCTCCTTTATCTTTTTCTAAATAATCGGCAATGGCGTCGGTTAATTGCTTTTCCACAGCGTCCATGTCATCGCTCTTTACTTGGGCACCGGCCATGTTTAAGTGGCCGCCGCCGCCTAATTGTTCCAAAATAAGCTGCACGCTGATGTCGCCGAAGCTTCGGGCGGAAATGTGGATCACTTCTTTCTTCTTCGTCAAGACGAAAGAAGCCTTAATGCCGTGAATTCCCAAGAGCTCGTCTGCCGCCTGGGCACTGACGAGCACGGAATTGGGCATGTCCTCTTCCAGCCTTGAAATAGCGATGTTGTCGAAGATGATCCGGGCATTGTGCACCACTTCCGCCCGAGAGACGATGGTATCGTAGTCGTCTTCGAAGAAGTAGCGTACCTGACTCATGTCGGCGCCGGCCCGCTTCAAGACCGATGCGGCCTCGAAGGTGCGCACGCCGGTTTTAAAGGTAAAGTTTTTCGTATCCACTACCACGCCGCTCATCAGGGCGTTGGCTTCGAAATTGGTAAGCTCCGTGTCGTCGTACATATAGGTGAGCATTTCCGTAATAAGCTCGCAGGTGGACGAGGCGTAGGGCTCCACATAGGAAAGCACGGGATCCGCCACAAACTCGCTGCCCCTGCGGTGATGGTCGATGACCACCACATTGGAGGTGCGCTCCAAAAGGGGCGGGTGTTCCGTAAAAGAAGGCTTGTGATTGTCCACGAGGATCACCAAATCCCCTTGGCGAATGGCCTCCTCGGCATATTCCCCGGAAACAATTCGCTTGAAGAGCTCCGGCTCTTCCCGCTTCATGACCTTGATCAAAACCTCGATGGAAGGATTCACATCGTCCAAAACGATGTAGCCCTCTTTGTTTTGATTGAGCACGGCGCGCATGACGCCCACGGCGGCGCCGATGGCATCCATGTCAGCGTTCTTGTGCCCCATGACGAAGACCCGATTGGACTTATCGATGAGTTGCCTGAGGGCGATGCCCAAGACACGGGCCTTCACCTTGTTTCGCTTTTCAACGGCTTTGGACTTGCCGCCGAAATAGGTGTAGGTTTCGTCATTTTTTAAGACCACTTGGTCTCCGCCCCGGCCCAAGGCCACGTCCAGGCAGGTGTCCGCCTCTTTGTAAGCTTCGATAAAGGACAGCCCCGGGCGGCTGACGCCGGCGGAAATGGTGACGCTTACCGTGTTTTCCACGTCGATTTCACGAATCTTGTCCAAAATGTCGAACTTCTGCTCTACAATGGGCAGAATGTCCACCTTCCGCAGGACCACCAGGTACATGTCCTCTTGAAATTTGCGCACCAAGGCGTTTTGAGAGCGGAAATATTCGTTAATGCGATGGTCGATTTCCGCGATTAACAGCGGCTTTTTCGATGTAGGCGCCCCATCCACCACTTCGTCGAAATTGTCCACTTCCACGACGAGCACCACGCCGCCTTCGTCTTCGTAAAGGCGTTCCATGTGCCGGTACTGACTGTGGTCCACGAAATAGAAAAGGGAAAGCACATCTTCCTTGCCGTTTTTCTGAAAATCCACCACGCTGTTGTAGGCCCGGTAGGGCTGCTCTTTGATCTCAACTTCCGTGCCATTTTCAACGGCCTTTAAGCCGGTCTCCTCGTCTGCCAAATCCTCGATGTATGCGGGCAGGGATTTTCCCTTTAAAATCTCCGCGTCGAAGAGCTCGCCGAAAAGGCTGTTGTGCCAGACGATGGTTCCCTCCCGATCCGTGACCACCAGAGGAAAGGGCATGGAAAAAATCGTGCGCTCCGTGATCTTTTCGAAATCCTTGTGCAAATTGTTGAATTGGTCGTTAACAATGCCATTGTATTTTTTCACGCTGCGGTAAGCATAGGAAGCCGTAAGCACCCAGGCAATGACGCCGATGGTTCCCAAAACCGGATTATAGGGAAAGACCGCCACCGTGAGAAAGGCGATGACAATTAAATAGAAGTAAAAGTTTTTCAGTGTAAATGACTCGTTCATGGCCTACGCTCCCTCTATGCTCCGCACGTCGATGAATTGATCGATAAGCCCCAGAGCCGCAAGGCCCATCTGACCCACAGGCACCACCAAGACAAAGAACATGATGAGCCCACGTAAAAACGGCGAAGGCACGAAGCGGAGCAGGTAAAAGTTTACGATGCTCATGCCCTGGCAGGCCAAGAGGCTCACCACGACCACCAGCCCGTTTAAAATATAGGGCTCGATGCCCAAAGCCATGAAGTAATTCATGGCCAAGGCCGTCCCCAAAAGGCCCACGGAAATCAAGACCGGCACCCGAGGCAGGTGCATAAGAAAGAAGGGACCCGGACAGATCACCTTTTCGCCGCCGATGCGCATGTTGCGCCCGCTGATGCGATAGGACAAATACACGACGACCAGGCCCGAAAGCAGGAAGAACGCGGGCAAAAGATCCATGGCCCGATTCATGGTCGTCTTAAAGGTCATGGCCAGGCGCGCCTGTTCCGCTTCCGTAAGAGAGGCCTTTTGCAGAATCTCTCCCTGAACGGCGCTGAAGTTTTTCATGAGCTCGCCGGATTCGATGGCCTGATAGGTTCCTGTGCGGTACATGATAAATCCCAAGCTCACGAGAAAAAGCAAGGTTCCCAAAGCCATGGTCGTGTCCACGGAACGATCCGTGCGCATACAGTAATCTAAAATTAAAATCAAGGGGCCCATCACCGTTAAGATGGTGAGACCCAACAGGGGATCCGTCAACAGGCCGATTAAGGCGCAGGCGCCGACGAAGACCCCGGAAATGGGAAGCACGCCCTGAAAGCGCATCTCCGATAAAAACATGGCCGGTATAAAGGCAAATAAAATAGGCACAAAGAGCCCGCCCATGACCAGCAAAACAGAATATAAAAGAAGCTTGAGCACGCGCAAGCCCTGAATTTTCCGATACAATCTATCACCTCATATCACGCTATTTTACCATATTTTCGCTAATTACGCCATTCGCGGCCATTCTCCTCTTTCGAACACAAAAATAGGCCTCAAGGCTCTCGAGCACTTGAAACCTATTTTTTTCGATTGGAGGTCTTTGAAGTCTATTTATTGTGATCCAAATTGTAGAGAACTTGTGCTACCTGGGCACGGGTAAATCCGGATTTCGGTCTAAACGAACCGTCTTCCATTCCTTTGACAATGCCCTTTTTCGCCATTGTACGAACAGACTCCTTCGCCCAAGGAGCAATGGTTCCGTCATCAGTAAAGACCTTGCTTTCTTTTTCGGAAAGCTGTTTGTTCGTTACTCGTAAGAACTTATCCATCATAACGGCCATTTCCTCGCGGGTGATGGGTCGCTTGGGAGCAAATTTACCATTGCCGACGCCTTGCACAATGCCGTTTTCCGCAGCCCAATTGACATGGGCTCCGTAGTAGCCTCCGCTAACGTCTTTAAATACATTCTTCGTAAACTTGCTTTGGTCAATACCCGCCATACGCCCCAAGACGGTGACGAAATCTGCACGGGTAATGGACCTCTCGGGAGCAAAGCGATTGCCACCTACGCCTTTAAAGTACCCTTTGCTGACAACATAGTTAATAGGCTCTTTTGCCCAGTGGTTTACAGTGTCGCTAAAGTTTGCTTCGGAAGTTTTCGGTGATTCCGCATTCTTTTGTCTCTTTTCCGGCATTTCTTTTTTCTTTTCGGGTTCCGTTTGTTTCCCTTCAGATTTCGACGGAACCGGAGAGAAGTGCCACCTGCCTCCGGAATGACCCGGCTTCACATCAGGTTTTGGCGTATCCGGCTTCACATCGGGCTTCGGCGTATCAGGTTTTTCGTCCGGTTTCGGCGTTTTCTTTTGCACTAAAGCCCCTTTTGCCTGTTGCAGCTTCGTAAGTGCCAGTTCCGCATCCTCTTTGGTGGCGGTGTTCTTTTCCGAAACAGCCTTTGCCTCTTTTAGTGCCGCTATAAAGTCACGCTTGCCCTTTTCTTCATATCGGCTTAAATCCAGCGCTTCACATTCGGCGATCAGTTGGTTCAGTGCCTTCTTGTCCACTTGAGGCGCAGGTTGTGCCGAGATTTTTCCGCCACCATCGACGACAAAGTCTGCCGATGCTTTCCCTGGCATTCCCTTTGCTCCAACGGTTACCGTTAACCTAAAGGTTTTATCTATCGCGTCAATCGCCACGGGAATATCGAACAGCACCGGTTTCTTTTCCACTTGACCGTTTACACTTACATCTTCCGTCTTTACAGGTGTCAAGATTTTACCCTTAAACGCCATTTCCGTAACATAAACGGTGGGCGATGCATCTTGCAGCTCTACTCTGAAAAATGCTTTGTCGCCCTTGACGATCAAGTGGGCGGGGTGTTTAAAGACCGTCCCCATCATGGCGTCGTCATCGCTGTTTGTCTTTTTCCAAGAAAACTCGACTTGGTAAACTGCTTCTTGATCGGCAGGCGCTTCCACTTGTTCCCAACGAGCGATTAACGTTTTGTTGCCGTCGACAGGTTTAGTAAAGTCGTATTTTTCATTGCCGTCGAACCAGCCTTTGAAAACATAGGTCGCATCGCCTTCCTTGACTTTTGAAGCGTTCTCTTCAAAACCGGCGGGAGCGGAAATCGCCATGCCTTTATCCACGGTAACGGAAGCAGGCGTCGTTCCCTTGTCGCTTATAAATGTAACCGTCACTTGTTCCTTCGGTGCTTGTTTTTCTACAAGGCCGTCTTTTGCCGCCTTCAAATTATTGAGAGCGTCGGCGACATTTTCCTTCGTCGCCTCATCATTATTGGCTACGGTTTTCGCTTCGTTTAATTTCTTCGCAAATTCATCCTTGCTTTCATCGGTATACTTGCTGAGATCCATCCCTTCACATTCGCGAATTAATTCAAGAAGCTTCGTCTTATCCGCTTTTTCCGGCGCTTCGGCTTCTTTTACCATGGCTTTCATGGCGGCGTCTAAATTTTTGGAAAGTGCTTCCACTTTATAACCGGCTTTAATGCCTTTTTCTTTTGCTTCCTCAATCCACTTTTTCGCATCCTTAATTTTAGCATCTAAATTATCTTTGCTGTCTTGCGTGTATTTGCCATTCATCATGGCGGAAGCTTCCTCGACTTTTGCCTCTAGGGCCGAGGTGTCGTAGCGTAGATTCTCGTCGATGGATTTTATGGCGTCGTAGGCCGCTTTAATTTCATCGTAGGTCTTGGCATCTCTTAATGCCTTTTCCCCTTGGGCAATAATACTTTCGTATTTTGCCAATGAATCCGCCGTGTACTTGCCTGTTTCGCCCTTAAATTCCTTGAGATTGGCCTTTAATTGTGTTAGATGCACGCGGTAAATTTCATCGGCAAATTTCACGGCGCTACCCGCTTTATCCAAGTCGCTGTAAACGTCTTTGACCTCTTGAATGGTCGCGTCCCCGTTTTTGATCACTGCATTTGCCTTTTCAAGATTTGTCTTTAGGCCGTTAATTAAATCTTGATTGACGCCCTGTGCGGCCTTCGCCAACATCTCATAAAGTTTGACGGCATCGATTAATTGCCCCTTGTCCACTTTGTAGGTGTTTTCGTTAAAGCCGTCGGTCGCCGATTGCCAATCGATGGCGATGCGCGCTTCCGGAGAGTGTTCTTGAGGTCCGAGGGATGTCTTGTAAGATACCTTAACGGGAACAAATTGTTGATTTTCCGCCACTTCGATTTTTACACGAGTCGGCGACTCATACTTATTGGAGCCCACAGTAACATCACGTTTTGCTAAGACTTGGGCTTTTTTCATTTCACCATTTACAGCATAGGAAAGATCCGTAATGGCACCGGTCACTTGATTGTCCTCACCTGCAGTCATGTCGACCCACTGCATTTCCAAATACCATTTGCCGTTCTCTTTGGTGAGCTTCCCTTGATTCCAAAGGGCACTGTTGGCCATGGATGGCTCATCTTTATTTTCTTTATACAGCTGAATGTTGACGGTCTTCGTCGCTTCAATCTGCACGTTCGGATCCGCTCGATCGGGTGAAGCTTGGAATTCTCCCACGGCGGCTTGTAAGGCCTTTAAAGCAGCATCGACTTTTTCTTGGCTGTCTGCCTTCAAGCCTTTTTCCGCCGTTTGAATTGCAATGGCCAGCTTTTCATTGACTTCTTCTTCTTTCTTCGTTGCATCTAAAAGCTTTTTCGCCTTGTCGATTTCAGCTTGTAAGGCTTCGGTTTTAAAGACATCGTTCGATGCATCGTAAGTTTTTACAGCGGCATTTAACTTTGCGACCGCTTCATCGATTTTATCTTGTTCTGTAAAGCCTTTTGCCTTTTCCGCTTCGGCGATAGCCGCACGCAACGTGTCCTTTGCCTCTTTCGACTTGTTCTTTTCCAGCGCCTTTTCAGCCCTTTCAATGGCCTCTTCTAAGGCCGCCTTACTTAAATCGCCGGCTTCTTTCAGTTTTAATGCCTTGATCCCGGCATCTACGCGATAAACCCAACTATCGTAAACCGACGTATCCAAATTGGTGCCGTTTTTCGTCGTGTCACTTGGATCTTTCTCATAAGTAGACTTCGGCGCCTTAATGTCGGCGAGGTAGGCTTTCGCCCCTTTCGAGTTGGAGTTACCCTTATAATCAATTTTCGGGCCGTCCGGATAAGGTTGATAGCTGATGTCCGGCTCTTTGTAGCCGTCGATTGTTTCTTTAAGTGCCTTGACGCCGGCATCTTGATATTTGCCCGATTGAATCTTTTCTTCCCCGTCTTTTATGAGCTTTTCCAAGGGTGCCGGATCTAAACGTAATCCGTCATAGAGAGAAGTAAGGGTTTGGGAATACGTACGAATATCCTCGCGGGAAATAGCGGCCGTGGTTTTTTCTTTTATTTCTTTCCATTCGTTTTCCGCCTTTTCCACCGTCGATTGGATGAAATGAGTGTCCGCCTTATACTTTTCAAGATTTTGCGATTCGCCGTCCACTGCATTTATAAAGCTGACCCAAGGCAAAATTGAAAGGGAGAGATCATCTAATTCTTTTATGCACGCTTTGATCTTTTCGGGATCTTTCGTATCCATTGTTTCTGCGCGGCCGAGTGCCTCTTTTATGGCGTCGTTAATTTTAACTTTCTTTGTAACAACTTTTTCTTCGGAGCCGCCGCGATCGACGTGGTCGAAGACGTCGATTTCTTCGGGAAGAATTTTAGAAACCATGCCGTGATTGGTTTTTAAATCACTGATGCGGTTTTGCAACGCCAGTTGCAATTCTTTTAATTCTTCTTTCGTCGTCTTCACTTTTCCGCCTTTTACGTGAAGGTAAATGGTGTCGCCGGTTTTTTGCGTTTGCTTGTCACTATGACCAATGACCACGTCGGTGTTAACTGCAATTTTCTCTTTGGAATCGATGTCATACTTTAAGACAAATGCCATGGGAACATCCGCTTTTTCAGCAGCTACTCCATCCACATCCGCCTTTTCGGATACTAAACCATATTCCACTTTCTTCGTAATATCCGCCGGTATATACGTTCCCTTCGGAGCGTAATTAATATTTTCAAGGAAAGACTTTACTTTCTTGCCGTCCATTTCAGGACTAGCGTAGAAAGTAAGGGTCTTTTGTACCGGATCATACGTCGCTTTTTCCGATACCAAGCTTTCCATATGGGTCTTGCCTACGCCGTTTTGGTTTTGGTACTCAACGGTAACATCATAAGGTTCTGTAGACGGCTTGTCTTCTTCGCCACCGATCAATTGTTGCTTGCTTGTATCCAGTACAAATTGGACGGAATTTTTGTCCTGTATACCCATCCGATTTCCATCATAGTATTTTATGTTCGTGTATACGCCAAGGCCGGTTCCCGGATCGACGAATGCAACTTCTTCCACGACCGGTTGGTCATCAATTGTTTCCGATGTTTTAAGTACGTTACCCGGTTTTACTGCAAAATTACCATCATAGTAATCGATACCTGCTACAAAGTTATCTCCATCTTTCTTAAAGGAGAAAATGTATTTCTTTTCCGAGGGAATATATTTTACAGGACCTGCCAAACACTTTTGGATTGCAGGATCTTTGCAAGTGGCGGGAATCGCATACATTGCTTTTCCCTGCCGGTCCGGCTCATCCTCTTTAATCTCAGGCGGTTGCACGCCGGGTTTCGCTTGCAGTTCATTGATCGCCCGCTCCAATGCCCTTATATGATCCTGTGTTTCATCTAAGCTCGGCGAATAGGTCGCATTATCTTTAATCCACTTTTTCGCTTGAATCTTTACTACATTAAACTTGGCAAAGGATTCTTCTTCATAATATTCCGCCTTGTACTTTTCCGCCTGATCTACAAGTTTTTGTAAGGCTTCCGTATTGTATTTTAGAATATTATTTTGGCTTGCAGTTTGCACCTCACTGATCTTGGAAACCAATTCCGGCACATCCATATCGCCTGCTTCTTGTTCCGTTTTCTCGAGATAGTTTCTAAAAGCTTCCAAGCTTTCCTTGGTATACTTTTTATCATTGTAAATGGTGCCCGAATCTAAATCGTCCATGGCTTCATAAATACGCTCATTTAAAATTTCAAGCAATGTAAATGTATTTTCGATTTCGTAAATCGGCTGAGCGATGTTTAAAGCTTCCGTCATCGACGGCGTCTCGGAATTGCGCAATTGGTTAAGCTTTTCAATGCTTTTCCGCACCGTTTTAATCCGTTCTTGATCCTTCGGCACATCGGCATCCAAATACTTACCGATTAAAATTTCACCGCGCTTAATCCAATATTTAATTCTCGTCTTCGTCTTTTTCTCGTAACGGCTGTAATTATCCGCTGATTTAGTCATGGTATTGTAGTCAATTTTAATACCGAAAGGCCCCGTTCGCTTTGTGGCACCTTGATTGTCCACATAACTCATGCTTTCGACGACGAGTTGCGAGCCGTCTAATTCAGCAGGAATGGGGATGGCGACTAAGTTCGTCTTCGTCGGATCTTGCGGGTAACCGGAGCCGAGGGAAACGCGAATTTCTTTTCCCGCTACGCTCTTCATTACCATACTATTGATTTTAGATACTTTGTTTTTATTGGCGACAAAAAGCACTTCCAGTTCATTGCCCCATTTGGTCACTTCCATTTCTTGGAAGAGATCCTTTGCATCCGCTTTTTCCGTACCTAAATCTTTGTAGATATTCGTTTGCCCGTCGCTGTCCACTAATTGAACGTCGACAAGCTTGTAATTGCCTTGATAGTCGCCGTCCTCTTTTAGTTTCGTGTCGCTATTTAAAGCATAGATTTGTAGAATCGTATCCAGTTCGCCGAGTAAACGTTGTGCTTTCGCTTCATCTAGGCTATTTATACTTCCTTTGGCCCGAGCCACCAAATTATAAATTTCGTACCAAGGTGTTTCGATGATTTGGTCCGGCGTTAAAATATAGGAATCCTTGCTGTAAAGCTTTCCCTTGCCTTCCACATCTTCGTAGTCGCCGAGATCGATGCCCGGCGTATAAGTAGAGTTGTGTTTCGGCGCCAAGTAATCGGTGCCTAACAAATGCTTTTGAATGGCAGGATTGGTTAAAATGGCATCCGCCTTTGATACAATCGCCTTCTTTGTTTCCTCTTTCGCCGGCGTAAAAGCGAAAATCGGTTGAGCTGAGCCCATGACCGTCAACAAAGCCATCGCCAAGCTTATTTTTTGTCTTCTCTTCATTCTATCCTCCTGTTAATTATGAATGATACCGAGGTATCGAACAAACTCCGATTCTCTTTATTTGATATCTAATATCATTTATAGAATATTCGATGGCTTTTTTCCGGTCAAGCTTTTTCTTTTAAAAATTTGCGTAATCTAGGGTTCTTTTTAATTCCATACTTCCCGTACAAACAGCTGATTTTCAATTTTTCATCCCGAAATAACTCCGGTTAACAATTGAAGGATGTTTTCTTTTTATCAAATGAAGATGCCTTGACGACTGAATTTTTTCAATAAAAAACTCCCGCCGAAGCGGGAGCTGTGTGTATTTAAAATGTGATTAGTCTGCGCTGTAAGGCAGAAGTGCCACTTGTCTGGCGCGCTTAATGGCCGTGGTAATCTTCCGTTGGTGTTTGGCGCAGGCGCCGGTCACGCGACGGGGAAGGATCTTCCCGCGGTCGGAAATAAAGCGCTTTAATGTTTGCGTATCTTTATAGTCGATTTGTTTTTCCTTATCTGCACAGTAAATGCAGACCTTTTTTCTGGAACGATATCTTCTTTGCATGTTCTCACCCCTTAACCTTGGTTAAAATGGGATATCATTGTTGTCGATCGGGTAATACCCTTCGTCGTCGGATTTCGGACCGAAGCCGGAAGGACTGCTCGCTTGAGCTTGATTGTTCGATTGATAAGCCATATTCGTCGGCGGCGCCATGTTTTGGCCACCTTGTGCATTGCCCGCTTCTTTCGCACTTTCGATAAAGTGGACGCGGTTGACGATGACGTCGGTGGTATAGACGCGTTCGCCGTTTTTTTCGTAGCTGCCCGTGGAAATTCGACCTTCCACGGCGATGCGATTGCCTTTGTGGAAGTAATTGCCTAAAAGTTCGGCTGTGGTTCCAAAGGCTTTAATGCCGATAAAATCGGCGGTGGGCCGGCCGGCCGCTTCCGCTTCCTGGCGCTTTTCGCGACTCATGCCGCGATCCACGGCGATGGTGGCAAAGGTGTTTGCCATGCCGTTTTGGCTGTAGCGAAGCTCCGGATCTCTCGTCAGTCTCCCGTAAAGTACAACTAAATTCACGATATCACCAATCCCGTTTCTTATTCATCTACGCGGACGACCATGTGACGCATGACCGTATCGGAAATACTTGCAATACGGCTGAATTCTTTGATTACGCCGGGTTCTGCATCGAATTCGACGAGCACATAGAATGCTTCTTTGTAATCTTCGATTTCATAGGCCAGCTTGCGCGTGCCCCATTCGTCTTCCGATTTAATGACGCCTGCATCAGCAATGATGCCTTTTAAACGTTCGTATTGTTTTACACGTCTTTCAGATTCGGCGTCGGGATAGAACATAAGGATTACTTCATAATTGTTCAAGTCTGTCACCTCCTTGTGGACTGACGGCTCGATTAATCGAGCAAGGATAACTATCTGATCCATTATAAGTGAGATTAAAGCTCCGTGTCAAGGCCTTCTTCCACAATTCGGCTTTCAACGCCTGCCTCCGTAAGCTCGATGAGCCGCGCCCCCCGGGGCAAGTCGCCGTAGGCGTTGTAGCCTGTGATGCGGCCGTAGTAGAGGTTCATTCCCCGCCAATTGGCGGTAAAGTCGTTGTCGTGATCGTGGCCCACGAAAATATGGCGGACGGTGCTTTCGTTTAACAAAGCGTCCACCAGGCCCGTGTTTTTCACCGGGGCGCAGACGGTTTCGTCTTTGTGTCCCACGGCCAGGCCCGCTTTTTTCGCGTCGTCGAATTCCACCACGGGAATGTGCATAAACAAGAGGCCTTCTTTTTCTTCCCCGCCGTCTAGGGCGATGAGGTCTCGAATCTGCTCTTCGTAGACGTAGGCGTAGTTGTGGTCCTCGTCGTAGTCGCCGCTGTCTAAAAAGTACAGGCGGTAGTTTCCCGCGTCGAAATAGTAGAGCTCCCGCCCTTCCACAGAGGCGAGGCCCAGCTTTTCCACGTGGTGTTTCATGTGGTACACGAGCTCCTTCAGCACCCGGCGATTATAGACGCTTTCGCTGTCGTGATTGCCCCAGGTGATGGCCACGGGAACGCGCAGGCTGTCGAAAAAGTCCAGTACGCCGGATAAAATCGTGAGGCTTCCCGATTCCAATGACCAGTGAATGTCCCCGGTGAGGACGATGAGGTCCGGCTCCGTGGCCTTGACTAAGTTCCGCACCAGGGCTTCCGTGCGCTTGTCTTCTCCCTTAAAGGGAAAGGAGCCGAAGTGCAGATCGGTGAGTTGCAGCAGTTTCATGGCTTACACCATCCCGATGATTTCCGATTTCGGCATGTACACCGTCACCTTGTCGCCGACGCGTCGCATATTGGCGCTTCGGTTCAGCTGGTCCAGTTTCAACACCTTTCCCCCGTCCACTTCGATATACAGGCGGTAGATGGAGCCCCGCATGGAGGTGCGAATGACTTTGCCTTCGTAGGCGTAGGCGTCGTCCATGGCTTCTAAGGAGAGCACTTCCGGGCGAATGGCCACGTAGCTGTAATCCGCATGATCGACGGCGCCCATGGAGGCCGCTTCTTCTTTCGTAAAGAGATTGTAGTCGCCGATAAAGCGGGTGGCGAATTCCGATTGAGGATGGCGGTAGATGTAGGTGGGCGAGCCTTCCTGCACGATGTGGCCCTGATTCATGACGAAAATGTAATCGCTCATGCTCATGGCCTCTTCCTGATCGTGGGTGACGAGGATCACCGTAATGCCCAGTTCCGCCTGAAGGGACTTAATGAGCCCCCGTAGCTGCACGCGAATCTGCGCGTCCAAGGCGCTTAAGGGCTCGTCCAAGAGAAGGACGTTCGGTCTCGTGACCAAACTCCTGGCCAGGGCCACCCGCTGTTGCTGCCCGCCGGAGAGATTGGCCGGATAGGCTTCTTCTTTTCCCGTGAGGCCCACCAAATCGATCATCTTTTTCGCTTCCGCATCCCGGGTCGTTTTGTCCACGCCTTTCATTTCCAGGCCGAATTTTACATTGTCCAGCACATTCATATTGGGAAAAAGGGCGTAGTGTTGAAAGACCATGCCCAGGCCGCGATCTTTCGGCGCCAGGCCGTCGACGCGCCTGCCGTCGATAATGATTTCGCCTTCGTCGATGGAATTTAATCCGGCGATGGCCCTGAGCAGGGTGGATTTTCCGCAGCCGGAGGGGCCCAGGAGGGTGGCCAATTGACCGCGGGCGATTCTTAAATTCAATCCGTGTAGCACTTCCGTGTTACCGAAGGATTTTCTTAAATTGTTGATTTCGATAAAACTCATATTACGCCTCGTATCCTTTCTGTTTTCTCGTAAGGCCCAGGGCGCCGAAGGTGATGGCGCTGATGACGATAAAGTAGAGAATGACAATGGCCGAGGCCATGTGCCCGTTGACGGAGAGGGATTTTCTCAAAAAGATTTGCACCGTTTCAAATTTCGATCCCACCACCAAATTAATGATGACAAATTCGCCGAAGAGGGTGGAAAAACTGAAGAGGCAGGCGGAAAACACCCCGGGCATAATCGTCGGCAGGATAACTTTTCTGAAGGTCGTCCAGGGAGTCGCCCCGAGGATTTCCGCTGACTCCATCAGGGTCTGTGCGCCGATGGCCCGAAGGCTGTTTAAGGTGCCCTGGCGAATCATGGGATAGATGAAGAGGATGTAGGATCCCACCACCACGGTGAGCATGGGGATGCCCAAGGCGGCATAGGTGTTCATCAAAGCGAATGCTAGGATGACGCCGGGAAAGGCGTAGCATGCGATGACCATGGCTTCCGCCACCTTTTCCAGGCGCGGGTAGTAGACGTGGATGGCAAAGATGCTCGGCACGATGATCGCGGCGCCAACGCTTACGGCGATAAGCGACAGAATGCAGGTGCGTCCCAAGGCGCGGAGAAAAGTTTTATTCGTAAGTAGCTTCCCGAACCAGGCGAGGGTGGCGCCTCTGGGGAGCATGGTGGAAGACCAGTCCGTGGAGGTGGCGTAGAGCAATGTGGCCAACAGGGGCACGAAAAGGTACAGAAGCATGAGGACGATGGCGGCGTTTTTTGCAAATTTTTTCATCCTTTACTCACTTTCTCGGCCCGCTTGGCCAGTTTGTCGCCCAAAATCATGTTGATGAGAAGAATCAGCGCCAGCAATACGGACAAGGCCGCGCCGATTTCCGGCCGGGCGAAAATATCCCCGGTCACCGTGTTGGCGATGCGTATGGAGAGGAGGTTCACCCCGGTGCCCGTCAAAGCCTCGGCAGAAGCGTAGGCGCCCATGGCGTTGGCAAACATCATGGCGAAGACGCCGACGATGGAGGGCATGAGCACGGGCAGACCGATGCGCCGCCAGAATTGAAAGCTGCTCGCCCCTAAAAGCTCCGCCGATTCCCGCCATCCCTTGTCAAGGGCGTCGTAAATGGGCAGAAGGAGGATGATGCCCATGGGCAGTTGAAAATAGAGGTACACGATGCAAAGGCCCCAGGGGGAATAGAGATTGTAATTCGCGAGCCAGTCGATGCCGGCGCGGCGGCCGAAAATGAGGAGCACGCCCGAGGATCCCAGGAGAATAATGTAGGCGAAGGCCAGGGGAATGCCGGCGAAGTTTGAGGTCATGTTCGCGATGACCACGAAGGTTTCTCTGAGCTTTTTCGAATGACTCACGATGGCGTAGGTGGTCACCGTGGTAAAGACAATGGCCACGACACTTGAAAAGAGGGAAATTCCCACGGAGTTTTTAATGGCCGCGGTGTACATGGACCCGGTGAGGATCTCTCGGTAATTGGCCAAGGTCCATCCGCTCCCCGGAGACTTAAAGCTCATAAGGACCATATTCGCCGAGGGAAAGATCAATACGGCCACGGCGATAAGGGCAAAGAGAATCATGGCCAGGTGAAAGGGCAGCCGTCGTTTCATAAACATCTCCTTTCGAAATAAAAAGGGGCCCGAAGGCCCGAAGTTGTGCTGTATCTACTTCATATAAGCCATGACGTTTTCTTGCCACAGCTGAGCCAGTTGCTTGGTGCTTTCTTCCCAGGCCTTGCTGTCTTTGACCTTGTAAATGTCCTTGTAGGCCGAGGGAGGCAGGAGTTTTTTCTTGGCTTCGTCGGAAATCTTGGCATTTTCGCGAATGGGCCGTGCGTAGCCTTTGGCCAAATTATCCTGTCCTTCGTCGGAGAGAATAAATTCCCGGGCCAAAGCGGCGGAGTAGGGATTGGCGGCGTAGCGATTGATGATGGTGGTGTAGCCGGTCATGACCGTCACCGGCGGCACGGTAATCACGAAGCGGTCCCGATCCACGGCATCGGCGTAGTTCAGGGCGTTAAAGTCCCACAACATGCCCACTTGCACTTCCCCGGTTTCCAAATTGGCCAGAGATGCGTCGGTGGTCTTCAGGCGGCCTTGCTCGGCGAGCTTCTTGAAAAAGTCCAGGCCGGGCTTGAGGTTCTTTTCGTCCCCGCCATAGGTGACAGCGGCATTTAAGAGTGCGAATTGACTTTGATTGGCCGTTTCCATATCGCCGATGGTCAACACATAATTGCCGTTTAAAATATCGTCGAAGGTCTTCGGCGGCTCAACCCCTTCAGGCAGATTTTGTTTGTCCGTAATGAAACACATTTGTCCCGTGTAGGCCAAGAGCCAGTCGCCGTCGTCGTCCTTCGCCCATTCGGGAATGTCGTCCCAGTAAGAGGTCTTGTACTTTAAGGACAGGCCTTGTTCTTCGGCTACGGGACCGAAGGCGATGCCCACATCCCCGATGTCTGCCGAAGCATTGGTTTTTTCCGCGGCAAACTTTGCAAGCTCTTCCGCCGAGGACATATCCGTATCCGAGTGGCTGATGCCGTAGGTCTTTTCAATATCTTCCCAGGTTTCCTTCCAGTTGGCCCAGGCATCGGGCATGCCCACGGAGTGGACTTGTCCTTCTTCCTTCGCCTTCTTTTCCAGCTCTTCCACTGTAATCTTACTTAAATCCAAAGCGTCCGTGGCCGTGGATTCTTTTGCGCAGCCCGCGAGCAGCAGCAGGCCCAAAGCCACAACCAACCATTTCATTCGTCGAATCATTGCATCCTCCTTGTGCATTTGTAAATTTTTCATCCCCCATAGCATAAACCATGTAAATTATAGGAAAAGCAAATCCTTATTAAATCCCCGTTAGCCCTTGTAAAGTTTCCGTTTTCTTCCTTTTCATTCTTGAAAAATTCACCTCTGGCTTATCTTTGTATACATCGGCCTTTCGCCTTGACTTTCCTCAAACGCGGCCCCCATAATAGACATAGTGTTTCACTTGTTTCAACGTCGACGTTGCCGTTTAACCTGTGAAACAACGCATCAAGAAAGGGGTCATGCTAATATGCTCAAGGGTATGCTTTTAATTTTTTTGTCCACATTTATGTGGGCTCTTAACGGTAATGTGGGCGCGTATATTTTTCAATACAAGGGCTTTACGCCGGATGTTCTCGTCGCCGTGCGTCTGATTATCGTAGGCATCGTCCTCTTTATTAACGACTTATACCACAGCGGCCGCTACGCCTTTCGCGTAGTGCGCAAGCGAGAAAATATCCCCGCCTTTCTTCTCTACTCCATCGGCGGGATTTTATGCATGCAATACGGCTACTTCACCGCCATCTCCTATTCCAATGCGCCGACGACGACCTTGATTCAATACACGGGGATGTTTTTCGTCATCTTCGTCGTAGCCATCAAAGAGCGGACCTGGCCCAAGCCCATCGTTTATCCCACCCTGGCACTGTGCAGCCTCGGGCTCTTTCTTATGGTCACTGGCGGCGACCCGTCGAATTTAAAGGTGAATAGTCAGGCGATTATTTGGGGGTTGATTTCCGCCGTAGGATTTATGAATTTCAACCTGGCGCCCACGGGCCTCTCCAAAACCTATCGCTCCATGGAAATTATTGGGCCCTCCATGCTCTTGGGCGGCATTGTTCTCACTTTGTTGACGCGGCCGGATTTTACCGCACCTACCTGGGATGCAACCGCCACCCTCTGCGTGCTCTACACCATTATCGGCGGCACTCTGATCCCTTTCTGGACCTTTCTGGAAGGGGCCCGCTACACCGGCGCGCAGAAATCCAGCATCTTCGCCCTGTCCGAAGCTGTGTTTTCCACCATCGTCGCCATGGTGCTCTATCATCTGACCTTTAAAACCACCGACCTCGTCGGCATGCTGATGATTTTCGGCTCCGTGCTTTTGCTCTCTCTACCGGAAAAAAAGAAACCCAAAAAACAAAAACCCCTTCGGGAGCGCGTCCGCGAAGAGGATTAAGGAAGACAGCCGTCTTCCTTTTTTATTTGTCTATCAACCTTTGTGACATCAGTCGAATCGTGTTCTCTCATTATAAAATAGGATCCATTGAGGATTGACTATCAATGGATCCTTTAAAGGCTTTCGTGGAATGCGACGCCGCAATAATGTTCCGCACAAGGCTGATGACGCCTTTAGACAACTTATTCTTTTATCTCACCCAACAGGCATGAGATTAAGCCCAATCCGACGGGCACAAGGGGCAGCGCAAAATAAGAAGGAATGCCGCCCATTGAAGCACTGAAATACTCGAGCCATAGTCTTACCAATTGCAAGAGAATGTAGGACAAGGCGATGGTATAAAGACAAATTCGACTTCTCCGGTTCATAATTCCTCCTTTACTGAACAATTGTGTTTTTAATTTATATATTTATTGCAGATTTGTCAATGAGAAATTCGCACTCGAATGCGGAATACTTTATGGGATCACTCTGGACGTTGGCTTGGCTTTTTTTGTGTCATTTTTCGATTGGCCGAAGCATTTTCTGTAAGCCGACGGAGATAATCCCGTAAACTGCTTAAAGGCCCGGGAAAAATTCGACGGGTTGTCGTAGCCTACGGACTCGGCGATGTAGGTCATGGAGGCGTTGGTGTCGATTAATTGCCGCTCCGCTTCCATCATGCGCAAATTCGCCAGGTATTTCATGGGAGTGTATTGGTAAGTGCGGATGAATTTGTTGATGATCGTGGATTTGGAACAACCAAAGACTTCTTCCAGGCGGTCTAAGGTCACGGGCTCCTTTAAATTCTCCCGTAAGTACTGCTCGATTTCAGCAACAAATTCATCCTCCGTCTCTTGAAAATAGCGCTTGCGATTGGCGCTCACTTGCTCCTTGGAAATGGTGGAGAGAAGTCGAAAGGCCATGAGACCGATGCCGGCGCGATCCGCTTTTGCCAATGCGTCGATTAAGCCGCGGGCTTCGTCCAGAGCATCTTTTCGCTTCACCGTAAAACCCATGTCCTTGACCTCTTTTACCGCTTCGACAAAATCTCGGGACAGATCCGCCAAAAACGTGCGTCCCTCGATTTCATCGGGTGCCACCACGATATTAAAAGCGACGATGCCCTCTTGCGTACCGTAGGAAGCCTTGGCTTCGGGAATCGCTTTACCCACAAAAACTTCCGCCGAGGTGATTAACACTTTGCTTCCGTTAATGTGGGTGTAGTAGTTTCCGCTGCTGCAATAGGCTATGCGATAGCCCCGCCTGCCGCTGTGAGCGGCATTTTCCGAGCGATAGCGGCTCTTTATGTTGATGTAATCGACGAAGACGCCGGGGGCGATGCGATAGGTGACCATGGTGTCCTCATCGCTATCAACGCCTTCAAAATACATGGTGTCCGCGTCGTAATCCACGACGCGAAAGCCCCAAGACTCAATGCCTTCCACCCAATCTTCTAAATTCGTCATGGCATTCTCCTAATAGACATAGGCATCGGAGCGCTCGAAGCTTTCGATCATGGTGCGGTAGGTGGGGCTTTCTTTCAAAAGGGCCTCGTGGCGTCCACAGGCTTCGATCTTTCCGCCGTTCATCACGATGATCTGATCCACCCCTTCGATGGATTTCATGCGGTGGGAAATAATCATCACCGTTTTGTTTTTTATCAGCCGATTCAAGGATTCCTGAATGTATTTTTCGTTTTCCACATCCAAGGACGCGGCGATTTCATCCAAAAGAATGATCTCCGCATCTTTCAAAAAGGCGCGGGCGATGGAGATTCGCTGCCGCTGGCCGCCGGAAAGGCGGGAGCCGTTTTCGCCGATAATTGTGTCGTAGCCCTCAGGCAATTGCTTTACGAAATCGTCGCAGCCGGCACGTTTCGCCGCTTCGTAAATTTCTTCTTCCGCGGCATCGTATTTGCCGATGCGAATGTTATCGAAGACGGAGCCGTTGAAGAGGAGTACGTCTTGAAAGACCATGGACACGTGCTTAAACAGATCCTCCGTTTGAATGGCCGACAGCTCTTTGCCGTCCAGCGTCATGTGTCCGGAATCGTAATCGTAGAGGCGGCTCACCAAGCGGAGCAAGGTGGATTTGCCGCAGCCGGAGGGGCCCACCAATGCCGTTACCGTGTTTTGCTTCGCTTCAAAGGCGATGCCATCGATGACGTTCTTTTTCTTATCGTAGGCGAAGCAGACATCTTCCCCGGCGATGTCAAAGCCGGTGAGGGCCGTCGGGCTTCCCGTTTGTTCCGGCGCATCCACCAAGCTTTTGATTTTATCGACGCTACTTGAAATGTAGGCGATTTCCGCGTGGGCCATGGTGAAGGCGGTGGTGGCGTCGATCAGGCGGGCCGCCGCAAAGACATAGCCGGCAAAGTAGAGCACGTTAATGGTGCCGCTTTGCAGAAGCCGGGTGCCCGCCACCATGGCAAAGCCCAGAGACAAAAAGCTAATTGCGCCGGAAAAGGTGACGGGAAGAGCCTGACCTAGCTCCGTGTGAATGTGCACGGCTTCGTTTCGCCGCACCAGTCGCGTCGCCTCACTTTTCTTTGTCTCGCTTAAATGGTAGGACTGAATCTCCTCGTGAAGATCGATAAGTTCCTGAAAGGCTTTCGAGGACTTGCGCTGACGAAGATAATACTTTTTCGTCGCTCGTTTTTGCATTTTTTGCGACAGATGGGCGAGAAAAATGCTAAGCACAATGGGCGCCAAGACGGCGAGCCCCAGAAGGGGTTGGCCGATGAGAAGCATGATGCCGATCACCGCCACCGTGGCAAGGTAGGCGTAGTAGGTCGGCACGGAGTGAGACAGGGCGTGTTCGATGGCCTCCACATCCTTCATCATGGTTTGGGAGACATCGGTTAAGTCCTTTTTATTAAAGGAGGACAGGGGCAATTGCCTGATTCCCTCGGCGATTTCCATGCGCAGATTCGCCGATTCTTTGTAGGTTTCGTTAAAGGTGGTGTGGTACTCCTTATTGATGACCAGAAACATGACTACGCCGATAAGCACAAAGCCCAGAGTCCCGTAAGCTGTATTGAAACTTCCAAAGCCCAAGAGGCCGTTGGTGGCATACATTAAGAGAAACATGGGGAGCATGTAGGTGATGTTTTTTAAAAAGCCGTAGACCGTCGCCCGCCACAGACCGTCGGCTCCCCGTTCCGTGAGGGCGTAGGTTTTTTGTAAATACTTTTTCATCCGTCGATCCTCCATTCATTGGCCTCGTGATACAAGTTGACAAACCGGGCGTAGCGGCCATCCTCTTTCATAAGGGCGTCGTGATTGCCTCGTTCGATGACCTTTCCACCTTCGATAAAGAGAATCTCGTCCACGCCGCGAATGCTGCTCACGCGGTGGGCGATCATAATTGTGGTGCGGCCCTTCATTAAGTTGGAAAAGGCCTTTTGGATCTCGTATTCGTTTTCGGGATCCGCCGCCGCTGAGGCTTCATCCAAAATGAGGATCTTCGGATCTTTTAAAAACAGTCGGGCGATGGCGACCCGTTGGCACTCGCCGCCTGAAAGCTTCACGCCCTCGGCGCCGATGACGGTGTCGTAGCCTGCGGAAAATTTCTCCTTGAATTCTTCGCAGCGGGCTAAGGCCAGGGCCCGATGCACTTCTTCCGGGGATGCCTCGGGGCCTGCAAGTTTCACATTATCGTAAATGGACAGGCCCTCAAAAAGCTTCGCCTGTTGAAACACCATGCCCACCGTTTCCATGACCGCTTCTTTGTCGTAGGCGTTTATGGGCTTCTCGCCGATGATCACTGCGCCTTTATTCACCGGATAGAGCCCGGAGACGAGCTTGGCGATGGTGGATTTGCCGCCGCCGGAAGGACCGACAAAGGCGTAAACTTTTCCCGCATTCAAGTGGAGGGAGAAGTCGGAGAGAATTTTTTCGTCCTCATAAGAAAAGTCCACATGGCTAAAGGAAATGGATCCGTCGCCGAAGTCTCTTTCCTTTCCGAAGACCATTTTCTTTTCCTCCATCTCTTTAAACAGGACCTCCAATGTATCCACGGCGCGATTGGCCTGCACGTGATACATGGACACATACATAATCTTCATAATGTTGGCAAAGAACATGCCCATAAACAGCGCGAAGAACAAGGCCTTTGCCGCCCACAGGCCCCCGGCGTCTCCCGCCCCTACGCGGTAGACTGCGTAGAAAACAGGCGCCACGATAAATAAATTCAATAACCACTGAAAGGTGACATAGGGAATGCGGCAGGACATGGAGTAGTTATAAACCATGTCGGCGTAATCGTTGATGGTACCGTACAGGCGCTTAAAGCTCACGATGGGCGCGGCAAACAGCTTCACCACCTGCATGCCCCGCACGTATTCCACGGCTTCGGCATTTAACAGATCCAGCTGCTCCATATAGGCGCTCATAAACTCTTTTTCCCCCATCATTTTGAAGCAGAGGAAGCCCGACAAGAGGACGATGACGCCGAAAAAGCCAGCCAGCCGCAAATCCACCAGGCCGATGACGACAAACATAAGAATGGGCGTTAAAATGGCCACGGTCTGATCGGGAATCAAATGGGCCACGGCCATATGGGTCTGCTCCACATTGTCGTCGATGATTTTGCGCACGCGCCCCGATTGGTTTTTGTCGTAAAAAGTATTGGACGCCGTCAAGAGATGATCGATGCCCTTTTCCCTCAGGCGGGTCTCCAAGCGAAAGGCCGCCAAGTGGCTCATCCATGTGCCGAGAAAATAGAGAATCCCGTAAGCGACAAATGCCGCTACCACGCGAAGGGCGTAATCGCTGCCCGCGCTGAAATCCTGTTGAATGAAAATGGCCTTTAGGGCGAGCCACAGACAGTAATAGCCGAATAAATGACAGCACACGGCGATCACGGAAAAGGCGGCCGATAAAAAGCCGTTACTTCGCTTCTCCGGTATGTAAGAAAATAATTTTCGATAGGTGTTCAAACAGATCTCCTTTCATTAATGATAGTGTTTATCCTTTATCTTTTAAACACAGTGTAGCGATTTTCTTTCTCCCTGTCTATTCATAAAAGCGAAATTATTCATTTCGTATAACGAAATCCACGCACGCCCGGCGATGCGAAGCCGGCCCGGCCAGTTGCCGCGGAAATGAAGCCCATGGGGCGATTTTTCTTGATATAATAATAAAGAACCAAAGTGTTTTAAAAGATGCGCGGCCCCCGTGCCGCCTCAGAAGGAGTTCCCCATGTACCGAAAAGAGATCACGACCTATATCTTCTCGATTCTTTTAATTGCCGCGGCCGCGGCCGTTCAATTGGCAGAGGCCCGTGATGCATTGCCTTTTACGGGGAAGACCTTGGTGTTTTTCCTCTACGCCCTTGTCTTTCTTCTCTGGGCGAAAAATATGGAAAATCGCGTGCTCCGCGCCGACGTGGCCCGGCGATTTAAGCTGATCTCCCTTTTGCTTATCGGCTATTTGGCGACGCGCACGGTGAAATACGAAATCCTTATCGTATCTTCCACGGCCGTTCATTGGATTCGCTACATATACTACTTTTTCATTCTCACCACGGTCCATTTGGTCTTTTTCACGTCCCTCTACGTGGGCAAATCGGAGCGAGAGGCCATCGACAGGCGCTGGTATCTCTTTTGGATTCCCACCGCATCGTTGATTCTTTTGATTTTGACCAACGATCTCCACGGCCTCGTCTTCGTTCCCTACGCCCACGCCTCGGGCTTTAAACAGTACGGCCCGGCGTATCTTCTCGTCAACGGCTACATCCTCCTTCTCGCCGCCCTGACTTTGATCATTACCTCGAAGCGGTCCTTGGCACAAAAGCGCCTGCGATCCATCGCCGCCCCGGTGGGGGTTTTGGCCCTTTGTTTTATCTACACCATGTACTACATTGCGGATGCGCCCTCTTTTCACTATGTGAAGATCGCCTTTCAAAGTGCGGAGTTTAACAGCCTCACGGTGATTCTCTTTATCGAATCCTTGGTCTTTACGCGGCTCATCGCTTCCAATCGCGGCTACGACACGTTTCTAAGTCTCTCGTCACTGAATATGGGCATGATGGATTTAAAAGGGAACATGGTCGTGAAGCCAAACAAGGGCCCGGAGGTCAGCGCCGATGCAGTGATGCGGGCCGAAAGCCGCGCCATCGCCGTGGACGAAAACACGCTCCTCGAGAGTTCGCCCATTCATGGGGGCAGCTGTTTTTGGTTTGTGGATCTCACGGATTTCAACCGCCTGAAGGCACAGCTTCTCTCCGTCAACGAGGAAATGCTCAACGAAAACGAATTGCTCATGGCCAATAACAAATTAAGGGAAGAAATGGCCAAGGTGGAAGAGCAGAAGGAGATTCGCGCCGCCATTAACGAACATCTCAAGCCCCAATTCGCTCAGCTGAAAACCATTATGGCCGCGCTGCCCGAGGAGAAGGGGGCCTATGAAGACGCCTTAAAGGGCGCCTGCCTACTGAATGTATACATTAAGCGCTTCTCCAATTTATTTTTGCTTGCCAGGAACAAAAAGAGCCTTACCCTTTCCGAGGTGCGCCTGGCCTTCGACGAATCCCTGGACTACCTGCGGCTGAAAGGCGTGATTACCTCCGACACCTGGACGGTGGAGGGCGTAGTGGATGCCGCTCTCGGTCTGAGTCTTTACGCCGCTTTTCAAATCATCTTGGAGGCCCATCTCCATTTTCTCTCGGCGCTATTTATTCACTTTAAGGAAGACGACGAGGATCTTCTGCTTTCCATCTACGTGGAAACCGAGGAGAAGATCTCCCTGAAAAGAGAAATCCTCGAGGTGCTTCCCCCGAAAGGCGTCGCCTTTACGGAGGAATTTGAAGAGATGCTCTGCATTCGGCGCTTCTCCATCAGTAAGGCGGTGATGATCGATGCTTAATCTTTCCACAGCCGGCCTCGCCCCGTTATTTATCGCAAGCCTCGTGATCCTTCTCATCGCCCTGGATCTTTCCGTGGAGGCGATCCTCACCTTGCGCGTATCGGGCCTCGTTCTTCTGAGCGCCCTCTTGGTCGCGGCCGCACTTCTTCCCGCCCAAGTGGTGGCGGAGCTGGGCACCGGGCACATGCACGTGGCCACGTATTTTCTGTCCATGCCCCTTTTCGGCTTCATCGCCTATCTCCTGCTTTTGCTCCTTTTTGAAGGCGCCCTGGCGCGAAAACTTTCCATCCTAAAAAAGGAACAGCTGGGGGAAAACTCCGTAAAAGAAAGCGTGGACAATCTTCCCGACGGGATTTGCTTTTCGAAACTTGACGGCACGCCTCTGTTGGTGAACCGCCAAATGCAGGAAATCAGCTATCAGGTCTTCGGAAAAAAGCTCGTCAACGACTTGCTCTGCGCCAGAGACATCGAAGCCAATCGCATTAAGCCTCGGACAAAAATTTTGCAGCGGGAGCCTTTGATCGTCGAAAGCAATTCCAAGGTGTGGCAGATTAAAATCATCCACCACGGCTTGGTGAAAGAAACCTTGGCCTACGACATTACCCTGGAGTGGGCTCTGTACGAGGAAATCGAAAAAATTACCCGGGCCAATCAGCGGATGAACGCCGAATTAAAGGTGTACCGGGAAAAAATCGGCGAATACACGAGGCTAAAGGAAACTTTACAGGCCAAAATAAAAATTCACGACCGCCTGGGCCAGGCACTGATTTATTTCAGGCGCTATTTGGAAAAGGCGGAGAAGACGCCGGAGGATCGCCGCCGGTTGGAGACCCTGTGGGGGGAATGCCTTCTTCTTTTCGACGAAAAGGAGGAGCCTGTGAAAGTTGCCTCGGCCTGGGACAAGTTTATTACCACGGCGGGGCCATCGGCGTGCACGTCATGGTGGAAGGCGAGGTCCCCGAAAGCAAGGAAGATCAGGCGGTCTTGGTGGAATTGGTCCACGAGGCGTTAAATAACGCCATTCGCCACGGCCACGCCAAAAAGATTTGGATCACGCTGAAAGATCAAGGGCCCACATTTACCTGCTGCATTAAAAACGACGGCGACTTGCCCACGGGCCCGGTGGAGGAAAAGGGCGGCTTGAAAAACATGCGCCAACGCCTGGCCTATTACGACGGCAGTCTGGCCGTTCGAAGAGAGTCGTTCTTTGAATTGGATTTATCCTGGACGAAAGGAGGTTTTCGTGACGTATAAACTCATGATCGTCGACGATCAATTCGTCTCCCGCGAGCTTTTTCGCCTTATTCTGGACAAAAGTCCCGATTACGAGGTGGTGTATTCCGTGGACACGGCCATGTTTGCCGACACCTACGTCCTGAACGGGGACTTGGATTTGGTGATTATGGACATTCTCATGCAAGACGGCTCCAACGGATTGGACGCGGCGGAAAAAATAAAGAAGCTGAGGCCGGAGATAAAAATCGTCGCCGTCACCAGCATGCCGGAAGTTTCCTGGATGGATCGGGCAAAGGCCATAGGCATCGACAGTTTTTGGTACAAGGAAGCCTCGGAGGCCGGCATCCTCGAGGTAATCGGCCGCACCCTGGCCGGGGAATCCATTTATCCTGAACAAACCCCGGTGATTCAACTGGGCCTGGCGAAATCCACGGAGTTCACGCCTCGGGAAATTCAGGTGCTGCGCCTTTTGACCACCGGCGCCGGAAACGACGAGATCGCGAGCAAATTGGAGATCTCTCTGAACACGGTGAAGACCCACGTCATGCACCTGATGGACAAGACGAGCTTTACCAGCCGCACCCAGCTGGCCATTCAGGCGCGCATTACGGGCTTTGTCATCGACGAAAGTGAACAGTGAAGCCGCGGATATCCTCCGCGGTTTTTTTGTGCCCGCAAAAAAAGAGCCCGCCTCTGCGAGCTCTTTCGCCGGTTAATTGACGCCCAGCACTTCTTTGTAGCCGTCGGTAACCGGATCGTATTCTAAAATCGCCGTGCCGGTTTTGTTAATAAAGAAATGGCGTACGTGATCGGTGAGGTTTTTATCCACGGGATTGTCTTTGCGCAGGGTGACGCGGAAGCCTTCCTCCCCGTGATTGTTGTAATTTGCCGTCTCGGGCAGAACGTCCGTAGCGTAATAACCCTCATCCAACAGGCTCATCTTCTTCAGCCGGTCCATCACTTCCGCCGCGGCGTTTTCTGCAATGCGTCTTTTTCTTGGTTTTCTCCTTTCGGCCTACGCGGTTTATCTCTTTCTGGTCGCACGGGAGATTTACTTCTTTTTCTTCTTCTCTTTCATGATCTTTTTCACGTCGTCGCCTTTTAAGTCCATGTAGTTTTCCTTCGCGATGCGGCTCGTGGTCACGCCGTGTTCCGAGTGCAGGAACTCATCCACGCAATCCAAATTGGAGACTTCGCTCTTCGTTTCGAATTCGTAGGTATGGCGGGCGTCTTGATTTCTGTATTTTTTTACCATGCTGAAGAAGTAGATAAAGCCGCCCAAAAGCAGGAACCAGACAATGTCCCGGCCCTCTTGAATCTTCGTGCCGTCGAAGAAATCCATGGCTAAAATAATTCGCAGGACGACGGCGGCAAAGAAGCTCGCGATTTCCACGAGAAGGGAGACGAGAGAGAGTTTGCCGTAGTTAATGGGCACGCTTCCCATGGTCTCTTTGGTTCTGGCGTTGACGGCCACGTAGTGGAGGAGCTGCTTCTTTCCCTTGATCTGCATGTAGCTGTAAAGCCACACGGGCAAATAGGCCGCCTTCCACGCGTCGCCTTTCACGGTGAAATCTTCCTGTTTCCAGTGCACGCCCCGGTCGTAGTCCTTTAAGGTGTCCACAATGGCCAGGCGGGCTACGTCGGCGCTTTGCACGTCGGTAATGTCTTTCAAGCTTCCGATGTTTGTGTCCCGCTTCTCCGAGGTATAGCCCCGAAGGTAATTGGCATTGTAGGCCACGCAATTTTCCGTGTCGAAGGGCAAAATGGAATTAATGATGTTGGTGGTCTTGGTCTTGGATTTGTAATCCAATTTGTCGCTGCTGGATTCGATGGGAAGATCGTCGATGGTAATGTCGAAGTCCCGCTCCACGTGGTAGGTGTCCACATCGTATTCCCTGTGTTCCCCGTCGTCGTCTTTGACCATGTAGCTGTTGGTTTCGATTTCGCCTTCCCCGGACAGATTCATGTGGCCGTTCACATCCACCAGCATATAGGGAAGGTAAACGCCGCAGATATTTTCCGTGGTAAATTCCCTTGAAAATTTCGGATGGGCGAATTTTCTTCGCTCGCCGACGAATGCCTCGATTTCCTTCTGGGCCTCTGCCTTGGAGATGCTGAAGGGCAGGAGCACGTCGGGCACGGCGCCGTTTGGAATGACATCGTTAATGGAAAGGGTGTTGCGGCACCAGTGGCAGCGGGCCTGAGTGGAGGAGGCCGTATCCACGACGACTTCCGCGCCGCAGCTTTCGCATTTTAAGGTGATGACATCCTCGGCATCGGCGTCGATGTCTTTGGCGCCGCCGCTTACGGTGCTTCCCTTTAAGGTCTCGATGGCCGCATCGTCCGCCGCGCGAATCAGTTCAAATTCGTGGCGACAGAAATTGCAGCGCAGCTTTCCGGTTTTCGTGTTGGTCTGAATGTCCGTGGCGCCGCATTTCGGGCATTTGATTTGGCCGTTGGCTTTGTCTTCTTCCGCAAGGGCGGTGTTCATCTTTTCATCAGCCATAATCCACCTCTAAAGTCCCAATAGTTCGGATTTGATTTTGTTGAATTCATCCTCGGTAATGACGCCGGCGTCCAGCAATTTTTTCATTTGAATGAGCTTTTCCGTGGGATCAGCGTCCTGCGCCGGCGGAGCTTGGTTGGCCGCATTTTGAACGCCTGCCTGTTGATTCACCGGCTGCTGTGTCGCGCCCATAACATTCCCTGCCGCGCCCATACCCATGCCCATAAAGGCCATGTTGGCGCCGCCGCCGTTTTCTCCCGCCGCCTGCATGCCGCGGGCCACGGATTGTTGCATAAAGGAATTGCCTCGGGCCCCGGAGAGGGCATCGGCACGCTTCACATCTTTCATCATGGCCTTGGTGTCTTCGTCGTATTCCATGGCCAGGATGGCGGTCTTCACAATTTGCAGGCCGCGGCCCGTCTTCCATTGATAGCCTTCTTCCACGGCGTCGGTGAGGCTCTTGGCGAAGCCCATTTGATCCCCTTGAATGCGGCTCATGCGATTGCCCTTGGAGGGATCGTTGGTGTAGTTGGAGAAGGCGGCGGAGAGGGAGCCAACCACTTCGTTAAAGAGCTGTTCCGCCGCGTCGTTGTCCATGTCGCCGAAATCGAAGACCGGCGCGTTTTGGATCAAGAATTTTTGCGGCACGAAATTTTTCACGAAGAGCAAGGGATCCACGATCTGCAAGGTGTAGGTGCCTCGGGTCACTGCGCCGACTTGGGTGCCGAAAAAGGCGTCATCCCAATAAATTTCACTTTGTGTGCCGAAGCGATTGTTGGGAATCTCCTTTAAATTGACGTAGAAGGCCAATTGTTGGGCGCCGGCTTGGCCGCCGAATTGAATTTTTTCCCAGGTGGACTGAATCAGGCTGCCCACGGGATCTTCCGTGGTGAAAATGCTTTGGGCGTTTGGATCGTCGGTTTCGTAGATGAATCCGCCGGGCTCGGCGACAATGCCTGTAATGGCGCCGTCTTTCATGGTAATGAGGGCCGTCCCTTCGGGCACGATGATCTTGCTGCCCGAGGTAATAATGTTGTCGCTTCCCTTGGTGTTTTCGCCGCGGCCGTGGTTGATTCCCTTGGCTTCGGCGGCAAAAATCGCTGCCGTGGCAGGAATGCCTTCTGGCACCATGTAAAAATCTTTCCACTGATCGGCGAAGCTTCCGCCTAAAGCGCCGGTAAATGCTTTAACAAATCCCATGATGTCCTCCTTTTTCTTTCATGTCTCTCTTACTTTCAGGTGATCGTCTTATCCTTTCGGCAGTTCCACTCTGGCGTCGTCATACAAAAGGCGCACGGCCAATGCCACCGCTTCGTTGCGGCGGATCTTTCCGTCGGGGTTAAAGCGCATCCATTCGTCGCCGACAGCCACCCCCATGCGGTACATCCTCAGGATCTCTTGATGGTGGGGCGTGCTTCTGTCCACATCGGGAATGTCCGTTAAGGGCACGTCGGGATTTAAAAACCCCCGCCCCGGCCGCTGATCCACGTAGGCAAACATGCCCGCGACGTCCCTTCGCTTCGCCGGTGCCTTCCAATTTTCGCAGGCATCGAGCGTGACTTGGCCTTGTGCGACTTTCGGATTTCTGTAAATTCCGTTGTCGTAACAGTAGCGCAGGTATTGCCCGTACCACGGCGAGGTGCGATTCGCTTCAAAGTCGGTATATCGTTCCATTAATCGATCGTGCAGTTTCGCCGCCATGGTGGCCACTTCCCCCATGGTCACGTAGCCTTCGGGGTCAAAGGTGGTTTTCGTTCGCCCGTTAATAATTCCCTCGTGGTAAGCGCATTGGACGTAGAAGCTGTACCAACTATCCTCGTCCACGTCGATAAAGGGCAGGTACTCTTCCCCATCGGGCATAATGTTGCCCCGGCCGGCATAAACATTCGTTGAAACGAACGGCATGCAGATCAAGGCCGCCACAAGGAGAAGGGCAATGCGTCTCTTTTTCATAGAGGACTCCTTTCTTCTTCATCAATTGAATCTCTTGATAGCTTTAGTTTAGTCTATCGTTGTAAAGCATCCATCACCTGGAAGTATGACATAAGGGCTTTTCGAAAAATTTTCCACGACATTTGAAAAAAGGGCACAAAAAAAGGGTTCTATGTCAACCATTGGGGAGTCTAGTGAAAACTAGGCTCCTTTTTGTTTTCCCAAATGCCATCTATCACCGATCTTTTGAACAGACAAAAAGCAGTTTTGTTCGGAAATGATGAAAGTTTTGCATCCCAAAGGCCACACGCTTCACCGTCTTGATCTTGTTGTGCGTTCCTTCCACGTAGCCGTTACTCCACGGGTAATCAAAGCTGTTGGTGATCTCCTCAAACCAGTTGGTGTAGGCCCGTAAGCAGTAGCGCCACTCCCTTTGTCCGCCTT